>NZ_JACHYZ010000002.1:0-797292 GCF_014193215.1 Rhizobium sp. BK112
GGCAAGCTATACACTTGGCGCCAATGTCGAGAACCTCACCTATAATGGAACGGCGGCCTTCACCGGCACCGGCAATGCATCCGCCAACACGATCACCGGCGGTAACGGGGGCAACACGCTTACCGGTGGTGCCGGCGACGATATTCTCATCGGTGGGGCGGCAGCGGACTTTTTCATCTATTCGCCGAACTGGGGCCACGATACGATCACGAATTTCGTGGCGACCGGCACAGCGCATGACACGATCAGGATCGATCACAGCGTTTTTGCAGATTGGGCGTCGCTTCTTGCCGCATCCAGTCAGTCTGGCAGCGATACAATCGTTACCGCGGATATCAACAACACCATAACGTTGAAGAATGTCGCCGTATCGAGCCTGGAGTCGACGGATTTCCAGTTTGCGTGACCTTCGCTCGGACTTCCTCGGCGGAACCTTCTGCCGAGGAGGATTGGACCGAGGTTATTGCGGCGGCGTGCCGCAACCTGGGTCCTTGGTTGAAGGCCGTCATAAGTCAGGTGCTTAAGACGCCTCGCCGAGTTGGGCGGCGCCAGTATTGGGGAGCTGTCTCAACGTTGGTGGCAGCGCCAAACGTGGTAGCGAGGGCCAAAAACAGCGCGGCCCGCGCGATGGCGGGCCGTGTATCGGCGAGGCTTTCGTTTCAACGGGTCTCATATCGTGATGCCCTGATCGGAACCGCGACTCCGGCCGTCCGTTACCCTTTGAGGAACGGAGGACATGGACATGCCCAAGAGAAAAGCCATCGTCGAGGCGGCGCTCGAGTCCGGGTACGAGCGCCAGGCACTGGGGATCATGAATACGGAGCAAGCTCTCAAGCTTGAGGATTCCGACGGCCTTGTTTTCAGTCATCCAGATAAAGAGGCCGGCGTAACGGATCATTTTGTTGATCAGGATGAGCTGCGCCGATTGGTGCGGCGGTCAACGTCGCCGCTTCCCCCATTGCAATCGCAGGCTCGTACGACGCGTTCGTCCTGAACTTCAGGCAATCATGTAGCCGCCGTCCACCGGCATCGATATCCCGTTCACCATGGCAGCCTGATCGGAGAGCAGGAAAAGAACGACCTCGGCGATGTCTGCCGGTTCGGCGAAGCGACCGACGGGGATTCGCTTCATCATTCCCGCGGCCTTCTCGGGATCGCTCCATGCTTTCACCGCCATCGGGGTCAGCGTCACCGTTGGGTGGACGCCGTTGGCGCGGATGCCGTGCGGTGCAAGCTCCTTTGCCATGACCCGCGTCAAGCCATCCAACCCGCCCTTCGACGCACAATAGGCAGCGTGGTCGGGGATGCCGACGAAGGACGCGACCGACGAGACGTTGACGATGGCGCCCTTGCGGCCCGCCTTGATCAGCGAACGGGCATATTCCTGGGCCACGATCATCGGAGCACGGGTGTTGACCGCAACAAGTCGGTCGAATGCTTCGACTGTCGTATCCAGGAACGGCTGGAGCTCGGTCGTGCCGGCGCAGTTGACGAGGAAATCGGCGGGAAGGGCAGCGATGACAGCCTCCCTGGTCGCATCGGCATCGGCGAGATCGACCTGTATGGCCCGGCAGCCGGATTCCTGTTGCAGCGCTTCGACATCGGCAGCACTCCGGGTCAGCGCGACGACCTGAGCACCCCGTTCGATGAGCATCCTCACAAGTTCGCGTCCGATGCCTTTTCCGGCGCCGGTCACGATGACCGTCTTTCCTTTGAACTCCATGGATCGCCTCCCTTACAGTCTCTGGCCCGTTTCCCGATCGAAGATATGCGCACGCCGGGGATCGATATGGAAGTACATCGTCCGTCCGGGATCGACTTCGATGCGCTCGCGGATCAGGGCGTCGATCGGCACGCCTCCCGTGCGGCCGAAGATCAATGTCTCCGAACCCGTGGGCTCGAACACGGAGACCTCGACCGGAACGCCTTCATCGCCGATGGTGATATGCTCCGGCCGGATGCCGTAGGTAACGGCTCTTCCTTCGTCCGCATTTGTACTTCCCATGGGAAGGGCGATACCCTGGTCGGTGACGACGACCTTCCTGCCGTCGCGGGTCGCGATGCGGCCCTGCAGGAAGTTCATCGATGGGCTGCCGATGAAGCCTGCGACGAAGAGGTTGACCGGGAAGTCGTAGAGATCGAGAGGCTTGCCGATCTGCTCGACCCTGCCGTCACGCATCACCACGATCTTATTGGCCATTGTCATGGCCTCGATCTGATCATGCGTGACGTAGACGGTGGTGGTCTTCAGCCGCTGGTGAAGCTCCTTGATCTCGACGCGCATGGTGACGCGAAGCTTGGCGTCGAGGTTCGACAACGGCTCGTCGAACAGGAAGACCTTCGGATCGCGCACGATCGCGCGGCCCATCGCCACACGCTGACGCTGTCCGCCTGACAATTGCTTCGGATAGCGGTCGAGATAACGCGTCAGGTCGAGGATCTCGGCCGCTCTGCCGACCTTCTCGTCGATCTCCGCCTTGGGGCGCTTGGCCATCTTCAGCGGAAAGCCCATGTTCTCGGCGACCGTCTTGTGCGGATAGAGCGCATAGCTCTGGAAGACCATCGCGATGTCGCGCTCCTTCGGCGGAGCGTTGGTGACGACACGGCCGCCGATCCGGATGTCGCCGCCGCTGACGGTCTCAAGACCGGCGATCATCCGCAGCAGGGTGGACTTGCCGCATCCGGATGGGCCGACCAGCACGACGAATTCGCCGTCCTCGATGTCGACACTGACGCCGTGCATGACCTGGAGTGCACCATACCTTTTGGTGACGTCGCTCACCTGTACATTTGCCAAAGTCGTTCCTCCCTAAAGCAGCAATTTAAAGTGCTGCAGCATCCTTTGCGCGTCTGATGAGACGCGCGGCGCTGTCGTGTCTTGATGGTGTTGACGGAAATTCATCGGCTCATCCCTTCCAGACGAGATAGGCGCCGAGGACTGCCGAGATTGCTGCCGCAAACCATACCGAAAGCCCGAACGGCTCGATGAACCGCATCCAGAACAGCGAGAGCGCGACCCAGATCACAATCGAGATGAACAGCCGGTCGAACCAGTTCGTTTCGATCGGCAGAAAGCCCGGCTTGCGTTCACCATTTCCTGACGGAGATGTCATGGCTTCATCCTTTCACGGCGCCGAAGGTCAGGCCGGCAACGATGTGACGCTGGACCACCGAAAACACGATGAGCGCCGGAACCAATGTCAGCATTGAGATCGCGGCCATGATGCCCCAGGCCGTTCCCGTGGTCGTCACATATTCCGACAGGCCGGTGGTCAGCGTCCGCGCATTGAAATTGGTGAGCGTCGCCGCCAGCAGATATTCGTTCCACGCAAACACCCACGTCAGGATCAGCGTCACCGCAAGTCCGGGCCGTGCCAGGGGGAAGACGATGTCGTAGAGGACGACCCATGGGCTGGCGCCATCCATATAGGCCGCCTCATCCAACTCCTTCGGAATGGCTTCCACGGTCGGTCGCAGCGTCCAGATTGCGAAGGGAAGGTTGAAGGAGCAGTAGACCAGGATCATGCCGAGCCGGGAATCGGCGAGCGAGAAGTCGCCGATCCTGTAGACCTGCGTCAGCAGCAGGAAGAGCGGCAGCAGGAAGACCGCCGGCGGCGCCATGCGGTTGGTGATCGTCCAGAAGAAGATGCTTTCCTTGCCGGCAAGCTCGAAACGCGTCAGGGCGTAGCAGGCAAAAAAGCCGAGCGTCGTCACGAGCAGCGCGTTGCCTGACGAGATGATCAGCGAATTGAGCATGTAGCCGCGCAAGGTCGGGTTGGTCAGCACGTCCTGATAGTTCTTCCAGAAGAAGCTCCGGAGAATGACGTCGGGCGTCGAGAACAGGTCGAAGGGCTGTTTCACCGATATGACGAACAGCCAGTAAATCGGGAAAAGCGTCGCGAGGCTTATCAGCGTCCACAGGACGACCGGAAGCCAGGGGGTCTGGTTCTTCATCGCGTCAACCTCTCTTCACGCGGGGCGCAATCAAGCCGACATAGAGCAGCCAGCAGACGACGATGGTGAGGTAAAGGACGATGACGGAGATCGCCGAACCGTAGCCGTAATTCGTCTTGGGAAAGACTTCCCGGAAAATATGGACGCCGATGTAGCGCGTCGATGAACCCGGACCGCCGCCGGTCAGCATCAGCACTTCGTCGACGGTGCGCAGCGCATCCATCAGCCGGATGAACACCGTGGCGAGCAGGGCCGGGCGGATCAAAGGGAGTGTTATGTGCCAGAAGATCTGGCTCTTGCCGGCGCCGTCGATCTGCGCCTGCTCGAATGGGTCTGACGGAAGCGAGACGAGGGCGGCGATCAGCGAGAGGGTGACGAGTGGCGTCCAGTGCCAGATATCCATGATGACCGTCACGGTGAAGGCCGCGACGGCACTCTGGCCGATATTCAGATCGTAGCCGAACCAGCTTCGGAGGAGATAGGGAATGATGCCGATCGACGGCGTGGTCATCAGCTTCCAGACGGAGCCGACGATGATCGGCGCCATTATCAGCGGCAGGGTATGGATCGTGCGAAACACCGCTTTTCCGGGAAAGTCCTTGAGCAGCGCCTGGGCGAGGATGTAGCCGAGGACCAGCTCCGACACGACCGCGAAGAAGACGAATGCCAGGGTTATGCCGAGCGATGCCAGGAACTGCTGGTCGAAGACCAGCCGCCGATAGTTCTCAGCCCAGTTGAAGATCATGCCCGGATTGGCCGCGAACGGGTTCCATGAATGGAAAGAGACCCAGAGGACGTAGACGAAAGGAAAGATCCCGAACAGTCCGAGGATCACTATGGTCGGTGACAGCAACAGCCACCCGAGCTTCTGCGAATGCATCGCCTATCCCCCATTGAACGTTATGTGGACGTCCGCTCCACCTGGAGCGCAAAGATGACGGGTCGTCGGAACGACCCGTCAGTTGGGGAGGATGTTTTATTTGCGATAGCCGAGCGAGGTGAGCTCCTCTTCGGCCTTGGCCGCCATCTGGTCGAGGCCTTCATCGGGGCCGATCTTGCCGGTCAGGATGTCGTAGAAGATCGGAGCGGTCGCTTCACGTACCTGCGCATGGAAGGGGTAGGGAGGAGCGCCGGCGAAGAGCTTGCCCTCGTCCTTCAGCATTGTGTAGAAGCCACCGAGCTTGGCGTCCATCTCCTTCACCTTCGGATCGTCGAACGTCGCCGTGTTGGTGATGCGCGGTGCGGCGATGGCCCAATCGGGCTGAACTTCGTTCTGACCGATGAATTCGAGGAAGAGCAGCGACGCTTCCTTGTTCTTGGACGTGACCGGCACGCCGAAGGCGCCGCCATCGTAGTAGCCGATATAGCCCTTTCCGGCTTTCGCATCATCCAATACGCCCGGCTCGAGCGGCGGCAGAGCGAAGCCGACCTGGCCGACCACCTTCGACTGCGCCGGATCGCTGGCGATCCACGCGGCATTCTCACCATAGATCAGCCCCTGGGCGACACGGCCCGCGGCAAACGTCGTTGCGGTTTCCGTCCAGGTTGACTGGGTCGATTCCGGAGGAGCGATGTCGCGCAGGTGCAGCCAATATTTCAGCGCGGCCTTCGCCTTGTCACCGTTCATCGAACCGCCGTGTTCGACCGTCGCCGCATAATTGTTCTTGGCGTCGATGCCCCAATTGTAGACGCCGAAGGTCGGCACGATGGACTCGAAGAATTCATACCAGGAGGCCGGATGGCCGGTATGGGCCTGAGCGGTCGTGCCCCAGAGCTCCAGACCGTTGTCCTTGCCGTATTTCGTGAAGAATTCGGCAATCTGGGTGTACTCCTCGTGGGTCGTCGCCGGCTTCAGGTCCTTGCCGGTTTCCTTCTTGAAGGCTTCCTTGATCTTCGCATCGTCGAAGAGGTCCTTGCGATAGAGATAGGTCTTCAGGAAGGCTTCCATCGGAACGCCGAAGAGATCGCCGCTCGTGTCCTTGAAGTAGTCGGCAAAGCTGGTGAAGTTCGCATCGTCGTAGGTCGGCGCTTTCAGATCCGGCTGGTCTTTCAGCGTCTTCGTGATGTCGACGAGGAAATTCCTGGCGAGATAGGAGTAGATGATGTCCTGCTCGATGTAGACCATGTCATAGATGCCGGTCTTGGCTTCCATGTCCTTGATGGCCTTGTCGTACATCTGATCCCAGGACGTCGTCTCGATGTCGACCTTGATGCCGGTCTTCTTTTCGAATTCCGGAGCAAGCACGTTCTTGATGTAGTTCGACGGCGGGGTGCTTTCGGTGACGCCGTGCAGGGTCACGCCCTTGAATTTAGCCCCGGCGTCGGACCAGAAGTCGGCCCAGGCCGGTGAAGCGGTGGCGGCGAGGCCGAGCGTCAGCGCAAGCGCGCTAGCCTTCAAAGCATAGTTCATTTCCAATCCTCCCAGAGTGCAGCGAGATCATTTCGCCGGTGCTTTGTGTAGGCCAAAAAAACCGGCGGCGCAACATTTGTTGTCTAAACATGCAAATCATGAGCCTATCCCATTGATTTCTGCAGAAACTAATTTCTGCTGAGAGGCAGGGTAAGCGCAAAAACGGCATAATATATTGCATTGCAAAGAAATTTTGCGAAGCAGCAAAAAGCTAGCCGCTGAAATTATTTGTTGCCTCACCAAACTAAATGGCATAGCACTGTCCGCGATCAAGAGCATCTCGCGGAGGAAAAGGCTATGCGTCGATTGGGTATCCATTCATTTGTATGGACAGGTGGCCAAACGCAGGAGGGGCTGGAGATGGCCCTCAACAAGACGGCCGAACACGGATATCGCACCATCGAATTTGCCTATCTGCGCCCCGAGAAATTCAACCTCGATCGACTGGCGAAGCTTGCCCAATCCCTTGACGTCGAGATTGGCGTGACGATGGGTCTGCCGCTCGACAAGGACGTATCGAGCGAGGACATGTCTGCTGTCTCCGCCGGCAAGCAGACGCTGGCCGACGCCGTTCGGGCGGTCCGCGATATCGGCGGCAACAAGCTCGGCGGGATTCTCTATTCCGCCCACACCAAATACAATCGCCAGCCGACGAGGAAAGGCTGGGACAACAGCGTCGCCGCGATCGCCGCGACCGGCGAGGTCGCCAGGCAGGCAAACGTCGACCTCGTCCTGGAGGTCGTCAACCGGTTCGAGACGAACCTGCTGAATACCACGGCGCAGGGGTTGAAGTTCATCGCCGAGACGGGATCGGAGCATGTCCGTCTCCATCTCGACACGTTCCATATGAACATCGAGGAAGCCAATCCGGCCGCGGCGATCCGTCTCGCCGGCGACAAGATCGGTTATTTCCACATCGGCGAGAGCAATCGCGGCTACCTCGGCGACGGCGTCATCAACTTCGATCTGATCTTCGACGCGCTGCTCGACATCGACTATAGGCGCGACATCGTATTCGAAAGTTTCTCGACGACGGTCGTCGACGAGGGCCTGTCGCTCGCCTGCGCGATCTGGCGCGACACCTGGGAGGATAATGATCCGCTTGCAGCACACGCGAAGCGCTACATCGAGCTGAAATATGACGAGGCGAAGCGCCGCCGCGCCACAAACGCGCGGCCCTAATTATCCTTCTGACAGCCTGTTCCAGTCGTGTAAGGGTTGGGCGACTTGAAGGGAATTGAAATATGAACGACACCGTCTCCATCGGAAGTTCGCCGCGCAGGATCCGACAGAACAATATCGTCGCCGCCTTGCAGACGATCTACGCTCACCGAAGCCTCAGCAGGGCGGATCTCGCCCGCAAGCTCGGGATGAACCGTTCATCCTCGGGAGAGATCGTCGCCGAACTGACGGAAGGCGGGTTCGTTCAGGAATCGGACGAGAGCGGCAAGCAGCGCTCGGAGCCCTCCCGTGCCGGGCGGCCGGGCATCATGCTCGAACTGGTTCCCGATGCCGCGTTCTTCGTCGGAATCGAGATCGGCGTCGAGCATATATCGGCAGCCGTCATCGATCTCTCCGCAGAAGTCCGGGCCTGTCGAAAAATGGCGTTCGATACACCGTCTTCGACGGTGGAGGAGGCGGTGGCGCAGGGTGTCGAGCTCATTGTCGGCGTGATGGCGAAGAGGATGATCGGCAGGTGCAAGGGTCTCGGCATATCGACGCCGGCCCATATCCGGCCGGATGGTTTTGTCACCCTGGCACCGATCATCGGCTGGCGAGACGTGCCGTTGAAGGAGATTGGCCGATCCGCTTTCCTGGCCGTTGTCCCGGCCGCCGTCCCGATCACGGTCGAAAACGACGCCAACGCCTTCGCGATCGGTGACAGCTATCGCCACGGCGCCGCGGGAGTGACCCTGTTCCTGCTCATGGAAACCGGCGTCGGCGGCGGCATCATGATCGATGGCAAACTGTTTCGTGGCGGCCACGGTCTGGCGGGCGAAATCGGCCACACCCTGGTGCCGGGAAGCGGCGGTCAGAAGTTTGAACAGCTGATCGGTCGCGAGGTGCTCATCAGGCAGTATCGCGAGGCTGTCGGCCGCGAGAACGCCGATCTGCAGGATTTCCTCGGCGACGTTCGTGACCGTGTCCCGGCTGCCGTCAACATCGCCGAAACCTGGTCGCGCCATCTCGCCTACGCATTGCTGCAAGCCTGTCGCCTGCTCGACCCGGACAGGATCGTGCTGGGCGGCTCCGTGGCATCCCTCTACCCGATGGTCGCTGCCCGCGTGGCGGTCCACATGTCGGAGAGCCAGAACATCCCTTTCCCCACGCCTGAGATCGTCGTCGACAGTGATGCGGAGTTCGGTTCCGCCTTCGGGGCGGCATGCATGTTGCACCAGCGCTTTCTGTCACTGGAGAGCGAGGAGTTCGGCAGCGAGGATGGTGGGCCGGTCCAATCGGCGACGAGTTGACGACAAGAACTATCGAAAGCAGGGTTGCAAATGGCTTCAATACTGTCTCCGGACGCGCTTGGTCCCACGGTTTGCGTAGGCGAGATCCTCGTGGAGATCGTCGCCACGACGGTTGGAGACGGATTTCTCGAAGCCCAGCCGCTGGTCGGTCCGTTTGCGAGCGGCGCGCCGGCGATCTTCATCTCGCAATGCGGCCGGCTCGGCGGCAAGTCGGCCATGGTCGGCGCTGTCGGCGATGACGATTTCGGCCGGGTGAATACCGATCGCCTCAAGCGCGACGGCGTCGACGTTTCGGCGATCTCGATCGATCCGGACTATCCGACGGGAAGCGCGTTTGTCCGCTACCGCAAGGATGGCTCCAGAGATTTCGTCTACAACATCGCCACATCGGCAGCCGCGCGCTTCGGCTGGTCTCAAACGGTCGGCGATCTCATCGATCGGAGCGGGCATCTTCACGTGATGGGCTCGGCTCTGTCGGTCCCCAGTGCGCGTGAGGTGATCGACAGGGCGGTCGATATCGTCAAGGCGCGCGGGGGAACGCTCTCGGTGGATCCGAACATTCGCAAGGAATTGAAGCTGGACGAGGACACCGAGCGCCGGTTTTCCAAGCTTGTTGCCATGGCTGATCTGCTTCTGCCTTCCGGAGAGGAGCTTGAACGTGCCGCAGGTGTCGAAGGCGAGGCGGAAGCAATCCGCCGCTTGTTCGAGATGGGCGTCAAGGAAATCGTGCTGAAGCGCGGCGCCGACGGCGCGACCTATTTCGGCAGGCAAGGAGACCGCATCGAGGCTCCGGCATTCGTCGTTCGTGAGGTCGATCCGACCGGCGCCGGCGACTGCTTCGGCGGAGCCTATCTCACCTGCCGGCGGCTCGGAATGTTTCAGAAGCAAGCGCTGACCTATGCCTCCGCCGCCGGCGCCCGCAATGTGACGGTGCTGGGTCCGATGGAAGGCGCCGGCACTCGGCAGGAACTCGATGCATTTATTGCTTCAACGGAAAGGCGGCCGTGATGCAGGTGCACCTCGACGAACTGGCCAGACTGAGGATCGAAGGCCGCCCGAAAGGCGTGACCTCCGTATGCTCCGCCCATCCGATCGTGCTTCGGGCAGCACTCCGGCACGGGCGGCAACAGGAAAGCACCGTCCTGATCGAGGCGACCTGTAACCAGGTCAATCACCTCGGCGGCTACACCGGAATGACGCCAAGCGACTTCGCGTCTCTCGTCATGAAGATCGCGGCCGAGGAGGCGTGCCCCGAAGAACTGATCGTTCTCGGCGGCGATCACCTCGGCCCCAATCCCTGGCGCGACCGCCCGGCGGAAGAGGCCATGGCCGAAGCGGAGAAGATGGTTGCCGCCTATGTCGAGGCCGGTTTCCGCAAGATCCACCTCGACGCCTCGATGGGCTGCAAGGGCGAGCCGGTGGCGCTCGACGACGAAACCACCGCCCATCGCGCCGCCCGGCTGGCTGTTGTCGCCGAGGCCTCGGCGAAAAAGGCCGGCGGCGCGATGCCGGTTTACGTCATCGGCACCGAAGTGCCGCCGCCGGGTGGAGCCGACCATGCCCTCACGACGATCGAGCCGACGGCTGCAGCGGCGGCGCTGAAGACGATCGATGTCCACCGCCGGGTCTTTGCCGAGGAGGGCCTAACGGAGGCGTTCGGACGCGCTATCGGGCTGGTCGTTCAGCCGGGTGTCGAGTTCGGCAATCACAATGTCATCCTTTATAACCGCAGCAAGATCGAGGCGCTGCAATCAGTGCTCACCGAGGAGCCGCAATTCGTGTTCGAGGCTCACTCGACCGATTATCAGGGCACCCGGCCGTTGGCCGCGCTGGTGGAGGACGGGTTTCCCATTCTGAAAGTCGGTCCGGAGCTGACCTTCGTCCTGCGCGAGGCGCTCTATGCGCTGGATGCGATCGCGTCCGATCTGTTGCCCGACTACGGGGAGCGCCCGCTCTATGCGGCGATGGAAACGCTGATGCTCGATCAGCCCGGCAATTGGAGCCGCCACTACCACGGAACCGATGGCGAGAAGCGGTGGCTGCGGCACTATTCGCTCTCCGACCGTATCCGCTACTACTGGGCGTCGGCTGAAGCGCAAGATGCCGTCCGGCGCCTGTGCGGGGCCCTTCGAGGTCAATCCGTACCGCTGCCATTGCTTTGGCAGCATATGCCGGCCGCGCAGCACTTCGCGGATGCGCCGCTCGATCCGGAACAGGTTTTGGTCTGGAGAGTGACGAGGAGTCTTTCGGACTATCACGCCGCCTGCGGCGTCGGAAAGAATGAGCAATCAGCATCAAGATAGGAGGAGAAATCGATGACGGAACTGAATGGGAAGATCGCAGCGGTCACGGGTGCAGCATCCGGTATTGGCCTTGCTTCGACGGAGGCGATGCTCGCCGCAGGCGCGACGGTCGTGCTGGTGGACCGCGATCAGAAGGCGCTTGAGACGGTTTGCGAACGGCTTGGCGAGCGCGCCATTCCGCTGGTGATCAACTTGCTGGATCCGGACCAGTGCACGGGACTGCTCGAGGGTATCCTGTCGAAGACGGGCAAACTCGACATTCTGCATGCCAATGCCGGCACCTATATCGGCGGCGACCTGATGGAAACCGACCTCGATACCATCGATCGAATGCTCAATCTCAACGTGAACGTCGTCATCAAGAACGTTCGAAATGTCATTCCTCACATGATCGAACGCGGCACGGGCGACATTGTCGTCACCAGCTCGGTCGCCGGACATTCGGCGATTCCATGGGAACCGGTCTATTCGTCATCGAAGTGGGCGATGACCTGCTTCGTCCAGACGATGCGGCGCCAGCTTCTGAAAAACGGCATTCGCGTGGGGTCGGTTTCTCCAGGGCCGGTGATCAGCGCGTTGCTGGCGGATTGGCCGGAGGAAAACCTTCGCAAAGCCAAGGAGGCCGGCGCTTTGATCGAGCCCAAGGAAGTCGCCGACGCGATCATCTTCATGCTGACCCGGCCGCGCAACGTCACCATCCGCGATATCGTGGTGCTTCCAAGCGCATTCGACATCTGAAGGAGCTGAACATGAGCTACCAGGAGAAATTTCGCCTTGCCGGCGAACGCGCGGTGGTCACCGGCGGAGGGCGCGCGATCGGCCTTTGCTGCACCGAGGCGCTGGCGGAGGCGGGTGCTGCCGTCGTCGTCATCGAACGCAGCGAGGCCGACGCTGAGCAAGCGCTTGCGTTGCGCGACAAAGGCTACGACATCGAAGTCCGGGTCGGCGACGTCACCGACGCGGCCCGCATGGAAGCGATCGCGACCGAGCTTGCCGACGGCGGCCGGCCGGCGACGATCCTCGTCAACAATGCCGGCATCGGCCAGAGTGGCATCCCGGCGGAGGATCTCACCGACGCCGATTGGCTGCGCATGATGGACGTCAATCTCAACGGCGTCTTCTGGTGCTCGCGCGCCTTCGGTCGTCCCATGATTTCGCTGAAACGCGGCGCCATCGTGAACCTCGGCTCGATGTCGGGGACGATCTGCAACCGGCCTCAGCCTCAGACGGCCTATAACGTCTCCAAGGCGGCGGTCCATCACCTCACGCGCTCGTTGGCGGCCGAGTGGGCGCATCACGGCATCAGGGTCAATGCCGTCGCGCCCACCTATATCGAGACACCGATGGTGGTCGCCGTCGAAGCCAATCGCGAGCGGATTCCGCTCTGGCTCGCCGACACGCCGATGGGGAGGATGGGAACGCCGGAGGAGGTTGCAAGTGCTGTCCTCTTCCTCGCATCGGGCGCCGCCAGCCTGATGACCGGGGCGATCGTCAATGTCGATGCAGGTTTCACCTGCTGGTAATCCTTGCGGGACAGGCGCGAGGGGCGCCTCGTCCGCACTGGAAGGTCGGCAGCCGACAAATCAACCAATGTGGAAACGTTACCACATTTTCTTGACTCGCAATTCCGCTCCATTTATTCGAATGTGGAAACGTTGCCATATCTGGGAGGAGCTTCATGAAGTCCGCACGGTTGAACCGACTTTTCGGCGTGTCTGGAAATTGTTTTGACGTTGCCATCGATCACGGCATGTTCAATGAACGGACCTTCCTCGCCGGCATCGAGAACATGAAGACGGCCATCGAGGTGATCGCGCAAGCCGCGCCCGACGCCATCCAGCTTCCGCCGGGAACGGCACCCATTCTGCAGGCGATCCCCGGCAAACATCGTCCGGCACTGGTGCTGCGCACCGATATCGCCAACATCTACGGCAATCCGCTGCCGTCCCAGCTGTTTTCCGAAATGATCGACAGGGCGGTGGAGCAGGGCGTTGCCTTGGACGCGGCCTGCGTCGTCGTCAATCTTTTGATGCTGCCGGACCAGCCGGAGGTCTACCGCGCCTGTGTGCGCAATGTGAACAGCCTGAAGCGCGAATGCGAGATCTACGGCATGCCGCTGATGGTCGAGCCGCTGGTCATGCAGGACAATTCCAAGGGCGCCTATATGGTCGACGGCGCGATTGACAAGATCCTGCCGCTTGTGCGCCAGGCGGCCGAACTCGGCGCCGATATCATCAAGGCCGACCCCTGCGACAATGTCGATGAATATCACCGCGTGGTCGAGATCGCTCAAGGCCTGCCGGTGCTGGTGCGCGGCGGCGGCCGGGTTTCGGATCAGGAAATCCTGGTCCGTACCAAGCAGTTGATGGAGCAGGGCGCCCGTGGCATCGTCTATGGCCGCAACGTCATTCAACACAACAATCCCGGCGGCATGACGCGGGCTTTGATGGCGATCGTCCATGACAAGGCTTCGGTCGAGCAAGCCTCGCTGCATATCGGCTGACGCGCGGCTGGGAGGAGATGTCATGACGAAAACATTCCGCTTCGGCGTCATCGGCTGCGGTCTGATGGGACGCGAATTCGCCAGTGCCGCGGCGCGCTGGCTGCACCTGGCTGATGTGAAGGCGCGACCGGAAATCGTCGCCGTCTGCGACACCAACACGACGCTGCTTGACTGGTTCAGGGATCATGTGCCGACTGTTCGCCAGTTCACCGCCGACTATAAGGAGCTTCTGGCCAATCCCGAGGTCGATGCGGTCTATTGCGCCGTCCCGCATGTGCTGCACCAGCAATTCTATATCGACGTTCTGAAGGCCGGAAAACATCTTCTCGGTGAAAAGCCCTTCGGCATGGACGCCGCTCAGAACCGGGAGATCATGGCGGTTCTAGCCGAGCATCCCGACCTCCTGGTCCGCTGCTCGTCGGAAATGCCGTTCTTCCCCGGTGCACAGAAGGTCATCGCGCTCGCAAAAAGCGGCGAGATGGGAGATATCCTCGAAGTCGAGGCGGGGTTCCTGCATTCTTCGGATATCGACCGGCAGAAGCCGATCAACTGGAAGCGGATGGCCGAGATCAACGGCAATTATGGCTGCATGGGTGATCTCGGCATGCATGTGCTGCACGTGCCGCTGCGTCTCGGCTGGCGCCCGACCACACTGCATGCGCAATTGGTCAAAAAGGTCACCGAACGTCCCGACGGCAAGGGCGGCATGCTGCCCTGCACCACCTGGGACAATGCCACGATCAGCAGCCGCGTGCGCACTGCAGATCAGGATTTTCCGATGGTGCTGAAAACCTGGCGCATCGCGCCCGGCGAATCCAACAGCTGGTACATCCGCGTTCTCGGCATGAAGAAGAGCGCATTCTTCAGCACGAAGTCTCCGCGCCAGTGGCAGTGGATGGATTATAATGGCGGTGCGCAGGCCTGGAGCACCGAGGATCTCGGCTATGGCTCGCTGTTTCCGGCCATAACAGGCAAGATCTTCGAATTCGGTTTTGCCGACGCCATACAGCAGATGTGGGCGGCCTTCGTCGACGAGCTTGCCGGCGGCGATGCCAACGGTTTCGGTTGCGCGACGCCGGCGGAGGCGCAGGCGCATCATGCCGTCCTGACGGCAGCCCTCAAATCCGGCCGCGAGGACGTGGTGGTGCCGGTCGCCTATGACGGGGCGTCCGTCTGATGCAGCGCTCCGAGATCAACGCCGCGTTGCGGCGGGCAACCGAAACTCTCGAGCGCTGGCATTGGTCCCTGCCGGCATGGGGCTATTGGACGGCGGCGGATTTTGCCGCTCATCCGGCGGCATCGGCCTATTTGCGCTCCCATCAGCTGGGTTGGGATGTCACCGATTTCGGCTCGAACCGGTTTGCCGAATGCGGCCTCGTGCTGTTTTGCCTGCGCAATGGCATCGTTGATGTCGAGGGGGAGCGGACCTATGCCGAAAAGCTGCTCTTCGTTGGGGAAGGGCAGCTCACGCCGACGCACCGCCATGCGGCGAAGATGGAAGACATCATCAATCGCGCCGGCGGCGATCTCGTCATCGAATTCGCCGCAACCGATACCGATGGCAATGTGCTGAAGGAGGATGTGACGGTTCCGGTCGACGGGCTGCCGCACCGGCTCGCCGCATGGGAGCCGCTGGTTCTCCAGCCCGGCCAGAGCGTGACGATCCGCACCGGGCTTTACCACCGCTTCTACGGCAGGAAAGACAGCGGACCCGTACTTGTCGGCGAGGTCAGCCAGGTCAACGACGACAACAGCGATAATGTCTTCCTGGAGCCGATCGGGCGCTTTGCCGCGATTGAGGAGGACGAGCCGCCGCTCAGACCCTTGTGGAACGAGGGAGCCAGCTGATGCGAAGCCGGGAGGCGGTTCAACATCGCGACAGTCAGAAGCAGGGCGGCATCGTCTGCGCGGGAAACTTCATCGTCGATCGTGTCCACACCCTGTCCTATTGGCCCGAACAGGGCAATCTTGCGCATATCCTGCACCAGGATCTGGGTGTGGGGGGCGGGGCGGCCAATGTCGTCACCGATCTGGCCTCGCTCGGATTTCCTGGACAGCTGGCAGCGGCCGGGTGCATCGGTGCTGATCAGGACGGGGAGATCGTCAAGGCCCGCCTTACGGCCGCCGGCGTCGATGTCGGTGGGTTGACGGCGCTGGCCGACCGCGTCACGGCGCATACGCATGTCATGAATGTGCCCGGTCAAAACCGCACCTTCTTCTATCATGGTGGCGCCAACGATGCGGTCACCGACAAACATGTCTCACCCGCGACCTTCGCTGAGGCCGGCTATCGGCTGTTCTATCTCGGTTATCTCCTGCTGTTGCCGGGTCTCGACCGCATCGGCCCCGATGGCCGTTCGGGAGCATCGCGCCTGCTGGAGGCCGCGCGCCGCGCCGGGCTGACGACCTGCGTGGACTTCGTATCGAGCGAGGACCCGGAATTTGCAGCCAAGGTCGGCGTCGCTCTGCCCTTCTGCGATTACCTGATCATCAACGAGATGGAGGCGGCCCGGGCAACCGGCGTTGTCGTTCGCGATGCAAAGGGAGACTTGGTCGAGGCGGGGCTTCTGGAAGCGGGCGAGCGCCTGCTTGCCGCGGGCGTCGCGAAGGGTGCGATCATCCATGCGCCGGAAATCTGCTTCTGGTTTGCGCCGGGCGCTTCCTCGGTCATGACGCGGTCACGACCGGTTGATCCCCATGATATCGTCAGCACGGTCGGCGCGGGAGACGCCTTCTGTGCCGCCGTGCTCTACGGCCTGCATGAGAACTGGCCTGTCGAGCATATCTGCGCCGTCGCCCATGCTGCGGCTGCGCGTTGCCTCGCGGGTGCGACGGCCACCGATGGCATCCCCGACATGTCTGTCCTCCTTCGCGAGGCGAAGGAGACGCACCCGCAATCCGCTTAGCCCATCGGCGTCGGCTCACGAGAGCGCGGCGCCGATCACCATCCAGTCAGAATGGAGGAGCAGAGATGAAGCTATTCGATATGGCAGCCGTGCACGGCACCTTTGCCGATTTGGGCGCGACCAGGGAGGCAGGGCGATGACCTATGCGGAAACGGGACGGCTCTCCGGCAAGGTGGCACTGGTCACGGGAGGCGCGAGCGGCATCGGCAAAGCGGTCTGCGAACGTTTCACCGCCGAAGGCGCCAGGGTTGTCGTGGCGGATCTCGACGGCGAACGCTGCGCACGGGTGGCGCAGGCGATCGGCCCTCATGCCTGGGGTGTGGCGCTTGACGTGACCAGCCAGGACAGCATCGAAGAAGCTGTGCGCTTCACGATATCAACCGCCGGTCAGATCGACATCCTGGTCAACGCCGCCGGCATTTACGACGTCGAGTCCATTCTGGATATATCCCGGGAGCGGACCGCGAGGGTCTTTCAGGTCAATATCGAAGGCCTGATCTTCATGACGCAGGCCGTCGCCCGGCACATGGTGGAGAGAGGGGAAGGTGGACGCATCATCAACTTCTCGTCCCAGGCGGGACGTCGGGGCGAGGGGCCGGCGGTGGCTTACTGCGCCTCCAAGGCGGCCGTCATCAGCATCACGCAAAGCTGCGCCCTGGAGCTGATCCGCTACGGGATCAACGTCAACGCCATCGCTCCCGGTGTCGTCGATACGCCGATGTGGGATGTCGTCGATGCAAAACTCGGCAGCCGCGAAGGTTTGAAACCCGGCGACGTCAAGCGCCGCGTGGCTGCCGCCGTTCCCGCCGGACGATTTGGCGCCCCCCAGGAACAAGCGGCCATGGCAGCCTTCCTGGCCGGCCCCGATGCAGCATACATCGTGGCGCAGTGCTACAATGTCGATGGCGGCAATGTCATGAGCTGACGCTTCGCTTCATCTGCGGCAATAGGCAATCGAACTTGGGGTTCTGGAGGAGTGGAATGAAGGCTGTACGCTTGGAGTCGATCGGGTCTTTGACCATGCGCAGTGTCGAAAAACCGGTCGCCGGGCCGGGCGAGCTGCTTGTCCGGGTCGCAGCCGCGGGCATCTGCGGTTCCGATCGCCACATGTACAAGGGCGAATATCCGACGGCGATCCCCGTCACGCTGGGCCACGAATTCTGCGGCATCGTCGAAGAGATCGGCGATGGTGTGACACGGTTTACCGGCGGCGAGTTGGTGACGGTCGACCCGAATATCGCCTGCGGCACCTGTCCGGCTTGCACGCGGGCGCGGCCGAACTTGTGCGAGCGCCTGACCGCCATCGGTGTGACACGGGATGGCGGCTTCGCCGAATATGTGGCAGTGCCGCACGCGCAGGCCTTCGTGCTGCCGACCGACCTCGATCCCGTTCACGGCGCCTTCAGCGAACCGCTGGCCTGTTGTCTCCACGCCATCGACAAGGCAGGGATCCGTCCTGGCGACAGCGTCGCCATCCTCGGCGGCGGCGTGATTGGCCTGCTCATGGTGCAGCTGGCCCGCCTGGCGGGGGCGAGCGAGATCATTTTGATCACGCGGCAGCAATCAAGACGCCAAACGGCTCTGCGCCTGGGGGCGACGCACGCCTTCGACCCGGCCTCTTCTGACACGATCGCGTCCGTTCGAGAGGTCACCAAAGGCGGCGCCGACGTGGTCATCGAATGCGCCGGCGTCAGCGACACGCTTCAAAGCGGTCTGAAAATGGCGCGGCGCGGTGGCGCCTTCGTGCTTTTCGGGGTGACGCCGGCGGGTGTCGAGGTGCCGGTTCTGCCCTTCGATCTGCTGATAAACGAAGTCGATATCAGGCCGGCCTACCTCAATCCCTTCACCCATTCGCGGGCTGCGGCAATGGTCGCCAGCGGAGTGTTGGAGCTGGATGCATTGGTCACCAGAACCATCGGCCTCGAGCAGGTCGCCGAGGTGGTGGGCAACGCGCCATTGCCCGGCGAGATCAAGGTCATCGTCCGGCCTTAGCCTCGAGACCCACCTGCTCAACTGCGGACGGGGCCGGTGGAATCGCGCTCGATCAGCGTGACCGGCACCTTTACGATCGCAGCCTGTCGGGATTCGTCCCCGGTCTGGTGCTCGTCGATCAGCGCTTCCAACAGGCGTGCTGCCTGCTGCCCGACATCGCGGATCGGCTGTGCAACCGTTGTCAGCCGCGGAAAGACGTAGGCTGCTTCCGGCAGGTCGTCGAAGCCGACAACCGAATAGTCGTTCGGAACCGAAAATCCGCGATCCTGGATAGCATGGATGGCGGCAATCGCTGAAACGTCGGTCGTGCCGATGATGGCGGTGATATCAGGCCGAGACGCCAGCAATTCTCGCGCCAGCCGGTAGGTCTCGGCAAAGCTGTGCTCTTCCGCCATTGCCACGACGGCAGGCGCGATGCCGTTTTTCGCCATTTCCGCGGTGATGCCTTGAAGGCGAAGCTGGATGGGCTGGCTGTGCGCCGGCGCGCCGACGATGGCGATCGCCCGGTGGCCGAGGCCGATCAGATGGCGCGCCATCAGCCGCCCGCCTTCCTCGTGATCGGCCATGACAGCGTCGTCTGCGATGCCGTTCAGCTCGCGGTCAATGGCGATGATCGGAATGCGAGCGTCCCGCAGCACCCCGAAGTGCTCGATGCTGCCGAAGGCGCTGGCGACGATGACGCCGTCGACGCGCTGGGCGAGCAGCATCGAGATATAACGCGCCTCGTGCTCCATATTTTCCGCCGTGCTGCAGATCAGCGTCTGATAGCCGTGCTGAAACAATTCCTGTTCGATGGCATGGGCCAGGATGCCGAAGAAGGGCACCTCGATCGACGGTAGCATCAGTCCGATCATCCGGCTTGGCGCACCGCGCAACATGCGTGCGCCCTTGCTGGGCGTGTAGTTCAGTGCACGGATCGCCGCCTCGACGCGGTCTCGGAGCTCAGGCGAGGCATAACCGCTGTTGTTGAGCACGCGCGAAACCGAAGAGACCGACGTTCCTGCAAGTTTGGCGATATGTCTGATGCTGGTCGTCACGTGCTCGTTTTTCTTTTTCTAGCGGCGGTCGAATGAACCGAACTGCTGAAGTTCACCTCCATTTGTCATCCACTAGATCACTAGCGGCACGCCGCATCAAGCGCGCTCCGCTCGCCATCCCATTGTCCTTCTCCGTTTCAAACGACACAAAGCAGGCATTGCGGGACGATGACTCAGCGAAGATATGTCCACGCGCTGAATATTTTGGCGATCACTTTCCCATTCTCGCGTCGTAGCTGCCCATGGACAGTTTTTTGCTCGTCGGAAAAATCGATAAGGTCGAAGAAAACACTTTCATTTCGTTCGATATTTCCAAGGAAGAAAACGTCCTTACGGACGACCGGTCCCTTGCAGGGAAACCAGTTTTCCAGGGCGCGGTCGGCGAGTGCCTGATACTCGGCAAAATAAAACAATCCTGCGCCGTTGAACTCCTGCGAAGCGCTGGGATCAAACTTAAAGGTTCGGAGCGCCCTGTGAGCGAGGACGGAAAACCCGAAATGCGTGCCTAACCGTCCATTCCGGATGTCCACAGCGTTCTGGGCCAGAGGACTGGGCTGGAAGCGCCGTCCCTGCCGCTCAGGCAACGTCACACGCGCGATCGAGTGATTGTTGTCTTTGATCGTTCTGTGAACGAAGGTAGAGATGAGTTCCACCGCGCCGACGCTTCGTCCGTGCAGAGACAACTCGTGTCGGGTCGACGTTCGGGTTCGCGAGACTGCGGACAGCTTCGAGTGGATCGTCAAAATGTCATTTGCCTGCACGATGGCGAAATGGGCATCCGTCAGGGACGTTGCACAGATCGCGGCATAGGCTTCCTCTCCATCGGCCGTTCTGAAATCCGCATTGTCGAGCCCGAGGTGACGGGCGAGCATCAGCCAGTGACGATGGCCGAGTTCCTTCATCAGCCAGGTCTCCGACAGCCCGTTTCCATTCAAATGCGGCATGCCGAGAAGCACATGCGGATCAAGGGCACGTTCCATCAAGTCGCGTGCCGAAGGTCCTGCGGGCGGAAAATCGAGAAGGGCTGCGCTCATCATCAGGCACTGACCGCTTGCTTGAGAGAGGATGCCTGTGCCGAAAGCCGAGCTGCGAGATGCCCGACCACATGTTCGGCATCCTTGCCGACGCTGAGGAACCGCCCGGAACCCCAGGTCCAGAGCCAGGGAAGTCCGAGCACGTAGACGCCATCGACGACGGTAACGCCGCGGCGGTGAACGGGGTAGGCGTTGCCGTCGAAGATCGGCAGGCCGACGAAGGACCAATCCGGACTGAAACCCGTGGCCCAGATGACCGAGGTGATCCCCTCCGCCTTCAGATCGAGTTCGACAATCTCCGCCCCAGGCTCCCAGACGGGGACATAGGGGGATCCGGCCGGAGCCTCGATGCCTTTTTCGGCGATATGCCGGTCAATCAGGGCATTGATACCGTTATAGACACGGTCGGCACTGTCGAGATTGGCCTTCAGGTTCGGCTCGAACAGCATCCGGCCGGCGGCGACGCCGGACATGCGGCCATAAAGCATCATACCCTCCAGCGCGAATTTGCGCAGATCGATATCGCGTCCGCCGTCGCGTCCGGTCAGGTAATGGTTGGTGTCGTGCTTCTTCTTCGTCATGCCATCATGTTCGACCGTGATGTCGTACTGGCCGATATCGGAAAGCCAGTCGACCACATCGCGACCGCGATAGAACCGGGCGCAACGCGGCGCGTTGCCGGTGACGAGATGCACCTTGCGGCCGGCAAGATACAGATCCTCGGCGATCTGGCAGCCGGACTGGCCGGAGCCGACCACGATGACGCCGCCCTCCGGCAGTTGGTCGGCATTGCGGTAGGCGGCGGTGTGGAGCTGCATGATGTCCTCGGGCAGGCGCTCGGCCGCACGCGGAATGGCCGGATCTGCATAGAGGCTGGTGGCGATCACCACGGCATCGGCTGTCACCGCGCCAGCTGAGGTCTCGAGCCGGAAGAGGCCGCCATGCTTTTCGAGCGACGTCACGCTGGTTTGCTCGAAGACCGGCGCGTCGACCTTCTTCACGAAGCGATCGACATAGGCGAGTATCTCGTCCTTGACCATAAAACCGTGCGGATCCGTGCCGTCATAGGAATGGTCCGGAAGCTGGCATTGCCAGTTCGGCGTCACCAGGCAGAAGGCGTCCCAGCGTTCGTTCTTCCATTTATGCGCAACGGTCTTCTTCTCGAAAACCACGTGATCAATGCCGTGCCTCTTCAGATAGTGAGAGGCCGAGAGCCCGGCCTGGCCGCCGCCGATGACAACCGCGCTGTAATGGCTCTTGAGGGATGGTGTGGTCATGGTGGGTCCTTTCAAAGGATGAAGCTTTCGCAGCGGACTTCGGCCTCTGCGTCGGTGAGATAGGGAGTGGCGGCCTGTTCGATGCGCGACAGCTGGCCGAGCGCTAGCGAACAGGGATAGCCGTATTTCGCCTTGACCCTGTCGCTGGCGATGGTCAGTGCCGTGCGGCTGCGATCGAGAAAGTCGGCCAGCGGATAGTTTTGGCCCTCGGCGAAATAGTCCTTGATCACCAGGGAGGGCGAGTAACAGGTCTCCTTGCGGCCATCCGGCCAGGCAATGACGAACCGCATTTCAGGCATGGTCGGCCTCCAGCAGCGTGTGATAGCGGGCAAGATGGGCTGTTGCGGTTTGGTGCCAGCCATGGCGGGCGGCAACCTCGAGACCACGGGGGATGATCTGCTCGCGGATCGGTGCGACCAGCGCCAGCGCCATGCCTTCGGCAATGGAGACTGGATGATGCGGATCGCACCAGATCGCATCGCCGGGACCCAGATATTCGGTGAAGGGTGCAATCGAGGATGTCACGACCGGAATACCGCTGGCCATGGCTTCCAGAACGACGAGGCCGAAGCCCTCTTTGAGCGAGGGGAACACCAGCGCATCCGCCAGCCGGTAGAGGCTCGGCATGTCGGCATCCGCGATCGCACCGGTGATATGCACAGCTGCTGCGTCCCGACCGAGGCAGGCGAGGTGAGAGCGGAACTCCTCCTGATAGTCGCCATGGTCCAGGAGAGAGGCGCCGCCGGCAATGACAAGCTGGGCATCCGGCCGGATGGCGCGGACCTGACGAAAGGCTTCGAGAATGCCGAGGGTGTTCTTTCGCGCCTCGATGCCGCCGACACTGAGGAAGATCGGCCCGTTTCCGAGCTGCAGCCTGTCGCGCAGAGCGACCTGCTCGCCGTTCCAGGCAGGCGAGAAGCGGTTGGTGTCGACGCCATTGCCGACTATTGTCGCCTCGATGCCGCGATCCTCTCTGAGCTTGTCCCGCCAGAGGCGGCTGACGGCGAAGAAGAGATCGGCCACATCGATCGCGCGATCCTGCAGAGCCATCAGGCGCGGATCGGCGAACTGGTCGATGTGGTGGACGGTGCGGGCAAAACTCGGGATCAGGCCCTCCAGCTTGAGGGTCGCCAGCGCATTGCCGGAAATGCCGTCATGGGCGTGGAACAGGTCGAAGCCATTGGTTCCGGCTTTCCGGAAATAGCCGATATAATCGGCGATCCGCTGCTCGACCATTTCCGTCATATCCGGGGATGCCGGCGCCGCGGCAATACAGGCGGTGCCGCAGGAGGGCTGACGAAAAAAGCCCGCCCCCTTGGCATCGGGCGCATGCAGGACCACCTCATGGCCAAGCGAGGTCAGCGCTTCCGAAAGCTGCATGGCATGAACCACGCCGCCACGCGGGTTGGTGGAATGGGTCAGCATCGCAATGCGCAAGGTTCGGTGCGACGGAAGGTTCATGCGGCGGCATCCTGTCGACCGAGCTGCAGCAGCGGTGTCTCGGCATGATTGCGCACCACTGCGCGGGTCTCGCCATCGACCAGTGCGACCTCCGCACCAGCCACGACCGCGCCGATGACCGCGGCGCTGATGCCGCGCGCGGTGAAGCGGGTGACGACATCGGCCGCATGTTCCGGCGCGACCGAGAGCAGATAGCCGAAGCTCGGAAAGGTGACGAGCCAGCGATCGAGAGCGACACCGGCCGGCAGAGGAATGGCGGCGACGTCGATATCGATGCCGACATGCGAACATTCGGCCAGCATGATGGCGGTGCCGATGATGCCGCCCTGGCTGATATCCTTCGCAGACAGCGCGAGCCCGGCCTCGGCGATCTCGGGCAGCAGCTCGAGGTCGACGCGCAGGCGCGCCGGCGCGGCATCGGTGGCGGCCTCCCAGTTGTTGAAGGGTTCGCGGTAACGGCCGCGATGGTCGATCGCCGCAACCAGCACATCGCCCGGCCTTGCATCGAAGCTCGTCAGCAGTGTCTTGGCGCGACCGAGAATGGCGACCGACAATTGGCCGCGTTCGGTGCGCATATTGGTGTGGCCGCCGACGATCGGCACGCCAAAGGCGCTGGATGCCGCCCGCATGCCATCCAGAACGAGTGTCGCGCCAGCTTCGCCATCGGCCCAGACGGCATCAACCACGGCGATCGGCCGGCCGCCCATGGCAACGACGTCGGAGATATTGACCATGACGCCGCACCAGCCGGCAAACCAGGGGTCGGCGGCGACGAACTCGTTCATGAACCCTTCGATGGCAAAAAGCAGATGACCGTCGCCATCGGGCAGCGCGGCGCAATCGTCGCCGACGGCAATCTGCTGCCCCTGCAGGCCGAGCCTTGCGGCGATCGTGCCGATATCCTGCTTGGCGGCGATGCCGCCGCTCGTCGAGAGTTTGGCCGCCAGGGCCTTGATGTCGATCGCGACCATCTTCACGCCGCCTTTCTGGAAAGGGCGGTGAAGCCTGCCTCGGGTGTGACGCAAGGCGGATAATAGGCAAGGTCGGCCTTCATCCTGAGATGCGGCTTGCCATAGACCTCGAACTCCTCGATGACATCCCAGTGCAGCCTCCGAAACAGCAGGCCGTTCTGAACCTGCACATTGGCGAGGAACGTGTGGCATCCGATCGCATTGGCGGAGGACACGGCGAGCTTGATCAGGGTCGCCCCCAAGGCGCCGATCTTGCGAAAATCCGGATGGACCGCCAGTCTTGATCCCCACCAGATGCCGGGTTCGGCCTGATGGATGCGCACCGTTCCCACAAGCTGGTCGGCGGCAATGCCCAGCATGGAGAGAGCCACGATCGGGATGGCGTAATCGTCGATCGCGTCGCGGTCATCGCTTTCGAAGATCCGCTGTTCCTCGCAGAAGACGGCACGGCGCAGCGCATGCGCCTGGCTGCGCTCCCAGGCGGAGGTCGCGAATTTCACCTGGAATTCGCTCGAGCGATAGGGAGCAAAGGCTTCGAGCATCATTTGGTGAGCATCCTTTCATAGGTGGAAAGGGCGGAGCAGGCGCCGCATTTGCCGCAGCCGGCCTTGATGTCGACGGCCTTCAAGCCGCTGTCGACCAGCATCTTGGACAAGGGGCCGAGGATCGAGTGCATGAAGTCAGGCCTGGGCGCCGGGTGGCTTTCGAGCGGAGTGCCGGAAATCGGCACGAAGGGCACGACGAAGGGATAGACGCCAAGCGCAACCAGATTTTCGCAGATATCCAGAATGGCCTCACGGCTGTCGCCGAGCCCCGCCAGGATATAGGTCGAGACCTGGCCGCGCCCGAAGACCTCCACCGCGGCCCTGAACGAGGCCATGTATTTGGCGATCGAGACCTGCGCCTTGCCCGGCATGATGCGGGCACGGACCTCCGGCGTCACGGCTTCCAGATGCATCCCGAGGGCATCGACGCCGGCCTCCTTCATGCGGGTGAACCAGATATCGTCCTCCGGCGGCTCGCATTGCGCCTGGATGGGAATATCGACGGCCGCCTTGATGGCGCGGGCGCTGTCGGCGAGGATCGCAGCGCCGCGGTCGTCGCCCTTCGGCGTGCCGGTGGTCATCACCATATGTTTGACGCCGTCCAGTTCGACGGCGGCCTTGGCGACTTCCGCGAGCTGCTCCGGCGTCTTGTGGGCGATGGTGCGGCCGGCTGCCAGCGATTGGCCGATGGCGCAGAACTGACAGGTCTTGCTGCGGCTCTGATAGCGGATGCAGGTCTGCAGCACGGTCGTGGCGAGCACGTCCTTGCCGTGCAGAACCGCGATCTGCGAATAGGGAATGCCGTCGGCGGTCGAGCGCTCGTAGAAGCGTGGGCGCAAAGGAAAGGAAACCTCACCCAGCACCCTGCCATCCCGGCTGATACGGCTGCGGCCCATATCATCCGGCTTTTCCACCAGATAGGGACTCTCGAATGCAGGTGCGGTGTGAACCGGCACCATCACCGTCATGCCGTCAATGGTCAGCGCCTTGTGGTCGGAAGGTCCGGCACCACCGCGGCGGCTTTCATGTCCGGCCTTGGGGTCAACGAGCCGGGCTCCGTAGGACTGCAATTCGTTGATCAGAATCTCGGTCGGCAGATGTGTCGTATTCTCCATCGGAAAGGGTCCTTGCTTCGGCTGTGGGGAGGGACGGCTGGGTGGTGGTGACCATCGGCGCCGTGGCGCGGCCATCCATGACAAGATGCAGCAGCTCGGGCCGGGCATAATGGCCGACCGAATCCATCATCCGCTTGCGCTTCACGATCAGGCTCATGTCGAGATCGGCGATCAGGATGCCTTCGCCTTCCGTCAGCGGCGGCACGACGTGTTTGCCTTCGGGCGAGATGATCGCAGTCATGCAGCCGCCGCGCAGGGCCTTCTGCAGGCCCGCGTCGGGAGCAATGGAAGCGATCTGCTCGTCGGTCAGCCAGCCCGTGGCATTGACCACGAAGCAGCCGCTTTCCAGCGCGTGGTGGCGGATGGTGACTTCCATCTGGTCGGCAAAAATCGGCCCGACCATCGAGCCCGGAAACTGGGCGATATGGATGTCCTCGTGCTGCGCCATCAGGGCGTAGCGGGCCAGAGGGTTGTAGTGCTCCCAGCAGGCCAGCGCGCCAAGGCGTCCGACGGCGCTGTCGACCACCTTCAGACCGGAGGCGTCGCCCTGGCCCCAGATCATCCGCTCGTGAAAAGTCGGGGTGATCTTGCGACGCTTGAGGAGGAGTGTGCCATCGGCATCAAACAGCAGCTGGGCATTATAGAGCGATCCGTGGTCGCGCTCGTTGACGCCAAGCGCTACGACGATGCCATGTTCGCGGGCGGCTGCCGAGACGGCATCGGTGGCGGCACTCGGCACCGTGACGGCTTCCTCGTAAAGTCGCACATGCTCCTTGCCGGAGAGAACGGGCGGCAGCACGAAAGAAAAATAGGGGTACCAGGGGACGAAGGTTTCGGGAAAGACGATCAGCTCGGCGCCTTTGGTCGCCGCTTCACGAATTGCATCCAGCACGCGGGCCAAGGTTTTCTCGCGCGAGGTCAGATCCGGCGCGATCTGCGCGGCGGCAACCCGGACGCTCGTTTTTTTCTCCATGACGAAATCCTCGATTGACGGGCGGGGAGGCGGAGCGCCAGGACTCCGCCCCCTATTCTTTGGGGCGGTTGCTGCTCAGAGCGTCCAGGTGTCGAGGATGAAGGCGCCGTCGCGGCGATGGATCAGGATCAAGTCGAGAACGTCGAGCGGACTGATCGGCGTGATGCCGGGGATCAATGCGCCTTCGCCATGGCCGTAAAGCGCCTGAAGGGCAAAACGGCATGCATAGACCTTGCCACCTTCTTCCATGAACTTGACGATCTGGTTGTTGAAATTCAGATGGCCGGGAAAGGCCTCCGCGCCGAGCGTCGGAAAACCGCGCTGGACGCCGAGCGTGACGCCCGGGCCGTAGAGAAGGACCGAGGTCTCGAACCCCTTCCGCTTCAGGCGCGTCGCCTGCAGCAGGTTGACGAATCCGATCGATCCTTCGAACGCCACGGTATGGAAGGTGACGAGGGCTTTTTCCCCTTCGCCGGCCTGTACGTCCTCAAAAACCTTTTCCTCGTAATTGACAAGAAAGTCGCCTTTTTGATTGGCGGGCTTGGTCACTGCGGGCATGGATGGCTCCTTGGTTTGAAATCCGATCCCCATCCGGGGAGCATCCATCCAATTGCAAGCCACATGCCAGATTGATTATGCATAAATAGCAATCAAATTAACGGATAATACATTCAATTATGCTATCAATTTTGAAGGAGAAAGTTTTAGAGCTGATTTTATAGGCGATCGAGTGCAAAAATCGAATGCACGAAAGTTCAAAACAGATGCATTCAATTGCGCGTCAATCAGCATGAGGAAGCATAATACTTGTGGCGTGAGCCCCGGCAACCCGTTTACGCCGGGGTTTTGGGATGGGTGCTCAGACTCGCACCCGCCTTCTGGTGCTGGCAGCGCCTGGCAATGGAAGCGGCTCGCTTCCGAGGGAGGTCTGCGTCAAGATGCCTTATCGCATCAATCGGAACGGCCTAGCTATATTGAATGCAATCAATTAAAGCATTTGGATGTATATATAGGGCCGCTCGTTGGTCAGCGGAATAAGCCGCCAACTCCGTCGACGGTGGAGGAAGGAGGCGAAAAAGATGCTCGGATTCCGTTGTCGCCGATCAGGCCGTGTCGCTCTTTCCACGAAATAGGAGAAAACTATGAGTAATAAACCTACGATCATTCTGGTGCATGGCTTTTGGGGTGGAGCCGCACATTGGGGCAAGGTCATACTCGAACTGGCGCGGAGGGGTTATCAATCCGTTCGCGCCGTCGAACTGCCGTTGACGTCGCTTGCTGAGGACGCTGAACGGACACGCAAGATGGTGGCCCAGCAGAAGGGACCGGTTCTGCTCGTCGGTCATTCCTACGGTGGCGCGGTCATCACCGAAGCGGGAGATCAACCGAATGTCGCGGGGCTTGTCTATATCGCCGCATTCGCTCCCGACGAAGGTGAAAGTCCAGGCGCTATCACGCAACGGCATCCGCCTGCGGCAATGGCCAATATCGAGCCGGACAGCGACAGCTACCTATGGCTCAAGGCCGACAAATTTCACGAAAGCTTCTGCCAGGATATATCCCTCGAAGATGCTTTCGTTTTGGCGGCCACCCAAAAAGCGCCGCTTGCAGGCACCTTTGGCGACGTCATCACCGCTCCAGCTTGGAGGAAGAAGCCGTCCTGGTATCAAATAGCAAGCGAAGACAGAATGATTGCTCCTGGAAACCAGGCAGCAATGTCGACTCGTCTCAATGCTCGGAAAGTCGTGACCTTGGAGGCAAGTCATGCCTTGCCGCATTCAAAGCCTCTGGAGGTCGCAGCCTTTATCGATGAGGCAGCGGTAGCCATCTCGAAGTAAGAACAAAGATGCTTGTGGGGGGCGTGAGAATAAGCGCCCCCCGCTCGATCATCTGCTTGATCGCTTCCGCCCTCCATGCTCCGGCGTTGGAGAAGGCGCACGGCACGACGAAACTCTCCGGCATCGATCGACAAGCTTCACGCTTGCACGCTAGAGGATAGGGGCTTGATCGATAGCGGCGCGTTGAGCGGACAGATGATGAACGACACAGTCATCCTTTTTCACGGCATTGCCCGGACGAAGAAGAGCATGGAGAAGCTCGCCGGCTTCCTGTCCGGCCACGGTTATCGGGTTGTGAATGTCGGTTACCCCTCCACCAGGTTTTCGATCAGCGACCTCGTCGACATCGTTCGACCGGAGATCGACGGCGCTGCGACGGCGGCAGGAGACGGCCATCTCCATTTCGTCGGTTATTCGATGGGCGGGCTGATCATCCGGGCGTTTCTCACGCGTTATCGCCCAGCCAACCTCGGTAGAGTGGTCATGGTCGGAACGCCGAACAACGGCAGCCAGATCGCCGATTTCCTCAAGGGCTGGTCCTTATACAGGAAGGTCTATGGACCGGCAGGCCAGCAGCTGATTACCGATCAGACCGCAATGGCGAAGCTGTTCGGCACGGTCGATTACGAACTTGGCATCATCGCCGGCAATCGGACCATTGACCCGGTCTCTTCCCTTGTCATCGGCCTCAGGGTTCCGAATGATGGAAAGGTTTCGGTGGAGAGCACACGTCTCGACGGCGCCGTGGCGCATATCGTCATTCCCGCCAACCACACTTTCTTACCCGTCAACAGGACGATGTGGCGCCAAACCCTGTCGTTTCTGAAAGATGGGCGGTTTACAATCTGAATGTCCGAATATTCAAACATCCGCCACATGCCCTCGCCTTAATCCCTGCTGCACCGCTATCGAAGGATTAGTTCAACTAAAAGCGCGATGATGGGCATGCCTTTATCGCTGAACGACGAGAGCCTGCTTAACTCTTGAAATCAGAATGCGGGAGCCGTCGGCGGTGAAGTGCCCATAGTCGAATTGGACTGGGTCTCCGCTTTTTGTCCACACCACACAATCTGGGTTGCACATCGTCTTATAGGTAGAGATGTATGTTGCCCCGCTTCCGGCCAACGCGTCTTGAATGTCCAGACCGATGTGTTGTCGAGGCACCAGATGATCGGCGGCTTTAAATGGTTGCTTGTCGTAGAGACTGTGTGCGAGCAGCCGCGGCAGGGATGATTTATACTCTGCCACTGGTCCGAAGACGACGATCTTTTTGGCAAACGGTGATAGGTAATCCACCGTCTTCCTGATGAGTTTCGCGTCATCTTTTGTCCAGCGTCCAGCCAATACGAGAACATCGACTTTATGGCTCGGCAAGAAATCCTTGAACATGTAGTTCATGAGTTCGATGCAGCGTTCTTCGCCTTCGGCGTCGAGAGTGGGACGACATCCTGATGCGTTCGCTTGAATGACATTGGCCCCCGAAAGCGCCCTTAGTCCGGGATATAGATGAGCGGCGTGACTATCACCGACAAGCGCTATGTTTTGCTGATTGTCTGATAGCGCCAGGCAGGCATCACGATCATATTTTTCGATGCCGTCGTTTGACGTGAGGAAGCATTGTCCACTGCGAAAGGCCTTCGAAGGGTCGTAGTCAGCAAATTCCGCCACCCGTTCAACGGCCGTGTTGTCCTCTTTCATTTGATCGGCCGCGAGTTGCCCGACAAATGCCAGCATTGCTACCGATGCGATTGAAGCAGCCCCGGCGGCTACGGACACGGCAGGTCGGTATCTCATTGTTCGGAACGGCGTTTCGACAAATCGCCACGAAACATATGCGACGACGAGACTCAAAGCGATCGGCACCAATTGCCAGCCATGCTCCCATGCCCCGTACTGGTTCGAAAACACCCAAATCGGCCAATGCCACAGATAGAGGGAGTATGAGATCAAGCCTATGGCAGTGGCGACCCTCAATGAGAGTAGCTTGCTGACAAGTGTGCCTGGGCCGGTCCAGATGATCAGCGCCGTGCCTGCGGTCGCGGGCAACGCCGTCAATCCGGGAAACTCGGACGTCTTCGACAGCAGCAATGCGCTGAGGCAGATGAGCAAAGCACCGATTGCCGAAAGCACATCGTTGATCCGCGCATCAGCGAATTTCGGCAGTGCCGGTCCTGCGATGAGAGCGCCGACGAGCAGTTCCCAGGCGCGATACTGTACAAGATAAAAGGCTGCGGAGCGGTTGATTGGAACAGTGATAATGGAAGCAATGATACTGACCGCAAAAAGCCCGGCTATGGCCATCCCGGTTGCCCTGCGCCCATATCGGCTTGCCAGCATGACGATCAGGGGAAAAAAGACGTAGAACTGCTCTTCGACCGACAACGACCATGTGTGCAGGACTGGATTGAATTCCGAGGAATCATCGAAATATCCAGTTGTAAAATAGAAATAAGCATTTGAGGCAAAAAGCGCTGAGGAAGTGACGGACTTAAAGACCCGCAAGCTTTCGTCGGGCAGCATCGTAAAATAAGAAGCCGCCATCACAACGGCATACATGACCACGACAGCGGGAAGAATTCGTTTTGCGCGGCGACTATAAAAGTTGCCAATCGAGAATCGGCCATCCCCAACGTCAGCAAGAATGATTTTGGTAATCAGGTAGCCCGAGATCACGAAAAAAATGTCCACCCCGATAAATCCACCGGGGAGAATGCGGTCAAATCCGCAGTGATAAAGAATCACAAAAATTACGGCTACGGCACGCAGGCCGTCGATATCTTGACGATGCGTAATCATTTGGGCCTCGATATTTGGCCTCCCAGGATTTCGTACCGTGAGACCGGTCAATATGCAACCAGCATCAGGGTGAAATGAAAACTACTCGCCTTAGACGCGCTTCTATCCACAGCGAGATACGACCTGAAGAGCAGCGGAGGGGCCGCAAGGTTCATCGGGTGTTTTAGGGTTATTGCTTATTTTACCATTCGTCCGATGAAGCCGGCGAGAAGGAGAGCGATGTCCATCCGCTTCTCATTTCGACGGTGATTCGACTAAAGGGCACATTTTACAGCTGCCTTTCAACGGTTCCACAACTCAGGCCATAAGACTGACGGGCGATTTAACATTGACTGCTGGAACGCAGCGCGGCATTGCCAGGACGGCTTGCAGGCCAAATTGGGCGAACGTGTGACCAACAGAGTGCCGGAAGGCGATCCCAGCGCAGAGCACGCAACTGGCCAGACACAGTTTCAGCCGATGTGGCCGGGACGTCAGGGGTCAATTTACATGGATTTCTCAGCGGTCGTTCAGGTCAAGATAATTTCCAGATATTCAAACATCCGCCACACGACCCCTCATTATTACGAGCTGTAACCGTATCGAATGGAGATCCGATGCCCGCCATCTTGCGAAAGAAAATTCACGGCGCATCCACACGGGGACAGGTCATCGACGGCGCTCCGGACATCGGCGTCGCCTATCAGGTGTTTTCCGATACGGTGGTCGAAGACGTGATCGTCAAGAATTCTCCCCGCGGCTTCAAATTTCACAATGGCAGGAATCTCGTCATACGGCGCTGTGAGACCGAGAATGTGAAGGGCGACGGGATTTACCTTACAATGACGTCGGACGTGTTGCTGGAGAACAACCGCGTCGGCCCGGCGCCCGGCCAGGGAGCGGATTGCTGCCAATTCGCCTACGAAAACGACGACCGCAATGTGAGCTCCAATGTGGTGGTTCGGGGCAACCTTTTTCTTCAGTCGCCGACCAGCACATCCAACAAGGGGGCGCTGGTTTGCGGCAGAACGCGACAATACCATGTTGAATACAATTTCATCGGGGGGAAGAATTTCTCCTTTTCATCGATCGGTGACGATGCCGTCGTGCGCAGTAACGTCATGCGTGACGGCAAGATGAATGATTATTCCTTCGGGTATGGGGTTGGCGATCAAGTCGACCATGCTGGCCACCATGTTTATGACAACAGGATCGAGAACAGCAATCGTGGCGTGAGTTTGAGCGGTTACTCGGACCAGAGCCTGGCATTTCGCAAAGACATGAATATCCACGATAACGTGATCAGCGAATGTGAGATCGGGTTTTTCGCCAATCGGCCGTGGTCTGGAAGCTTTCGACGCAACATATTCTTGCGGTGCAAGCAGGACATCTTTCTGAAAGGAAACGGCAAAGCGACTGCAGGGGAAGTCGAAGGCAACTATCTCAACGACGGCAGCTTTCTGAACGTCACGCCGCCGCCGCTTCGCGTCAAGCCGGACGGAAAGGCTTCCGTTTCCTCCGGCGAATGGACATCCGAGCCCGACGAAATCCGCATCCAGTGGCGGGACAAGGGGATCGATATATCAGGCGCCAACCGGCCCTCCATTGCGATCGAGCCTGGCATGGAATTGTCATGCGTCTTGCTGGCCCGCAAGGGGCAGAATTGGATGTTGGCGATTGCCGAGACGGCCTATGACGATTTCACGCCGCGTGCATGGCAAGAAAACATGCTGCCTTGGCAGAAGCGCTATCTCTCGCTTTAATCGCCACACTGAGACCAGGCGGAGCGGAGCCCCCGTGAAGCCTCCGTGTCTCAAGCCTCACGCGGTCTCCGGTTTGCCAACAGCCTCGGACGCAGCTCGGAGAGTGCAATCACAGTGTGTGGCCAGAGAATAAAAGGTGCGAGCATCATCCCTGCCTCTGTCATGGATCCAAGCATGATCAGGATGATAATCACGATCTCCTTCCGTCTGGCGCCCGATCGCTCTTGATCGGCTTCGACGATTGTCATCTTTCGGAACAGACGAGTCACCAAAAACAAGACCCATGCGCCTATACCGGGAATGCCGATATTGAGGGCAAGTTCGAGGTAGGTGTTGTGCGTCGACCGCGCGTCGAACGTCACCTTGACGTATTCCTCCATGACATCGGGCTGGCGGAACATCGCAAAGCCATAGCCGGTTAAAGGCCTATCCCATATCAGCGGAAACAGCTGTTCCCAGATGTTGGTGCGCCCCGAGAAAGTAAGGTCTTTGCCGAAAGCTTCAGCAACGGCAGAGGCCACACCCAAATAAATGAAACTGGCGGCAAAACCCACCAGAAGAAACAGCAGGGCGACGACAAATGAGCGAAAAAGGCGATTTGGATAGACGTGGATAATCCGGATCGCATACAGCATGACACTGCCGAACATCGTCAATACAACCGCGGTCGACGACTTTGTCGCTACAATCAAAGCGAGGAGGCAAAGCATCGCAGCCCACCGTACAAGCGTGCTGTAACGAAGTCGGCCTAGCTTCTGCGTCGACAACAGACACACAAAGCTGACCGAGCAAAATTGTCCCAACGTATTCTTGTGGTAAAACGCCCCCTTTACCATGCCGGCATAGCTGCCACGCATGATGGCAAATTGCGGGAAAGCGGCAGTATAGAGAACATTGATAAATGCGGCCGCGATCGCAAAACGCCCCAGGATGCGAAACGCTTCCACGTTGCCATACCGCGCGCGATAAAGCAGCGGCGGGAGCGCAAGAACAATGACGGCGGCCAATCCCTTTAAAGACGCCCCTCTGTCAATCGAGAACACGATTGATGTCAGACAGGAAATGGCAACGACCCCGATGAGGGGCGAAATTCTTGAAAAGGTCCGTATGAATTGCCGTTGTTCCAACAGAAAATACAAACCGGACAACGGGATAAGGCTGTAAAGCATCAGCTTCATCGGAAGCGGGTCTACCGACGCGCCGTCATCGAAATTTGCCGGCAGTCCGTACCACATGCCGGTCGCCCGCCAAAGTGCGGCGTAGAATGCGACAGTAAGCACCAGCTTCGCCAGCACGTCCCGTCTGACGCGCCATCTGGAAGCAGTCCGCCGACGGTGGCTGCCTTGATAATAGTCTCGTGCTATAGACGCGTCTTGTATCGCCATTAAGAGCTCTTCTATCTCATGTTCGGGGATGTTCCTATTCGAAATAGGACTGAGCCAAAATTACAATTTACCTCTGCTGGACTCTGTATGCGACATTGAAATCATCGACACTGGTTTCTGTCTACGACCCATCACAAATCGATAGATTTCGATCGGTTGACCACTCCCACAATCCAAAACAGCCGACACGTCGCTCTTCCTGCAGTATATGGTTGGCGCGAAATTCATGAGCCAGACCAACGAGTTATTGCTGCAGTTCCTGCTTTAACCCGCCATGTGGCGCCACTTTAAGCCATATCATTCCTCGAATCCAGTTTGCTAAACCTTCCAATATGTCGCGCCCAACTGGTTCGAGCCACCCGCTGCCGCGCGCCGGGACGCTGGCTGTCGTCGTCAATCGAAACCTCATCAGCTCCCGGAACCAAAGACCGAACAGGCCGTTGATAACGATGCCCAACCATGTCCGGGAGGCAGGACAGACATGGCACGTCAGACATTCTGGAAAGGCTATCTCAAGCTCTCGCTCGTCACCGCCGCCGTCTCGCTGACGCCGGCCACGACCGAAAGCAACAAGGTTCGTTTCCATGTCCTCAATCGCCAGACGAAGAACCGCGTCGAAAGCCGTTATGTCGACAGCGTCACTCACAAACCTGTGGCCGAGCGGGACCAGGTGAAGGGTTATCCGCGCGGCGAGGACGATTATGTTCTGCTCGAAGACGAGGAAATCGAGGAGGTCGGGCTCGAAAGCACCCGCACCATCGACATCGACAGTTTCGTGCCGCGCGGCTCGATCGACTGGATCTGGTACGACAAGCCGCATTTTCTGGCGCCCGAGGACAAGGTCGGGGTGGAAGCCTTCTGCGTCATCCGCGAGGCGATGAAGGCGAATGATGTCGTCGGCATCGCCCGTCTGGTTCTCTATCGTCGCGAGCGTGCCGTGCTCTTGGAGCCGCAAGGCAAAGGCATCGTTCTCTGGACGCTGCGTTATGGCGACGAGGTGCGTGATCCCATTGCCGAACTCGATAGCAACACCGAGATCGACAGCAAGCTGCTGACGCTGATGAAGCAACTGGTGAAGGAAGAGACCAAGGATTGGAGCCCCACCATGGTGCAGGATCCGATTCAGAAACGCCTGAAGGCGATGATCCGCGGCAAACAGAAGAGCCTGAAGAAGACCGCATCCGCGAAAAAGCCTGCCCCGGTGAAATCGACCGGCAACGTCATCAACATCATGGATGCGTTGAAAAAGAGCCTGGCTGCTGAGAGCGGGCGCAAACCGCATTAGGCGAAAGGGTATTGCCGATCCGCTATCGCTTCTTCTTTTCCAGCGGTTTCGCTGCCGCGAAAAACCCGTCCCAAGGATCTCTCGGCAAGGCGTCCAGCCGCGTCGGCGTGTTGTCCACCGTGAAATAGGCCGGCCCGATGTCGGCGGTGAGCTCATCCCATTCCAGTGGCATCGACACCGCAGCCCCCGGCCTTGCCCGCGTCGAATAGGGGGCGACCGCCGTATTGCCGCGGCCGTTGCGGAGATAGTCGATGAAGATCCTTCCCTGGCGCTTGGCTTTGGTCGCCGTCGCGAGATAGCGCTGGGGATCGTCGGCCGACATGCTGTCGGCAAGCCATTTGGCAAAGCCCTTCACCTCCAGCCAGCCGGCTTTCGGTGCAAGCGGCGTCACCACATGCAGCCCCTTGCCGCCTGTGGTCTTGACGAAAGCGGCGAGACCCTCGGCCTCCAGCCGTTCCTTCAATTCGTAAGCCGCGGCGATCACATTCTCCCACGCCACCTCCTCGCCGGGGTCGAGGTCCATGGTGATCATATCAGGCTTTTCCCAATTGTCGGTCGTCGCACCCCAGGGGTGGATTTCCAGCACGGCCGATTGCACCAGCGCCACGACGCCATCGAAATCGGTAATGCGCAGCAGCTTCTCGCCCTGCTTGTCCTTCGGATCGGTTATCTCGCCGATATGCGGGTTCATGCCCTTCCAGGCATGTTTCTGGAAGAACCGCTGCCGGCCCTTGATCCCGTCGGGCAGACGCAGCAGCGCCAGGGGCCGGTTGACGACATAGGGCGCCATGAAGCGCCAGACCTGGGCGTAGTAATTCGCCAGGCCCTCCTTGGTAACGCCCTCGTCCGGCCAGTAGATGCGGTCGGGATGGGTGAGCGCCACCGCCGATTTCGGCAAAGCGCGAGCTGTGGTCTTTTCCGTTTCGCGCGTCACGTCCTTTGCCGGCTTGTCCTCGCGCAGGCCGCGGAAGGCGGCATGGCGCAGATTGCCGTCGGCCGACCAGGCGCGGAATTCCACTTCGCCGACCAGTTGCGGTTTCACATAGATCAGCCCGCGCCGTTCCTCCGATGTCAGTTTGTCGTCGAAGGAATTCTCGCTCTGCGTCAGCCGCGACAGCTTCTCATGGAGCATCTGCGCCGTTGCCACCGTATAGCCGGTGCCGACACGGCCGACATGTTTGAGTTCGCCGTTTTGGTAATACCCCATCGCCAGCGAGCCGATCGCATTCTTCATCGATGTCGACGGAACGTAGCCGCCGATGACGAATTCCTGCCGATGCGAGCATTTCGACTTGATCCAATCGCCCTTCCGTCCCGACGTATATTTGCTGTCACGCAGCTTGGAGATCACGCCTTCGAGGCTGAGCCGGCAGGCATGGTCGAGCACCAGTCCGCCGCTTTCGTTGAAATGCGCGCTGTAGCGCAGCTTGTCGTCGTCGCCGGGTATCAGGGTTTCGAGCAGATGTTTGCGATCGAGGAGCGTCGCGTTGAGCAGGCTGTGGCCGTCGAGATACAGAAGATCGAAGGCATAGAAGACGAAGCGATCATCGCGGCCTTGGCTCAAATCCTGCTGCAGCGCCGAGAAATCCGAAGCGCCAGTATCGCGCTCGACGACGATCTCGCCGTCGATCACCGCCGATCGCACCGGCAGGGCGGCGAAGGCATCGAGTACGGCCTTGCCGAATTTTGCCGTCCAGTCGAGCCCGCTGCGGGTCAGCATCTTGACCTCCCCGTCCCGGATCCGCACCTGCAGGCGATAGCCGTCGAACTTGATCTCATGGATCCACCGATCGTCCGCCGGCGGCTTCGGCTTCAGCTTGGCAAGGGCCGGTTCGATGAAATCCGGCATCGCGGCCTTGCGCGCGCCCTTCGGCCAGTCGCGTTCCCGGGGTGCGGCGGCTTTTGCCTTCGGAGCCGGTCTTTTGACGGCAATCCCTTTGCCGTTCTTCGCTTTCGAATTCCAGGTCGCTTCGGGATTATCCGCCACCTCTTCGAGCTGCCGGCCCGTTTTGGCTGATTCCGGCCGTTCGTCGAGGATGTCGCCGTCATGGCGCGCCTCGGCGTCGTCGCCCTTGATCAAGAGCCAGTTCTCACGCTTTTCACCGGGCCGGCCGTGCATGCGCACGAGATGCCAGCGGCCTTTCAGCTTCTCGCCGTCGAGTTCGAATTCCATATGGCCTTTGCGGTAGGCCTTGTGCGCATCGCCATGCGGCGTCCAGGTGCCGCGATCCCAGACGATGACGGTGCCGCCGCCATATTGCCCCTTCGGGATAATGCCCTCGAAATCGCCATAGGAGAGCGGGTGATCTTCGACATGCACGGCGAGCCGCTTATCCTCCGGGTTGAGGCTTGGTCCTTTCGTCACCGCCCAGCTCTTCAGCACCCCATCCATCTCCAGCCGGAAATCATAGTGCAGCCGGGTCGCATCGTGCTTCTGAATGACGAAGCTGTTGCCGCTGCTGCGGCCCTTTTGTCCGCGTGGCTCGGGGGTGAGCTTGAAATTGCGTTTCGCCTGATAGGTTTCGAGAGCCATCTCAGCTTGCCTTCTTGCTGTGGCTGTCGCTGCGGGCCGGCGCCTTCTTCTTTGCCGGATCCTTCGTTGCTGGGGCCTTGCCGCTCATCTTCGCGCTCTGGCGCAGCGCCTCCATCAGGTCGACGACCTTGCGCTCCGGCTGCTTCTTCTTCTTCGGCGGTGCCCGGCCCTCGATCTTCGCCTTCACCAGTTCGACGAGGGCAGCCTCGTAACGATCCTCATATTCGCTTGGTTCGAAGCTGGCCTGCTTGGTGCCGATGATATGGCCGGCAAGCTCGATCATCTCCTTGTCGAATTTGATGTCGGGAATGTCTTTGAAGACCGTATCGGCCGAGCGCACCTCGTAATCGAAGTTCAGCATCGTCGCGACGATGTAGTCGTCATGAGGGCGGATCAGCAGCGTCCGGTTGCGCCGGAAAAGCACGGCTTCGGCGAGTGCTGCGACCTTGCCGTCGCGCATGCCCCTGGCGATCAGCGACAACGCCTCCTCGTCATGCTCGTCCACGGGGGCGAGATAGTAAGGGCGGTCGAAATAAAGCTTGTCGATCCCGTCGAGGGCGATGAAAGCCTTGATATTCAGCACCTTGTCGCTCTCCGGCATGATCTCGGCAATCTCGTCGCCCTCGATGACGATGTAGTCGCCGCTCTCAATCTGGTAGCCCTTGACCTGGTCGTCCCGCTCGACCGGTTTGCCGGTCTCGCTGTCGACGAATTGCCGTTCCACCCGATGGCCGGTCCTGCGGTTGATGATGTTGAAGGAGACGCGGTCGGAGGAGGAAACGGCGGTGTAGAGCCCGACGGCGCAGGCAAGGTCGCCCACCTTCAGATGACCCTTCCAGCTTGCCCGAGCGGCCATTCCATCCTCCGTCGCAAATCAGAGCCGGCTGCCGCTCTTGTCGGTTTCGAGTTCCTGAAATGCCCAGCCGCGGCCGTCAGGCGCGGGATAGGCGAGCAGCGCATCGCCATCGCCGATCTTCTGGCGCGACGCGGCGTCCTTGGCATGGAAGATCGCTTCATCAGCCGTCGCATAGGTTTCCGAAAGCGTGTCGCCGAGCTTATAGGCCCAGCCATTGTCATGCGGGACGACCTGATAGGTGATATCGGCCATTTCGGATCTCCTCTTCTCAATCAAATAGGGAGCATGATGGCGTTGGCATCCTGCTCTAGTTCCGATTTGTTTTGCGCCGTTCATCGACGAGGGCGATGATTTTCTCCAGCGATGCGATATCCTCGCTGGTGACGACGGGAACCGGATCGGCCGCGATCGCCTCCAGCACCTCCTTCGAAACGGCGCCGTTGCGGATCGCCCATTCCAGCGTTTCGCGCGTCTCCCGCTCGGCTTTCAGCTGCGCATAGAGCGCAACGATCAGCCGATCACGAGCATCCATCCGCCGGCCTTGGTTATCCATGCTGCGGACGTGCACCATCGCAATCCACCTTTGTCACTGATTTCGTTCAGGTGTATTCAACTGATGAGGGATGGAAAGGTTCCGAAACCGGTGGGCGGGCTTTGCCATCGCCGCATCAGGCGGAATCGCCATCCGCAGGATATTTGCGAGAGGATTTCAATATGGCCGATCTCAAGATTCGCCCCCGCCCGACCGGCGCCACCGCCGTGGTCGGCCGCACCGGTTTCCCGCACGTCATCTCCGCCACCAAGGGTGAGATCGATATCGTCACCGCGCCGTCGCAGCCGGGCTTCAATCCGCTCGACCTGCTCTATTCCTCGCTCTCGGCCTGCCTGGTGCTCAGCGCCCGCATCGTCGCCAGCCAGATGGGCGTTCTCGACAAGATCAGCGAGATCACTGCCGACGTCACCGGCGAGAAGGCGACGGAAGGCCTTTCGCGCGTTGCCAAGTTCAACATCGCCTTCTCGATCAAGGGTGATATCGACGAGGAGACCCGGCAGAAGATCGCCCACGCCGCCGAAGACGAGATCTGCACGGTGAGCAACACCATCCGCGGCAATCCCGAATTCTCGACGACAATATCGGGATAAGCCTATAAAAATTATAGACAATAGCGGCGGAAGGATTGCGCGACCGCTGCCCCGCTTCTATGCTCGGATATCGAAGCAACGATCCCGGCCACCATGCAGCCCAAGCCTCTCCCGACGTCCGCACAACCCGTCGTCGCCATCATTGGCGGCGGTATCTCCGGCGCCGGCGTCGCTTATCATCTCGCTAAGGCCGACTGCGGCGAGCGTCCTGCCATCGTGGTCTTCGAGCCGCGCGCCGAACTCGGCCGCGGCCTTGCCTATGACACGGATGATCCGGCTCATCGCATCAATGTGCCGGCCGCCAAGATGAGCCTGCAGCCGGGCGACTTGAGTGAATTCCAGGCCTGGATCGAAGCCCGCGATGCCGTCGCCGACGATCCCGAGGCCAGGCAGCCCGATGGCTCATTCTTCCCCCGGCGTCGGCTCTTCGGCGAGTATGTCGCCTCCCTGCTGAAACCGCTGCTGGAAGACGGGAGCGTGCGTCATTGCCGCGCCGCGGTGACGGGTGTCGAACGCCGTGCCGGCCGCTGGTCGATCCTCGACGACAAGGGCGGCGTGACGGAGGCCGATATCGTCGCGATCGCCACCAGCCATCCGCCGCCGGCAGCTCCCGGCCGGCTTGCGATCCGGCTTGCGGCCCATCCCCGTTTCGTCGCCGATACCACCAAGCCCGGAGCGCTCGACGCTATCCGCCCGCATGACCGGGTGCTGGTCATCGGCAACGGTCTGACGGCCGCCGATGTGATTGCCTCGCTGGCGCAGCGCGGACATGACGGTCCGGTGACCGCGATCTCGCGGCGCGGTCTGCGGTCTCGCGGCCATGCGCCGGTGCCGCAGCCGCTCTTCGGCGATTTCATCTCCGATGCGACCCATTCCGCCGTGTCGCTGCTGGCGGAGATCCGCACCGCCATCGATGCGGCGAAGGCTGAGGGCATCAGCTGGCATGGCGTGATCGACCAGGTGCGGGCGCAGGGATACGAACTCTGGCAGGCGCTGCCGGTTGCCGAACGGCGCCGTCTCGTCCGTCACCTGCGTCCCTATTGGGACGTGCACCGTTTCCGGATCGCCCCGCAGGTCGAGGCCGTGCTCGACGCGGCGGTTGCTGCGGGCCGCCTCGATATCCTGGCCGGCTCGGTCGCCGATGCGCGCATCGAGGGCGAGTTGATCCTTTGCACCCTGCAGCCGCGTCATCAGCGCCAGCCGCTGGAGAGACCTTATGACGCTGTCGTCGTCACCACCGGCCCGGCGCATGGCGGTATCCTCGAAACCCAGCCCTGGCTTGCAGCACTTGCGGCAGACGGTCATCTGGCGCTCGACCCGACCGGCCTCGGCCTTGCCTGTACCGAGCGTTCGGAGGCGATCGGCCCATCCGGACGGGCCGACCCCTCGCTGCTGATCTCCGGCCCGCTGGCGCGCGGCACGTTCGGCGAGCTGATGGGACTGCCGCAGGTGACCGAGCATGCCTTCTTCGTCGCCGGCGAGATCGCCGAAAAGCTGAGGATGCGCGCGACGAATAGGCATCCTGCCTGATTTTCGATCAATATGTCGCTCTTCGGCTGTCGCCGGCGATCGACTTCTGATACGCACCCGGCATCCGGGTGACCAAAATATCGAGATCATGTCGCAGCCTGCCTCCACCCTTTCCGAAGCCTCGCCTTCCAATCGTTTTGCCCTTGCGGCCCTCCTTCTCGGCGGAGCGGCGATCGGCGGCTCGCCGATCTTCGTCAGGCTGTCCGAGGTCGGTCCGATGGCGACCGCCTTCTGGCGCGTGGCGCTGGCGCTGATCCCGATCTTCATCGTCTCGCTGATGAAGAAGGAGAGGGGTCCGAAGCCGCAAAATCTTTCCGACTACGGCATGCTGGTTCTCCCGGGCGTCATGCTGGCGCTCGATCTCGGCGCCTGGCACCTGTCGCTCACCATGACGTCGGTCGCCAATGCGACGCTGCTTGCCAACCTTGCGCCGGTTTTCGTCACGCTGATCGCCTTCCTCTTTTTCAGCGCGCAGATCAGCCGCATCTTCATCCTCGGACTTGCCGTGGCGCTCTGCGGCGTCGTCATTCTAAAGGGCGGGCCGGCAGCTGTCGGCAATGGCGATCTCAGCGGCGACGGCATGGCGATGATCGCCGCCTTCTTCTATGCCTGCTACATCCTGGCGATCGGCAGGCTGCGCAGCCGGTTCGATACGATCCGCATCATGTTGTGGAGCACGGCCTGCGCCGCCGTCTGCATCTTTCCGATCGGCCTCATCTATGAGGGCCATATGCTGCCCGCGACCGTCTATGGCTGGTCGATCGTTTTCGGCCTGGCTTTTATCAGCCATGCCGGCGGGCAGGTGGCGATCACCTATGCGCTCGCCTATCTGCCGCCGGCCTTTTCCTCGCTGACGCTGCTGTTGCAGCCGGTCGTCGCGGCCATCCTCGCCTGGGCGTTGCTGAGCGAGGCGATCGGGGCGATGCAGGCGCTCGGCGGCGCCATCGTGCTTGCCGGCATCATGGTTGCCCGCCGCGGCTGATCGTCAGCGATTTTCCTGCAGCAGCCATTTCTGGATGATCGGAATGTCGGCATCGCCGAGATCGTGGCCGCCGGGGATGACGTCGGAATCGACGGTGGCGCCCGAACTCTTCAGCCTCTCTTCCAGTTCGCTCGCATATTTGCCGTAGGCATCGGTCTTGCCGCTGATGACGAGCAGGTCCGTGCCTTTGAGATCGGCATGCGGATAGTCGCTGAGCACCGGCATGGAGCGCAGCAGCACCGCCTTGTGAACCAGGTTCGGGTGCAGGTAAAGCAGCGAGTTCAACAGGTTGGCGCCATTGGAATATCCGACATAGACGACCTTCTGAGGATCGAGCCCGTAGGATTTGACGGCGCCTTCGATGAAGGCCGCGAAGGCTTCGGCCTCGGTCTTGATATCGTTCTGGTCGAAGGAGAAGGGGGTGATGCGCTTGTACCAGCGCGGAAAACCTTCTTCCGTTGCCCGGCCGCGCACGCCGAGCAGCGTCGCCCGCGGCGCCGCCTTGTTCAGGAGCGGCATCAGCGTCGTCTCATTGCCGCCGGAACCGTGCAGCAGCACGAAGACGCTGCCATCGGGATCGGGGGGCGTATAGAAGCGATGGACGAATGGCAGCTCGCGATAGTTGACGCGCGGCTGGCCGGGCATCGAAAACTGCGGCAGCACCACCTTCAGGTCATGGAGATTGGTGATGGCTTCGGGCGGGGAGAACAGCTTCGTCCCCAGAGCGGCCTGTTCTTCGTCCACGGTCATGCCGGGCTTGTCGGTGGCAAGCTCCACCAGCGTGCCGCCGGGTTCGCGGGCATAAAGCGAGCGGAAATATTTGCGGTCGTGCATGTTGGTCGGCGATGCATCGGTCGCTTCCAATGCCTTGCGCACCGAAAGCAGCGTGTCCTCGTTCGCGGCGCGGAAGGCGACGTGATCGACCGTGCCGGTGCCCGGCGCGCCGGACCAGAAGCCGCGCGCATCGCGCACGTCGATGACGTCGCCGGATTGCGACACCAGCCTGTCGATCGTGCCACGATTGGCCTGGAAGCGATAACCGAAATGGGTCTCGAGGAAGCTGCGGCTTTCGGCAGGCTTCTCCGTCAGCATGGTGGCGCCGCGCACGCGCTGGACGGCATGCTCGATCGGGATCGAGGCGCCGTCCCAGGCGGCCGGTGATGCCAGGGTCTTCGTGCCTGCGAGCTTGAGGATGATGTTGTCGGGGTCCTTCAGCCGCAGCACAGGCTCGCCGAATTCGTCGGCCGGCCCCTCCGAGCGCAGGCCGAAGCTCATGGCGCGCGTCAGCCAATAGCCGATGCTGGCGGGATCGATCGACAGCGATATTTCGCTGATCTGGCCGAAGCCCACCCGGCCGGGGGCGCCATCTTCCCAAGCGAGAAAGGTGAGGAGGGAACCCGGCGTCCCCGCCGCATCGCCATAGAAGAGATGAAGCTGCGTCGCATCCTCGTAACCGGCTGTCTGCTTGACGAGCCGCATGCCGAGAAACCCGGCGTAGAAGTCCACGTTCGCCTGCACCTTTCGGGTTACGGCAGTGACGTGATGAATGCCTGATACCATCGAGAGCAGTCCTGATTGAAGCGGCGTCGTCAGGAGCGCGAGTATGAGAGCTGCGAAGGTCATACCGTTGCCAATGACCGTCGCTTAGTTTTGTTCCGCACAAAGTGCAAGCGAATCGCCGCGCTGCAGCAATTCCAAATGTTCGACATCTTCGAGTGCCTCTTCCAGTTGCTGCAGGGTCGGCGGCTTGACCATATAGGCGCGCGCGCCGAGATTTCTGGCCCGCCGCATGTCGGTCTCATCGCTTGAGGTGCTCAGGATGCAGACGGGAATTCGCTTGAGGCGGACATCGGCGGAAAGCGCATGCAGCACCTCGAAGCCGTCCATGATCGGCATGTTGATGTCGAGCAGCATCAGGTCGATCTGCGGCACGTCGGCGATGCCGGCGCGCTCTTCAAGCAGCCGCATCGCCTCGCGTCCATTGGTGGCGACATGCAGGTTGAAATTCACCTTCTCCCGGCGCATCAGCTTGATCTTGAGAATCTGGATGTCGGCCGGGCTGTCTTCCACCAGCAGCACTTCGGCGAGCCTGCCCGAACCTTCGCCTGGCTGCTCCGCCGGCCTGGCGCTGTGCGGGATGGCCGATGCGGCCGGCGGCGCGGGCCTTGCCTCGGCGAGCGGCACTTCGACAACGAAGGTGGCGCCCGGCCCATTTTCCGGCTCGCACCAGATCGAGCCGCCATGCAACTGCGCGATGCGGCGGCAGATGGCAAGGCCGAGCCCGGTGCCTTCGATGCCACGGCCGACGAGACGCTTGAACGGCTGGAAGATCAGTTCGCGGTGCTCGGGATCAATGCCGGGTCCGTTGTCGCGCACTGTGAGACGGCAGATATCGCGCTGCGCTTGCCCGGTGATGCTGACCTCCGGAACCTTCTGGTCGCAATAGCGGATGGCATTCGACACCAGGTTCTGCAAAAGCTGGGTCAGCAGTGTCGCATCGCCCATCACCTCAGGCAGCGCCCCGCGGATGATGACGGCTCCGCGGCTCTCGGTCTGCTGACGCAGATTGTCCTCCACCTGGTCGAGCACAGCGGAGAGCGAGACCGGCCTGAGCTCCGGTCCGCCGGAGGCCTCGAGCCTGGTGAAGCCCGAGACCTTGACGATCAGATCTTCCATATGGTCGGCGGCGCTGAGCACGTAATCGAGCAGTTCGCGGTCTTCGGCCGGAAGCGCCGACGACCCGTGCAGGATGCGGCTGAAGGATTTGATCGTCCGCAGCGGCTCCTTCAGATCATGGGCCATGGCGCGCGTGAAGATCTCGAGCGATTGCCGCTTCTGCTCCAGCTTTGCTTCCAGCATGCCGTGCATGATGGCGTTCTGGATGCAGCGATGCAGTGTTTCCGGCGACAGGGAATCCTTTGTCAGATAGTCGCGCGCCCCGCTCTTCATCACCTCGACGGCCACGGTTTCGCTGCCCTGGCCGGTCAGCATGATGACGTTGGCGGCGGGATCGGCCTCCAGGATATCGGCAAGAACGCCGAGACCGTCGCGCCCCGGAAGCGAATAGTCGAGCAGGATGCAGTTCGGCCGTTTCCGGCCGTTCAACGCCAGGCCCTCTTCACCTGTCTCCGCCTCCACGACCGTATAGGCGGTGCTGGAGACGCGGCCCAATATGCGGCGATAGACCTCGCGATCGTCGATATTGTCGTCGATGATGAGAATGCTGCAGACTTCCGCCAATCTGTCAGTCCTCGAGCGGCAGGATCGCGATTTCGAACCAGTATTCCTTCAGCCGCTGGATCGCAGCGAAGAGCCCGTCGAGATCGACCGGCTTCTGCACATAGGTATTGGCGCCGAGCGCATAGCAGCCTTCGATATCGCGCTCGTCGTCGGAGGTCGTGAGGATCACCACCGGGATCTTGCGCCAGCCGGCGTTCGATTTGATCGCCTCCAGCGTCTTGCGGCCGTCAAGGCCCGGCATGTTGAGATCGAGCAGGATCAGCCCCGGTTTCGGTGCCATCACGCCGAGCATGTCGAGCGCTTCCTGCCCCGAGGCCGCCCAGCGGATCGAGTTGCGCAGGTTGGTGCGTTTGAAGGCGCGCATCGTTGCTTCGAAATCGTCTTCGCTGTCCTCGACGATCAGGATTGGTTGCGTGTCACGCTGCTGCATTCTGCCCCTCGCGCTTTCTTCCCAGGGTGAAATAGAACGTCGTGCCGGCGCCGACCTCGGATTCCAGCCAGATATCGCCATTGTGTCGCGCGATGATCTTGCGAACGAAGGTGAGGCCTGCTCCGGTACCATCTTCGGAATCCTGCGACTTTTCCAGCCTTTTGAAAATGCGGAAAATGTCCTCATGGAATTCCTGGGGTATGCCCTTGCCGTTATCTCTAACGAAAAACACGTTGCGGGCAACCGTGCCGTCCTGGCCGACGAACCGGTCGAGGTAACCGATCGAGACAAGCGGCGCCGGCTTGTCGTTGTATTTGATCGCATTGGTGATGAGATTGCGGAACACTTCGGTCAATCGCGGCGCGTCGCAGACCACGTCCGGCAGCCGGCCGTCGATGATGACCTTGGCATGCCGTTCCTCGAGCAGCAGCTCCATCGTCGCGACGACATCCTTGACGATCAGGCTGATGTCGGTGCGTTTGACTGCCAGTTGCTGCCGCCCGAGCCGGGAGAAATACAGAAGGTCGTTGACGAGTTTCTCCATGCGCTGGCTGAGACGTACGAGCCGGTTCAGCCGGCGTACGCCGTCGACGTCGAGCTTGTCTTCGTAGTCCTCCAGGAGGAAGCGGGAGTGGTTGTGCAGGCCGCGCAGCGGTTCCTTCAGATCATGCGAGGCGATATAGGCGAATTCATCGAGGTCGTGGTTGCTGCGCTCGAGTTCGGCCGTATAGGCCTCGAGCTGGGCAAGCGTCGCCTTCATACGTTCTTCCTGCCGGACGCGCTCGCTGATATCACGCACGATGCCGACGAAGATCTTCGTATCGCCGGTGACGACGGTGCTGATGGAAACATCGATTGGAAAGACGATGCCGTTCTTGCGGCGTCCGGAGACCATGCGCGTCGTGCCGATGATCCGTTCCTCGCCGGTCTGCCGGTAATGGGCGAGATAGCCGTCGTGCTCGGAATGGTAGGGTTCGGGCATCAGCATCTTGATGTTCCGGCCGATCGTGTCCTGCGGGGAGTAGCCGAACATGCTTTCCGCCGCCGGATTGAAGCTCCTGATCGTTCCACGATCGTCGATGACGACGACGGCATCAGGCGTGCCGCGCAACAACGCGCCGAAGCGGACGCGCTCGGTTTCGAGGTTATAGTTGTTGCGCATGAAATAGAAGACGAGGATCGCGATCAGCCAGAGCGTGGCGGCCGTAATCGTGCGGTTGGCGATCTCCTGCCAGAATGTCGCCTCGTCGTGCCTGACGGCGAAGAAGCCGAGCATCAGCAGCACGGTGCAGGCAAAGGCGAAGAAAAGCGGCGCGTTCCTGTTGCCGAACCAGAGCGCCGTCAGCACCAGCGGCACGTAGAGAATGCCGTTGGCGACACCCAGCGGCGTATAGAGATCGACGAGAAGGCCGGTGAAGCACACGGCAGCCGGGATCCAGAGCGGGATCTGCGCCCGGTTTGCCGGCTGCATCCACCAGGAGCGGGCGAGAAGCCCCGCGCCGAAGATCACCATGCCGACCGCCGTATGCAGCGCCATCGCTGCATAGGGCCCCCAACGGTAGCCCTGTTCGGCATCGGTGACGTAGCTCGCCAGCGCGATCATGCCGAGCGTCATGACGACGTAGCTCGTCAGCTCCTGCACCACCTGGCTTTTCCTCTCCACCGGAAGCGAAAGCAGCAGCGAAAGATTGGCGATCAGGAAGATCAACGCCGTATTCGGCCCCATGCCGCCGCCGATCTGCACAATGAAAGCGGGGGGAACCAGGAAGCGCGAGATCAACACGTCGACATTGTGGAAAGTCCGGCCGATCGTGACGATTTCCACGAGCCGGGCTGCGGCAAACGCCGCTGCAAGTCCCGCCGTCATCGTAGCCGTTATTCGAAAACGGCGGCCGGTCAGTGTCGAGGCGGCAAGCCCCGTCCCGGAAAGCACGAAGCAGAGCGCAGTGTTGAAGGCCATCGACGGAAAGCCGGGAACCAGCGAAATAATGATCTCGACCTGCAGCAGCCAGCCGGCAAGGGCGGTCACGCCGAGAAGGACCATCAGGCAGCCGACGGCAATCGCAAAGGCACGGTAGTGCCGCCTTCGCTGGTCCTGCAGGTCCACGTCGCTGCTATCCTGCACCCGCCTATTCTCCTTGGTTTGCGCGGTCATTTTTTCCGAAATCAACGAATACTCAATAGGCAAAGGGAAGGCGATGTCGCGCTTTTTGCGAAATGCCTTGCGGTAATATATATCGAACTTTCGTGAAACCGCGGTATCGTGATTTCTAAGGACAGCGACGTTCGTTCGAACAATATCCAATCACGGTGATGGATGCCGACCCTATTTTACGTCGATGACAGCAGGGATGACCTCTTTTATCTCGACTATATCAGCCGGAAGCAGCAGATAGACGTCGATCTATTCTGCTTTTCGACAGCCGATATGGCGCTGGAGGCGTTGGAGGCGCGCGCGGCGGAAGGCAAGGCCGTGCCCGATCTGTTGATCACCGATCTCTACATGCCGCTCGATAGCGGCACTGGCCTGGTGCTGAGCCTGCGCCGGGATGTTCGGTTCAAGGCGATGCGGCTTGCGATCTGCAGCGGATCGGATGCCGATGAGGATCGCGCGCGTGCGCTTGAGGCCGGCGCCGATTTCTATCTCGAAAAACCCCTTGACCTTGCCGCACTCATTCTCAATCTTGAAGTGTAGGAAACGACGTCAGTCCGGCCGCCTGTTTTCTGCCGCTTGCCTGGAGCATCCGACAAACCGCAATTGACAAGGTCGGGGGCGCAACACAAGATGCAACCGAAGCGAAGGAAATGGAACGCAAAATAAGCGCTGAGAGAACCGATGAACCCGCGTTCGCCGCCACGAACATCAGCCAACCCCTTAGCTGAATGGGTCTATCGGTTCTCTCGCGCTTACGTCTGGCACTGCCTTCTCGCATTCATGGATGTTGAACACGAGAAGATTTACGATACCCAGGTAAGAACTACTGCCCCTCAGTAAAATCTGCCCGTGCATCACCTGTAGTTGAGATAATTGATGATTTCCGCCTTAAATATCGAAAGTCCCCGTTTTCGATATCTCTCATCAAGTTGTCTCGCAATTTTTGTAGCTCTTCGCGTCTAAGACGTATATCCCAAGATTTCGGGATCGGAGGCATCGGCGGGAGGAGAGGAAGAGTGGGAATGAACAATGCCCCGGCAATTCCCTTTCACGCCGGACCGGAACTGAGCCGGGCGATCAACCGCACCGATTTTTTCCGTCTGCTGAAGTCGGCGGCGCAGCATTACAACTTCGACAATTTCGCGCTTGCCCGCATTTCCGAGGCTTCAGCTCCTTTCGGTGAACGCGATATTGTCATCACCAATGTTGCCGAGCGGCGTGTCGGCCTTTTCATCACCACATTGAAGGAAGCGCTCGGGACCGTCCGGGCAAAGTCCGCCCAGTTCCTGGCAACGCCGGTCCATGGCCGGAGCGCGCAGCCGGAAGATCATCCCTCCGAGCTGGTTTTCAACGAGTTCCTGAGCGGCGTCTTTCTGTTCATCCCGCTGTTCACGCCGGAAGGGCGGCGCTATTGCCTCGTGCTCAGCGGCGAGCGTCAGGAGCCCGATCAGAGTGAGATCGCCGACATGCTTCTCGATGCCATGCGCATTTTCGACAAGCTCTACGAGGAAATCCTGACGCCGGAAATGTCCGGACGGCTGACGCAGCGCGAATCGGAAATCGTCAAATGGACGAGCGAAGGCAAGACGTCGGCGGAGATCGCCATCATTCTCGGTCTCTCCGAACATACGGTCAATTCGCACATCACCGCGGCCGCGCGCAAACTCGACGCCGTCAACCGCGTTCATATGGTGGCGATCGCCTTGAGGAATGGTTTGGTGTCGTGAAGTTGGTTTCGGGATTGGGGAAATGAGACGATGATCACCGAAACGGGCCGAAGGAACGCCGTCAAGGTTCTGTTTGTCGACGACGAATTCATCGAATTCCGCGCGCTCAAGAAGAAGATCGCCGATCTCTCCGAGCCGGCCGTCGAGGTCGAATATTCGCCTTCGATCGGTGACGCGCTGGAAAAGATCCGCTTGGAGCGATTCGATCTCATCCTGCTCGACAACCGCCTTCTGCCGAACGCCGATTTCCGCGAAACGGTGCCGGAACTGCGCGGCATCGGCTATACCGGACCGATCGGCGTCGTCTCGACCGATATATCGGGTGGCTATTTCCAGGAATTCCCGGATTACGGCGTCGATTTCCGTATCGGCAAGGACGAAATCGATGCGCAGACGCTGCAGCATATCATCCGCGAATATGTGACCTATGACGTCCCGGATTTCTGGAAGGACGACTACAGCATCTAGAGCAATTCCAGGAAAAGTGCGAAGCGGTTTTTGCCGGGAATTGCGTAAAAACAAAAGGATAGAGCGGTTCGGCGCTTCCCTAAAAGCTGAACCGCTTTAAAGCAATTTCCAGCAAAACCACTGCACGCTTCTGCTGGAAGTTGCTGATTTCAAGCAATAGGAAGGCGGATGCTGAAGCGGCTGCCGCTTTCATCCGAATGCTCGAGGCTGATATCGCCGCCCAGCGCCGTCAGAAACTCCCGCGCCGTCGTCAATCCGAGACCGGCGCCCTGAACCGCTCCCGCTTTCGGCAATTTCCAGAAGGGCTCGAATATCCGCTCCCGATAGGCCGAATCGATGCCCGTGCCATTGTCGGAGATGCGGATAAACCAGTCGGTGCCCTCTCGCACTGCCGCAATCGTCACATGCGGTGGCGCTTCGCTGCGATAGGTGAGGGCATTGGTCAGCAGATGCCGCAGCACCAGCCCGAGCAGGGCAGGATCGGTCCGGATGGAGGGCAGGCCCACGCTTTCAAGCGTCGCGCCGCGAACCTCGGTCTCGTCGGTCAACTCGCCCCAGATATTGTCGGCCAGCGCCTGCAGATCCACCTCTTCAGGCGTCACCTGGGGCGTTCCGCCGGCAAGGCTCATCAATGCCTTGGTGAGGCGCTGCGCGGCTTGCGCTTTCTCCAGGATCATCCTGAGGCTCTGCAACTGTTCGCCGTCGAGCGTCTCCTCGAGATCGTCGAGCAGCAGCTCGGCATACATGGCGATGTGGCGCAGCGGCGATTGCAGGTCATGCGAGGCGGTCGCGAGAAAACGCTTGATGCGCTCCTCGCTGTCGCCGGCGACAGCGGTTTCCGGCGGTCTTGTCGGGTTGGATGACATCTGGCGGCTTCCCCGATCTCAATGACAGCGCCGCGTCTCTTCAGGTGCGCAAAGGACGCGGTAACACTTTGAATTGGCACATAATGCAGTCGCCGACAATAGAAAGAGGGCGCCGGCTCTGCAACCGGCGCCCTCTTCAAGGGTACGTTAACAACGAGATTCTCAGGTCGCCGATTTGCGCGGGCGGCCCTGTTCTGGCGGGATGATTTCGACTGCCGCATCGGTTGCCGGTGCCGCCTTGGCATGGCGGCGGCGCCAGTCGCCGAGGAAGAGCAGGATCGGCGCCGCGATAAAGATCGAAGAGGCGCCGGCCACGAGAATGCCGAAGACCATCGGGATCGCGAAGCTCGAGACCGCGCTGCCGCCCCAGATCGCCATCGGCACCAGGGCGAGGAAGGCCGTCGCATTGGTATAGAGGCTTCGTGCCAGGGTCTCGTTGATCGACTTGTCGATGATCTCGCGCAGCGGCATCGACTTATAGAGCCGCATGTTTTCGCGCATGCGGTCATAGACGACGACCTTGTCGTTCACCGAGTAGCCGACGAGCGTCAGGATGGCGGCGATGGCCGTCAAATTGAAGTCGAGGCCGGTGATTGCGAAGAAGCCGATCGCCTTGGTGACATCGAGCACCAGCGTGACGATGGCGCCGACGGCAAACGGCCATTCGAACCGCACCCAGATGTAGATCAGCATCGCGAAGCTTGCGATGACGACCGACAGGATGCCGGCCCAGGCAAGCTCGCCGCTGACCTTCGGACCGATGACATCGGTGCCTTCGACGGTGGCCTTCGGGTCGAGCTTGATGACTTCGGCCTTCAGCTTGGTCACAGCAGCCGTCTGTGCCTCTTCGCCGCCTTCCTGCCGTTGGGCGCGCACGAGAATGCTGTTGTTGTCGCCGAAGGACTGCAGCGAGATTTCGCCGAGGCCGAGGCTGTTCAGCCCCTCACGGAAGGTTCCGAGATCGGCCGGGGCACTGGTCCTGACCGACATCTGGATGCCGCCGCGGAAATCGACGCCGTAGTTGAGGCCGGGGTGAATGAACAGCACGACCGAGGCAATCGACAGGAGCGCCGAAACGGTGACGCCGAAGAAGCGCGCCTTCATGAACTGGATGTGCTTGTCATAGGGGCTGAACGGGATCAGCGGCCTGATGTTCAGCACCTTCAGCCTCTGGCGGCGGGTGATCTCGATCATCGCGACGCGCACGAAGGCGACCGAGGTGAACATCGAGATGATCAGGCCGAGCGCCATGGTCACGGCAAAGCCGCGAACCGGTCCGGAGCCGAAGTAGAACAGGATGGCCGCAGCGATCAGGGCCGTCATGTTGCCGTCGATGATGGTCGAATAGGCACGGCGGAAGCCGGTGTCGATGGCGGCGAAGGCGCTCTTGCCCTTGCGCGTTTCTTCGCGGATGCGCTCGTTGATCAGAACGTTGGCGTCAACAGCAAGGCCGATGCCGAGAACGACACCGGCGATGCCCGGCAGCGTCAGCGTCGCACCGACCAGCGTCAGGGCGGAGAAGGTCAGGATCGTGTGGATCAACAGGGCGACATTCGCCAGCACGCCCCAGGTGCCATAGAGAATGAAGATGAAGAGTGCGACGAGAGCAAAACCGACGATGCCGGAATAAATACCCATCTTGATCGCATCGGCGCCGAGGTCGGCGCCGACGGTGCGTTCCTCGATGACGGTCAGCTTGGCGGGCAGGGCGCCGGCGCGCAGCATGGCGGCAAGCGTCGTGGCGCTGTCGGCCGAGAAGTTGCCGGAGATCTGGCCGGAACCGCCGGTGATCGGCTCGCGGATGACGGGCGCGCTCAGCACCTTGTCGTCGAGGACGATGGCGAAGGGATTGCCGACGTTCTGGCGGGTGATGTCGGCAAAGCGGGTGGCGCCGGCGCTGTCGAAGCGGAAGCTGACGATCGGCTCATGCGTGTTGGGGTCGAAGCTGACGCGGGCATCCGAAAGGCGATCGCCGGAGATTTCGACGCGATCGAGGACCGGATAGGACCGGCCTTCATCGTCCTTCAGCATGGTCACGCCAGGTCCCGGCTGGTTGTTCGGCGCCAGCATGTGGAACGACATCTTGGCCGTGGAGCCGAGAAGTTCGCGCAGGCGCGACGGATCCTGTGCACCCGGAAGCTGGACGAGCACGCGGTTGGCGCCGATGCGCTGGATCGTCGGCTCGGAGACGCCGACCTGGTCGACGCGCTGGCGGATGACCTCGAGGCTCTGCTGAACCGCGTTGTCGACATTGGCGGAAATGCCGGCCGGCGAGAAGCCGACGGTGATCGTGGCGCCGTTTGCGGCGACATCAAGATCGGCCTGGCCGGCGCTGAGACCGGTGCTGATCGGGTTGGCGAGCGTCTTCAGTTCGGTGACGGCGGCATCGCTCTGCGCGGCGTCGGCGAGTGTTACGACGATCTGGTTCTGGCTGCGGACCACGGCTTTCGGCTGGATGCCCTTTTCGCGCAGCACGCGGCGCGCGTCCTGAAGCAGCGATTGCAGCCGCTCCTTGGTCAGGTCGGCTTCGTCGACTTCGAGAACGAGGTGCGAGCCGCCGCGAAGGTCGAGGCCGAGCGACACCTGCTCATGCGGCAGCCATGCCGGAATACGCTGGAGGGTGGATTGCGGCAGGACATTCGGCAGGGCGATCAATAGGCCGAGAAGGATGATCACCGTATAGGTGAACACCAGCCATGGTGAAGTACGCATGTTGTATTCCTTGATATCGAGGGCCGGCGCTTGGGCGCTGGCAGTATGTCGTCAATGGTCGGTCGGAGCGCCGATCGGCGCAAACCTCAGGCAGCGGCGGGCGGTGCGCGCGGCTGATGGGTCCTGGAGACTGCGGCGCGAAGCGAGGCTTCGAATGCCGGAAAAGCGGCTGGCATGGTCCAGCCGGCGAAATCGAGAGCCGGGGCGACGGCAAGGGCAGGCGATCCGGCGTCATGCGCTGCCTGCTTCGGCGCAAGCCTGCGCTCGGTGGCAAGCAATCCGCGCACGGCATCGCGCGCGGTCAGCTGCGGCGGCTGCGGATCCCGATCGGAAGAGGAGAGCGTGTTGACGGTGACAACAGGCGAGATGATCAGGTTGCCGCCGAGAAGCAGGCCGAGATAGGCAAGAATGGCGACGAGGAGGGAGGCGGCGATACGGCCCGTCAGACGGCGCTGCTCCAGCTCCATCTTCTCCGTCCCGGCGATGTCACTCCCGTATCGGCTCAAAAGCGCGCCAATCTCTCATTCTTTTTCCGGCGGAGGTTCATCCGCAGGCATAATTGTATCAGGCCCATGTCCGTCTTCATAGGGCACACTCTCATGATGCACTTGGGCGAGCCGGTCAACCATGCCAAGCGCGATTTCGCGCTCGCCCATGATGACGGTGTCGGCGCCATATTGCTTCAATTCATCGACCTCTGCATCGGAATGGGCGCGGGCGACGATGAGGATCGATGGATTGACGCTGCGCGCCTGCTCGGCGATGCGGCAGGCCTCAAAAGCGTTGGGGATGGCGATGGCAATGCTGCGGGCGCCGGAGAGATTGGCGAGATCGAGCGTTTCCCGCATCACCGCATTGCCCGCCAGGGTTTCGATACCCTGCACCTTCAGCTCGCCGATGCGCTTATCGGAGTCCTCAATGACGAGAAAAGGTGTGGCTGACGACTTGAGATTCTGTCCGACGATGCTGCCAACCCGCCCGTAGCCAACGAGAATGGCGTGGCCGCTGAGAGTAGTCGGGTGCACCTCGTCGTCTTCAGACGGCATCTCCTCCTGGGCTGCTATCGCATCTGCAGCGGGAGCAGGGTCGGCCACGGCGTCTTCGCGCTTTGCACCATCCAGCAGCGGCCGCATGCGGTCGCAGAGGAAGAACAGCAGCGGATTGAGGATGATCGAAATGATGGCGCCGGCCAGGATCAGGTCGCGGCCTTCCTCCGGCAACAGCCCGAGTTCGACGCCGAGGGCGGCGAGGATGAAGGAGAACTCGCCGATCTGGCCGAGGCTGGCCGAAATCGTCAGCGCCGTGCCGAGCGGCTTCTTGAAGGCGAGCACGATCAGCAGGGCGGCGACGGACTTGCCGATGACGATGATGAAGATGGTGGCCAGAATCGGCAGCGGCTTGTCGATCAGGATATTCGGATCGAACAGCATGCCGACCGAGACGAAGAACAGCACGGCGAAGGCATCGCGCAGCGGCAGGCTTTCCTGCGCGGCGCGATGGCTGAGTTCGCTTTCGGCCAGCACCATGCCGGCAAAGAAGGCGCCGAGCGCCAGCGACACGCCGAAGAGCTTCGCCGCGCCAAAGGCGACGCCGAGCGCGATCGCCAGCACGCCGAGCCGGAAGAGCTCGCGCGAACCGGTATGGGCGATGCGGTGCATCGTCCAGGGAATGAGCTTGCGGCCGAAGACCAGCATCAGCGCCACGAATAGCGCCACCTTCACCAGCGTCATGGCGATCATGCCGCCGATGCCGAGATCGAGGCCGAACAGGCGGCTGAGTGCGGCCGAGAGCGGCTCGACAGGAGCGTGGCCCTCGCCGCCGATGCTGGCGGCGGCCGGGATCAGCACCAGCGCCAGCACCATGGCGAGATCCTCGACGATCAGCCAGCCGACGGCGATCCTGCCGCGCTCCGTCTCGACAAGCCGCCGCTCCTGCAGCGCCTTCAACAGCACGACGGTGGAGGCGACCGAAAGCGCCAGGCCGAAGACCAGGCTGCCGCCGGTCGGCCAGCCCATGAAGGCGCCGAGTCCCCAGCCGAGCAGTGTCGCAAAGGCGATCTGCACGATCGCACCGGGCACGGCGATGCCGCGCACCGACAGCAGGTCTTTCAGGGAGAAATGCAGCCCGACGCCGAACATCAGCAGGATGACGCCGATTTCGGCCAACTCCGGCGCAAGGTTCTGATCTGCCACATAACCCGGCGTATGTGGCCCCACAAGCACGCCGGCGATGAGATAACCGACGAGCGGCGGCATCCGCAGCCGATGGGCGAAGGCGCCGAAGATGAAAGCCAGCACGAGACCGCCGACGATTGTCGAAATCAAGGGCGTATCGTGTGGCATCGTCGTCTCCCGATCTGGAAATCCCGTTCGTAATATGACATATATGGTCTATATCGACCAATATGGGCAACTTAAAATCATGGGTCAAGGCGCACGGGAAACAATTCTCACTCCCGCTCTCTGCCGCGCGGCACGCGGCCTGCTCGACTGGACCCAGACCGATCTTGCCGAAAGGGCCGCGGTCTCGCGCAGCACCATTCGCGACTACGAGGGACGGCACCACGACATCCACCGCGCGACGGAGGCGCAGCTGCGCCTCGCCTTCGAGGAGGGCGGCGTCAAATTCGTCGAGATCGAGGGAGCGGGCACCGGTCTCTGCCTGCCCAATCCAGCCGGCTGAATCGGTTCAGGGCGCCAGGCAGGCGGCAGAGACCTTGTAGGCGGAGAGCGTCTTGCCCTTGTAGTTGCCTTGCGTCGGCTGCCAGCTCTTCAGCACCTCGGGCGCCTCGGTGGCGCAGGTGAGGCCCCCGTCCGTCAGGAAAAGCACTTTGCCGGTAATCTCGGCCGGCAGCGCGAATTCCTGCTCGTAATAGCTCTCCGGAAGGCCCGCCGGCGCTCGCGCATAGATCCTGTAGGATGCGTCGCGGAGCGTATAGAAAAGATCGGCGACCATGTCGCGATCGTCGGTCACGATGATGTCGGTGCCCGCCTGACCGGCGAGTGCGGCAGCCTCGCGGCTGACCTCGGCGCGGCCGAGATAGCGCTTCATCAATTCGTCGCCGTTCGGCAGCAGCAACTGCTGCGGAAAGATCGTCGCCAGCGGAAAGAGCAGGCTGGCGATGCCGTTGATGGTGAGCGACAGTTTCAGCCCCTTCGGCCACATCCGGTAAAGCAGCCAGACGGCAAGGATGGTCCCGGCGACATAGGCGGTCACCGCCCAGTTGGCATAGGCCTTGGCGACCGTCGCCTGCAGCGTGATCAGCACCACCACCGGCATCGACAGCCAGACCAGCATCTTTTCCCGGTCGTCGCTCCTGCCCTTGATCATGCGGTACACCGCCCACAGCATCGCAAAGAAGATGATCGGCCCGACGACGCCGAACTGGGCGGAGAAGAATTCAAGCCCGCGACGGAGATTGATGCCGAGTTCGCTCCAATGGGCGATATCCTGCGTATGCCGCACCGTCGTGTTGTCGTGCTGCAGGTTCCACCAGAGGTTCGGCAAGGCGACGACCGCCGCGACCGCGACCGCGATGATGAAATCCCGAATGGCGATGCGCGCCGCCGGAATGAGCAGGAGGGCAATCGCGCCGCCCGGAACGACGAACAGCACGGCATATTTCGACAGGAAGGCGAGGCCGACCCCAAGGCCCATGACGAGCGCCAGCCCGACCGAGCGTCGCTGCGTCAGGCCGAAATAGGCAAGCAGGGCGATCGCGATGAAGAACAGCAGGATGACGTCGGTCGAGAAGAACACCGAAGAAAGCGCCACACCGGGAAGGGTGATGTAGGTGGCGCCCGTCCAGCCTTCGATCTCCGGCCCGACGAAACGCTTTGCTATCTTCATCAGCACCAATGCTGCCGCCATGTGGATCAGCGGTCCGAGCAGCCTGATCCAATAGATGGCGTTGGAGCCGGAAAACTCGGTCATCGCCCGGATCACCCAGGCGATCATCGGCGGCTTGGAATAATAGCCGAGATCGAGATTCTGCGACCAGAACCAGTACTGCGCCTCATCGACGAAAAGGTCCGTCGCATCAAAATTGAGCAGGACGACGCGCCAGAGCGTGAAGCCGAGAACGATGAGGAGACCAGATCTGGGGGACATGAACGAATAGTTCCGCTGACATGAAAGGCGCGAGTGCGATACACCAAAGGTGCCGGACTGCCAACGGGGAAGGGGCGGTCTACAGCATGTCGCACAAAACTGTGTAGCGGTTTTGCGATAACGACATGCGTTGGAAATAAAGAGCCGGAGCGCGAGGAGCGTATCTGAAAGCGCGACGCGCTTAGAACACCCGAAGCGTGCGGGTATCGCGGTGTGCAGCGAGAAAATCGAGGAGGGCGACGGCTGCAAGCAGCGTCATTGCTATCAAGCAGGAACCCAATCCGAGAACAATCATTGCTCTGTCCTTGTCGACGTCATGTCTTGGTTATCGACCGGCATATACCACTGAGCTTGCGTGTGCCTTGTAGCAGCCATGCAACTCCGCAACAGTATTTGCAGCCAACTGCCTTGAATTGCTTCAAAAGCCTGTCCTGCGAAAGGCTTATTAACCTTCAGGCAAGGAATTAACCATAAACATTGGTTTACACGTCGGAATGGGAAGATGCACTCGTTCCCACCAGGCATGACGCCGTCCCGCCGTACCGGGTTGATCCGGTATCCATCTCTTCAGACAGCTCCGAAACATAGCTGATCAGGGGGCTTCGATCCGCCGGTTGTAACCGGCGGTGAGAACCGTCTCCACGCTTCGCGTTCAACGGATGCTGCGCAGGTTTTTCGCCGGGCCGTCGCCCGGAATGTGGTTGGGGACAGGCATTGAGGCAGGACATGCCATCAGATCAGGCTCGTGGAGCGCAGGCAGGCAGCTTGCGCGACCGCCTGCGCTTTGCCGGTCTCGATGCCGACCAGTGCGAGGTGGTGCGCCGCAACCGGCCGGCCCTCGAAGCCCATTTGAAGGCGGGGCTCAGGGATCTCTTCCATCGATTCCAGTCGTTCCCCGACGCCTCGCGCAATTTCGAGAGCGAGCGGCAGGTCGAGCGCCTGCATGATCTGCAGTCCTCGCATTGGGACGTGCTGACCGATGCGCGGTTCGACAGCCTCTATGCCGAGCGCGTCAAGGTGCTCTCCGATACCGAAAACAAGATGGGCCTCGACCCGCGCTGGCATGTCGCCGGCCATGGCGTCATGCTGGAGCATGTCGTTTCCGGTCTTGCCCAGGAGATTGCCGGCCGTCCGCTGTTGCCGTCGGCCAAGCGCCGCAGCCGTGAAATCTCCGATCTGATGACGGCGATCATCCGCATCGTCATGGTCGATGTGGAAATTGCCGTTTCGCTGCGCTTTAACGCGCTGCGCGCCGCCCAGAGCCGCGCGCTCGCCGATCAGCGCGCCGACAACGAGGCTGAGATCGCCCGGATCTTCGGCGATTTCATCGAAGGTCTTTCTGCCCGCGACCTGACGCGCCGCGCGCCCGTCGACGGCGACCATGCCGGGATCGCCGCCGCGCTGAATGGCGCGTTGGACGGCCTTCAGGCGGAATTTGCCGCCATCACAGAGCGAACGCTCAAGGCCGAAGCGGCGACAGGCTCGCTTGCCGGCCTGTCCAGGCAATTCGCCGGCACGGCTTCCGGCCAGGCCGACCGGCTGCAGCTTTCCGCCGCCGCCCTTGCCGGCATTGCCGGCAGCGTTCGCGACGGTGCGGCCGACAGCCGCGCCGCCGAACAGGCAGCCGCCTCGACGCGCGCCGCCGTCGAGGAAAGCGGTGAGGTCGTCGGTCGCGCGATCAGCGCCATGGCCGATATCGAACAGTCGGCGGAAAAGATCGGCCAGATCATCGGCGCGATCGACGAGATCGCCTTCCAGACCAATCTTCTGGCGCTGAACGCCGGCATCGAAGCCGCGCGCGCCGGCGATTCCGGCCGCGGCTTTGCCGTCGTCGCCCAGGAAGTCCGCGCCCTTGCCCAGCGTTCGGCCGATGCCGCCCGCGAGATCAAGACGCTGGTGACGACGACCAAGGCGCAGGTCGACGCCGGCGTGCAGATGGTCGGCCGCACACAGGATTCGATCGGCAGCATCGTGCGTCAGGTCACCGACATCAACGCCGCCATCGCCGGCATCGCCACGAGAACCGGCGAACATGCCGCAAGCCTCGACGGCGTCACATCAGACGTCAAGGGTCTGGGCGGCGAGGTGGCGGAGAGTGCCGGCCTGGCGGAGCGCTCGGCTGAGGGCGCCGACCACCTCCACACCGTCATTCTCGAGCTCGGCCAGACGGTTCGCGAGTTCCGCATCGCTCGGGAAAACGCCAATGCCGGGCGCCCGGCGCCGGTTCGCGCCGCACCACCGCGCGCCATCGAAGCCTCTGCCCGTCCGGCACCGGTCGAAGACGCCTATGAAAATGATGATTTTGGCCTTCCGCAGCCCTTCGCAAGCGTCGGAGGTGGGCGGAATGTTTACTAACCTATCGGATGATTGCCTCAGCTCGTCTTCTCGAGCCGGGGACAAGGGGACAAGGAAAAGCTGATGGCAGCAAAGAAGAGTGGCAAGACGCTGGATTTGACAGCGGTGCTCGACCTCAACGAGGCTTCCGCCTTGCGCGACAAACTCCTCTCCCTCAGGGGCAGCGGCCTTTCGATCGACGCATCGGGCGTCGAACGGATCGGTGCTCTTTGCGCCCAGGTTCTGATGTCCGCCGAGAAGACCTGGGAACAGGACAAGCAGCCGTTCACCTTCTCCAAGGTGTCCGACGCATTTCAGAAAACCATGCAGCTGGTTGGCGTCAATATTGACCACCTGCTTGCCAAGGAGATTCGGCAATGAAGAAAAAAGTTCTTACCGTGGATGATTCCCGCACCATCCGAAACATGCTGCTCGTGACGCTGAACAATGCCGGCTTCGAGACGATCCAGGCGGAAGACGGCGTCGAGGGCCTCGAGGTTCTCGAAGAGTCCAATCCTGACGTCATCGTGACCGACATCAACATGCCGCGTCTCGACGGTTTCGGCTTCATCGAAGGTGTTCGCCGCAACGAGAAATATCGGGCGATCCCGATCCTGGTCCTGACCACCGAAAGCGACGCGGAAAAGAAGAACCGCGCCCGCCAGGCCGGTGCCACGGGCTGGATCGTCAAGCCTTTTGACCCGGCCAAGCTGATCGATGCCATTGAGCGTGTAACCGCTTAAACCCAGGATTTGCTCCTATGGATATGAACGAAATCAAAGAGATCTTTTTCCAGGAGTGCGAGGAACAGCTCGCCGAGCTGGAATCCGGTCTTCTGAAAATGAATGATGGCGATCGCGATCCGGAAACCGTCAATGCGGTGTTCCGTGCCGTGCATTCGATCAAGGGTGGCGCCGGCGCCTTCGGCCTTGATGATCTGGTAGCCTTCGCCCATGTTTTCGAGACCACTCTCGATTGCGTTCGATCCAACAAGCTTGAGCCGACCCAGGACGTCCTGAAGGTGATGCTGAAGTCGGCCGACGTGCTGGCCGACCTGACGAATGCTGCACGCGACGGCGGCAGTGTCGATGAAAGCCGCAGCCGCGGCCTCGTCAAGGAGCTCGAGGCGCTGGCCAATGGTGAGTTGCCGTCTCCTTCGGCATCGGCCGAGGCGCCTGCGCCGAAGGCCGCCGCAAAGCCCGCGGCCAAGGCCGCTCCAGCGCCGGCCGTCAAGCCGACGGATGACAGCGGCTTCCAGCCGATCCCCTTTTCCTTCGACGATTTTGGCGGCGAAGGCGATGCGGACTCCGACCTGCCGACCTATGAAGTCATCTTCAAGCCGCGCTACGAACTCTATTCCAAGGGCAACGACGCGACCCTGCTGCTGCGCGATCTCTCGCGCCTCGGCGAAATGACCATCTATTGCAACACGGACGAGCTGCCGGGCCTCGAGGAACTCGATCCGGAAGGCGCTTATTTCTTCTGGAACGTCACGATCAAGACGGACAAGGGCGAGGACGCCATTCGCACCGTCTTCGAATTCGCCGAATGGGATTGCGAACTGACGGTGAAGCCGCTCGAGGAAGCAAGGGCCGACGCGACCAGCAACGACGAACTGCCGATGGTGCCGGTTCCCTTCGATCTGTCGATCCTGGATGAAACGGGCGCAACCGAAGACGTTGCCGCCGACGCGCGCGCCGAAGAGACGGCCGCCGCCGTTGCCGCCGCCGAGACCGCCTCCAACGTCACGCAGATGGCCGCAGCCGCAGCCCGTGTCGAGAAGAAGGAATCGGCCGCCGCCGCAGCCGCCGCCGCAAGCGCTGCCGCCCAGAACAATGCCGCCGGTGCCGGCCAGACGATCCGCGTCGATCTCGACCGTGTCGACCGCCTCATCAACCTCGTCGGCGAATTGGTCATCAACCAGGCGATGCTGTCGCAGAGCGTCATCGAGAATGACACGACCGGCACCTCCTCGATCAATATGGGCCTCGAGGAGCTGCAGCAGCTCACCCGCGAGATCCAGGACTCGGTCATGGCGATCCGCGCGCAGCCGGTGAAGCCGGTCTTCCAGCGCATGTCGCGTATCGTCCGCGAAATCGCCGACATGACCGGCAAGTCGATCCGCCTGATCACTGAAGGTGAAAACACCGAAGTCGACAAGACGGTCATCGACAAGCTGGCCGAGCCGCTGACCCACATGATCCGCAATGCCGTCGACCACGGCATCGAAACGCCCGAAAAGCGCGCAGCCGCCGGCAAGAACACCGAAGGCACGGTTCGCCTGACCGCCAAGCATCGTTCGGGACGCATCCTGATCGAGCTTGCCGACGACGGCGCCGGCATCAACCGCGAGAAGGTCCGCCAGAAGGCGATCGACAACGATCTCATTCCGGCCGATGCCAACCTTTCGGACGAGGAAATCGACAACCTGATCTTCCTGCCGGGTTTCTCGACGGCCGACAAGATCTCCGACATCTCCGGCCGCGGCGTTGGCATGGACGTCGTCAAACGTTCGATCCAGGCGCTCGGCGGCCGCATCAACATCACCTCGAAGCCGGGTCACGGCTCGGTCTTCACCATGAGCCTGCCGCTGACGCTCGCCGTTCTCGACGGCATGGTGGTCACCGTTGCCGGCCAGACGCTGGTCGTGCCGCTGACGGCGATCGTCGAAACCCTGCAGCCGGAAGCGGCCGCGATCCACTCCTTCGGTGCCAACCACCGGCTGATCTCGATCCGCAACTCGTTCTGCCCGCTGGTCGATGTCGGCCGCATCCTGAACTTCCGAGCGACCCAGGCCAATCCTGTCGAGGGCGTGGCGCTTCTGGTGGAATCCGAAGGCGGCGGCCAGCGCGCCCTGATGGTCGATGCCATCCAGGGTCAGCGCCAGGTGGTCATCAAGAGCCTGGAGGCCAACTACACCCACGTGCCGGGCATCGCCGCCGCCACCATTCTCGGTGACGGGCGCGTGGCTCTCATCCTCGATGTCGACGCGGTTGTCGGCGCCTCGCGCGGCCAGTCGCTCAAAGCGGAAATGTCGTTAGCAGCGGTAGGGTAAGGGAATGTCGTACACTGTAAAAAATCTGAACGAGGGGGATCGCGAGCTGATCGCGTTCCGCATCGGGGATCAGGAATTTTGCGTGAACATCATGTCGGTTCGCGAAATCCGGGGCTGGACCCCGGCGACCGCGATGCCGCACTCGCCTGCCTATATGCTTGGTGTCATCAACCTGCGCGGCGCGGTGCTGCCGATCATCGACCTGGCCGCCCGGCTGGGGATGAAGCCGGCCGATCCGACTGCCCGTCATGTCATCATCGTCGCCCAGGTCCGGCGCAAGGTCGTCGGCCTCCTGGTCGACGCCGTCTCCGATATCCTGACGGTGACCGACGAAACCATCCAGCCGACGCCCGAGATCTCCTCCGAACTCGAGCGTCAATTTGCCCGCGGTATTCTCGCCATCGAGAAGCGTATGATCTGCCTGATCGAACTCGAATCCCTCTTTTCAGAGACCGAAAGCGAAGCCGCATGAGTGTAATGGGCGCAAAAGATCAAAGGCAGGGATCCGACGAGGTCCTGGCGAGCGGAGAATATCCGCTGACGCGCCGCGACCTCACGGAGATCGCCGCGATGATCTATTCGGATGCCGGCATCTTCCTCAACGAGACGAAGGCGTCGCTCGTCTATTCGCGCCTGTCGAAACATATCCGCAATCTCGGCCTGTCCGGCTTCCGGGAATATTGCGACCTCGTCGCTTCGCCGGCCGGCGCCCCGGCGCGCCGCGAGATGCTGTCGCATCTGACGACCAATTTCACCCGCTTCTTCCGCGAAAACCACCATTTCGACCATCTGCGCGACCATGTCCTGCCGGACCTGCTGCAGCGGGCGAGATCGGGCGGCAGGGTGCGCATCTGGTCGGCGGCTTCCTCCGACGGCCAGGAACCCTATTCGATCGCGCTGACCGTGCTGTCGCTGATGCCGAATGTCGCCGATTACGACTTCAAGATTCTGGCGACCGACATCGACCCGAAGATCCTGGCGATCGCCCGGGCCGGCGCCTATGACGAGAACGCGCTCGAAACCGTTTCGCCGGCCATGCGCAAGCAATGGTTCAGCGAAGTCGAGGTGCAGGGCCGCAGGAAGTTCCAGGTCGACGACCGCGTCAAGCGGCTGATCACCTACAACGAGCTGAACCTGATGGCGCAATGGCCGTTCAAGGGCAAGTTCGACGTCATCTTCTGCCGCAACGTCGTCATCTATTTCGATGAGCCGACACAGATGAAGATCTGGCAGCGTTTCGCCGGCCTGCTGCCGGAAGGCGGTCATCTCTATATCGGCCATTCCGAGCGTGTTTCAGGCGAGGCAAAACACGTCTTCGACAATATCGGCATCACGACCTATCGCTATACGACCAAGGGTCTCGGGAGGAAGGCATGAGCGCTCCGGCAAGGGTTCTCGTTGTTGACGACTCGCCGACGATGCGCGGGTTGATCACTGCCGTCCTGAGTTCCGATCCCGAGGTCAACGTCATCGGCCAGGCCGGCGACGCGCTGGAAGCGCGCGAGGCGATCAAGCGGCTGAACCCGGACGTCGTGACCCTCGACATCGAGATGCCGAACATGAACGGTCTCGATTTCCTCGAGAAGATCATGACGCTGCGCCCGATGCCGGTGATCATGGTCTCCACCATGACCCATCGCGGCGCCGAGGCGACGCTTGCGGCGCTGGAGATCGGTGCGTTCGACTGTGTCGGCAAGCCGGGTCCGGGCGAACTCAGGCCCTTCGGCGACCTCGCCGAGAAGGTCAAGGCCGCCGCGCGCACGCAGCGCCAGTTCTCGCAGCCCACCGCCGCGCCAACGCCACCGCCCTCCGTCGCCGATTTCCGCGTCGGCCGTAAGATCGTCGCCATCGGCTCTTCAACCGGCGGCGTTGAAGCGCTGATTGCCGTGCTGCAGAAATTTCCGGCCAATTGCCCGCCGACGGTCATCACCCAGCATATGCCGCCGACCTTCACCAAGAGCTTCGCCGAACGGCTGAACCGCCTCTGTGCCCCGGTGGTGCAGGAAGCGACCGATGGGGCCCGCCTCGAAATCGGCAAGATCTATCTGGCCCCTGGCGGCGAGCGTCACCTTCAGGTCAGCGGCGCCTCGGCGCCGTCCTGCCGCCTCGTCGACCGTGCGCCGGTCAATGGCCACCGCCCATCCGTGGACGTGCTGTTCGATTCGGTCGCGGAACTGGCGGGCCGCAACGCCGTCGGCGTGATTTTGACCGGAATGGGCCGCGATGGCGCCGCCGGATTGTTGAAAATGCGCCACGCCGGCGCCAGAACGCTCGGCCAGAACGAAAAAACCTGTGTCGTTTACGGAATGCCAAGGGTTGCCCACGAACTTGGCGCCGTTGAGCAGCAGCTGCCGCTGTCTGCCATCGGTGAAGAAATATTGAAAATGACAGCCGCCCGAAAGGAAGGGACCGAATAAATGTCGATCGCGGAGAAAATCAAAGTTCTGATCGTCGATGATCAGGTAACGAGCCGATTGCTGCTCAGCGACGCGCTGACCCAGCTCGGTTTCAAACAGATCACGTCGGCCGGCGACGGCGAGCAGGGCATGAAGATCATGGCCGAGCAGCCGCACCACCTGGTGATCTCGGACTTCAACATGCCGAAGATGGATGGCATCGGCTTCCTGCAGGCCGTGCGCACCAACCCGAACACCAAGAAGGCGGCCTTCATCATCCTCACCGCTCAGGGTGACCGCGCACTGGTACAGAAGGCGGCCCAGCTCGGCGCCAACAACGTGCTCGCCAAGCCGTTCACGATCGAGAAGATGAAAGCGGCCATCGAAGCCGTGTTTGGAGCCCTGAAATGATCACTGAGGGGGCAGCCCGCCGCGTGCACATCATTCAGGGCGAGTACAAGGTTCTGAGCGATCCGAATGCGGTCCTCTCGACCATTCTCGGTTCGTGCGTGGCTGCGTGTCTCAGAGACCCCATCGCCGGCGTCGGCGGCATGAACCACTTCCTGCTGCCCGGTTCGGCGACCTCGCCGACATCAGGCGGCGATGCCACGCGCTACGGCGTGCATCTGATGGAACTGCTGATCAACGGTCTCCTGAAGCAGGGCGCCCGGCGCGACCGGCTGGAGGCAAAGATCTTCGGCGGCGCGAAGACGATCTCGACATTCTCCAATGTCGGTGAGCAGAACGCGGCCTTCGCCGTGCAGTTCCTGAGGGATGAAGGCATTCCGGTGGTTGGTTCCTCCACCGGCGGAGAGCATGGACGCAAGCTTGAATATTGGCCGGTCTCCGGTCGTGCGCGGCAATACCCCCTGACCGGCGCCGAAACGCAGAGAACCGTCGCTCTCGAGCAGCGTCCCGCCGCTCCGCAGAAGCCCGTCGAAACCAGTATCGAATTTTTTTGATGGCGAGGATTTTCATATGACATTTAACCCGGTGATGGAGCCGCCTGCGCCCGTCGAAGCGCTGAGCGACATCCTGATGCGCATCGTTTCGGAACTGCACGACGTCGCCTATCTGATCGAGCGCATCGAGCCACAGCTTCTCGAACTCGGCGGCGCGGAAATCCTGAATTCGCCGGATGCCATGAAGGTCATGCAGGGCATTGATCTCGCCGTGCAGAAATCGCGCGGCCTTGCCGAATTCATCGACACCATCACCGGCGAAATCCCGCACGGCTGGTCGGTCGACGTCGCAACCGCGCTCAGCCTCGTCAAGCTGGCCGAGATGCAGAAGGCATTGGGCGGCGCCACCCGCCACGGCCATTCCCAGCCATTGAGCAAGGCAGCCGGCGACTTCGATTTCTTCTAAAGCACCTCGCGCCAAACCGGATTCATGCGACATGCTTGTGGATGTCGTTATCCCAAAATCACTATTTTCTTCCGGGCGGCGGCATTAGGCCTTTTCGCTCCCGCAGCGCTTCACGAAACGCTCGCACAAGTTTCGCCGACTATTCGTCTGATGAGGCAATAAGCCTGCTTTGTCTTTGACGGATCGTGCGAGAACAGAATGAATCTGTTAAATCAATTAGTTCAGATCTTTAAGAACTTCGGCTCCCTGGGTCGAACGCGCCTGATGATTCTTGGAGGCGTCGGTGCCATTTCCATCGCAATCGTCCTTGCGGCCGCCCTTTTCGTCAACAAGCCGGCACAGGAAACGCTCTATGTCGGTCTGGATTCGCCGGATCTCAATCAGATCAGCATGGCGCTTGCCGAAGCCAACATCGATTTCCAGGTCGGCACGGACGGTTCCAGCATCAGCGTCCCCGCGGGGTTGACGGGCAAGGCCCGGCTGATGCTTGCCGAGCGCGGCCTGCCGAACAGCGCCAATGCCGGTTACGAACTTTTCGACAATGTCGGCTCCCTCGGCCTGACCTCCTTCATGCAGGAGGTGACGCGGGTTCGAGCGCTGGAAGGCGAAATCGCCCGTACCATCCAATCGATCTCGGGTATAACAGCCGCGCGAGTCCATATCGTCATGCCGGAGGTCGGAAACTTCCGGAAGGCCGAGCAGAAGCCGACCGCCTCCGTCATGATTCGCGCCAGCGCCACCGCCGGGCGCAGCGCGGCGACCTCGATCCGCCACCTCGTCGCCTCGGCCGTGCCGGGGCTTGACATCGATGACGTGACGATCCTCGATTCCGCCGGTCAGCTGCTTGCATCCGGCGACGAGGCGAGCAACAGCTCGCTGAACCGCTCGCTCAACATCGTCCAGAACGTCCAGCAGGAGGTCGAATCCAACATCGACAAGGCGCTGGCGCCGTTCCTCGGCATGGACAACTTCCGCTCCAGCGTTACCGCCGACCTCAACACCGACGCCCAGCAGATCCAGGAAACGACCTACGATCCCGAATCCAAGGTCGAACGCTCGGTCCGCTCGACGAAGGAAGCCCAGCAGTCGCAGCAGAAGACATCCGATAGCGCGACGACGGTCGAGCAGAACATCCCGCAGGCGGCTCCCGAGGCCGGCGGTTCCGCCGGGCCGGAATCGCAGGACAAGTCCGACAAGCGCGAAGAGCAGACGAACTACGAAATCAACAGCAGGACGACGGCGACGACCCGCAACAGCTACAAGGTCGAGAAGCTGTCGATCGCCGTGGTGGTCAACAAGGGCCGCATCGCCAAGATGGTTGGCGAGCCTGCCGATCAGGCCAAGATCGACGCCTATCTTGCCGAGATGCAGAAGATCGTCACTTCGGCGGCCGGTATCGACGCCAAGCGCGGCGACGTGGTCACCGTCACGGCCATGGACTTCCTCGAGAACCAGCTGCTCGAAGACGCCACCGGTGGTGTCCGCGTCATGGACATGCTGAGCCGCAATCTTGCCGGCATCATCAACTCGCTCGCCTTCGTCGCGGTCGCCTTCGTGGTGGTCTGGATGGGCCTGCGGCCTCTGGTGCGCAGCGTCAGCGGCAACGGCGGCGGCTCGGTTCTTGGCGACGCCACGCCGGAAGCGGCCGGCCTCGAGCTTCCCGACTTCGCGCCCGCGGCAGGAGCGTCCGGAGGTGCTCTCATGGACGGCTTCGGGTCCGACTTCGGCTTCGACAGCACCGAGGACCTGCTCAGCCTCGGCGACGACGATGGAAACTTCAACCGTCGCGTCAAGGAAGGCCCGGAACGCAAACTCTCTCGCATGGTCGAGATCAACGAGGAGCGCGCCGCGAAAATCCTCCGGAAATGGGCGATCGACGACGCAGCGTAAGGGAAAGGCCGGGCAACCGGCCTTTTTTATGTCGGTAGCAGGCACTATGTCCTGCAGCGGGATGTATCGGTTCCCGCAAAGCAAATGACGGCCGGCGCCAGCAATTCGAATAGGATATAGGCCTGACTGCAGTGAATACCGCTTTAGAGAAATTTGTTGAGGCATACTCGCGTAAAACGCGAATCAAGTTGCGGTACAGCCAGAATCACCTTAGCCTCCCCTATATCTTGAAGGGCGCGAATGGTGCTCGAATCAGTGCATGGACGGCAGTTGATGTAAATCCCTAGAAGTCGGAGATGGTGATTTACATCGGCTGGCTTACCCTTAGGTGATTCGAAATGGGTTTCGAGCGGGACTTGAATTGAATCCTTTACAGAAAAATTGCTGTTGCACCGAGTTTGATCGTTTCTCAGCCGCAGGACGTTGCCAATGGATATGAACATACTTCAGGCGAGCAAGGGCGAGAGGCAGATGGCGAATTTCGCGAGCGCGGTGGCGCCGGGTCTATTACCGCGCGATGAAGTGATCCAGCGCCTGCACGGTGTCGCCGACACTGGAAGGTTGCAGTCCGGTCTGCGCGCGCTGACGGAGTATGTGGGTGCTTCGCACTATCTTCTGGCGCGCTGCGATCTCATTCAGGAAAGCGGCCTCGATTTCATCGTTTCGTCCGATTGGCCTTTCGATCTGGTCAAGGACATCGCCAATGATCTGGTCAGCGGCTATGCCCGTTCGACCGAGCTGGAAAAATGCATGCAGGTCTTCCAGCCGAATTTTGCGCTTCTGCCGGATAGTGCCGATGTGCCGGACGGCGCCAGCCGCCAATATTGTTCATTGACCTTCAATGTCGGCCGGTCGCGGCTGGCCTTGATGTTCCTGTTCGGCGAAGGGTTCATCCTTTCGCCGGAGCGCCTGCGCGATGTGGGCCTGCTTGCAGGTTATGTCGCGAGCTTCCTCCGCTGCGGTGGCACGAAGGTCGATCGCGATTTTGAATTGACGGACCGCGAGCTCGAATGCCTGTTCTGGATCGCCGAGGGCAAGACCAGCGACGAGATCGCGATGATCCTTGGAATCTCCCGCAATACCATCAACAACTACATCACCAGCGTGATGCGCAAGACGGCGACCAAGACCCGCTCCGAGGCCATTGCCTTCGCCGTCCGCAATAATCTCGTATAGGGGGATCCATGGCACATTCACCAGGCAGGACGATGAGCAGCGCCGAGCAGCTGCGCATGGTGCGTGTGAACAGGATTTCCAGCCGGTCCGATCTTTTTCCGCGGCTGATCGCCATGCAGAAGCTCGCCGATGCGCAAGGCTTTGCGATCTTCCGCGTCAGCGGCTCGGGCCTTCCGGCAAAGCAGCGCCTGGTCTGCGAGCTCGAGAACTGGGGCTCTTCCAATGCCGGTTTCGGCAAGGCCTTCATCGATGCCTACAGCGATATCCTTCTCGACCATATCGACAAGTCGCTGCTGCCGCTCTCATGGGCCGGCGGTCACGATCGCGCGGCGCCCGGCCCGGCCGACTTCTCGCCGTTCATGACGCGGCTGCAGAACGGTATTCTGCCTTTCTCCGGCCTTGCCTTTCCGGTGCGGCTCGGCGCCGTCGGCAATGGTTTCATCCTCTTCACTGGCGATGAGATCGATCCGTCGAGCGATACCATCGTCGAGTTGCACGGTCGCTGCTGCCATATCATGATGGATCTGCTCTCGCTCGATGAACGCCGCACGGCTGCCGCCGAGGCGTTGAGCGAACGCGAGATCGCCTGTCTGCAGCTTGCCGGCGACGGCCGCATCAGCGAAGAGATCGCCGACAAGCTCGGCCTGTCGGTGCACACCGTCAACGCCTATCTCGGCTCGGCGACCATCAAGCTCGATTCCGTCAATCGCATACAGGCGATCGCCAAGGCGATCCGGCTCGGCTACATCAGCTGAACCCGCGCCGTTCTTCTATCCAATGTGGATGAATGCTCGATTGTCTTGAGAGGACGTCAGCCGGCCAGCGCCCGAGGCGGTTGGTTGACGTTGTAACGGGCTTCCCGGAGGCTCTTTTCGAGAAAGACGGTATTCTCGTCAGGATCGGCCGATGGATCCTGGAAAGCGATATGATTGATCTCGATGCCGGCGTGATCTTCGGCAAGGGTGAGCTGGGCATAGACGGTGACGCCGCGTGGCTTGATTTCCAGATCGAGAACGACCTCGGGCTTACCGCCCCACTCCAGCGTATAGTTGCCGCCCAGGCCGAAATTCACTGTGCCCGGATGGAAGAAAAGCTCCGCCGCCGACGCGACGAGATCGGAAAGGTTGCCGTAATACTCGAAGCGCAGCAGTGAAATAAGGTCAGAGGCATCCAGAAGGCGCAGTTCCGTTGCGACCGGGCTGATCGCAACGGCGAGGATCTTTTCACGCTGGGTAGAGTGGGGGCATTTTTTCATTCGGCTTATCTTACCCGTTTGTTCTTGGCGTCTGCGGCGTAGACCCGGTGGATCAGCTCCGCAACGGCCTTGTAGAAGACTGACGGTATGACACTATCGATCGAGACTTGCGCAAACATGGAGCGCGCAAGCGGAGGATCCTCGAACACCGGTATGCCGTTCTGCTCGGCGATCTCCCTGATTTTGAGCGCGACGAGGTCCTGGCCCTTGGCCAGCACCACCGGTGCGTCGTTTTCTTCACGCGCGTAACGCAGCGCCACGGCATAGTGCGTCGGGTTGGCGATGACGAGCGTCGCCCGGTGCACATTGTTGATCATACGCCGGCGCGCGCGGTCGCGCATCAGCGAGCGCTGCCGGCCCTTGACGAAGGGGTCGCCCTGCGCCTGCTTGTTTTCTTCCTTCACCTCGTGGCGTGTCATCTTCAGTTCGGTGAACCAGTGATGGCGCGTCCAGAAAAGATCGGCAATCGCCACGATCGCGGTGGCGATCAGCATGACGACGATGATCTTGCGCATCGCTGTCGTCGTCCGCACGAGGATGGTCTGTGGATCGGAGAACATCGCGTCGATCGAGCTGAAATATTCGCTTCTCATCACGAAGAACAGGATGATGCCGACGATGACGACCTTGAACAGCGACTTTCCGAATTCGATGAGGCCGGGCAGGCTGAACAGCCGCGTCCAGCCTTTGACCGGGGAGATGCGCGAGAACTGCGGCCGGATACGTTCGAGCACCGGTGTCGGCAGGTTCTGGAAGACGGCGGAGGCGATGCCGAACACCATGAACAGGATGAAGGCGGGCGCCACCAGCGCCGCACTTGCCCAGCCGATCCGGACGAACAGCGATAGGATATCCGGCCCCGTCTCGATTTTCCATTGGTCGGGCTGCTCGAAGATGTCGCGCAGCGTTTCCGTCATGCGCCCGACGCTGTCGGGGAGGAAGAACACCAGATAGATGTAGGTGGCGAGAATGGTCGCGAAGATCGACAGCTCGCGCGAAAACGGCACGTTGCCTTTTTCCGCGGCATCGGTTTGCTTTTTCGCGGTCGGGGCTTCTGTTTTGCTGTCCTTGTCATCGTCTGCCAAGTCGCGGCCCTCCGTCAAAGAAATAGGCTGCAGCTAATGCATGCCGCCCAAAATGTGCAGCGGTTTTGGGATGACGACATGCATCAAAACAAAGACCCAAAGCGCGTCGCAGGAACCGGGTTCTCTGCGACGCGCTTTGGAGCGCAGCCTATTGCTGGAAGGGTAGTCGCCTGTGGCACGGCGATCAACAGCTGCCGTACGGCATGCCGGATTTGTCAACAGTCTCGAAGTGCCGATGCATGCAACGGGAAAACGACGTGCACAATAGACGGAGCGAAAACGAGTCGCATGAATCAGCGCACTGCGACGCGTTTTAGGCGGCTGCCGAAGCGTCGCCTTCCTTCTCCTTGAGTTCGATCTGGCCGGAATTGGCCAGGCGAATCGCTTCCTGCGCCACGGCGCGGCGGGCAATCGCGATCTCGCGCGGATTGACGCCGCCCATGCCGCTCTGCAGATCCGATTCGATCATGCGGCGCTGGCGTGGGCTGATGGCCGAGAGAACCGATTCGCGGATCTCGGGGGGCGACCCGCGCAGCGCGACGGTGAGCACATCCGTCGAAATGTCGTTGAGCAGCAAGACGCGGCTGCGCTGCGGCATGTACATGAGGTCTTCGAAGAGGAAGATCTTCGGGCGGACCTTGTTGACCGATTCGCGGCTGATCGATTCGAGCGAGGTGAGCAGCGTGTCGACCTGCGGCTTGTCGAGTTCGTTCATGAGATCGGCGACCTTCGTCGAGCCGGCCGCATTGCGCTCTGCCTCGACCTCGGCAAGCAGCGTCATGACCTGGTTCTCGATGATCTGCGCGGCCTTCGGGCTGACCGTCTTCATGTTGACCGTTCTGTTCATGATGTCGGCGCGACGATTGTCGGGGAGTTGCAGCAGCACCTTGGCGCCGAAGTTGGAAGGCATCATCGAAAGAATATAGGCGACGGTCTGCGGATGTTCGCGCAGCAGGAACTGTGCGACGAATGTCGGCTCCGCTTCGCTGAGGCGATCCCAGATCGAGGTTTCATAGGCTTGGAATGCGGTGCGACGGCCAAGCAGGCTGTCGACCTCGTCGGGCGTCAGGCCTTCTTCGAGAATGGCCTCGATCGCCTTGGCGTTGTCCATCAGTCCGGCGCCCTCGGTGAAGAGGTCCTCGAACTCGGCGACGAGCAGCAGCAGTTCATCCGGCGGAATGGCACGAAGCGACTGGGCGGATGAGATAATGGTCTGAAGTTCGGCCTGGGTGAAATACTTCAGCAGCCGGCCGGCGACGCCCTTTCCCATAGCGAGAAGAACAGCCGCCGCCTTTTCAGCCTGGGTCAACGGTTTCCCGGCTAGCGCGCCGCCGAAATCGTCAAAGTCCATCATGGTCTAACCTCTCCGTCCCACACAGGGATCAGGCTTTTTTCGTACTCAAAACTTCTATCAGTTTCACACCGAATCGCGTGTCGTCGTGATCAAGCACCGTAATTTCGCCGCGTGCAATCCTGCGGCCGTTCACCATGATCTCGACGGGTTCGCCGATCTTCTTGTCGAGGGCGATGGTCGCCCCTTCATTGAGGTTCATCAGGCCGGAGACCTGCATGCGGCTGGTGCCGAGCATGATCTGGACATCGATCGGAATGTCCATGATCAGATCGAAATTGGAATTCAAAGCGCTGCCGAGCGGAGCCGGCGAACCCTCGAAAGAGGCGCTGCTGCCGAAATCCATGCCGGCAGCCTGGCTGGCATTGCCAGCGCCGAAATCGCCGCCGAAGTCGTCGCTGCCGAAGGGGCTTTCCGAAGCCTCGCCGCCGAAGGCCGCCAGGTCCGTTCCTGTCGCGAAAGGGTCGCTCTGTAGGTCGTCGCCAAACTGCGGCAGGTCGCCATCGGCATCCTGCTTCAGCACGCCGCGCAGATCGTCGATCGCCTGGTCGAGATCCGCTTCGCTACCCGGAATATCCAGGGAGAGGTCGCTGTTCTGCTGTGTTTTCTTCGTAGCCATGAAATCACTATTCCAGTTGAAACTTGCCTCAAACTGCCTTTGCAGCCCAAAAGCCAGAGAACCGATTAATTCATTAAATGACGGATGAGCTCGTCATCCGAGTTCATCGTATCCTTGACGCGGACCATGTAGTTTTCGCCTGAACGCCCGAACTCGCACACATACAATTCCTTGCTGTTGGCGCTGACCTCGACGCGCACGTCGCCGCTGTCGTGGAACGGAATGACGTCGCCGACCATCAGCTTCGATATCGTGCGCAGCGTCAGGTCCTGCAGCCTGATCTTGGCCTCGAGCGTGACATGCGAGCGGCGGACCTGGTCGCCGAGCTGTTCGGTCCATTCCGCCGAGCTGCTGCCAGCCTGGCGCTTCGGCTTCGGCGGCGTCACCTTGGTCTTGAGCAGGGCGGTCTGCGGGACGATCAATGCGAATTCCGAAACGATGCCGGCAAGGGTGATCGACATGTTGATGGCGGCGGCGAACTCGTCCGGGCGATCCTCGGCCGAGCGGGCGCGTGTGTCATGGGGGTGCGGAGCCGAAAGGCTCGGTTCGAAGCCGCCCGGCGCGTTGACGGCCGAGCGCAGCACCTTGGCGATCTTGTCGAAGACCATGACCGCCAGATCGAGTTCGATGATCGAAAGCACCCGGTCGGCGGGTTCTTCGATCGTATCGGCGGTGGCGCCGAGCAGGTGCTCCATCAGCGTGATGACGAACCCGTTGCCGCAGACAAGCGTAATGTTCTGCGACCAGTTGCGCAGCGTCGCGTCGACGAGCGTGACGTTCGCACTCAGGTCGTCGACCAGATGGTTCTTGTAGCCGATCTCGCAGCCGAGATAGTTGACCGTCACGTCGAGCCCGGTCTCGCTTTTGATGACGTCGGGAAAGAATTCGCTGTAGATTTCCCCAAAGGAGCTGCAGATCTTGGCGACCCTGCCTTTGTCGCCAAGCCCGCCTGTCAGTTTGGCGAGAAGGGCAGGATCCATAGCCGGTTTGTCGTGCGAAGCATTGCTCATGGTCATTTAAGCCGCCTTGTTTTCGCCGCCTGGATTCATCATTTCCTGTTCGACCGCATCGATGGACGGACGCTCGTAGGCCGAAATCGTCTTGCGGCCGTATTCGAGAGCGACCTGCGGCACCGACCCGTTCATATAGGCAAGCAGTGTCTGCTTGACGATGACGTAGAGGCGGTGCTGCTTGTTGCGTACCACCTTGATCTGCGAGACCAGCGGCGAGCAGACGCAGTAAGACAAGAGAATGCCGAGGAAGGTGCCGACAAGCGCCGAGCCGATCAAATGGCCGAGCACTTCAGGCGAATCATTGATGTGGGCCATCGCCTTGATGACGCCGAGAACGGCCGCGACGATGCCGATCGCCGGGAAGGAATCGCCCATGATCTGGATCGCGTGGTAGGGCTTCATCTTGTCGTGCATGATGGTGTTGAGCTCTTCATCCATCAGCGCTTCGATCTCGTGGCTGCGCGCGTTGCCGATGATGATCAGGCGCACGTAGTCGCAGATGAACGCTGTCAGTTCCTTGTTCTTTAGAACAGTCGGAGCCTGCTGGAAGATCGTCGATTCGGCCGGATTGTCGATATGGGCTTCGATTTCGTTGCGCGACTTGGTGCGCAGGTCGCGCATCAGCGAATAGAGCACGCCGAGCGTGTCGAGATAATTGCGTTCCTTCGGCACGGCGTGCTTGAAGGCTTCGCCGAGCGCCTTGCCGGAATCCTTCACCACCTTCATCGGGTTCGCCATGATGAAGCTGCCGAGACCGGCGCCACCGATGATGACGAATTCGAAGGGCTGGAACAGGGCGTCCACGTGGCCGCCCATCGCCATGAAGCTGCCGATGACACAGCCGCAAGTCACTATAAATCCGATAATGATATTCATCGTCAGCCCAATCTGAACGTTACTTTTCTCTAAGACGGATAGGATTTCTGCCTTGCGTGAGGCTGATGAAAAGGCCGCTCGCAAGGCATTTCCACGTGCCAGCTTCGCGCAAGCATCTGCCGTCAGTCTAAAGGAGACGAATGGGTGTCCGCACCCGTTTTCTGAGATGCCGCCTCAGCGAAATCCCGGCCGAACCACTCAAGACGACGCCCGGCTTTTCGTTCCGTTCATCGCCAATGCTTGGAGCTTACCGACATGCAATCCGGTCTTTATGTTTCTCTGTCGTCGCAGATGGCCCTCGAAAAGCGCCTGAACACCATCGCGGACAACATGGCGAACGTGAACACCACCGGTTTTCGCGCCACAGAGGTGAAGTTCGACGAGATGGTGGCGAATACCAAGAACAAGCTGAATACCAAGGTCGCCTTCGTTTCCCAGGGCAACGACTACCTGAACGAAGGAAATGGCGAACTGCAGCATACCGGCAACATGCTCGATTTCGCCATCAAGGGCGATGCCTGGTTTGCGCTCGATACGCCGGCCGGCCGCGTGCTGACGAGGGACGGGCGCTTCACGATCAAGGATACCGGCGAACTCGTGTCGATCAGGGGATATCCCGTTCTCGACGCCGGCGGCGCGCCGATCCAGCTCAACACCAAGGGCGGCGAGCCGGCCGTCGGCACCGACGGCATCATCTATCAGGCCGACCGCCAGGTCGCTTCGCTTGGTCTGTTCGAAGCCGATATCAGCAAGGGTTACCTGCGCTACGAAAACAGCGGCATCATGACCACCGACCAGCCGCGCGCCGTTGTCGACCGCTTCAATATCGGTGTCGAGCAGGGCTATCTCGAAAACTCCAATGTCAACGCCATGCGCGAGATCACCCAGCTGATCGAAGTCAACCGCGCCTTCGAAAGCGTTTCGTCGCTGATGCGTGACAGCGAGGATTCCTTCAAGGAAGCCGTCCAGACGCTTGGGGGCAGCCGTTGATGCATGTCGCCCAAAAGTGTCCGGCGGTTTTGGGAGGACGGCATGCATAAGAGCAGAGATCCGAAATACACCGCATGCAGCATGCTGCACGCGGTGTATTTCAGGGCGGGATTTGAAGCATGAGCACCAAGCTACTGTCCGAGGACGGCCTTTCCCCGAAACTGGCGCATCTGACAGGCCTCGTCGAGCGCTATGCATCGCCGGAGTTCGCCGTCGCCCATGGCGGTCGCGTGCAGACCATCGCCGCCGGCCATTACACGGTGCGCGGTCTCTCCCGCCATGTTCGTCTCGGGGAGTTCGTCGCCCATAAATCGGCGACCGGCATCCATCTCGGCGAGGTCGTGCGCGTCGAGCCGGACCTGATCTATGTCTGCCCCATCGAACCCGGCGAGCCGATCGGCATCCACGATACGGTCATCCGCAAGGGCGCCTTCCGCATTTCGCCGTCGGACAGCTGGTGCGGGCGCACCGTCAACTCGCTTTGCGAGCCGATCGACGGGCTGGGTCCGATCACCGAGGGCCTCGATCGGCGCTCGATCTCCAACACCGCGCCGCCTTCGATGACCCGCAAGCGTGTCCAGACCGGCTTCAAGACCGGGGTGCGCGCCATCGACATCTTCTCGCCGCTCTGCCTCGGACAGCGCCTCGGCATCTTCGCCGGTTCCGGCGTCGGCAAGTCGACGCTTCTGTCCATGCTCGCCCGCGCCGATGCCTTCGACAAGGTTGTCATTGCTCTCGTCGGCGAACGCGGCCGCGAGGTGCGCGAATTCATCGAGGATACGCTCGGCAGCAATATGAAGAAGGCGATCGCCGTCGTCGCCACCAGCGACGAGAGCCCGATGCTGCGCAAGATGGCGCCGCTGACGGCGGTCACCATCGCCGAGCATTTCCGCGACAAGGGGGAGAACGTCCTCTTCATCGTCGACAGCGTCACGCGTTTCGCCCATGCGATCCGCGAAGTGGCGACCGCCTCCGGCGAGCCGCCGATCGCGCGCGGCTATCCCGCGTCCGTCTTCACCGAACTGCCGCGGCTGCTGGAACGCGCCGGTCCCGGCCCCGAGGGCGCCGGCACCATCACGGCGATCATCTCGATCCTCGTCGACGGCGACAACCACAACGACCCGATCGCCGACTCGACGCGCGGCATTCTCGACGGTCACATCGTCCTGCAGCGCAGTCTCGCCGAAGAAGGGCGTTATCCGCCGATCGATCCGCTGGCCTCGATCTCGCGTCTCGCCCGCAAGGCCTGGACGCCGGACCAGGAAAAGCTGGTGTCGCGGCTGAAAGTGCTGATCCACCGCTTCGAGGAGACGCGCGACCTGCGCCTGATCGGCGGTTATCGCCAGGGCGCCGATCCCGATCTCGACATGGCGGTCAAGCAGGTGCCCATCATTTACGACGTCCTGAAGCAGTCGCCGGGCGACCGTGACTCGCCCGATGCCTTTGCCGATCTCGCCGGCGCGCTCAAGGCCGCAGCCGGTATGGGCAATCAGGGCGGACAGATTCAGAGGAGATAGACGTGGCTGAATTCGACGACGAACGCATCGCTTCCTTGAAGCAGCGCAGGAAGACCGCCATGCTGGATCGGCTTCTGACCTTCACCGGCCTGGCGCTGGCCGGCGCCGCCGCTTTCTTCCCCTGGTATGTGTTCTTCAACGAGGACAAGTTCGGCATCAACGTCGCCGCCAGCGGCAATTCGCGCGACCTGCCGGATTGGCCGGCCCGCAACGTCTTCAGCGTCTCGCCGCTTGCCATGGTCAACAAGAACGAGGGAGAGAAGAAGACTCCGCCGATCGATCCGCTGACGACGGCGACGGTCTCCGATCTCGGCAAGGAGCGCGATGGTGGCCCGATACTGGAAGATCAGCCCTTTCCCGGCAAATCTTCCTTCCGCCTGCTGCACGTCTCCAATGGCCGGGCGCTGATCGAGGATACCTCGGGCATGTATGTGGTGCGCATCGGCTCGATCCTGCCCGACGAAAGCCGCCTTGCGGCCCTCGAGCAGCGCGACGGAAAATGGGTGATCGTCACCTCCAAGGGCGAGACCTACCAGAACAATTGAACCTGCCGCAGGTGCCGAACACGACAGGGGCTCCGCCGCGAACCGGCCGGAGCCCGGTTTCTTTTTGGAGCCCGCTTTCTTTTAGCCGTGGCCTTCTCCGAAAAGCGGCTCGAAGCCTGAATTCCCGTAAGTCCCACGCAAGATTACCGCACTAGGTTCGGGGCAGTAAAAACGGAGAGTTCCCATGCAACCGATCCAACTTTTCGACTTGGCTTCGCGACAGGCGGAATGGCTGACGGTCCGTCAGCAGGTTGTTGCCAGCAACATCGCGAATGCCAATACCCCGAAGTTCCATGCCAAGGACGTCACGCCCTTTGACGCCGTGCTCGACAATGCCGATATCACCATGGCGCGCACCAATCCGGCGCATCTGAGCGGCAATGATTTCAGCGACAGCGGCGATATCGACGTCAAGGATGCAGCACTCGACCAGGAAATCGGCATCCAGGAATCCGGCAATACGGTCGGTTTGGCCGAAGAGCTCTCCAAGTCGGGCGATATCAAGCGCCAGTACGATCTGAACACCTCGCTGGTCAGTTCCTTCAACCGCATGATGTTGATGACCGTCAGGAAGTAAATTCATGGATCCGCTTTCAGCAGCAATGAAAATCGCCGGTTCGGGACTCGAGGCACAGTCGACGCGTCTGCGCATCGTCTCGGAGAACATCGCCAACGCCCGCTCGACCGGCGACACGCCCGGCGCCGACCCTTATCGCCGCAAGACGATAACCTTCGGCCAGCAGATGGATCGCACCAGCGGCGTTGAGACGGTCAACGTCAAGAAGGTCGGTGTCGACGAAGGCGACTTCAGCACGGAATTCGACCCCAGCAATCCGGCTGCGGACCAGAAGGGCGTCGTCAAGCTGCCGAACGTCAACATCCTCGTCGAGATGGCCGACATGCGCGAAGCCAACCGCTCCTATGACGCCAATCTGCAGACGATCAAGCAGACCCGCGATCTCATCTCCTCCACGATCGATCTCCTGAAGAGCCAATAATAATGATCAGCAGCGTCCAGAATGTCAGCAACCTTTCGATGACCCGCGCGCTTGGCGCCGTCGACACCGAAAATTCCGCCTCGTCGTCTGCCGCCGCCACCATGCCGGGCACCGCCGGTGCGGCTAATGGCGTGAGCTTCGCTTCCGTCATGGGCAACATGGCGAGCGATGCGGTCAGCAGCCTGAAGGGTGCGGAAAGCATGTCCTTTGCCGGGATCAAGGGCACGGCGACGACGCGTGAAGTCGTCGATTCCATGCTCCAAGCCGAGCAGACGCTGCAGACCGCGATTGCCATCCGCGACAAGGTCGTCTCGGCCTTTCTCGAAGTCACCAAGATGCAGATGTAACTGATTTGAGGACGAACACATGAGAGCGCTCGCCATCGCAGCAACGGGCATGGATGCCCAGCAGACCAATCTGGAAGTCATCGCGAACAACATCGCAAACATCAACACGACAGGTTTCAAGCGCGCCCGCGCCGAATTCTCCGATCTTCTCTACCAGACCGAACGCGCCAAGGGTGTCGCCAACCGCGCCAACCAGGCCGTTGTTCCCGAAGGCGCCAATATCGGCCTCGGCGTCCAGACCTCGGCGGTCCGCAACCTGCATCTCCAGGGCGAACTGACGCAGACCGGCAACGATCTCGACGTGGCGCTGATCGGCAAGGGCTTCTTCCAGATCCAGTCGACCGACGGCACGACGCTTTACACCCGCGCCGGCGCCTTCAACAAGAACGACCAGGGCCAGCTCGTCACCATTGACGGCTACGAGGTTCTTCCCGGCATCACCATTCCGACAGGCTCCACCGAGCTGACCATCAGCCGCTCGGGCGAAGTCTCGGCGAAGCTGCCGGGTGCGACGGATGCGACCGTGCTCGGTCAGCTGACGCTTGCCGACTTCGTCAACGAGGCGGGCCTCCAGCCGCTTGGCGACAATCTCTTCCAGGAAACGGCAGCCTCCGGCGAAGCCGTCATCGGCAATCCCGATGAGGAAGGTTTCGCTTACATGAAGCAGGGCTATCTGGAATCGTCGAACGTCGACCCGGTGAAGGAAATCACCGAGCTGATCTCGGCCCAGCGGGCTTACGAAATGAATTCCAAGGTGATCACCACCGCTGATGAAATGGCCTCCATCGTCAGCAAGAACCTGAAGTAAAGGGAAGGGCCGAAACATGATGTTTTGCCGGGCAGGACACATCTCAGGATGGGTGGCGGCAGCCACGATCGCAGTCGCGGGCATCTTCTTGCCCGCGGACGTGGATGCCGGCATGGGTTATGCCGTTGTCCCGACAACGATCATCTACCCCGGCGACATATTGTCGGCCAGCCAGCTGCAGGAGGTCGAGGTTACCAACCCCAACCTTGCTGGCGACTATGCCAAATCCGTTTCACAGGTCGAAGGCATGGTCTCCAAGCGCACGCTGTTGCCGGGCCGGACGATATCGGTTTCGGCCCTGCGCGAAGCCTATACGGTGACGCGCGGCTCTTCGATCCGCCTGGTCTTTACGCTCGGCGCGATGACCATCTCGGCTGCCGGCACACCGCTCGAAGACGGTTCGACCGGGCAGGTCGTGCGCGCACGCAATATGGATTCCGGCGTCATCGTCAGCGGCACGGTGCTTGCGGACGGCACGGTCCATGTGAGGGCAAAATGAAATTGTTCTTCCGTTTCTTAACCCTTGTCGCGGTTGTCGCCATGAGTTTGGCCGATGTCGCGCCCGCCTGGGCGCTGACCTCCCGCATCAAGGACATCGCCTCGCTTCAGGCCGGCCGCGATAACCAGCTGATCGGCTACGGCCTGATCGTCGGCCTGCAGGGAACCGGCGACGGCTTCCGTTCCTCGCCCTTTACCGAGCAGTCGATGCGGGCGATGCTGCAGAATCTCGGCATCTCGACCCAGGGCAGCCAGTCCAGCGCCAAGAACACCGCGGCGGTGATGGTCACCGCCAACCTGCCGCCTTTTGCAAGTCCTGGCAGCCGTATCGACGTCACGGTGAGCTCGCTCGGCGACGCCACCTCGCTGCGTGGCGGCACGCTCGTCATGACATCGCTGTCCGGCGCCGACGGCCAGATCTACGCCGTCGCGCAGGGTGCCGCCATCGTTTCCGGCTTTCAGGCGCAGGGCGAGGCGGCGACCGTGACCGAAGGCGTCACCACTGCCGGCCGCGTGCCCGGCGGCGCCATCATCGAACGCGAACTGCCGTCCCGCTTCAAGGATTCGGTCAATCTCGTCCTGCAGCTGCGCAACCCCGACTTCTCGACGGCGATCCGTATTGCCGACATCGTCAACGGTTATGCCTCGGCGCGGTTCGGCGGCCCGGTCGCCGAAGCCAAGGATTCGCAGGAAGTGGTGATCCAGAAGCCGCGCACGGCCGATCTCACCCGGCTGATGGCCGACATCGAAAATCTCATCGTCGAAACCGACACGCCGGCCAAGGTTGTTATCAACGAGCGCACGGGCACGATCGTCATCGGCTCGGACGTCCGTGTCTCGCCGGTCGCCGTCAGCTACGGCACGCTGACGGTTCAGGTCACAGAGACGCCTCAGATCATCCAGCCCGAACCCTTCTCGCGCGGCCAGACCGCCGTCCAGCCGCAGACCGATATCACGGCCGAGCAGACCGGCGGACGCGTCGCCATCATCGATGGGCCCGACCTCAGGACCCTCGTCGCCGGCCTTAACAATATCGGCGTGAAACCGGATGGCATCATCGCCATTCTCCAGGGCATCAAGTCGGCAGGCGCCCTGCAGGCGGAGCTTGTGCTGCAATGATAAAGATCATCAACCCTGACATGACGGTCCTGCAACTGCTGCGCCGGCTGGCGCTGCCGGCCGCGGGCCTCGTCCTTCTGTCGATCCCCGGCGCATTCGCACAGGAACATGCGCCCGCTGGCGACATCACCTCCCAGGACGAGATCAAGCAGTTCTGCACCAACATCGCCGATCCCGCCCGCGACCAGCGTTACCTCTTGCAGAAGCAGGAACTGGAAAAGCTTCGCGCCGACATCGATGCCCGCATGGCGGAGATGGACAAGCGCAAGGCCGAATACCAGGACTGGCTGAAGCGGCGCGACGATTTCCTGAAGCAGGCGGAAGCCGGACTCACCGAAATCTACAAGAAGATGAAGCCGGATGCGGCCGCACTCCAGTTGCAGGACATGAAGATTGAGGTCGCCTCCGCCGTGATCATGCGGCTCGGTCCGCGTCAGTCGAGCCTCATCCTCAACGAGATGGACCCGCAAAAGGCCGCGGTTATCGCCAGCGTCATCGCCAGTGCGTCCGATCCCAATACCTCGAAGGATCCTTCATGAATATGCGTTTCCCGGCCGCGATCGCCGCCCTCGCGCTCCTTGCAGGCTGCCAGTCTCCGACGGCGGTTAGCGAGATCGGCCGTGCGCCCGCCATGAGCCCGATCGGCAGCGGCCTTGCCTACGGCCAGACGCCGCAGATGGCGCTTTATCCGAAGCAGCCGCGCGCCGTGGCGCAGGGCTATTCGCTGTGGAGCGATTCGCAGGCCGCCCTGTTCAAGGATGCGCGCGCGCTCAACGTCGGCGACATCCTGACCGTCGACATCCAGATCAACGACAAGGCCTCCTTCGACAACGAGACCAACCGCAGTCGCACGAATTCGAGCGGGATGAACTGGGACGTTAACGCCCAGATCTTCGGTTGGACCCCCGAGTCCAAGACGGACCTGACCTATGGCTCCGACACCAGCACTGACGGCAAGGGCAAGATCGAGCGCACCGACAAGATCACCCTGCTTGTCGCTGCCGTCGTCACCGGCATTCTCGAAAACGGCAACCTCGTGATATCGGGCTCGCAGGAAGTCCGTCTGAACCAGGAACTGCGCATCCTGAACGTCGCCGGTATCGTTCGTCCGCAGGACGTCAATTCCGACAACCAGATCTCCTACGACAAGATCGCCGAAGCCCGCATCTCCTACGGTGGCCGCGGCCGCCTGATGGAAGTGCAGCAGCCTCCGCGCGGCCAGCAGGCCGTCGATCTTTTCTCGCCGCTTTGAGGCTGAACGACGATGGCAGAGCCAGACGCAAGCGCAGGTCAAGCGAAGAAGAAATCCGGCGCGCTGATGACGATCATCGGCATCGCCGTCCTGACCCTGCTCGGCGCCGGCGGCGGCTGGGCGGTCGGCACGATCGTCGCGCCCAACGTCAAGGGCGCCAAGGAGGCCGAGCAGGCCAAGGAAGCCGAGGCCAAGAAGAAGGCCGAGGAAGGTCTGGCGCGGATTTCGACCGAGGCCAACAACATCGTTCAGCTCGAGCCGATCACGTCGAACCTTGCCTACCCCTCGGAAAACTGGGTGCGACTCGAAGTCGCGCTGCTGTTCAACGGGCCGCCGGATGTCAAGGTTTCCGAGGATATTCATCAGGATATCCTCGCCTATATCAGAACCGTTTCCCTCCAGCAGATCGAGGGGCCGCGGGGCTTTCAATATCTCAAGGATGACATACAGGAACGTGTTGACCTTCGCTCGCAAGGGCGGGTATCGAAGGTCATGTTCAGGACATTTGTCATCGAATGATTCGTCTCATAGTTTTCCTTGCCGCCATGATGGCGGTACCGGAACTGGCGGTGGCACAGCAGCTGCCGACTGACTTATTGAACGTGCCGGTCGATGGCTCGGTTGCCGCCTGGATCATCCGCACTTTCGGCCTGCTGACCATTCTTTCGGTCGCGCCGGGCATCCTGATCATGGTGACGAGCTTTCCGCGCTTCATCATCGCCTTCTCGATCCTGCGTTCAGGCATGGGTCTCTCCTCGACGCCCTCCAATATGATCCTCCTGTCGCTGTCGCTGTTCATGACCTTCTACGTCATGTCGCCGACCTTCGATCAGGCCTGGCAGAACGGCGTGCAGCCGCTGCTTGCCAATCAGATCAACGAGACCGAGGCGGTCCAGCGTATCGCCGAACCCTTCCGCACCTTCATGGCGGCCAATACCCGCGACAAGGATCTGGCGCTCTTCGTCGATCTGGCGCGCGAACGCGGGCAGAATATCCAGACGACCGATCCGATCGACTACCGCGTGCTGATCCCGGCCTTCATGATTTCCGAGATTCGCCGTGGCTTCGAGATCGGCTTCCTCGTCGTGCTGCCGTTCCTCGTCATCGACCTGATCGTCGCCACCATCACCATGGCGATGGGCATGATGATGCTGCCGCCGACCTCGATCTCGCTGCCGTTCAAGATTCTCTTCTTCGTACTGATCGACGGCTGGAACCTGCTCGTCGGCAGCCTGGTGCGCTCGTTCAGCTGAGCGGCTGCCGCTAAAACGTGCTGCGCAAAGCGCGCAGCGGTGCTGCGATCACAACATGCGTAAAAGCCAGGACCGGAGTGCGGGAGCGAATCTGAAAGATTGCGACGCGGCTTTAGCCTTCACCAATGAAAAACCCGCCGGAGCGATCGCCCCGGCGGGTTTTTCGTGGCGGTTGAAAAGCCTCACTCGGCCGCGAATGGCCCCGTGCGCGGCGGCAGCGCCGGAATGTCCATGTGATCGGGTGCAAGACCCTGCTTGGCACGCTCGGCCATGATTTCATAGGCCTGCTCAAGATGGTTGCAGAACCGTTCGGCATCGAAGAGCGGCGCAATGTAACGCTTTTCCTTGAGATGCGCCTTGTATGCGGCGATCCGTCCGGGATTCTGAGCCAGCTCGACGGCCATATCCTCATAGGCCTGCAGGTCGTCTGCGACGAGGTCGGGCAGGTCGATGGCCCTGAGCAGGCTCTCGCTGACGCGTGAGGCGAAGTTGGTGCCCTTGACGGTCAGAACCGGCAGGCCGCCCCAGAGCTGCTCCGAGGTGGTCGTGTGGCCGTTGACGGGGAAGGTATCGATGCCGATGTCGGCCGCCTGCTGACGGTCGATGTGTTCTTCGTAGGGTGCGCGCGGGCAGAAGATGATCCGCTTGGCGGAGATCCCCGCCGCCTGGAATTGCTTCAAGAGGTTGGCCTGGTTGCGCGGCGTGTTCGCCATCAGCCAGAGCACGCTGTTCGGCGCACGCTTGAGAATGCGGCACCAGCTGTTGATCGTCTCCGGCGTAATCTTGCGGTTACCGTTGAAGGACGCAAAGATGAAGGCGTCTTCCGGCAGGCCAAGCTGCTCGCGGGTGACAGGGCGCGGCTTCGGGCGATGCATCGGGTCGTTCGGCTGATAGCTTTCCGGCAGCCGGCAGAATTTCTCATGGTAGAAGGGCTTGGCCACCTCGGGCAGCACCGAATGGTCGCCGATGACGTAGTCGAGGTCGATATTGACCGTGCTGCCGGGGAAGCCGAGCCAACCGACATGAACCGGTGCGAGCGGCAGGTTGAAGGCCGGCGCGCGGCTGCCCGAAGTATGGCCCTTCAGGTCGACCATGATGTCGATATTGTGCTCGCGCACCACTTCCAGCACCGCCTGATCGGAGAAGCCGTGAATGGTGACGACCCGGCCCCAGCGGCTGCGGTCGGTCGTGTTGTGCTTGAGGTACTCCGGGCCTGTATGGCAGAAGAGCGTCACCTCGAACCGGTCCTTGTCGTGCAGTTCGAGGATGCGCTGCAAGAGCTTCATCGTCGCATGGCGATCCCAGAAGTCCGATGACATGTAGCCGATCCGGATCTTGTCCGACCAGCTGTGCGGCTGGCTGCGACGGAAGGCCACCCGTTCCGGATTGAGGGGGGTGGTGCCGATCGTCGCATACCGGTTGAAGTCCTCATTGCCGCACCAGTGCAGATGATAGAACGGGTTGTCCTTGCGCAGGATCTCGATATCGCCCTTTGCAAGGGCCGCGTCGATTACTGCCTGATGCTTGCTCGCCTCTTCGAACTCGTTGAATTCGCGGGCGAAAACAAGGTGAAGGAAGCGGAATGCCAGATTGCCGGGAAAACGCTTGAAGATATTGCGCGCCAGGTTCTGGTTGGTTGCGTCGTTCAGATCGTCGCTCAGCAGCAGCGCCGCCAGGCGCATATGCTCGGGATTGGAGCTTTGCGACAGCACCGTCTTGAACGGGCGGATGATATCCCGCTGCTGGCGCTTCAGATAGATCGCTGTGATGATGAAGGCGAGCTCCGGGTCTTCCTGCGCCTTGGCGAGGTTTCGCATGGCGATCAGCAGGGCATCGTCCTCGTTGCCGGTCTCGTAATGCAGCTTGGCAGCCTGTTTCTGGTATTCGTAGGAATTCGGTCCTTCGCAGTTGCCGGCCAGGCCATAGGCTTTCGCGGCATCGGCCTTGAAGCCGAGCTGCACGAGGTTCTTGGCCAGCAGCGCATAGGTCTTGGCGTCCTGCTGGATATCCATCAGCTGGTTGAGCGTTGCCAAGGACTGTGTGTAGCGGCCCATCTGGTAATCCTTGGATGCCGCAGAGAACGAAACTTTGCTGTTCAAAACCCAACTCCGTGAAGGAAATGTTCTGGCGTCGATCGCCGCGGCACGGACAGGCCGTCCTCCGCAAAACGAGCGGATCGGTCCGATGGTGCTATCCCGGCGCCTGCCACATTGGCATTCGAAGCTTGCTTGAAACCGGTGCGCTTGGTGAACCTCTGTTTTCGCGGGGAAATGCCGACTTTTGCCAGGGAAAACGCTTGGTTTTCAAGAGAATTAGAATGCAAAGGAATATATTCAGCAAGCATTAACTATGGCCCGCGAGGAGCCGGCCTGGAGCCTGTATTTTTAAGGAGTTGGCAAGCATTGGCTGCGAGATTGCCCTGGACATGACGGGTTTGGGCCAAACAAAAAAGGCGCCGAGTAGCATGAAGCTGGTCCGTCATCGCCGGTACTATAGTCCGGTATGTCCTCCTTTTTGTATCTAGTTTTCCAGGGGACAGACTTATGACAAGCATTAACACGAATACTTCCGCGCAGGCCGCTCTCCAGACGCTGCGTAACGTTAACCAGAACCTCAACAACACGCAGAACCACGTTTCGTCTGGTTACCGCGTTGAAAAGGCTTCGGATAACGCTGCTTACTGGTCGATCGCAACGACCATGCGTTCTGACAACAAGGCCCTCTCGGCTGTCTCCGACGCTCTCGGCGTAGGCGCTGCAAAGGTCGACACCGCTTACACCGCCATGGACAGCGCCATTGACGTCGTCGGCGAGATCAAGGCGAAGCTCGTTGCTGCGACTGAAAATGGTGTCGACAAGGCCAAGGTCCAGGAAGAAATCAGCCAGCTGCAGCAGCAGCTCCTGAGCGTCGCGCAGTCGGCTTCCTTCAACGGCGAAAACTGGGTTGCCGGCGCCTCCGGCACCAAGAGCGTTGTTTCTTCGTTCGTCCGCGACGGCTCCAACGCCGTTTCGATCACGACGACCGACTACGTACTCGACAGCGGCTCTGCGGGCAACGTTCTGTTCGGCATGAGCGGCGGCTCGGTCGAAACCTCCACGGGTATCCTCGGTACTTCGACCGGTGCGACTGGTTCGATCTACGCAATGGACATCACCAACTTCACCGCCGGCCAGATCCAGTCGGCTCTGACCAACGTCGAATCGGCTCTGAAGGCCATGACCAGCGCCGGCGCTGCTCTCGGCTCGCTCTCCAGCCGCATCGACGCCCAGGACAACTTCGTGTCCGCTCTGAGCGACTCGATCGACTCCGGTGTCGGCCGTCTCGTCGACGCCAACATGGAAGAAGAATCCTCCAGGCTCAGCGCGCTCCAGACCCAGCAGCAGCTGGCAATCCAGTCGCTGTCGATCGCGAACTCCTCTTCGCAGAACATCCTGTCGCTCTTCCGCTAAGACCGGTCGGCACAAGATTTCCAAGTTTCGCGGCCGGGTCATCCCCGGCCGCGAAATGTTTTAATATAAGGTTAATGAAAATCCTTCTAAGTCTCAGATATTTTTAAGATATTTCCAATTCGAATTCAGCTTTCCTTAACCATCTTGCTGTTTTCTAGGCCCATCGAAACGGCGAGTTAACCTTAACAAGAATGGTTAACAGGCATGATGCTGATCGCTGTGGGCCGGCCCAAAATCCGGAATGTCCCTTCTTAAAATCTGCCAACAAGGGGCAAGCAAACTATGACGAGCATCAACACCAATAACGCTGCAATGGCAGCCCTCCAGACTCTCCGTGGCATCAACCAGGGTCTCCAGGAAACCCAGGCTCACGTTTCGTCTGGCTATCGCGTCGGCAAGGCTTCGGACAACGCTGCTTACTGGTCGATCGCAACGACCATGCGTTCTGATAACAAGGCTCTCTCGGCTGTTTCCGACGCTCTCGGCCTCGGCGCTGCAAAGGTCGACACCGCTTACTCCGCCATGGACAGCGCCATCGATGTCGTCGGCGACATCAAGGCGAAGCTCGTTGCCGCCACTGAAAACGGCGTCGACAAGGCCAAGGTCCAGGAAGAAATCAGCCAGCTGCAGCAGCAGCTCCTGAGCGTCGCGCAGTCGGCTTCCTTCTCCGGCGAAAACTGGGTTGCCGGCGCCGACGGCACCAAGAACGTTGTTGCCTCCTTCGTCCGTGACGGCTCCAACGCCGTTTCGGTCGTGATGACCGACTATGTTCTCGACAGCGGCTCCATGGGCAACGTTCTGTTCGGCATGAGCGGCGGCTCGGTCGAAACCTCCACGGGTATCCTCGGCACTTCGAATGGTGCGACCGGTTCTGTCTACGCAATGGACATCACCAACTTCACCCTCGGCGAAATCCAGTCGGCTCTGACCAACGTTGAATCGGCTCTGAAGGCCATGACCAGCGCCGGCGCTCAGCTCGGCTCGATCTCCAAGCGCATCGAACTGCAGGAAAACTTCGTGTCCGCTCTCAGCGACTCGATCGACTCCGGTGTCGGCCGTCTCGTCGATGCCAACATGGAAGAAGAATCCTCCAAGCTCAGCGCACTGCAGACCCAGCAGCAGCTGGCCGTCCAGTCGCTGTCGATTGCGAACTCCTCTTCGCAGACCATCCTCACGCTGTTCCGCGGCTAATAACCCTCGGAAACATCAGCCCGCCGGTCTCCGGCGGGCACTGGTATCGAGCCGCGCTTCGATGGAGCGCGGCTTTTTTAATGTCTGTTAACGATCCATTAACCATAATGCTGTTTTCTGCGTCCAACGAGACGGTGAGTTAACCAAATTTAAGAACCGGTTAACAGGCATGAAGCTGATCCCCGTTCCCGGTGGCCTTCCGGAATGTCCCTTTTTTCTTTTTGCCGACGAGGGGCAATCATTTCATGACCAGCATTTTGACGAACGTCGCGGCGATGGCCGCTCTCCAGACACTCCGCGGCATCAACGACAACCTTGAGGACACGCAGAACCGCGTATCATCGGGTTACCGCGTCGAAAAGGCTGCTGACAACGCCGCCTACTGGTCGATCGCAACGACCATGCGTTCGGATAACAAGGCGCTTTCCGCCGTTTCCGACGCTCTCGGCCTCGGCGCCGCCAAGGTCGACACCGCTTACTCCGCCATGGACAGTGCCATCGACGTCATCACCGAAATCAAGGCGAAGATCGTCGCTGCAACCGAAAAGGGTGTCGACAAGGCTAAAGTTCAGGAAGAAATCAGCCAGCTGCAGCAACAGCTCCTGAGCATCGCGCAGTCGGCTTCCTTCTCCGGTGAAAACTGGGTTGCCGGCGCTGACGGCACCAAGAGCGTCGTTTCCACTTTCGTCCGCGATGGCAACGGCAATGTCTCGGTCAAGACGACGGATTACATCCTGGACACGAGCTCGGCGGGCAACGTTCTCTTCGGCATGGACTCGACCGGCGCGATCGAGACCAGCTCCGGCATTATCGGCACATCATCCGGTACGATCGGCTCGATCTACTCGATGGACATCACCAACTTCGATTCGCCTGAGATCTCCATGGCCCTGACGTCGATCGAGGCAGGCCTCGAGGCGATGACCAAGGCTGCATCGCAGCTCGGCTCGATTTCCACTCGCATCGAGCTGCAGGAAGGCTTCGTCAGCGCGCTCAGCGATTCGATCGACTCCGGTGTCGGCCGCCTCGTCGACGCCAATATGGAAGAAGAATCCTCCAAGCTCAGCGCCCTGCAAACCCAGCAGCAGCTGGCTATCCAGTCGCTGTCGATCGCCAACTCCAGCGCTCAGAACATCCTCACGCTGTTCCGCAGCTAAGTCAGGCGCTGAAGCTGGACCGAATCTTGCGCCATCGTCTGGCCGCACGCACAAAGCCTCCCGGACCGCGCCCGAAATGGCGCGGTTCTTTCTTTTATATCAATGTCTTGATCGAAATTTCGGTCGACGCGCCAGGCTCGGTGCCGCACTCTTGCCCAACAGGTTGATATCGAGTTAACTACGCCTTGAGTTGATTTGCTTTTGCGACACGCCGGTAGAAACCCTGCCGGAGGCATGATGCCACTTCAGTCGCCGCCGGCAATCCGGCCTGCCCTTTCACCTTAATCCGAGACCTGTCGATGACCGTTAAGATTACCAGCGCGGCCGCGGTGAATGCGCTTTCGGTGCTGCGCAGCATCAACAAAGAAGCCAGCCAGACCCAGCAGCAAGTGTCCTCGGGATATCGTATCGAGACGGCCGCCGACGATGCGTCCTATTGGTCGGTCGCAACCGTCATGCGTTCGGACAGCACCAATCTCGGAACGGTCGGAGATGCGCTCGGTCTTGGCGCTGCCAAGGTGGATGCGACCTATACGGCGATGAACTCGGCGATCGATCTCATGAGCCAGATCCGCGCCAAGCTGGTTTCGGCAAGAGAACCTGGTGTCGATAAGGACAAGATCAACGCCGAGATCAGCGAATACAAAGAGCAGTTGCAGACGGTCGTCGAATCGACGTCGTTTGCGGGGGAAAACTGGCTGCTGAACGGCGACACTGCTGCACCGCCGACATGGTCGGTCATCTCGGGTTTCGTGCGCGCTTCGACCGGCGAATATCAGGCCCAGACCATCGATTTCCCATCGTCGCAGACCATCCTCATCGACAAGAACAGTGCGAGCGGCGGCCTGCTGACCAAGGCGGTCGATGCCAACGCGATCAATAACTCCGGCACGACGTCGCGGAATTATTATCTGCTGGATGCCGGCTCGACGACGCCGGCGACGGGTACGGAAATTGCGATCGACGGCAACACGACCGATGCGCAGCTCACCGACATGCTCGACGTGACCGAGTCGCTGCTCTCCTCGCTGACGACCACGGCGGCATCCATCGGCGTGATGAAGACACGCATCGACGATCAGATAGACTATACCGCCGATCTGTCCGATTCGATCGACAAGAGCGTCGGTGCGCTCGTCGATACCGACATGGACGAGGCTTCGATCCGGCAGAAGGCAATCGAAACCCAGAAGCAGATGGCCGTCGAAGCGATCTCGATCCTCAATACGGCCGCAAGCAAGATTCTGATTCTGCTGGAATAAGGAATGGGCGCGATCACGGGTGGCGACCGCGCCATTCATCCTCGCGCAAGTTTGACTTCCTAGTTTCCGGCATGAAGGCATCGTCCGAATCCGTGCCGGCGCAAGGTCAGGCCCTTGCCCGTTTCGAAGGGAGATGTCGGCGCGCAAGGACATTTTGAGCGGGAGCGCGCATGTTGCATGCCTCCCGGATGCTGGATGGTTTTTATGAGCATTTCGCTTTCCCGGTATTTGAAGGATTTCGGCGAACCGGAACCGTCACCGCCGGTCCTCGACATGGATGATTTCGGCGGCGACATGTTCCCCGAAACACCGAGCGAACCGGTGATCGACGTCGAGGCGGAGCGCCGTGAAGCCTATGCGGAAGGTCATGCCGCGGCCACCGCGGAACTGACCGAGAAACACGCGCTGGAGGCGCGGACGCTGGCTGAGGTCCATGCGCGTCAACTCGAGGAGCTGAAGCTTCGCTACGAAGTCGAGGCGGCGGCAGTCATTGCATCCCGCATCCGCGATATTGCCGAAGAACTCGCTCAGCTGGTCAGCGCCGGCGCCGCCGCCGCCATCGCGCCAGTGATGACGGAAGCGCTTGCCGCCGAAGCTGCCGAAAACCTCGCCACCCTGCTGCGCGACGCGATCCTTGAAGGCGCCGCTGGAACGATCGTCGTCAAGGGACCGACCCGGCTTTTCGACATATTGAAGGCCGAGCTCGGCGAACATGCCGAGGCGGTTCGCCATTTTGAGACCGACGATATCGATCTTGCCGTCGAAATCGGTGATTCCGTCATCGTCACCCGTATGTCCGCCTGGGCGGCCAGCTTGAAGAAAGTTCTCGAATGAGCGAAGGCGAAAACCACCACCACGGCAAAAACGAGATCATCATCGTCAAGAGACATGGCGGCGGCGATCACGATGGCGCCCATGGCGGTGCGTGGAAAATTGCCTATGCCGACTTCATGACGGCGATGATGGCGTTCTTCCTGGTCATGTGGCTGGTCAATGCCGCCAACGAGGAGACCAAGGCCTCGGTCGCGACCTATTTCAATCCGATCAAGCTCTCCGACGAAAAGCCGACCGAAAAGGGTCTGAAGAAGCCTGTCGATAACGCCGAAGGCGAGGAGAAGCAGGAGAAGTCGAAGCAGAAGGAAGAAGATCCGAACGACGGCAAGGCCGCGGCGGATGGTGACGACCAGACATCGACATCAGGCGACCAAACCAATTATTCCGAGGCCGATTTCTTCGAAAATCCCTATTCGGTTCTCGCCGAGATCGCCCAGGAAGTCGGCCAGCAGGCCAATGTCAGCGCCAAGGGCGACGGCGGCGCCGCCGATTCCGGTCCCGCCACCGGCGCCGATGGCGGCGAGGCCTATCGTGATCCCTTCGATCCGGATTTCTGGACGAAGCAGGTCGAGGTCACGACGGCCGGCAAGTCGGCGCCTCCCGGCAAGAGCGACCAGCAGGCGGTCGAGAGCGGGACGACCGAGGTCGCCAAGCTCGAAGACACCAAGCCGATACCGCTGACCACCGATCAGAAGGCTGCCCCGGAAACCAAGGAAACGAAGGAAACCAAGGAAACCAAGGAAACGAAGGGCGCGGTCGAAGCCAAGGACGGCAAGGCGCCGGCCGGCAAGTCTGCCAACGACAAGAAGGCGGAAGCTCAGAAAGACGCCGAACATCAGAAGGATGCGGATAAGGGCGCTGATGAGGCCGAGCAGCAGCAACAGAAGGAAGCAGAGCAGCTGCAGGAGCAGATCGCCCAGCAGATCGGCGGCGTTGCCGGCAAGCTCGCCGAAGGCCTGACCGTGACGGCGTCCGAAGGCGGATTGCTGGTCAGCATCTCCGACCAGAGCGACGATTCGATGTTCAATATCGGTTCTGCTGTTCCGCGCCAGGAGATGGTGCTCGCCATGGAAAAGATCGGCGCGATCCTGAAGGAGAGGGGTGGCGCGGTCGCCATCCGCGGCCACACGGACGGGCGCCAGTATAAGGGCACCCAGAACGAGAACTGGCGGCTTTCGATGGACCGCGCCCAGAGCGCCTACTACATGCTCGTGCGCGGTGGGCTCGACGAGAAACGTATCTCCCAGGTCTCCGGCTTCGCCGACCGTCGGCTGAAGCTGCCGACCGACCCGTTCAACGCGACCAACCGCCGGATCGAGATCCTGGTGCAGGCGGATAAGGGATAGTCGGATGGCGCGTCGGCAGCATCGCTATATCGGATGTGTGGCCCTCGGCCTGGCGATGCTTTCGCCGGCCGCAGGCAAGGCGCAGGATCCGGACGATCTTGCGCCGTACAAGATGCTGCGGTCGTTGCAGTTCGTGCAGGACTCCGTCGTCACCGGCGATCATTCGGCCGGCGAGATGCAGCGCTTCATGCTGGGGACGATCGACGAGCGGCTGCGCACCGTCGATACTTCGGTCTTCGATGACGACCGCAATGTCGATGCAGCGCTGATCTATGCGATGAGCGGCGGCAATCCCCAGACGCTCGAATATCTGATCGCCCACGACGTCAACGGCTATTTCGACAATCGCGTCACCGATGTGCTGCGCAAATATCTGAGCGGCAAAGGGCTGCTCGTCGCCAAGACGCTGGAGGAGACGGCCCGGGAATATCGCGACAAGAAGATCGGCCCCTATCTTGCGCTGATCGGCGGCAACGTGCTGATCGCGACGAAACCGGCAGACGCGCTGGATCTCTACGACCAGGCGCGTCTTGCAGCACCCGGGACGATCGTCGAGGAGGCGGCGTTGCGCCGCTCGGTCGCCATCTGCGTCGACAAGGGGATGCTCGATAAGGGAATGGCCTATTCGCAGCGTTATGTCAGACGTTTTCTGCATTCGCCCTATGCCAGCCAGTTCGCCGATCTTTTCGTCACGCTCGTCGTCAGTCACGATCACGACGTGAAGCCGCAGGATGTCGTCGACATCCTGTCTTTCATGGATGCGCCGCGCCAGCGCGAGGTCTATCTGCGCATCGCCCGTGCTGCGGCGATATCAGGTAAGCCGGAGCTGACGCATATGGCGGTCGAACGGGTGCAGTCGCTTGGCGCCGACACCGACAATGCCTTCGGGCCACTTGCGAATTTCTATGGCGGCATGGCCGGCCTTCCCACAGAGGATGTCGACCGGGCGGCAAAGAATGTCCGCGGCATCGACGGCAACACGCTTTCGCCGCGGGATCAGGCGCTGCAGGAGGCGGCGCGATCGGTCGCCGACCAGATCCTGCGCGCTCCCGATCCGGCAAGCTTGAGGCAAGCATCCACCCCTAACACTGATCATCAAGAAATCACTTCTGAAAAGGCTGCGGCGGCGATAGCGACGCAACCGGAAGCGCCAGGCGCGCTTCCCGAGCCTGTTCCGGGAGGTGTGGCATCGACTGGCCAGAGCCAGGATACCGACCCCTCATTCAACGCATTTGTGACGACCAATCGATCCAAGCTCGACGAGATCGACGGTCTTCTGGCGCAGGAAGGCAATTAATTATGATGGATATCAGCGTCTCGGGCGGAGCCTCCGGTGCGGAGTCGGCTGCGGTTGCGAAATCCGCGCGGCCGGCCGGAAAAGATGATGCCGCCGGCCAGAAGAACGGCTTCTTTGACGTGCTTGCCAAGGCAGGCAGCAATGCCGTCAATGACGACGCCGACGATGCGCAACCGGATCAAGGGACGGCTGCCGATGGCGCCGCGGAGAAAGTGGCGCGGACGATCCGCGGCCGCAGCAGCGCAAAGCCGTTGGTCGATCTCAGTGACGCTGCTTTGAAGGCGCAGGCGGAGGTGCCGCCGGAAACGATCGCCAATGTTGAAAAGGTTGCGGCAAAGCCCGCAAAGGCCGGGGTCAAAATGCCGGCCGATCTCGCCTTCGGCACGCTCGATCCGAAAGACAGTCCCGCAGACGAGGTGGTGCAGACGGCCAAGAGTGGCAAGCACGCCAAGGCCGACGCATTGGAAACCGATACGGACCAGGACAGCGACGAGGATGACGGCGGCATTTCCGACGTCCTCGGCCTGCTGAAGCAGGAACCTGCCGACGGCGCCGTCGCCTTGCCGGCGGCAACAGCCGCCCACCATCCGTCCGCCAAGGCGGGTGAGGCAGGATCGACCGACAAGAAACTCGATGGGGTTGACGCCAAGGCGGGCGGCCATGCATCCGATGCTCTGGCGGCCGTCAGCAGCAACGTCGAGAGCGGCAAGGCCGATGACGTCAAGCTTCCCGGAACGGAGAGTGCCGAAGCAGCAGATGGCAGGACATTCAGGATCAGTCGTGCCGATGGCCGCGGCGTATCGATGGATGTCCACATCGGCACTGATCAGGCCGGGGCGAAGGATGGCGCGAAGAAGGCCGATGTCGAAAATGTTTCGGTGCTTGAATCGCGCCGCTATATCGGCCTGATGCAGAATTCGAATTCCGCCGCCGTGACCGCTGCTCTCTCCGGCGATTCCGAATGGGCGCGCGCCATGGAACCGAGCTCGGCGCTCTCCAACGCGGCGGAATGGACGAGCACCGGCAAGGTGGTCAATACGCTGAAGATCCAGATGAACCCGCTCGATCTCGGCCTGGTGACGGCGACCATGCGCCTGTCCGGCGACGCCCTGAACGTCGACCTCAAGGTCGAAACGGGGGCGGCCTATCGTCAGATGAAGGAAGATCACGGCAAGATTCTCGAAGCTCTGCGCAGCCAGGGCTACGCCGTCGACAACGTCACCATCAGCATGGCGCCGGTCGAGCGTGCCGATACCGGCAACCAGGCGGGCAGCCAGGCCTCCCAGCAGCAGTCGCTCCCCCAGCAGGGGCAGGGTGGCGAGGCGCGCGAGCGTCACAATCAGACGGCACGGACGGATGGAGGCTTCAATGGCGCAGGCGAGACTGATATTGAAGACGCTCGTACTGGCGGCAGCAGCGGCACTGGCGGCGTTTACCTCTGAGGCATCAGCCTCCACCGGCGCCTGCGAACGCGAGATCCAGTCGGCCGCTGCCAAATATGGTATCCCCGAAGGCATCCTCTATTCAGTCGGTCTGACGGAGACCGGCCGCAAGGGCTCGCTCTATCCCTATGCCATGAACGTCGAAGGCAAGGCGATCTTTCCGCCCTCGGAACAGGATGCGATGCGGCAATTCGACGTCGCCCGCAGCAGCGGCGCGAAGCTCATCGACATCGGCTGCATGCAGATCAACCACTATTATCACGGTGAAAATTTCGGCTCCGCCGAGGATATGTTCGACCCACACCGCAACGTAGAGTACGCGGCAAAATTCCTCCGCAACCTTCATGATCGGCACGAGACATGGACGATGGCGGTAGCCAGATACCATGCCGGACCCAACAACGATCCGGCGCAGAAGCAATATGTCTGTCGCGTCATCGCCAATCTGGTTGCCACGGGCTACGGCAAGTGGACTCCCAATGCGAGTAACTTTTGCCGAAATTAATGCAACCAAAAATGGAAGAGGCATATTGTGACGAAACTGTGTCACAATATGGCGGGAATCCGGCACGAAACCCATGTGCAAGCCATAATTAACCGGGCGTTAACTTTTCCACGAAATTTTGGTGTGCATATTCAATCATACCCACTAGATATAGATCAAATCGGACCCAAGATCTTAATCAATTATTAATTTCTGCCATTAACTTTAACGAGTTGTCGCCGATTCGTGCGATTCGTACCCATAGATCATCGAAGTGCCACACTGATTCGGAGGCGGACGAATGATCGTAGTGGTTGATGAGCGTGAGCTCGTGAAAGATGGATACACATCTCTGTTCGGCCGTGAGGGCATTCCCTCCACCGGCTTTGATCCAACGGAGTTCGGCGAGTGGGTACAGACCGCTGCCGATTCCGATATAGCGGCAGTCGAGGCTTTCCTGATCGGGCAGGGCCAGCGCAACCACGAACTGCCCCGGGCGATCCGGGATCGGTCGATGGCGCCGGTGATTGCGGTCAGCGACCAGCCCTCGCTCGAAAACACCCTTGCGCTTTTCGATTGCGGCGTCGACGACGTGGTGCGCAAACCGGTGCATCCCCGCGAAATCCTCGCAAGAGCGGCTGCGATCCGGCGCCGGCTGAAGGCGATCGCCAACTACACCGAGATCGGTGGGATCCGCGTCTTCTCGGATGGCCGCGACCCCGAGATCAACGGCGAGGTCTTTGCGCTTCCCCGGCGCGAGCGCCGTATCCTCGAATATTTGATCGCCAATCGCGGTCGCCGGGTCACCAAGACCCAGATCTTCAACGCCATCTACGGCATCTTCGATGAAGAGGTCGAGGAGAACGTCGTCGAAAGTCACATCTCGAAGCTGCGCAAGAAGCTGCGCAAGAAGCTCGGCGTCGATCCGGTCGATTCCAAGCGTTTCCTTGGCTACTGCATCGATTGGGCCTGATTTTGCCGGCCGGGTGGCGGCGCCCGGCTGAACCTCGATATTCGGCCTCGCCGCGCGCATGACAGACAGCTTCACGCAAGGCCCGACAAATACTCTCGAGTTTAACAGGTAAAACGAGGTTTTCAGATGAGCATTTTCGGCAGCATGAAGACGGCAGTATCGGGGATGAACGCGCAGGCGAACCGCCTCAGCACCGTCTCCGACAACATCGCCAACGTTAACACCACCGGCTACAAGGCTGTGTCGACAAGCTTCTCGTCGCTGGTTCTGCCCTCCTCGAACGGCAATTACAATTCCGGCGGCGTTCAGACCTCCGTGCGCCAGGCCGTCTCCGACCAGGGCGATATTTCCTACACCACCTCCAGCACCGACCTTGCGATCTCGGGCGACGGCTTCTTCATCGTCCAGGGTGCGGACGGCACGCCGGTCCTGACCCGCGCCGGCGATTTCACCAAGGACGACGAAGGCAACCTCGTCAATTCAGCCGGCTTCCAGCTGATGGGCTATTCGTATGACTCCGGCGCCCCTGCCGTCGTCGTCAACGGTTTCGACGGCCTCGTTCCCGTCAACGTCACCCAGAATGGCCTGACCGCCATCGCCTCGACCTCAGGTGTCTTCACAGGCAACCTCAATTCCAACTCCACTGTTGTTACGGCTAATCTCCCGAGCGATAACGGTACTAGCGGCACCACAACGACCGACACCAAAAAGGTCTCGATGGTCGCCTATGACCGTCTTGGCAACAAGGTGATGTACGACTTCTACTTCACCAAGACCGCGCAATCGGCAACGCCGACGACACCTCCCGCGACCGCCAGCACTTGGGAAGTTGCGATTTTCCGCAATGCCGATGCGGCGACGGGTGGCACGACCTCCTTCCCGTATACCACGACAGGCGGCACCGTCGGCCTGGGAACACTCGAGTTCGACGCCGACGGCGCCTTGGTTACGGGTGGCGCCGTCACCATTAGTGATCCGGTGACCGGCCAGGACATCGACATGGATTTCTCCGGCCTCACTCAGCTCGGCGCCGCCTTTTCCGGCACCGGCACGCCGAACGGCCAGGCCGCCAGCCCAGTCAAGGACGTCACCATCGACGGCGACGGCATTGTTTACGCCAAGTATGAAGACGGCAGCACCAAGCCGCTCTATCGCATCCCGCTGGCCAACGTCGCAAGCCCGGACAAGCTGACGCTGATGAGCGGCAACGTCTACAGCGCCAACGGCCAGTCGGGCGTCACCGTCACCGGCTTCCCGCAGACCAACGGCCTCGGCACGATCAAGTCAGGCGCTCTCGAAGGTTCGAACGTCGACCTCGCCGGCGAGCTGACCGAAATGATCGAAGCGCAACGCAGCTATACCGCCAATTCCAAGGTGTTCCAGACGGGGTCCGACATCATGGACGTCCTCGTCAACCTCAAGAGATAATCAGGGTAACGGCTAAGCCATGTCGCTCACGTCAGCACTTAATACCGCGCAGAGCATATTCAACAATACCGGCACGCAGAGCAGTGTCGTATCGAACAATATCTCGAATGCGGGCAACAAAGATTACGTGCGCCGGCAGGCGATGCTTACCACGTCCTTGAACGGCGCCCAGGTCGTCAAGATAGACCGGGCGCAGGAAGATGCCTTGCTGCGCCAGTATCTGAAGACATCCTCTCAGGACAGCGCCCAGCAGGCCTTGCTCGGAGGTCTCGAGGACCTCAAGTCGATCATGGGTGGCAACGACTACGAAACGTCGCCATCCACCTATCTCGGTGTTTTCCAGCAAAAGCTTCAGGCCTTCCGCACGACGCCGGGCAGCACGGTCGCCGCCCAGGGCGCCATCACCGCCGCCCAGGATGTGGCCAACTCGCTGAACAACGCCTCGCAATCCGTTCAGGATGTCCGCGCCAGCGCCGATAAGCAGATCGCCACCGACGTTGAAACGCTGAATACGCTGCTGAGCCAGTTCGAAGAGGCCAATAATGCGGTAAAGACCGCCACGGCCTCGGGTGCGGATGCCTCCGGCGCCCTCGATGAGCGCGAGAAGGCGCTCAAGCAGATTTCGAAGATCGTCGGCGTCAGCGCGACGACGCGCGACAACAACGACATGGTGCTGAGCACGCCCGACGGGACGATCCTCTTCGAGACGGTTCCGCGCACCGTGACCTTCAAGTCTCAGGATATCTATACCGCCTCCACCGTCGGCAATTCCGTCTATATCGACGGTGTTGCGCTGCCGCTCGGCAGCGGATCGACCACGACGGGGATGGGAAGCCTTCAGTCGCTCCTGCAGGTCCGTGACGATATCGCCCCCAACTTCCAGAAGCAGCTCGACGAAATCGCCCGCGGTCTGGTCTCGATCTTCAAGGAAGATAACTCGTCAGGCACCCCGGCCTACGTGCCCGGCCTTTTTACCTGGAGCGGCGGCACGGTCGATACTGGCGGCACCGCCGTCGCCGGCATGGCGTCGACCATCACCGTCAGCAGCCGTGTGATCACCTCGCAGGGCGGAGACCCGATGCGCCTGCGCGATGGCGGCATCAACGCCACCGGCGTCGTGGTGAACACTACAGGCGAAAGCGGCTATACAGACGAACTTGATCGCCTCTATACGGCGTTGGGCTCCGATATGGATTTCGACCCGGCAACGGGAACGACTGTCGGCTTCGACGCCACGACGGGCATCGATTCGAACGTCAGCATCATGGAATACGCCACGAATTCCCTCGGCTGGCTCGAGCAGTATCGCAGCAACGCCACGACGGCGGCGGAAAATACCTCGGCGGCGCTTTCACGCTCCGACGAAGCCTATTCCAACGAGACGGGCGTCAACCTCGACGAGGAGCTGACGCTGCTCCTCGACATAGAGCAGTCCTACAAGGCGGCGACGAAGATCCTGAACGCCGTTGACGAAATGTTGAAGTCATTGCTGGATATTGCGAGTTAAGCCATGAAGAGCTCATTTATTTCAAGTTCAGCCATTCAGAACGCGATGCGCCTGACGATCCGTCAGGGGCAGAACCAGATGACCAAGGCAACGATGGAAGCGACGACGGGTGTCTATGCGGATATCGGTGTCTCTCTCGGCGGCAACGCCGCCAGGAGCGTGGACTTCACCCGCGAGACCGACAGGATAGCCTCGATCAAATCAAGCAATTCGCTTGTCGCCGCGCGCATGGAATCCTCGCAGCTCGGCCTTTCCAAGATGAAGGACGTCGGCGACGGCCTGGTTTCGAAGCTGACGGCACTCCAGGGCAGCCACGATCCCGGCAGCATCACCGTCGCCATCCAGTCGGCGACCAGTGCGCTCTCCACGATGATGGACACCGCCAACACCATGGTGAACGGCGAATATCTGTTCTCCGGCATCAATACCGATGTGCAGCCGCTGACCGATATGACCGCAACGACGAGCGCCGCCATCGTCACGGAACTGAACACTTATGCGACCGGCCTCGGCAAGGCGGTCAGCGATTTGACCGGCGCTGAAATGGAGACCTTCATAACGTCGACGGTCGAGCCGATGTTCAGCGAAGCGAACTGGACCGATGCGACGACCGGCTGGTCGCAAGCGTCGAGCCAGAACATGACGAGCCGTATCAGCAACTCGGAAGTGATCGAATCCTCGACCAACGCCAATTCCGAAGGCATGCGCTACTTCGCGCTCGCCTCGGTGTTGACCTCGGCGCTTCTCGACCAGGGCCTCAGCAGCGATGCAATGAGCACGGTGTCCAAGCAGGCGATCAGCTATACGACGAAGGCGACCAGCGGCCTCGTGACCCAGGCAAGCCAGCTCGGTCTTTCCCAGGAGCGCGTCAAGAAATCCAACGACGCCCTCGACGCCCAGTCGAACATCATCAAGAACAAGCTCGTCGATCTGCAGGGTGTCGATCCCTACGAGGCCTCGACGCTCGTCAAGACTTTGGAAACGCAGCTTGAAACCGCTTACACGATCGTCTCGAAGATCCAGCAGTTGAGTCTCGTAAACTACCTTTGATGATCAAAGGCGCGCAAAGAAGGATGCATGAATGTATCAGTTCTCATATGCCGAAGTCATGCAGGACTCGGTGGCCGACGCGAAAGAGCGGGAATGGCAGGTTCTTGACCGGTCCATAGATCTGCTTTCGCAGGCGCGCGAAAAGGAAAAATACGGCCGGGAAGCCATTGAAGCCCTGTTTTATACGCGCCGGGTGTGGATCAGCTTCATCGAAGATCTGAAACATCCCGACAACCAGCTGGAGATCGAGCTCAGGGCCAACCTCATCTCGATTGCGATCTGGATATTGAAGGAATGCGACAGGATCAGAAAACGTCAGTCTAATAACTACCAGGGCATCATCGACGTTACCACCATCATCAGGGATGGACTTAAATGAAAAGTACACTTCGCATTTCTCTGAAAGCCGGAGAAAGAATCTTCATCAACGGCGCCGTCCTGCGCGTCGACCGCAAGGTCGCGCTGGAATTCCTGAATGATGTGACGTTCCTTCTCGAAAACCACGTCCTGCAGCCGGAAGGCGCCACCACGCCCCTGCGTCAGCTCTATTTCATCGCGCAGATGATCCTCATCAATCCCGAGGGCAAGGACCACTCGACGGCGATGTTCCGCAAGTCGATCACCATGCTGCTCACCTGCTTCAAGAACGAGGAAATCCTCGCCGAACTGAAGCGCATCGACGCGCTCGTGTCGACCGGCCGCGCCTTCGATGCATTGAAGGCGATCCGCGGCCTCTACGCGATCGAAGACAGCATCCTCAACAATCACGAAATGCCGCCAACGATGGTCGAGCAGATTCGCAGGGAGATTGCACCATGGCGGTAGATGCAACAACAAGCGCGACCTCAACAACCTCGACGACCTCCTCGACGAGTTCGAGCTCGAAGTCGGCGACACTGAACTACGACAACTTCCTGCAGCTGCTCATCGCGCAGATGAAGAACCAGGATCCGACCGATCCGATGGATGCCAGCGAGCAGGTGGCGCAGCTGGCAACCTTCTCGCAGGTCGAGCAGACGATCCAGACCAACACCAAGTTGGACACGCTTCTGGCAAGCTCGAGCCTCACCCAGGCCAGCAGCTACGTCGGCAAATACATGGAAAGCGCCGACGGCACCGTCAAAGGCATCATCGATTCCGTCAAGGTTTATTCCGATGGTATCATTGCGACGACCAAAGATGGCGATAAGATACTCGTGCAGACGGGAATCACTGTTGCCGACGAGGCGCCGAGCAGCAGCTCCTGATGCGAACGGCGCCAACGCGCCTGTTTGACGCCAACCAAGCGCGGTCCGGCCAAGGCGGGGCCGCTTCAAGGCGATATGAGGTTGCCTTCGGATGAATGAAGCTGATGCATTAGATCTGTTCCAGGCCGCGATCTGGACCGTGCTGATTGCCGCCGGTCCCGCGGTCATCGCCGCGATGGTGGTGGGTCTCGTGATCGCCCTGATCCAGGCGCTGACCCAGGTGCAGGAAGCGACGCTGACCTTCGTGCCGAAGATCGTCGCGGTGCTGATCACGGTCGGCGTCACCGCGCCTTTCGTCGGCTCGCAGATCTCGATTTTCACCAATCTGGTCTTCTCGCGCATCCAGTCTGGTTTCTGAGCCACCTTCGCGCAAGCTTCGCCATTTAAGTCTCGATTCGAATTGGGCGGACTCATATCCGCCTCCTCTCATGAAGAGACGGAATCGTCATGGCGCAACCACCTGCACTCCCCATTCCAAAAGTCGCCCCGAGCCTGCGCGATGTCGGTTTTGCCCTCGGCATCGTCGGCATCATCTGCATTCTCTTCCTGCCGATCCCGCCATTCCTGATCGATATGGGCCTGGCCTTCTCGATCGCCTTCTCGGTTCTGATCCTGATGGTCGCGCTGTGGATTCAGAAGCCGCTCGATTTCTCGTCCTTCCCGACCATTTTGCTGATCGCGACGATGACCCGGTTGGCGCTGAACATCGCGACGACGCGCGTCATCCTGTCCCACGGTAATGAAGGCCACGACGCGGCCGGCGGCGTCATCGCCGGTTTCGCAAGCCTGGTCATGTCTGGCGACTTCGTCATCGGTCTGATCGTCTTCCTCATCCTCATCACCATCAACTTCATCGTCATCACCAAGGGTGCCACGCGTATCGCCGAAGTCGGCGCGCGTTTCACCCTGGACGCGATCCCCGGCAAGCAGATGTCGATCGACGCCGATCTTTCGGCCGGCATCATCGACGAAAAGGAAGCCCAGCGTCGGCGCCGGGAACTCGAGGAGGAAAGTTCCTTCTTCGGTGCGATGGACGGTGCCTCGAAGTTCGTGCGCGGCGATGCCGTCGCCGGCCTCATCATCACCGCCATCAACGTCTTCGGCGGCATCATCATCGGCTATTTCCGCCACGGCATGCCGATCGGCGAAGCGGCCGACGTCTTCGTCAAGCTCTCCGTCGGCGACGGCCTCGTCTCGCAGATGCCGGCGCTCATCGTCTCGCTCGCCGCCGGCCTTCTCGTCTCGCGCGGCGGCACCACCGGCTCCACCGACCAGGCTGTTGTCAACCAGCTGAGCGGCTATCCCCGCGCACTCTCGGTCTCGGCCGTGCTGATGTTCGTCCTGGCCTTGATGCCCGGCCTGCCGTTTGTCCCCTTCGTGATCCTCGGCAGTCTTCTTGCCTTCGGCGCCTGGTTCATCCCGCGGCAGGTCGAGGCGGAAAACAAGCTTCGCCGCGAGCAGGAGGAAAAGAAGGTCGTCCAGAGCAAGGAGCTGGAAAAGGATTCGGTCAAGTCGGTGCTGCGCACCTCCGAGATCGAGCTCGCACTCGGCAAGATGGTCTCGACGCGCCTGCTCGGCGCCCACCAGGAGCTCGCCTTCCGCGTCGGCAAGATGCGCAAGAAGTTCGCCACGCAATACGGTTTCGTCGTGCCCGAGATCAAGGTCACGGACGATATCGCCATCGCCGAGAAGTCTTACCAGATCCGCATCCACGGCACGACGGTCGCCTCCAATCTCTTGCGCGTCGGCGAAGTCCTCGTCGTCACCGGCGCCGGCCGCCGGCCGAGCATTCCCGGCGACGAAATCCGCGAACCCGCTTTCGGCATGCCGGCCGTCTCGATCCTCGAAAACTTCGCCGACGATCTGAAACGCGAGGGCTTCCAGCCGATCGACAACGTCTCGGTCGTGCTCACCCATATGAGCGAGGTCATTCGCAACAACCTGCCGCAGCTTCTGTCCTACAAGGACGTCAAGGTGCTGATCGATCGGCTCGACCCCGAATACAAGAAGCTCGCCGACGAGATCTGCTCGTCGCACATGTCCTATTCGGGCCTGCAGGCGGTGCTCAAGCTCCTGCTTGCCGAACGCGTCTCGATCCGCAACCTGCACCTCATTCTCGAAGCGGTGGCCGAGCTTGCCCCGCATGTCAGGAAGACCGAGCAGATCGTCGAGCACGTCCGCATCCGCATGGCCCAGCAGCTTTGCGGCGATCTTGCCGACAATGGCGTGCTGCGCGTGCTCAGGCTGGGCAGCAAATGGGATCTGGCCTTCCACCAGGCGCTGAAGCGCGACGCCAAGGGCGAGGTGATCGAATTCGACATCGATCCGCGCAGCCTTGAAGAGTTCAGCGAGCAGGCCACCAAAGTTATCCGTGAGTTCATGGATCGCGGCCTGCCATTCGCCCTTGTCACATCGCCGGAAACACGCTCCTATGTGCGCATGATCATCGAACGGCTGTTCGCCACGTTGCCTGTCCTGTCGCATGTCGAACTGGCCAAGGGCATCGAGATAAAGATTTTGGGCTCTATTTCATGATAACAGACCCGCAAGGGACCGTTCTGGCGCTGTTTCTGGTTTTCTGCCGGATCGGTGGCTGTGTGCTGGCTCTTCCGGGTTTCTCCTCGGCGCGCGTGCCCGAACAGCTGCGCGTCTTCATTGCCGGCGCGCTGTCTATCGCCGTCATGCCGCTGCTTTGGGATACTGTCTATCCCGCCGTTCACACCGGTTCTGCAACCTATATCGGCCTGATATTCAGCGAATCGCTGATCGGTGTGATGTATGGCATGCTGGCGAGGATCTATACGCTCGGCATGCAGTTCGCCGCCTCGATCATGGCCATGATGGTCGGCTATACCCAGCCGGGCTCCACCGACATCATCGAGGACACGTCGGAGAACAGCCTTTCGGCCTTTGTCACCTTTGCCGGCATCATGATTCTCTTCATCATGGATTTCCATCACATCGTCTTCCGCGCGCTGATCGATTCCTACACGACCATGCCATTCGGCGGCCTGATGCAGATGCGCGCGACGCTGATCTCCTTCACCGACACGCTGGAGCAGACCACCTACATCATGCTGCGGCTGTCGAGCCCGTTTTTGATCTATGGCATGATCTTCAACGTGTCGATCGGCTTCATCAACAAGCTGGCGCCGCAGATCCCGGTTTACTTCATCTCCACACCTTATCTGCTGATGGGCGGCCTCTTCCTGATCTATTTCTCGATTGCGGCGATGGTCAGCCAGTTCGGCCAGTCCTTCGGCTCGATTTATATCGGGCGATGAGGCGATGACCGAAAAGACGCGCTCCCAGAAACTCAAGCGACTGCTCTCGGTGCAGCGGCATATCGAACGGGTAGCCGAGAACGACCTGGCCGAAACCAGCCGCCAGCGCGTCGAGGTCAATGCGGCGATGGACGACGTCATCCTCGCGCTCGGCTCGATGGACCCGGTCCACCACGCCTTCTCGCAGAGCTACGCCGATCGATTCGGCAGGCTCACCATCAAGGACAAGCAACTGACCGGCATGCAGGAGGTCCACGAGATGCGGCTGGCGCGCGAGCGCGCCAAGGGCGATCGTTTCGAAGAGGGCATGAAGGAAGCCCTCGAGGCCGAGCGCCGCGAGGCCGACGACAATGCCGTCTACGATGTCATCGATCAGCAATTCGCAACGCCAGCCTCCAGCAAGCTTCAAAAACCATAGTCGTTACGATCTTAATTCAGAGGATTCTAACGTGGCTATTTCGCCCCCCAGTGATCTGGTCCTGGACGTTGTCAAAGCTGCCGACCCCATGGAGGTTCAGGCGGCCCAGGAAAAATTGAAGGCAAATCGTGCGGCCTTTGCCGCAACGAGCCTCGCCGAAAACGGCAAGGGCTTCTCCAATACGGTCGATGTTCTCGATCATATCGGCCAGAAGAGCGGCCTCGCCGACATCCAGAACCGCACCAAGGCCGAGGAAGTTCCGGAAAGCTACCGGAAGTTCGAGGCCATGGTTCTGCAGAATTTCGTCAAGTCCATGTTGCCGAGCGAAAGCGAAGACGTATACGGCAAGGGCGCGACCGGCGATATCTGGAAAGGCATGATGGCCGAGCAGCTCGGCAACACCATGGCCAAGGGTGACGGCATCGGAATCGCCAAGCAGATGTACAGCGAACAACTGCGCCGGCAGGAAGGCAAGATCGTCAATGCCTCGACCGACAACGATGACCGCAACACCGCGATCAGCATGATCGACGACTTCCAGCGTAAGACCTTTGGCACACCGACCGCCGAAGCCAAGACCGATCGAACAGGATGATTTTAGGCCCGTTGGCCTGAAATCTGAATCCTGTTCTCAATTAAAATCAGAGCATGGTGTCGTCCGAAAACCGCGCACACTTTTCGGCGCCATGCTCTGAGCGACGCATAACCGAGGGTACAATGGAAATAGTTTCGAACGAATACAGGATCAAATCCGTTCTCGGACGCCTCGAAATGATAATCGACAATGAGAACACCCGGATCGGCAGCGATCCGCAATTCGATCTCAAGGTCTCCAATGCGCATAAGAGCCGCTGCCTCTACGAGCTGTCGATGCTTTTCCGCGATACCGATCCGGCCGAGCTTGCCGCTGCCCATCTCGATCAGCTGCATGGCTTGAAGAAGAAGCTGGTTCTCAATGCCCGCCGCGTCGAGGCGCATCTCGAAGCGGTGCGTGCCGTCGCCGACCTCCTGAAGAACGCCGTTCAGGATGCCGATGCCGACGGCACCTATTCCCAGGAACAATTCGCCATGCGTGGAAACTGATGATCAAGCTCGTCCTCACCGGTGTCTGGGTTTGCGCCATCACCTTGGCATCGGTCTATTTCTCGGTGTACCTGGCGACCGCGCCGGCGCCTGCGGCAACCGATTCCAAGCAGAGCGCGCTCGAACTGGTGAAGGGCGAAACGATCACGGTACCGATCATCGGCAACGGCGCAGTCACCGGCTACTTCCTCGGCCGCGTTTCGTTCATGATGAACAAGGAGATGCTGAAGGGCGTGACGCTGCCGCTGTCCGAGATGACGACGGATGAGCTTTTCAGCCTGCTCGTCGGCAACAAGATGGTCGATATCGCCCACATCAAATCCTTCGATCCGAAGGCCTTCCGCGAAGAGATCAAGAAGGGCATGAACGAGCGCCTGGGTGGCGAATACGTCGCCGAAGTGATGCTGGAGCAGCTCGACTATCTCTCCAAGGAAGATGTCAAGGAAAGCTCCGCCGGCCAGCCGAAGAAGGTGGGCACACCCGTCAAGATTGTCGAGACCGCACCGGCCGGCGAAACGCCGGCGCCTCCTGCGCATTAGGCGACATCCGATCATTGACGACAAACGGCGCCACAGGGCGCCTTTTTTCGTTGGCGCCCATGGTTAATAAACCACTTATGCGAGCATTGAAATTCAAGGAATTTTCCTAAGGGTTGTTTGAAACCATCCTGTTATATCAGGTCTCACAGCTTGGCTTGCGCCGCCTTCCGGGATCGGGGTGACGCCGTCCCGGCGTCACGCGACCGGTTCTTTCGAGACCTCCGGTGCGGAAATATGGGCTTGTTTTCCGGGATGTCGGGCGCATGCAGCACCCTCGGCAGGAGGTAGGAATGAATCTGATTGCAAACTTCGCGGTGCTCGCATCGCGGCGGACGATTTTCGATCTGCCGGTCTGCGATCTCGGCTGGGACGACGCCCTCGTTTTCATCAACGAGCTGGCCTCCATTCCCGTCGGCCAGACCGTGGTTTGCTTCGTCAACGCCCACAACATGCTGACGGCGCTGCGCGACGACGAATATTACCGGATCATGTCGCATAATCTGGTGCTGCCGGACGGCATCGGTCTCAACATCGCATCGCAGATCGCCCATGGCGCGCCATTTCCCGCCAATCTGAACGGCACCGATTTCGTGCCGGCCTTCCTCACCTTCATGGAGGCCCCGCGCCGCATCGGTCTGATCGGCGGCACGCGCTCGGTCGTCGAGGCGGCGGCGGAAAATTTCCGCAGGCATACGCCCTGGCATGAATTCGTCGTCATTTCCGACGGTTATTTCGATAAGGTCGATTCCTCCGTCGTCACCGAGGAGCTGGAGCGCCAGAAAGTCGATATCCTGATCGTCGGCATGGGAACGCCGCTGCAGGAGAAATGGGTCCACGACAATATCCGCGCCGATCATGCGCGCCTGGTGCTGACGGTGGGCGCTCTCTTCGACTTCGTTTCCGGCGCCGTCCCGCGTGCGCCGAGGACGGTGAGGATGATGCGCCTGGAATGGGCCTATCGCCTGCTGCAGGAGCCGACGCGCCTCTGGCGCCGTTACGTCATCGGCATCCCGGTCTTCCTCTTCCATGTCCTGCGCTACCGCTTCCGCCGGCGCGAAAGGATCCTCAGCTACCCGGAAGAGCACGGCACCGCGCTGCAGCCGCGGTCGGAGCATAAGAAAGCGAGCTAGAGCGCGTCGCGCCAAAGGGCCGCGGTTTTGCCTAAAAACCAAGAGCTAAAGCGCAGGAAGCGAATCTGAAAGACGCGAAGCGCTTTTAGCTGACCCCAGTTTTTTACACGCTGCGGTTAACCATTTCTTTGCCATGAATATTTAGATTGGTTTAATCATCGGCCTCCGTGCGGATGAACGAAGCCGGCCATCATGTGCATGAGATGTGGCGCAAATGTACGATATCAGGGCCAGAAGCAGTTTTCACGATCGCGCAGCCGCTGAGCCGCGTGCCCATGACGATTCGTATCGATCGCCCCGATCGAAGCGGGCCGGTATCGCGCCGCCCGAGGCCGAACTGCTGCGCGCCATCGGCCGCGCGCTGGAAGAGCAGCGCGCCATGGCGGCGCACGCAGCACCGCTGGTCGACCGCATCGAAACCATCCTCGGCAACCGCCTCCGGGCCGCCAATGATGTCGGCCATCTGCTTTCTGAGGAGCCGGCGCGCCACGAGGAACTGGCTGCTCCGGCCGGCGAGCCGGTGCGCTCACCCGAACTGCTGGCCGTTATCCGTGAAGAACCCGCAGCGCCTCGGCCGGCCAGGCCGCGCCGTCGTCTGAGCGGCATTGGTCTTGCAATGACGATCGCCGTCCCGACGGTCGTCGGAGCGGGCCTGCCGGCGCTGATGCCGGCGTCGCCAACCCTCTACCGTGCCGAAGCGACGCTTGCGGTGAAGACAGATGCTGCAAGCCGCGCTGCCTTTACCCAGGCCGCGGCAAAGGGGCTGCTGACGGCGCGCATGGTTGCTTCGACGGTGGCCGCCCTGAAACTCGATCGCGATCCCGAATTTGCCGGCCCCGGCGCCAATGCGCTTGGCGTTGCGCTCGATCTCCTCTCGGCGACCGGTGCGGCTGCCGATCCGGCCTCGCGCGCCGAGGCGACACTGAAGCATGCGGTCGAGATCCTGCCCGATGCCGCCGCCGGCACGATCCTCCTGAGGGTGACAACAGGCGATGGCGGCAAATCCATGCGCATCGCTGCAAGGCTTGCCGAAGCGGTTTCCGCAGCAGACCGACCCGGCGGCAACGGCGAAACCGACACCGCTTTGCGCAAGGCCTATGACGAGGCGAAGGCGGAGCTTGCCGCCTTCACGACCAAGAGCGGCGAGGGCAACGTCAAGGTGGCGATCGACCTTCGCCGCCAGATCGACGGGCTCGATGCCGATCTGAAACAGGCCGACCAGAACATCCTTTCCGCCAAGGCGCAGGCCGACCGGCTCAAGGCGGCGAAACTTGCCGAGGTGCTCGACGGTTCATTGCCCTCCGATATGCTCTCGCCGGCGCTGCAGGACTGGCGCGACAAATATGCCGTCGCCAGAACCGCGCTTGCCCAGCTTTCTGCCGAGCTTGGCCCGCGCCATCCGCGCCTCCTGCAGCAGCAGGCTGAAACCGATAGTCTGAAGGAGAATATGGGCAAGGAACTGACCCGTCTTGCCCAGACCGCCAATGTCGCCGCCAAGGCCGCCGTCGATGCGCGCAAGGGCCTGAATGACCGCCGCAACACGCTGATCGCCCAGAGCCGGGATACCGGCGTCGATCTTTCCCGGCTGACCGAACTCGGCGAGAAGGCCAATGCCGCGCGTTCGCGCCTGGAAGATGCGGATTCCGCATCGGCGGCAACGGCTGCCGACGGTCATATCACGCTGATGAAGCCGGCGCTGGCAACAGCGGTGTCGGCGAGGGATGGCTGGATTGGCCGCTTGCTGGCCGGCGCTGCCATGGGTCTGGCGGTCGGTCTTGCCGCGGCTTTCCTGCTGCGCCTGCGCCGGCCCATCGCTGCTGCCGCGCATGCGGAAATGCCGCTATCCCGGCCGCAGGCCTCGCCGCCGCCGGTACTTCCGCCCGTTCCCGCACCGGTCGACGAGATGGAGGTGTTGCGCTCCGAGATCTCCGGGCTGCGCGACCGGCTTCGTGTTCATGCGCTCGAAGCGCGGCAGCCGCTGCGCTGACGAACATTTCCTTGCATTTTTGATATTGCCTTGCTGCTTTCCGACAGGATAGGGCGTTAGCGGGCATTTGACGCTCGCCGACTATCCATAGATTGACGCGAAACAGGGCGGAGAGACGTGTGACGACAGTAATCGACGGCAAGAACGTAGCTGCATCGGTAATTCAGACGGTCAAGAGTGCGACGGCAGCGCTGGAAAAGAGCAGCGGCGTCACCACCGGCCTTGCGGTCGTCATCGTCGGCGACGATCCGGCAAGCCACGCCTATGTCAGCTCCAAGAGCCGCATGGCCAAGGAATGCGGCTTCAAGTCCGTCCAGCACACGCTGCCGGCCGAAACCAGGCAGGAGGAGCTGGCAGCCCTCGTCGCCACCCTCAATGCCGATCCCTCGATCCACGGCATCCTGGTGCAGCTGCCGCTGCCGAAGCCGCTCGACAGCGAGCCGATCATCCAGTCGATCCTGCCCGAAAAGGATGTCGACGGCTTGAGCGTCGTCAATGCCGGCAAGCTCGCCACCGGCGACCTGAAGACCGGCCTGGTCTCCTGCACGCCGGCCGGTGCCATGGTCTTCGTCCGCCGCACCCATGGCGAGGATCTCTCCGGCCTCAACGCCGTCGTCATCGGCCGCTCCAACCTGTTCGGCAAGCCGATGGCGCAATTGCTGCTCAACGCCAATGCGACGGTGACGATCGCGCATTCCAGAACGAAGAACCTTTCCGAGGTCTGCCGCAATGCCGATATCCTGGTCGCCGCAGTCGGCCGGCCGGAAATGGTCAGGGCCGATTGGGTAAAGCCAGGTGCGACGGTCATCGACGTCGGGATCAACCGTATTCCGGCACCCGAAAGAGGTGAGGGCAAGACCCGGCTGGTCGGCGACGTCGCCTTCCAGGAAGTCTCGGCGGTCGCCAGCACCATCACCCCGGTTCCCGGCGGTGTCGGGCCGATGACCATCGCCATGCTGATGGCCAACACCGTCATCGCCGCTCATCGTACCGCGGGACAGACGCCGCCGCAGTTTTGAAGTTCGGGATGCTCTAAACCTGGGGAACAGGGCCGGTCGAGGCCCTGACGATCAGTTCGGTCTTCCAGAGCTCCTGGTCGGGGAAGGGGCCGGCTTGCTTTACCGTGCCGATCAGCCGCTGGGCGATACGGACGCCCGCCGCCCGCAACGAAGAGCGTGTCGTCGTCAGCGGCACCGAGAAGTTTTCCGGTTTCAGCAGCGGCAGCACGTCGTCATGGGCGATCAGCGAGATATCCTCCCCGAGCCGCAATCCCGCCTGGTTGACCGCGCGGATCGCGCCGAGCGCCAGCACCGTGCTGGAGCAGAGGATTGCCGTCGGGCGCTCCGGCAATTGCAGGAAATGTTCCATCGCCAGCAGGCCTTGTTCGTCCGTCATCAGCGTATGGCTCATGCTGCCCTCGTCGAGCACGAGTCCGCGTTCGGCAAGGGCTGATATGACGCCGTTCTTCCTGCGGATGGCGAAATCGAGATGCATCGGTCCGTTCATCAGCGCAAAGCGCGTATGGCCGAGCTGCAGCAACAGCCGCGTCGCATCGTAGAAGGCCGCTTCATTGTCGATATCGAGATAGGGATAGTCGGGCTCGGAACCGAAGGAGCGGCCGTGCACGACATAGGGCATGGAGAGCGATTTCAGCATGGCAAGCCGCGGGTCGTGCCCGCGCATATAGGCGACGAACATTGCATCGACATTGCCGCTGATCGCCAGGCGCCGGAGCGCGCCCACCTCGTCATCCGGATCGGCCGGCATGATGACGAAGTGGAAATCGTGGCGCACGGCCTCTTCGCCGAGCCCGGCCAGGAATTCGCCGAAATGCACGTCGGACTGGTGGCCGGGCGCCGTCGGCATGACGAGGCCGATCGAGCCTGCCTTGCCGGTCGCAAGCCGCTGCGCCGCCTTGTTCGGCCGGTATCCGGTTTCCTTGACAGCCTGGAGCACGCGCTCCCGGGTCGCCTCGTTGACCTCGGGATAACCATTGAGCGCTCGGCTCACCGTCGTCTGCGACAGCCCCAGCAATTCCGATAGCTGTTTGAGATTCACCTGTTATGCTTCCTCCGGGCCCGCCCTGCGGCCGTCTTGAAAAGGCCTGCCGCCTCCCAGCGACATTCAAAGCGCTTTCAAATATGTAGCATTTGGCGCGCTTGACTCAAGAAAAATCGCTCCATATTTCCCGAGGGGCGTCGCTGCGCTGCGATATCCCGCGTGTTCACGGCGGGTTTTCGCGAAATGACTTGACTCCATTCCACCGAAAGTGAAATGAGTTGGGTGTCAAAGCGCTTTGAAATTTCCATTTAAGGGAGTTCGGCGCAGTTGGGATTGTGATGGGAGGTTGATCACATGAAAAAGTCATTTTTGATGGGCGTTGCCGTGGCAGCGCTTTTTGCCGGTACTGCGTCTGCAGCCGATCTGAAATTTGCGCCGGGGCAGGATTCCAAGTTCAACTGGAAGAGCTATGACGAATTCAAGGCCGCTCATGCCGATCTGAAGGGGCAGCCGCTGACGATCTTCGGGCCGTGGCGCGGCGAGGACGAGGCGTTCTTCCAGAGCGTTCTTGCCTATTTCACCGAAGCCACCGGCATCGATGTCAAATACTCCTCTTCCGAAAATTACGAACAGCAGATCGTCATCGATACGCAGGCAGGCTCGCCGCCGAACATTGCCGTTCTGCCGCAGCCTGGCCTCCTGGCCGATCTCGCCAGCAAGGGCTTCCTGACACCGCTCGGCGATGACAACTCCAAGTGGATCAAGGACAATTACGGCGCCGGCGACAGCTGGGTCGGTTACGGCACCTACAAGGGCAAGGACGGCAAGGAAGCCTTCTACGCCTTCCCTTATAAGGCCGACGTGAAATCGCTCGTCTGGTATGTTCCGGAGAATTTCGAGGAAGCCGGCTACAAGATCCCGACGACCATGGAAGAGCTGCATGCCCTGACCGACCAGATCGTCAAGGATGGCGGCGTTCCCTGGTGCATCGGTCTCGGTTCCGGCGGCGCCACCGGCTGGCCGGCGACCGACTGGGTCGAAGACCTGATGCTGCGCATGCAGCCGCCCGAAGCCTACGACAAGTGGACGACCAACGAGCTGAAGTTCACCGATCCGGCCGTCGTTGCTGCGATCGACGAATTCGGCAAGTTCGCCAAGAACGAGAAATACGTCGATGGCGGCGTCGCCGCGGTGGCCTCGACCGATTTCCGCGACAGCCCGAAGGGCCTCTTCGCCGTTCCGCCGAAGTGCTACATGCACCATCAGGCCTCGTTCATCCCGTCCTTCTTCCCTGAGGGTACGAAGCTGGGCCAGGATGCCGACTTCTTCTACATGCCGACCTATGCGTCGCATCCCGAGCTCGGCAAGCCGGTTCTCGGCGCCGGCACGCTCGTCTCGATCGCCAAGGACTCGAAGACGGCCCGCGCCTTCATCGACTTCCTGAAGACCCCGATCGCGCATGAGGTCTGGATGGCGCAGTCGAGCTTCCTGACGCCGTACAAGGGTGTCAGCACCGAGGCCTATGCCAATCCGCAGATGAAGAAGGAAGGCGAGATCCTGACCTCGGCCACCACCTTCCGCTTCGACGGTTCCGACCTGATGCCGGGCAAGATCGGCGCCGGCGCCTTCTGGACGGGCATGGTCGATTTCGTCGGCGGCAAGTCCGCCGAAGAGGCCGCTGGCGAAATCCAGAGCGCCTGGGACGGCATCAAGTAATCTTCAAATTATGCCGCCGGCTTGCCGGCGGCATGGCTTGCATGACTGGCCGGGCTCGCAAAGAGCCCGGCCATCGCAGGATATATTGTGACTGGGCAATACAAAGAGATTGACCATGACCGGCGTTGACCCGTCAGCATAAAACCGGTTGGGATAAGATCAGGGGAAGCAGGGGAGGGACGAAATGCTGTCGCAGATAGTGTCCGCTTTGGGCGTCGTGGTCGTCGCCGTTTTCGCGTGCTCGGCCTATTTCTATTTTTCGAACAAGATTCTGGATCTCGCTCTGCCGGTGAAGGATGGCGACATCCGCGCCGCATCGCGCAATCTCAACCGCCGCGCGCTGATCCGGCCGTGGTTGTTCATCGGCCCGGCGCTCTTCCTGCTCATCGTCTATCTCGTCTATCCCGTCGTTGCGACCTTCATCCTCTCCTTTTACGACCGTGCCGGTCTGCAGTTCGTCGGCCTCGCCAATTACAAATGGGCGATCGGCGACCGCGAATTCCGCCAGTCGATCTTCAACAACATCCTCTGGCTCGCCGTCGTGCCGGCCGCCTGCACCTTCTTCGGCCTCGTCATCGCGGTGATGACCGATCGCATCTGGTGGGGCAATATCGCGAAAAGCATCGTCTTCATGCCGATGGCGATCTCCTTCGTCGGCGCCTCGGTCATCTGGAAATTCATCTATGAATATCGCGGCGGCAACGACGTTCAGATCGGCCTGCTGAACGCCATCGTCCAGACTTTCGGCGGCACGCCCGAGGTGTGGATCTCCATTCCCTTCTGGAACAACTTCTTCCTGATGGTCATCCTGATCTGGATCCAGACCGGTTTCGCCATGGTCATCCTGTCGGCCGCTCTGCGCGGCATCCCCGAGGAGACGATCGAAGCCGCCGTCATCGACGGCGCCAATGGCTGGCAGATCTTCTGGCGCATCATGGTGCCGCAGGTCTGGGGCTCGATCGCCGTCGTCTGGACGACGATCACCATCCTCGTCCTCAAGGTCTTCGACATCGTGCTGACCATGACCAACGGCCAGTGGCAGACGATGGTGCTGGCGAACCTGATGTTCGACTGGATGTTCCGCGGCGGCGGCGATTCCGGCCGAAGTGCGGTTATCGCCATCATCATCATGCTCGCCGTCACGCCGATCATGGTGTGGAACGTGCGCCGCGCCAATCGCGAACTGAAGGGGCACTGAGATGACCGCTGCCGGAAGCTACTTCAAGATCGGCCCCGCCCGTCTCTTCGTTCACGCCGCCGTTCTGGTGATCGTCATCATCTGGCTGATCCCGACGCTCGGCATCTTCGTCAGCGCGCTGCGCGACAAGGACCAGATCGTCGTCTCCGGTTGGTGGACGGCCTTCGTCGGCTCGACGCAGACCGTCGCCGTCCGCTTGGGCACGCCGGACCAGCAGCAGCAGGAAGGTGCGGCCTACGTCATTGCAGGCAATGTGCTGGAAGGCCAGACCGGCCGCTCGGTGAAGGCCTTCGGCAACCGGGTGCAGCAACCCGCCGCCTACAAGGCCGGCGAGACCGCCGATCTCGGCGACGGCGAAACCCTGCAGATCAACAGCGACGGCAGCTACCGCTATGTGAAGAACGCCGCCTTTTCGCCCGACCAACGCCCGCGGCGCATTTATGCATCCGTCTCGGCGCCGCCGGAATTCACCATGCAGAACTACAACACGGTTCTAACAGGCGAGGGCATCGGCCAGTCCTTCATCAACTCGCTGACCGTGACGATTCCGGCGACGATCATCCCGATCCTGATTGCCGCTTTCGCCGCCTACGCCCTGAGTTGGATGGAGTTTCCCGGCCGCGGCCTGCTGATTGCGCTCGTCGTCGGCCTCATCGTCGTGCCGCTGCAGATGTCGCTGATCCCGCTGCTGCGCCTCTACAACGAGATCGGCGGCATGCTCGGCCAGCCGTCGAAGACCTATCCCGGCATCTGGCTGGCCCACACCGCCTTCGGCATGCCGCTCGCCATCTATCTCCTGCGGGCCTATATCGCCGGCCTGCCGAAGGAGATCATCGAATCCGCCCGCGTCGACGGCGCCAGCGACTTCGAGATCTTCGTCCGCATCGTATTGCCTCTGTCCTTCCCGGCACTCGCCTCCTTCGCCATCTTCCAGTTCCTGTGGGTGTGGAACGACCTGCTCGTCGCCATGGTCTTCCTCGGCACCGACAAGGACCACCTCGTGCTCACCGGCAGCCTGAACGCGCTGCTCGGCTCGCGCGGCGGCAATTGGGAGATTTTGACGGCGTCGGCCTTCGTCACCATCATCGTGCCGCTGCTCGTCTTCTTCGGGCTGCAGCGCTACCTGGTGCGCGGTCTGCTGGCTGGCTCGGTCAAGGGAGGCTGACCATTCCCGAACGTGACTTCAAACAGGATATTCCATGAACGTGGCTTCCCAATCGATCTCGACCCCCGACAAGGACTGGTGGCGTGGGGCGGTGATCTACCAGATCTACCCGCGCTCCTACCAGGATTCGAACGGTGACGGCATCGGCGACCTGAAGGGCATCACCGCCCGCTTGCCGCATGTGGCAAGCCTCGGCGTCGATGCGATCTGGATCTCACCCTTCTTCACCTCGCCGATGCGCGATTTCGGTTATGACGTTTCCGACTACGAGAATGTCGATTCGATCTTCGGGACGCTGGTGGATTTCGACACGATGATCGCTGAGGCCCATCGCCTCGGCATCCGCGTGATGATCGACCTCGTCATCTCCCACAGCTCGGATCAGCATCCCTGGTTCGTCCAGAGTCGCTCCAGCAAGACCAATGCCAAGGCCGACTGGTATGTCTGGGCCGACGCCAAGCCGGACGGTACGCCGCCGAACAACTGGCTGTCGATCTTCGGCGGCTCGGCATGGGCGTGGGATCCGACCCGCATGCAGTATTACCTGCACAATTTCCTGACCTCGCAGCCGGACATGAACCTCCATAATCCCGAAGTTCAGGATCGTCTGCTCGATGTCGTGCGCTTCTGGCTCAATCGCGGCGTCGACGGCTTCCGCCTCGACACCATCAATTTCTATTTCCACGACACGCAACTGCGCGACAATCCCGCGCTCGCTCCCGAGCGTCGCAACGCTTCGACGGCGCCAGCGGTCAATCCCTATAATTTCCAGGAGCATATTTACGACAAGAACCGCCCGGAGAACCTTGCCTTCCTGAAGCGCTTCCGCGCCGTTCTCGAGGAATTCCCGGCAATTGCCGCCGTCGGCGAAGTCGGCGACAGCCAGCGCGGCCTCGAGATCGTCGGCGAATACACTTCCGGCAACGACAAGATGCATATGTGCTACGCCTTCGAGTTCCTGGCGCCCGATCCCCTGACGCCGGAGCGCGTCGAGGAGGTGATGGAGGATTTCGAAGCTGCCGCGCCAGATGGCTGGGCCTGCTGGGCCTTCTCCAATCACGACGTCATGCGTCATGTCAGCCGTTGGGGCGGGCTGGTTGCCGATCACGACGCCTTCGCCAAGCTTTATGCCTCGTTGCTGATGACGCTGCGCGGTTCCGTCTGCCTCTATCAGGGCGAGGAACTGGCCCTGACCGAGGCCGATCTTGCCTACCAGGATCTGCAGGACCCCTATGGCATCCAGTTCTGGCCGGAATTCAAGGGCCGCGACGGCTGCCGCACGCCGATGGTCTGGGACAGCCAGGTCGCCCAGGGCGGCTTCTCCAGCGTCAAGCCTTGGCTGCCGGTGCCGGTCGAGCATATCCTGCGCGCCGTCAGCGTCCAGCAGGGCGACGAGGCTTCGGTGCTGGAGCACTATCGCCGCTTCATCGCCTTCCGCAAGCTGCACCCGGCTTTTGCCAAGGGCGAGATCGAATTCGAGGAGCAGCAGGGTGATGCCCTGGTCTTTACGCGCGAATACGGCAATGAGAAGCTGCTCTGCATCTTCAACATGAGCCCGGCCGAGGCCGCCGTCACTCTGCCGGCGGGAGAATGGCAGGCATTGACGGGCCATGGCTTTACCAGCAACAACTATGGCGACAAGATCGATATTCCGGCCTGGGGGGCGTATTTCGCCCGTCTGGCCTAAGGAACCGAACATAGGGGAGAGAAAAATGACTGGACTGACGCTGAAGGATATTCGCAAATCCTACGGTTCCGTGGACGTTCTCCACGGGATCGACCTCGATATCAAACAGGGCGAATTCATCGTCTTCGTCGGTCCGTCCGGCTGCGGAAAATCCACGCTTCTGCGCATGATCGCCGGCCTTGAGGCGATCACCGGCGGCGAGATGTATATCGATGGCCATCTCGTCAATGACGTGCCGCCCTCCAAGCGCGGCATCGCCATGGTGTTCCAGTCCTATGCGCTCTACCCGCACATGACCGTCTTCGACAACATGGCTTTCGGCATGAAGATCGCCGGCGAAAGCAAGCAGGAAATCGACCGCCGTGTCCGGGCGGCGGCCGAGAGCCTGCAGCTGACCAAATATCTCGATCGCCTGCCGAAGGCGCTTTCCGGCGGCCAGCGCCAGCGCGTGGCGATCGGCCGCGCCATCTGCCGCGATCCGAAGGTCTTCCTGTTCGACGAGCCGCTGTCCAACCTCGATGCCGCGCTGCGTGTCGCCACCCGCATCGAGATCGCCCGCCTGAACGAACAGATGGCCGATACGACGATGATCTACGTGACCCACGACCAGGTCGAAGCGATGACGCTCGCCGATCGCATCGTCGTTCTCTCCGCCGGCAATATCGAGCAGGTCGGTGCGCCGCTGGAGCTCTATGAGCGCCCGGCCAACCTCTTCGTCGCGAAATTCATCGGCTCGCCGGCCATGAACATCATCCCGGCGACGGTGGCCGGAACCGGAAGCCAGACGACGGTGACGCTGACCGGCGGCATGTCCGTGACGCTCGATGTGGCGACCGACGCGTCGGAAGCCGGCAAGCAGGCAAGCTTCGGCGTTCGTCCGGAGGATCTGAGGATCGCCGACGGCGCCGACTACCTTTTCGAAGGCGAGGTGTCGATCGTTGAAGCGCTCGGCGAAGTGACGTTGCTCTATATCGAAGGCCTGGTCCCGGGCGAACCGATCGTCGTCAAGTTGCCCGGCATTTACGATGTGAAGAAGGGCCAGCGGATGCGGTTTGCCGCCGACAGGCAGAAGTTGCATCTCTTTGACGCAACCGGTCATACCTACCGGAAATGAGGCGGCCATTTTTGGGGTAATCATCCCAAGAATTGTACGAGACGGGCCAAATTCTCACTTTCTGTTAAAGATCGGCTGCTACCTTTTCCTCGTTAATTTATGAGGGGGATAAGCACGTGGCCGCTTCCAATCCGTCACAGCCAAAATCTCATTTCCTGAGCAAGGAAGAATCCTTCATGTACGACCGCGAGGCGCGGTTCAAGATGGAGGACACCATGAATGCCGCGCGCATCGAATATACGGAAAAGGGCGTCATGCATGCGGCGTCGCGTCGCTGCGACATTGTCCGGATCTCGATGAGCAGCGCGACACTCGCGATTCTGACCCAGTTTAACCTGCCGAAGCAGTTCTATCTGGATATTCCGGATGCCCGCATCACCAAGGTCGGTTGCCTGCTGATGAAGGTCAATGCCAACAATACGATCGAGGTCCGCTTCCTGCGCCTGCTGACGCAGAAGGAGCTGAATAAGATCTTCGTCTACAGCACCCATCCGGCGCACCGCGACTACGTTCTCGATATTCGCGCCTGACGGGTAGCGCAGGGACTGATACAGAAAACCCGCGGGGTGCTTCGTGCGCTCCGCGGGTTTTGTCGTCTGTGGTCGGCCACGCTCAGTGGTGGAAGAGCACGCTCGCGCCCTGGTCCGAAGCGCCGACGGCGCGGCGGAACGGCGCGAAGAGCTCGCGGCCCATGCCGAATTCATTGTCGGAGAGATCGACGGTCACTGGCTCGCGCTCGGCCAAATCAGCCGCATCGACGAGCAGTTCCAGCGTGCCCTTGATCGCGTCCAGGCGAATGATGTCGCCTTCGCGGATGCGGGCGATCGGGCCGCCGTCGACCGCTTCCGGGGTGACGTGGATTGCTGCCGGCACCTTGCCGGATGCGCCGGACATGCGCCCGTCGGTCAGGAGCGCCACGCGGAAGCCGCGGTCCTGCAGCACGCCGAGCGGTGGCGTCAGCTTGTGCAGTTCCGGCATGCCGTTCGCCTTCGGGCCCTGGAAGCGCACGACGGCGATGAAATCGCGGTTGAGCTTGCCTTCCTTGAAGGCGTCCTGCAGCTCCTGCTGGCTGTGGAAGATGATCGCCGGCGCCTCGATGATGTGACGCTCCGGCTTGACGGCCGATATCTTGATGACCGCCTTGCCGAGATTGCCGCGCAGCATCTTCAGCCCGCCATTCGCCTGGAACGGCGTTTCGATGCTGGAGAGAACCTTGGGATCGACGCTCTTGTCAGGCGACGGCTCGCGCAGGACGGCGCCGTTTTCGCCGAGACGTGCATCGACCGTATAGGCTGCGAGACCCTGGCCGAAGACGGTGCGCACGTCGTCATGCACCAGCCCGTGCTTCAGGAGTTCCTTGATGAGGAAACCCATGCCGCCGGCCGCCTGGAAATGGTTCACGTCGGCAAGCCCGTTCGGGTAGACGCGGGCAAGCAGCGGCACGATTTCCGAAAGCTCGGCGATGTCCTGCCAGGTGAGATGGATGCCAGCCGCCCGCGCCATGGCGACGAGGTGCAGCGTGTGGTTGGTCGAACCGCCCGTCGCATGCAGGCCGACGACGCCGTTGACGATCGAGCGTTCGTCGATCATCTCGCCCGCCGGGGTGAATTCGTTGCCGAGCGCGGTGATCGCCAGCGCCCGCTTGGCGGCTTCGCGCGTCAGCGCTTCGCGCAGCGGCGTGCCGGGATTGATGAAGGAGGAGCCGGGCATGTGGAAGCCCATGATCTCCATCAGCATCTGGTTGGAATTGGCGGTGCCGTAGAAGGTGCAGGTGCCGGGGCCGTGATAGGATTTCGATTCCGCCTCGAGCAGCTCGGCGCGTCCGACTTTGCCCTCGGCGAAGAGCTGGCGCACGCGCGACTTTTCGTCGTTCGGCAGGCCTGTCGTCATCGGACCGGCCGGAACGAAGATCGACGGCAGGTGCCCGAAGGACAGGGCCGCGATGACGAGGCCTGGCACGATCTTGTCGCAGACGCCGAGGAAGAGGGCGGCATCGAACATGTTGTGCGACAGGCCGACGCCCGCCGACATGGCGATCAGGTCGCGCGAGAAAAGCGAGAGCTCCATGCCCGGCTGTCCCTGGGTGACGCCGTCGCACATCGCCGGCACGCCGCCGGCCACCTGCGCCACGCCGCCCGCCTCGGCGGCCGCCTCGCGGATGATCGTCGGATAGGTCTCGAACGGCTGGTGGGCCGAGAGCATGTCGTTATAGGCGGTGATGATGCCGAGATTGGCGATGCGGTCGCCGGCGAGCGCATCTTTCTCGGCGGGGGAACAGACCGCAAAGCCGTGGGCAAGGTTGGCGCAGCCGAGCACGGAGCGGGCGACACCCTTGGAAGCGGCGGCGCGCAGGCGTTCCAGGTAGCGCTCGCGGCTTGGCTTCGAGCGTTCGACAATGCGATCGGTGATCGCGGAAATGCGTGCGTGAGCGGACATGGAATATCCCTGCCTTGTTCGTTGTCTCTATCTGTTTCGGCGGCTCTGGCCTGAATCTCGGTCCGGATTGACGGCCGATCAGGGAGCCCAGTAGATCTCGACCGGGGAAGTGGCCCGGCGCAGAACGGCGCGGATCGGCATTTCTGCTTCGTCACCGCTGCCTTCCGCCTTGGCGAGAACGTCTTTTTTGCCTTCGCCCTCAATATGGAGAACCAGGAGTGCGGCATCCTCAAGACTGGAGAAGGTGAAGGTCAGGCGCGGCTCGCCGGCTCCTTCCGCTTCCATGGTGATGATGCCGCGCGGCGTCGATGGATCGAGCGCCTTGGCAAGATTGCTGCCGCCGGGAAAGAACGAGGCCGTGTGGCCGTCGCCGCCCATGCCGAGGATGACGATGTCGAAGGGTGAGCTGATCGCCCTGGTCTTCTCGGTTGCGAGCGAGGCTGCCTCCTCCACGGAGGCTGCATCCTGATAGAGCGGCAGGAAGCGTGCCGCCTTTGCCTTGTTCTGCAGCAGATTGGCATCGACCAGCAGATGGTTCGAGCGCGGATTGTCGGCCGGCACGAAACGTTCGTCGACGAGGGTGATCGTCACCTTGTTCCAGGCGATGTCGCGCGTCGACAGCGCCTGAAAGAAGGCCTTCGGGGTGGAACCGCCGGAAACGGCGATGGACGCCGTTCCACGGGCGGCAATCGCCGCCGAAAGCGTGCTCGCGACCTTGTCGGCGAGGCTGCCGGCAAGGTCTGCGGCGCTGGCGAAGGAATGCAGGGTCGATGCCATCGATGTCGTCCTAGATCTCGTCGTGCCAGGTGCGGCCGTCGCGCTCGATCAGCGCGATGGCCTGGCTCGGACCCCAAGTGCCGGCCGTATAGCCCTGCACCTGCTGGCCGGTCGTTTCCCAACCCTTGAGGATCGGATCGACCCATCTCCATGCGGCTTCGACTTCGTCGCGGCGCATGAACAATGTCTGGTTGGAGCGGACCACATCCATCAGCAGACGCTCGTAGGCGTCGGGATTGCGGACGTTGAAGGCCTGGGCGAAGCTCATGTCGAGCGACACGTTACGCAGGCGCATGCCGCCCGGACCCGGATCCTTGATCATCAGCGACTGCTTGACGCCCTCGTCCGGCTGCAGGCGGATGATCAGCTGGTTGGCGACGATGCGCCCGGCCGCCTGGTCGAAGATCGCATGCGGGATCGGCTTGAAGGTGATGACGATCTCGGACATGCGTCCGGTCAGGCGCTTGCCGGTTCTGATGTAAAAGGGAACGCCGGCCCAGCGCCAGTTGTTGATCTCGGCCTTGATGGCGACGAAGGTTTCGGTGTTCGAAACGCCGCCTTCGAGTTCTTCGAGGTAGCCCTTGACCGGGCCGCTGCCCGATGCGCCGGCGCGGTACTGGCCGCGCACCGTCGCCTGCTCGACATTCGAGGCATTGAGCGGCTTCAGCGCCCGCAGCACCTTCAGCTTCTCGTCGCGAACGGCTTCCGAATCCATCGACGAGGGCACTTCCATCGCCGTCAGGCAGAGCAGCTGCAGAATGTGGTTCTGCACCATGTCGCGCAGCGCGCCGGCCGTATCGTAATAGCCGGCGCGGCCTTCGAGGCCGACCGATTCAGCCACGGTGATCTGCACGTGGTCGATGTAGTTGGCGTTCCACAGCGGCTCATAAAGCGCGTTGGCGAAGCGCAGCGCCATCAGGTTCTGCACCGTCTCCTTGCCGAGATAGTGGTCGATGCGGAAGATCTGCTCTTCCTTGAAGGCGCGGCCGATCGTGTCGTTGAGCTGCAGTGCCGAGGCGAGGTCGCGGCCGATCGGCTTCTCGACGACGATGCGGGTCGACTTGGTGATCAGCTTGTGGTCGTGGATCTTCTGCGAAATGTCGCCGAAGATGCCGGGCGCGACCGCCAGATAGAAGGCGCGCACGCGTTCCTTGCCTTCGTCGAGCAGCTTCTTCAGCTGATCCCAGCCGGCATCGGTGCGGGCGTCGACCGAGACGTAGTAGAGGCGGGCGCAGAATTTCTCGACCTCCGCCTCGTCATATTCTCCCTTCTTCAGGTGCTCCTTCAGCGCGTCCCTGGCGAATTTGCGGTATTCCTCGTGCGTCAATGGGCTGCGCGAGGCGCCGATCACGCGGGTCGGTTCGGTAAATTGGCCTTCGATTTGGCGATGATAGAGGGCGGGCAACAATTTGCGTTCGGCAAGGTCGCCGCTGCCGCCGAAGACGACGTAATCAAAGGGCTCAACGGGAATGATCTGGCTGCTCATGAGCTTGTCTCTCAATCAGGCTGGTTGGCGGCCCTTTTAATCTAATCGATTTAAAAAAGCCAGTGTGCAGTGCAATGAATCTGTCAGGCACCGGTTTTAGAGCGAATTTCCGGAAGAGGAAATCCGCAATCGGACTAAAACTTGTCGCGAAGCGCAAACCACGACAAGGCGAGGAAAAGCAACGGCGCGCGCATGCGGGCTCCGCCGGGAAAGGCGGGAATATCGAGCGATGTGAACAGGTCGAGATCGCCGGATTTCCCAAGCACCGTTTCCGCATAGAGCTTGCCACAGTAGTTTGACAGCATGACGCCATGGCCGGAATAACCGCCGATCGAGATGACCCCGGGCATGACCTCGCGCACGAAGGGCTGGCGCGGCATGGTGATGCCGACGCTGCCGCCCCAGGCATGGGTGATGTCGATGTTTTTCAGATCGGGATAGATCTCGGCGATCTGCCGGCGAATATGCTGCGAAATGTCCCGCGGATTGTCCGCCGTATAGGCTTCGCGCCCGCCGAAGAGCAGACGGCCGTCGCCGAATTTGCGGAAGTAGCGCACGACGAAGCGCGAATCGGCCACCGCCTCGCCGCCCGGCAGCACGCTGGGATGCCCGTCGAGCGGGGCCGTGGCGCCGATGAAGGAGCGGATCGGCATGATATGGCTTGCCGTCACCGGTTCGAGGCCGTCGATATAGGCGTCGCAGGCGATCAGCGCGCGCTCGGCGGTGATCACACCCCTTTCGGTTTCGATCGTCACCTTGCCGCCGCCCTGGCGGATCGCCGTTGCCCTTGTCATCTCGAAGATCGCAGCTCCGGCATTGGCGGCGACCCGCGCCAACCCCACCAGCAGCTTCAGCGGATGGATATGGCCGGTGCCGACATCGCGCACGCCGCAATGGAACCGCTTCGAGCCAAGCCGCTCCTGGGTTTCCTTCTCGTCCATGGAGCTGATATGCGGATAGTCGTAACGCAGTGCGGCAATCTCGGCATTTTCGTAATAGGCGCGTTTGTAGCTCGCCTTATGTGCGACGTTGAGCTGGCCGGGCACATAGTCGATCTCGATCTGATGTTCGCGGGCGAAATCGAGGAGATGGCGCTTGGCCGCCTCGGCAAGATTAAACAGCGCCTTAGAGCGTTCGTAGCCGATCGTCTCCTCGAGTTCTTCCGGCCACCAGCGCTGGCCGGTGCCGAGCTGACCGCCATTACGCCCGGATGCCCCGTCGCCGAAGCGGCAGGCCTCGATCAGGACCACCGAAACGCCCGATTTGGCAAGATGATAGGCGGCCTGCAGGCCGGTATAGCCGCCGCCGATGATGGCGACGTCCGATGTTATCGAACCGTCGAGAGCGGCATAGGTCGGCCGCTCCCCGACGGTTGCCTGATACCACGATAGCCCGGGCGCGATCGGGCTCTGCCACATCTCCTGCGATGCCATGGATGCTTTCCCTCACACGTTGAGCAGAAGGAATTCCCGCTCCCAGGGGCTGATCACCTGCATGAAGGTCTCGAATTCGCCACGCTTGACGCCGGCATAAAGGCCGATGAACTGCTTGCCGAATATCTCCTCGAAAGCGGGCTCGTCCTCGAGCAGCGCCACGGCTTCGAGCAGGCCGCGCGGCAGGTCGATCGAACCCTCATTGGCCGAATCCTCGGTCGGCGCCGTCGGCTCGATCTCTTTCATGATGCCGAGCAGGCCGGCGGCCAGCGAGGCGGCGAGTGCCAGATAGGGATTGGCGTCCGAGCTCGGCAACCGGTTTTCCACGCGTCGCGCCTGCGGATCGGAAACCGGAACGCGGAAGGCGGTCGTCCGGTTGTCGTAGCCCCAGGCATTGTTCACCGGGCAGGACATATCGGGCTGCAGGCGCCGGTAGGAATTCACGTAGGGCGCCAGCATCGCCATCGCGCTCGGCACGAATTTCTGCATGCCGCCGATGAAATGGAAGAACTCCTTCGAGGCCGATCCGTCCGCATTGGAGAAGATGTTCTGGCCGGTCTCGATATTGACCACCGATTGGTGGATATGCATCGCCGAACCCGGCTGGCCCTGCATCGGCTTGGCCATGAAGGTCGCATAGATGTCGTGTTTCAGCGCCGCCTCGCGGATCGTGCGCTTGAACAGGAACACCTGGTCGGCAAGCTCGATCGGATTGCCGTGGCGCAGGTTGATCTCGAGCTGCGCCGGTCCCTCCTCGTGGATCAGCGTATCGATCTCCAGCCCCTGCTTCTCCGAGAAATGGTAGACATCGTCGATCAGCTCGTCGAATTCGTTGATGCCGGCGATCGAATAACCCTGGCCGCCGAGGATCGAACGGCCGGACCGGCCTTTGGGCGGGTGCAGCGGATAATCGGGATCGTCATTCTTGGCGACGAGGTAGAATTCGATCTCGGGCGCCACGATCGGCTTCCAGCCGCGGTCATGATAGAGGCTCATGATGCGCTTCAGCACGTTGCGCGGCGTATAGGGCACTTCGCCGCCGTCCGAATCGACGATGTCGCAGATCACCTGCGCCGTCGGGTCGGTTTCCCAGGGCACGACGGACAGCGTCGAAAGGTCGGGCATCAGCTTCAGGTCGCTGTCGCGCGGCTCGTAGCGGAAGCTCTCCGTCTCGTCGGGATATTCGCCCGAAATCGTGTGCCGGTAGATCGCCGATGGCAGGGCCAACGAGGTGTTCGAGGTGAATTTCGAGCTTGGCATCATCTTGCCGCGCGCAACGCCGGCAAGGTCCGGCGTGATGCATTCGATGTCTTCGATGCCCCTGTCCCGCAGCCACCGCGCTGCTTCCTTCCAGTTCGCAACGCCGCGCAGGGATCCGGGGTCCGGGGGAGCTTTCGTCGAGGCGGGTACGTTTCTGGCAGGCTTCAGCGTCGTCTTTTTTGGGGACATGACACACCGGTTTGCGTTGATCGTGGCGCCATCATAACCAGACTTTGCCAATTGGCGAGGGGTGCCAAACGTTGACTTTCGCCCTTTGATGGAAAAGAAGACGCTGTCTTGATCGGGGAAACGGGTTTGCAGCGCAAAAGCGACGTCATCGTCATCGGCGCCGGGGCGGCGGGCATGATGGCGGCCATCCGCGCGGGAAAACGCGGCCGGTCGGTCGTGGTTCTCGATCACGCAAGGGCGCCTGGCGAGAAGATCCGCATATCGGGCGGCGGCCGCTGCAATTTCACCAATATCCATGCCGGCCCGAAGAATTTCCTCTCCGCCAATCCGCATTTCTGCAAGTCGGCGCTCGCCCGTTTCACCCCGGCCGATTTCATCGCCATGGTCGACCGCCACGGCATTCCCTGGCATGAAAAGACGCTGGGCCAGCTTTTCTGCGACGACAGCGCCAAGGACATCATCCGCATGCTGCTGGATGAGATGCGCATGGCCGGCGCAGCGTTGCATCTCGGCGCCGAGATAAGAGGCGTCGAGAGGACGGACGCCGGCTTCCGCGTCTCGACCGGCGAGGGCGCCTATGAAGCATCGTCGCTGATCATCGCGACCGGCGGCAAGTCGATCCCGAAGATGGGCGCCACCGGCTTTGCCTATCGCCTCGCCGAACAGTTCGGCTTGGCCGTGCTCGAAACCCGACCCGGCCTGGTGCCGCTGACGCTCGATCCCGGCCTGCTCGAGAGCATTGCGCCGCTCGCCGGCATTGCCGCCCCGGCCGAAATCCGCCACGGCAGGACCGCCTTCCGCGAAGCACTGCTGTTCACCCATCGAGGCTTAAGCGGCCCCGCCATCCTGCAGATCTCTTCCTATTGGCGCGAAGGCGACGAGATCGTCGTTGCGATCGAACCGGATATCGACATTGCGGCGCATCTGAAGCGGGCAAAGCAGCTCAATGGCCGCCAGTCGCCGCAGACGGCACTCGGCGACATCCTGCCGAAGCGGCTGGCGCAATTTCTCGTCGAGCGCGAAAAGATCTCCGGCAACATGGCCGACCTGCCTGACAAGGCGCTGCTGCGCCTGGCCGCCGGCGCCCAGAGCTTGGCCGTCAAACCGTCCGGCTCGGAAGGTTACCGCACCGCCGAAGTGACGCTCGGCGGCATCGACACGGCAGCGTTGGATTCCCGCAGCATGGAGGCAAAGGCCGTGCCCGGGCTTTATTTCATCGGCGAATGTGTCGACGTCACCGGCTGGCTCGGCGGCTATAATTTCCAATGGGCCTGGGCCTCCGGTTTTGCCGCCGGTGAATGCGCTTAATACATGTCGCTCAAAAGTGCCCAGCGGTTTGGGAGAACGACTTGCATAAGACAAAGACCAAAGCCGATTCAAGACTTCTTAATAGAGGTGCGCCATCCTGTCTCAATTGGCGGTTTGCAAAATCGTTCCTAGATAATGCTTTACCGGCAAGCCGTTTTGTTGGATTGTTGTGTCAGAGAGAAGTGAGGTTTCGCGCATGACCAGAAACACACGACGCGCCCGCGCCATCGCAATTGCCGAGGCAAAGCCGAACGCCCGGATGGTGACCCTGCGTTATCTGATGCTTGCCGCCGGCGCCACTGCCGCCAGCCTCGCGCTGCTGATCTCGCACTTCATCTGATCCCGTCGGTAGACCTGGAAAGAACATTGCGGCATGCTGATCGCCGCGCTGCGGCGTTGCAGCTTACAATCTGCAACTATTTCACCGCCTTGGCTTAACCCGCCATAACCGCTTATCCGAAAATTAATATCTAATCTGACACAATTGCCCGCGATTATTTGGGCATCTCCAAGTTGTTTGGACATGAACTGGCAATGACTGCCGCCTGGTCTCCGGGTTCCCCAATGTAAATTTAAGAACGGCTTGATGTGTACCCGGCTGGCGCCATGTGGCTGCCTGCGGGAGGACTGGTGTATGAAAGGCCCGGAACGCCATGTTGATTGACAAGATTCTTTCCCGCTTCAGGATCAAGACGAAGGTTTTGATCTTCGTTCTGCCCTTCGTCGTCACCATTTCGGCGGTAGGCCTGACGGGCCTCTACGCTTCCGGACTTCTGCAGGGCCGCATGGAAATATCCAACAGCGTGCTGCAGTCGCTGAGCGGCTTCAAGGATCTCTACGGTTCGATGGACGATTTCCTGCGCGTCACCAGCCCGGAGGCACGCGACAAGCTGACCGCGGAACTGAAGACCCAGCAGGGCGTGCTCGACCGGACGCTGAACCAGGTCGGTGAAGAGGCCGCCGGCCGCGACAGCCTTGCCGAGGCATCGCACCGCACCAAGGACATATCGGGCGTCGTCGACAAGCTCTGGGCCCTGCATGAGCAGGAACAGGCTTTGCATGAGCAGATCGACGCCGCACAGAAGAGCCTGATCAGCACCCGTTTCACGGTCTCCTACCAGGCCGAGGAATTGCAGACCGCGCTCCAGAACGACGAGGGCGCCGCCACCATCACGCTGCGCACCGCCGACCGCCTGCTGAAGGGCGGCGACTTCCTCGGCACCGTCGCCAGCGGCTACAGCAAGCCGCAAACGCCGCAGGACAAGATCGCCTTCATCAACGGACAGATGCCTGCGATCATCAAAGCCCAGCGGCAGATCGCCATTTCGGTTCCGACCAACCAGAAGAACGTCATCGACGCGCTGACCGCAACCATCGACAGCATCAAGGCGATCGCTCAGCTGCCCGCTCCGACCGACGAGGACATCGCCGAACTCGGCCGCCTCGTGTCGCGCTTCCGCCAGACCTCGACCTATACGCAGCTGACGGCAACGCAGAAGATGCGCGAGGCGACCCAGCGTTTCGCCGAGCTCGAGGGCCGCATCGCCCAGACCAACTCCGTCCTTCAGGATACGCGGCGGCTGGAAAACTCCGTCTATGCGCTGCAGATCGTCCTTTCCGATTTCCTCTCCAACTCCAGTAAGGATAATCTCGTACGCCTGCAGCAGCAGGCCGGCACGCTTGGCAAGGATATGCAGGTGCTGACCACCAGCGCCAAGGGCATGGGCTTTGCCGAAGGCATATCGGGCGCGATCCAGCCGGCGCTCGACGCCATTTCCGGCGGCGGCTCGAAGATCGTCGATACGATCAGCGAGCGCGTCACCGCCTATGCCGCCGCCCGCCAGGAGCTCGACCAGATCTGGACGAAGCTGACCGATTTCGCCGAGCTGCAGAAGCAGACGGCCGGCACCGAGCGCACCCAGGCAAACAGCATCTCGGTCATGACCACCGGTCTCGGCATCCTCCTGTCGATCCTCGGCGGCATCGCCCTGGTGCTGACGCTGCAGCGCCCGATCAGCCAGATCACCGCCGCCATGCGCCGCATTGCCGAAGGGGCGCTGGAAACCAGCATCTCGGGCGAGCAGCGTCACGATGAAATCGGCGACATGGCCCGCGCGCTCGGCATCTTCAAGGAAAACGCCATCTCGAAGATCCGCATCGAGGAGCAGAGCGACGAGGAGCGTGCCGCCGCCGAACACGAGCGCCAGCGCAACGACGCCGAAAAGCACGAGATGGATCGTCAGATCGAATTCGCGGTCAATGCACTTGCCGCCGGCCTCGAACGCATGTCGCAGGGCGATATCTCGACGACGATCGAAACGCCGTTCATCGGCCGTCTCGAACAGCTGCGCCAGGATTTCAACGGTTCGATGATGCGCCTGCAGGCGACGATGAGCCAGATCCGCGACAATGTTGAACTGATCCAGGGCAACGGCAACCAGATGGCCCAGTCGGCCGAGGATCTGTCCAAGCGCACCGAGCAGCAGGCTGCCTCGCTCGAAGAGACCGCGGCCGCCGTCGACGAGATCACCGTCACGGTCCGTTCGTCGGCCGAACGCGCCAAGGATGCCGACCAGATCGTCCGCCAGGCCAAGCGCAGCGCCGACGATTCCGCCGTCGTCGTCAGCAATGCGATCGACGCGATGGGCCGCATCGAGGATGCCTCGCGCCAGATCGAGCAGATCATCGGCGTCATCGACGAGATCGCCTTCCAGACCAACCTCCTGGCGCTCAACGCCGGCATCGAAGCGGCGCGCGCCGGTGAAGCCGGCAAGGGCTTCGCGGTGGTGGCGATGGAAGTCCGCGAACTGGCCCAGCGCTCCGCAGCCGCGGCGCAGGAGATCAAGGGGCTGATTAACAAGTCGACCAACGAGGTCAATTCCGGCTCGCAGTTCGTGCAGGAGACCGGCACGGTGCTTGCCAAGATCAGCGCCCAGATCGTCACGATCAGCCAGCATGTCGAGATGATCGCCCGCGCCAGCCACGACCAGTCCAACGCGTTGCAGAGCGTCAACGCGACCGTCAACCAGATGGACCAGATGACGCAGCAGAACGCCGCCATGGTGGAAGAGACGACCGCCGCCAGCCGCGAACTGGCCGACGAGGCGGATTCGCTGCGCCGGCTGATCCAGCAGTTCAAGATCGACGGCGAGGCAGCCGCGCCGGTCTACCGCGCCGCCTGATCGCCGGCCGACCCCGTCTTCATGCGAACGGCCCCGGACTTTCCGGGGCCGTTCCTGTTTATCCCGCAGAAATCGCGCTTCGATCGAAGAGATTGAACGATAGAAGAATAACCTCGAATGCCCGCCAGTCTGTCGAGCCGCAATGGTCGGAAAACGTTCGAAAACGAGACCGGTGAATATCTCCGCCAACCCTGATTTACGGAAAATTTTCCTTAACGCTTTTGGCTTAATTTAGCCATGGTTTCTCCTCGGGGGTTTTCATGCTGCGCCTTTTCTCAACGTCGATCGTACGCCAGATCGTTGCGATCACATTGTTCCTGCTGGCGATCAGCACGGCCGCCATCGTCGGCGTGACCTATTATAATTTGAGCAATCATGTCATGGACGGGGCGATCTCCGACGCGAAGGAGGCCGCCCGCGCGATGGCCGTCCTCTACGGCGCGGCCGATCAGGGCGCAAAGATCGAGCTGAAGGACAATCAGCTCTCTGCCGTGACGGAAGACGCCATTCCGGCCCTTGCCGATCATTCGCTGGTCGACCGCACGGCGCAGTCGATTGCCGGTGTCGCGACCATCTTCCAAAAGCAGGACAGCGACTACGTCCGCATATCCACGAACGTCAAGAAGGAAAACGGCGATCGTGCCGTCGGCACCAAGCTCGCAGCCGAGCACCCTGCCCAGCCGGTTCTCGCCAAGGGCGAGGCCTATTACGGCCCGGCGGTGCTTTTCGGCCGCCAGTTCATCACCGGTTACTTCCCCATCAAGAATGCATCGAACGCCAATGTCGGCATTCTCTTCATCGGCATTCCGATGGAGGTTTATTACCAGCGCCTGAATGAGCTGCAGATCCTGGTTCTCGGCATCGGCGCCATCGTCATGCTGATCGTCGGCGTTGTCGCCTTCTACGCGATCCGCCTGTCGGTGAAGCCTTTGCAGGCGTTGACTGCGAGCGTCCATTCGATCTCCGCGGGCGATCTTGAGGGCACCATCCCTTGCGTCGCCAAGAAGAACGAGTTCGGCGACATCGGCCGGGCCCTGGCGCTTTTCCGCGACAGTGCCCGGGCGCGGCGCGATCTGGAAACCCAGGCTGCCGAACAGCGCGCTCTGAGCGATGCCGAACGCGCCAGGAACGATGCCGACAAGCGCTCCCTTGACGGCCAGATCGACTTTGCCGTCAACCAGCTTGCCGCCGGCCTGGGGCGCCTGTCGCAGGGCGATGTCTCGCAGACGATCGGCACGCCCTTCGTCGGCCGGCTGGAGCAGCTGCGCGTCGATTTCAACGCCTCACTCCTGCGGCTTCAGGATACGCTCTCCGGTATCCGCGACAGCGCCTCGACGATCCAGCGCAACAGCAGCGCCGTCTCCGTCTCTGCCAGCGAGCTCTCGAAGCGCACCGAGGCGCAGGCGGCAAACCTCGAAGAGACCGCGGCCGCGGTGGAAGAAATCACCGTCACGGTTCGGTCTTCCGCCGAGCGTGCCCGTGAAGCCAACAATGTCGTGGCTGCGACCAAGAGGACGGCCGACAATTCCGGCTCCGTGGTCGGCGATGCCGTCGCCGCGATGGAGCGCATCGAAGAGGCCTCGCAGCGCATCGAGCAGATCATCGAGGTGATCGACGACATCGCCTTCCAGACCAATCTTCTGGCGTTGAATGCCGGCATCGAGGCGGCGCGCGCCGGCGAGGCGGGCAAGGGTTTTGCCGTCGTCGCCCAGGAGGTCCGCGAACTCGCCCAACGTTCGGCCGATGCGGCGCGCGAGATCAAGTCGCTGATCGAGACATCGAGCCGGGAAGTCACGGCAGGTTCCGAATTGGTCCAGAAGACCGGCAGCGTCCTTGCCTCGATCAGCCAGGAGATCATCGCCATCAGCGGCCATGTCGAGACCATCGCCACTGCGAGCCGGGATCAGTCGGCGGCGCTGCAGGAGGTCAACGGTTCCGTCAACGCCATGGACCAGATGACCCAGAAGAACGCGTCGATGGTGGCCGAGACGACACAGGCAAGCCGCCTGCTCGCCGGCGAGGCCGATACGCTGATGGCGCTGATCGAGCGGTTCCGCATCGTCGCAGAAACCGCACCTGCTCATCTCGGGGCAAGAAGGGTCGCCTGAACCGTACGGTCGCAGCTGCCGCAGGATTGCATTGCGGCCTTGCGGGGCTTTCTCAGATCTAGATCGAGCGACGTCAGCCAGCCGCCGAAACGAATGAGGCTGTTGTCTCCGAACTCGGCATAGAATCTGTCCTCGTCTGCCCTGGAGTCGCGTCGTCTGCCGGAATGCCGATATCCGATAGTGCCTGCGATGGTCATCATGTCGATCATGGCAATGTCCTTTCCTATGTCAGACATCACCTGATCTAGGCATCGAATTTCTCTTTATAAACGGGGAAAATCCCGCTATGTTTTTCACCAATGAAAAACGCAAGCTGGGATTCCTATCAGCTTTTCCTGCAGGTCGCCCGGCTCGGCGGCTTGACCGGGGCAAGCACCGCAAGTGGACTGAGCCCGGCAACCGTCGGCCGTCGCATGCTCGATCTCGAACAGGAGATCGGCCGCGCATTGTTTTCGCGCAGCCAGACCGGATATCGTCTGACACACGATGGCCAGGCGCTGCTCGATCACCTTCAGGAGATGGAGGCCGCCGCCCGCAAGGTGGCGGCGTGGCGGCAATCCGGCGACGGCGGCACGACCGTCAGGGTCGCCGCCGGCACCTGGCTCGCCTGGCTGCTGACCGAGAATTTTGCCGCAATCCGCATGCCGGGCGATGCCTTCGCCATTTCGCTGACCATCGGCGAGGCGCGGGCAAGCCTTGCCTATCGCGAGAGCGATATCGGTATTCGGGCCTTCGAGCCCGAGGAGGCCAATCTCGCCGCACGTCAGCTCGGGGAGGTGGCCTATGCCGTCTATATCAGACGCAACACTGCCGAGACCGACGAGCGCTGGATTGCGGTTGCCGAGGAGGAGGCGATATCGGCCTATCTGCGCTGGCCGCACGCCCATGCCGCGACAGGGATCGTCGCCACCGTCAATCGGCCGCGTTCGCTGCCGGATCTGGTGCGCGCCGGCGCCGGCAAGACCGTGCTTCCCTGTTTCGTCGGCGATCTCCATCCTGAATTGCAGCGGCAGGGCGGCGAGTTGCCCGAATTGCGCCATCGGCAATGGATCGTCATGAATGCCGAGGACCGCCATCGCCCGGAGATCCGCACGGTCGCCGACCGCATGACCAAGCTCATCAGAAGTTATGCCGATCTCTTCGCCGGAAAACGGCCGAGCCGAGGTTAGAACATGTCGCGCAAAAGTGTGCAGCGGTTTTGCGATAACGACATGTGTAAAAACAAAGACTTAAAGCGTGGAAAGCGCATCTGAACGATCGCGACTCGCTCGAGCAAAAAGCTACGGCATCAACCGGCGCACCAGCGCCACCTGGCTGTTCACTCCGAGCTTGGAATAGATGCTCTTGAGATGCGAGCGGGCCGTCTCATAGCTGACATCATGCGTCGTGGCGGCTTCACGCAGTGAAAGCCCGTCGGCAATCGCCGAGGCGATCCGCATCTCGGCCGCCGTCAACTGGTTGCTGCGCGCCAGCGCCTCGTTGATATCGCTCCTCAGCGCCATGCCTGTGCGCTCGATGATCAGTGCGATCGTCGGACCTTCCAGGAAGGCGGTGATGAAATCCGATTGCAGCCTGACGAGCGTGCATCTGACGTTGCCGGCTTTCGTCTTGACGAGCGTCGTCGATGGTGGCGGGCTTACGGCTGAATGATGATGACGGCTCAGCATATCGAGCCGGGCGCCCAGCGCCGGATCATGGATGACGAGGTGTCCGGATGGGCCGGTGCCGATGCAGCTGCCCTCGGCGAGCATCCGCTCCGCCGCCCTGTTGAGCGAACGGATCTGCTGGTTCTCGCCGAGATAGACGATGCCGGCGCCGATCGCATCGAAGAGCGCCAGCCCGTTTTCATCATTCTCGGGATCGCGGCGATCGCGTCGTATGAAATCGAAGGCGCGTCTAAGATGCGGGGCGAGATCACTCAGCAGGTCGGCATTCACCCGGTTGTTGTCGGGATCGGCCGAAGAGGTCAGCGTCGACAAATTGAAGGAGCGACCATTCTCCCGCATGATGGTGACGCCGACACTGCTTTCGCAGCCGATGCTGCGGACGAAGTCATTGTAGAATTCGGTCTTGATGAGATCGCTCCTCGGCAGCATCTGCTCGGCGATGACGCCGAGGCCGACCGGCCGGACAGCGGCCTTGGGCATCCACGGATTGATCCTCGCATAATAGTGGTTATAGGCTTCGGCTTCCGTATCCTGAATGCCTGAAGCAAGCGACAGGCCGCCGGTGCGGGCGATGGCATCGTGGAAGAACAGCGTGGATTTCGCATCCGGCATCGTCCCGTTCAAAGCGTCGAGAAACGTCTGCCACGTCGTCTCGCCGAACAGGGCGGCGTAGATCAGATCGGTCAAGGCTTCGAGTTTGGGGTGCGGCGCGCCGGGCATGGGCAATTCCGTTCGAAGATGCGCCATTATGGCCCGACCAGGCGGCGGTGACAATTGCATCAAATTAGGGCGTGCAGGCGCATCGCGCCACCCGGCGCCCAAGCCCAAATCGGGACGGGTTTTCGAAAGGAATGAGCGCCCGCGCGTCTCTCCGATGCGCAGGCGCTCCGATTGGGAAATGCGGGCCGACACGGCAGCCCGCCGCTGGTCGTCTTCGTCAATGCCGGTTGGTGACGACGACCGGAATCAGCAGGTCGCCCCAGTTGCCGTCGCCGCCGTGATGACGGGCCGAGCGCACCAGTTCGACCGAGACGCCGGCCTCGACGGCTTTCATGACCGATTGGTTCAGCCGATGCAGGTCGTTGGCGAGCATGCGGATCGTCGTCTGCTGATCCTCGCTCATGCTGGTCGTCTGCTCTTCGGCCCGTTCCCGGACGCGTGTGATGGATGCCATGATATTCTCCTCCTCTTCGGGTTATTCCGCAGCCGGCTTGAACTGCGCATGTTCAGTTGAATCGTGCATCGCGGTGGTCGAAGACCGACCGCCGGTGATGGCGAGCGATACGGCGTCGAAATAGCCGGTGCCGACCTCGCGCTGATGTTTGGTGGCGGTATAGCCGTTGACCTCGGCGGCGAATTCCGCCTGTTGCAGCTCGGAATAGGCCGACATCTGCCGCTGCCGGTAGCCGCGCGCCAGTTCGTACATGCCGAAGTTCAGCTGGTGGAAGCCGGCGAGCGTGATGAACTGGAACTTGTAGCCCATTGCGCCGAGTTCGCGCTGGAACCGTGCGATCGTCGCCTCGTCGAGGTTCTTCTTCCAGTTGAAGGAGGGCGAGCAATTATAGGCGAGCAGCTTGCCGGGGTAGACCTTGTGTACGCCTTCGGCAAAGCGCCGCGCCTGCTCGAGGTCCGGCTTGGAGGTTTCGCACCAGATGAGATCGCAATGCGGCGCATAGGCGACGGCGCGCGCGATGCAGGGCTCGATGCCGTTTCTGACCTGATAGAAACCTTCGACCGTGCGGCCGGCATCATAGTCGACGAAGGGCTGGTCGCGCTCGTCGATGTCCGAGGTCAGCAGCTTTGCCGCCTCCGCGTCGGTGCGGGCGATGACCAGCGTCGCAACGCCCATGACGTCGGCGGCAAGCCGAGCGGCATCGAGATTGCGGATATGAGCGGCCGTCGGGATCAGCACCTTGCCGCCGAGATGGCCGCATTTCTTTTCCGAAGCGAGCTGGTCCTCGAAATGAACGCCGGCGGCACCCGCCTCGATATAGGCCTTCATGATTTCGAAGGCGTTGAGCGGTCCGCCGAAGCCGGCTTCCGCATCGGCAACGATCGGCGCGAACCAGGTCTCGACGGAAAGCCCCTGGCCTTCCGCGGTCTCGATCTGATCGGCGCGCTGCAGCGTGCGGTTGATGCGCTTGGCCAGTTCCGGACCGGCATTGGCCGGATAGAGGGACTGGTCGGGATACATCGCCGATGCCGTATTGGCGTCGGCCGCCACCTGCCAGCCGGAGAGATAGATCGCCTTCAGCCCGGCGCGCACCATCTGCATGGCCTGATTGCCGGAAAGTGCGCCGAGCGCATTGACGAAATCCTCCTGGTGAATGAGCCGCCACAACCGGTCCGCCCCCATTTCGGCCAGCGTATGGCGCAGCGCCACCGAGCCCCTGAGCCGCTGCACGTCGTCGGCCGAGTAGGGTCTCTCGATGCCGTCGAAACGATCAGCTGATGCGTTTGGGACAAGTTTGTAAAAATCGGTCATGCTGCTCTCCTCACTAAAAGCCGATAAAGGGTGGTGCATGACAAGATTGACAATATCAGCCGTTATGACCAGAAAAACCTTTGATTTCCTGCTCGGAAAGAGGTTAAGATGACGAGGATTGACAGAGCGGCGCTGTGAATTTGTAAAATTTTGTAAATACTGCGCTCCTAGCTTGTCAAAGGGTGTGACATGGCGGAACGGAAGATATTCGCAGGCCCGAAAGTCAGGCGCATCCGCAATGCGCTGGCGCTGACGCAGACCGCCATGGCCGAGGCGCTGGAAATATCGCCGTCCTACCTGAACCTGATCGAGCGCAACCAGCGGCCGTTGACGGTGCAACTCCTTCTCAAGCTTGCAAGCGTCTACAGGGTCGATCTGGAGGAATTGCGGGGGCAGACCGGCGGCAGTCTCGACCAGCTCAAGGAGATCTTTGCCGATCCGCTGCTGTCGGGCGAGCTGCCGGGTGATCAGGAATTGGTGGAGGTAGCGCAGGCAGCACCCAATGCCGCGAGCGGCATGATCAAGCTCTACCGCGCCTATCGCGAGCAGGCGGCAAGGCTGTCCGATCTGACGGCGCTGATGGCCGCCGAGGGGCATGCGCCGGTCGCCGCCGGCCGGTTGCCGCTGGACGAGGTGCGCGAGACGCTGGAGCGCAGGTCCGGTTATTTCGGACGGATCGAGACGGCGGCAGAAGCCTTTGCCGCAACGCTCCCCGGTGGCCTCGATCTTGCCGCCGGGCTGAAGGATTGGTTGCGTTCCGAGCGCGGTATCGCGGTGCGCGTCCTGCCCGTCCACGTCATGCCGGATCTGCGCCGCCGTTTCGATCGCCATTCGATGCGGCTTTTCATCTCCGAGCGGCTGTCGCCGGCTGACCGGGCGCATGAGATATCAATCGAGGCGGCAACTCTGGCACTGCTGCCGGCAATCGATGCCGAGCTCGACGATATCCCGCTCTCCTCAGCCGAGGCGCGCCGCATCGCCCGCTTCGAGCTTGCCCGCATCGCGGCCTTAGCGCTGGCAATGCCCTACGAGGCTTTCCTTTCGGCGGCGAAGGCGACGCGTTACGATATCGATATTCTGCGCGCGCGCTTCGGCGTCTCCTTCGGTCATGCCGCCGCGCGCCTTGCCATGCTGCAGCGCCCCGGGGCGGCGGCCATTCCCTTCTTCCTGATCGAGATCGATGCCGCAGGACACCGGCTGCGCCGGGCGGGCGCCCAGGGCTTTCCGCAGGCCCGGTTCGGCGGCGGCTGTCCGAAGCTCAATATCCACGCCGCCTTCCTGCAGCCGGGCCAGATTCTCGCCGAAACCGTGGTCATGCCGGATGGCGCATCCTTCTTGACGGTCTCCCGCACTCTGGAGGGACCGAGTGTCGAATTCGGCGAAAGGCTAAGGCGCACCGCGATCCTGATCGGCTGCGACGCTGCCCTTGGCGGAGGTGTGGTCTACGGGCAGGCGATGGCGCTCGATCCGGTCGCGATCGGTCCGGCCTGTCGCCTTTGCGAGCGACGCGGCTGCCTTTCCCGGGCTGAGCCGCCGGTGACCAGACCGCTCGGGCTCGACGAGATGGTGGCAGGGCTCAGCGCCTTCGACTTCCAGTGATGTGAAATCGTTGAGGGCGCTGGATTTTGCGCTTGTGGGCTGTGAAATTCCTTCTTAGTCTGCGTGGAAAACCAGAGGGAAAAGATGTCCGGGGATGCGGAATCTTTGAACAAACAGGAGAAGTTATGAGGTCAACCATCCTATGCGTGACGGCCGCCGCCGTTACCGCACTCCTTGCTGCCGCTCCGGCCTTTTCGCAGGAGCGCGTGGTCAACGTCTACAACTGGTCGGATTATATCGACAGTTCCATCCTCGAGGATTTCACCAAGGAAACCGGCATCAAGGTCGTCTACGACACTTTCGATTCTAACGAGACGCTGGAAACCAAGCTCTTGGCTGGTGGTTCGGGTTATGACGTCGTCGTCCCCACCGTATCCTTCATGCAGCGCCAGATCGCCGCCGGCGTCTACCAGAAACTCGACAAGTCGAAGCTGCCGAACCTGGTCAACATGTGGGACGTCATCATGAAGGGCGTGGCGTCCTTCGACCCCGGCAATGAATACAGCGTCGACTACATGTGGGGCACGACGGGCATCGGCTATAATGTCGACAAGGTCAAAGCCGCCCTCGGCACCGACGAAAAGCCCAATTGGGACGCGTTGTTCGATCCGGCGAAAGCGGCCAAACTCAAGGATTGCGGCATCTATATGCTGGATTCCCCAACCGACGTCGTGCCCTCGGCGCTCGCCTATCTCGGGCTCAATCCGAACAGCACCGATCCCGCCGATCTCAAGAAGGCGCAGGAGGTTCTCACGGCCGTCCGCCCGTTCGTCCGCAAGTTCCATTCTTCCGAATATATCAGCGCGCTGGCGAACGGCGATATCTGCATTGCGCTCGGTTATTCCGGCGATATGTTCCAGGCTCGCGACCGTGCTAAGGAAGCCAATGCCGGCGTGAAGGTCGACTACTCGGTCCCGTCGCAAGGCGCCCAGATCTTCTTCGACGTCTTCGGCATTCCGAAGGATGCGCCGCATGTCGCCGAAGCCCATGAATTCATCAACTACATGATGAAGCCGGAAGTGATCGCCAAGGCCTCGAACTTCGTCTTCTACGCCAACGGCAACAAGGCGTCGCAGCAGTTCCTCGACAAGGAGGTCCTCGACGATACGGCGATCTACCCGACGCCGGAGGTAATGGCGAAACTCTTCACCGTTCCGCCGCTCGATCCGAAGACGCAGCGGATCGTGACGCGGCTATGGACCACCGTGGTCACCGGCCAATGATAGAATAACGGCCCGGACGGAAACGTCCGGGCCTTTTTTTGACGATCCCGGCCGGGTGAAACCGGGAGCAAAAGCCAAGAATAAAAGCAAAGAATGCATTTTCGGGGAACAATATGAAGTCTCTAGGCAATATTCGCCGCTCGTTCGCACCTTGGACCGATCCGTCCGCCAAGCCCTTCATATCCATCAAGAACGTCACCAAGCGTTTCGGTGATTTCACCGCCGTCGATAACCTGTCGCTCGATATTTATCACCGCGAGTTCTTCGCGCTGCTCGGCGCTTCCGGCTGCGGCAAGTCGACGCTTCTGCGCATGCTCGCCGGCTTCGAGCAGCCGACCTCGGGCGAAATCGTCCTCGATGGCACCGATATGGCCGGTACGCCGCCCTATCGGCGCCCCGTCAATATGATGTTCCAGTCCTATGCGCTTTTCCCGCACATGACGGTCGAGAAGAACATCGCCTTCGGCCTGAAACAGGATGGCATGGCGAAGGACGAGATGACTGACCGCGTCTTGCAGATGTTGAAGCTCGTCAAGCTGGAGCAGTTTGCCTCCCGCAAACCGAACCAGCTTTCCGGTGGCCAGCGCCAGCGCGTGGCGCTGGCCCGCTCGCTCGCCAAGCGTCCCAAGGTGCTGCTGCTCGACGAACCGCTCGGCGCGCTCGACAAGAAGCTGCGCGAGGAAACCCAGTTCGAGCTGATGGACCTGCAGCAGAATCTTGGACTTACCTTCGTCGTCGTCACCCACGACCAGGAAGAGGCGATGACCATGGCAGACCGTATCGCCGTCATGAGCCACGGCAAGGTGGTGCAGGTGGCGACGCCGGCCGAGATCTACGAAGCGCCGAATTGCCGTTTCGTCGCAGATTTCATCGGCGACGTGAACATTTTCGACGGCAAGGTCGCCTCATCGGGCAACGGCACCGTCGAGATATCAGTCGACAGCGGCTTCAGCGTGCGTGTCGCCGCTTCCGAAACACCTTCTGCAGGCAGCGCCGTCGGCTTCGCCATCCGGCCGGAGAAGATGCGGGTCGGGCGCACGGCTCCCGCCAACGCGTCCGTCAACGCCGCCAAAGGCGAACTCTGGGATATCGCCTATCTCGGCGACATGACCGTCTTCCATGTGAAATTGCAGAGCGGCAATATCGTCAAGGCCTCGTCCCTCAATGCGCAGCGCTCCGTCGACGACCCCTTCACCTACGATCAGGAAGTCTGGGTCTCCTTCGACGAGAATGCCGGCGTCCTGCTGAAGGATTGACGTTATGGGCAAGCTCACCTCCGGCCTCTACAATCGCCTCGTCATCGTCATCCCTTACGCCTGGCTGCTGCTCTTCTTCCTGGCGCCCTTCTTCATCGTCTTCCGCATTTCGATGTCGACGACGGCGATCGCCATGCCGCCCTATGAGCCTGTCTTCTCCTTGGCCGACGGCTGGGCCGGCCTCTTAAGTAAGATCGGCGAATTCTCCTTCGACAATTACACCTACCTGACCGACGACCCGCTCTATTTCAACGCCTATGTGTCGAGTGTGGTGATCGCCGCGATCTCCACCCTCCTGACGCTGCTGATCGCCTATCCGATCGCCTACGGCATGGCGCAGGCGCCACGTGGCCTGCGGCCGACGCTGGTCATGCTTGTCATCCTGCCCTTCTGGACGAGCTTCCTGATCCGCGTCTACGCCTGGATCGCCATCCTCAAGCCGGAGGGCCTGTTCAACCAGCTGCTGCTGTCGCTGCACCTGATCGATGCGCCGCTGATCATCCTCAACACCAATACCGCCGTCTATATCGGCATCGTCTATTCCTATCTCCCCTTCATGGTGCTGCCGCTTTATTCGGCGCTCGAGAAGATGGACGGCACGCTGATCGAGGCAGCGCAGGATCTCGGCTGCCCGCCGATCACCGCCTTCTGGCGCGTCACCTTCCCGCTGTCGATCCCCGGCGTGGTGGCCGGCTGCATGCTGGTCTTCATCCCGGCCGTCGGCGAATTCGTCATCCCCGATCTGCTCGGCGGGTCGCAGACGCTGATGATCGGCAAGACGCTGTGGAACGAGTTCAATTCCAATCGCGACTGGCCGGTCTCCTCGGCGGTGGCGACCATCCTGTTGCTGATCCTGGTCATCCCGATCGTCTTCTTCCAGAATGTCCAGGCCAAAGCCGAAGAGCGGGGGAAATAAACCATGCTGAAATGGACCCGTTTCAATATCGTCTCCGTCACGCTCGGCTTTGCCTTCCTCTATCTGCCGATCGTGCTTCTCGTCATTTTCTCCTTCAACGAATCCAAACTCGTAACCGTCTGGGGCGGCTTCTCGACGAAATGGTATGTCTCGTTGATGAGCAATCAGGCCTTGCTCGACGCTGCCTGGGTGACGCTGCGCGTCGGACTGCTGTCGGCAACATTTGCAACCATCCTCGGCACGATGGCGGCGCTGACATTGGTGCGTTACACCCGCTTTCGCGGCCGCATGCTTTTTTCGGGCATGGTCTATGCACCGCTCGTCATGCCGGAGGTCATCACCGGCCTGTCATTGCTGCTGCTCTTTGTGGCGATCGGTCTCGACCGTGGCTTCTGGACGATCACGCTCGCACATACGACGCTGACCATGTGCTTTGTCGCCGTCGTCGTCCAGTCGCGCCTGCTGAGTTTCGATCATTCGATCGAGGAAGCGGCGCAGGATCTCGGCGCGCCGCCGGTGCGCACTTTCTTCGAGATCACCCTGCCGATCATCGCGCCCGCCGTGCTCTCCGGCTGGATCCTTGCCTTCACCCTGTCGCTCGACGATCTGGTGATTGCGAGCTTCACCTCGGGGCCGGGCGCCACCACGCTGCCGATGAGGATTTACAGCCAGGTCCGCCTCGGTGTGACGCCCGAGATCAATGCGGTGTGCACGATCCTGATCGGCGTCGTCGCCTTCGGCGTCATCTGCGCCTCGATCATCACCAAGCGCCGCGAAACACAGCGCCAGAGGGATGAGCGTGCCGCTGCGGCCGGCGCGTGAGCTGAAATTGCGTGAAACAAAAAATGAAGCGCTTCCGTTTTTCGAAGAAAACGGAAATGCTCTATTGCGCGTGCGGCGTATTGCCGAAAAGCGGCACTGGCGAGATCACCGGGTTCGGCCATGAACCGCCGACGAAGAACGGCAGCAGCGGCAGCTCTGCCGCCTTGGCCGGATCGGTTGCCTCCAGCGATCCGGAAAGCGCCAGCCCGTTCGACTGATAGGTAATGACGCCGGAAAGCGTCAGCGTCTCCGTGGCGCCGGCAATATGGGCGTCGTGCATCTCGGCGGTGCCGTTGGCGAAATCGGCCTGCAGGTTCAGCTGGTTGAAGGTGAAGGCGCCGCCTGCCGCCGCGCTCAGCGGAAAGAACGGCTTTTCGGCTGCCTGCGTGCGGAGCGCTGCGGCATCGATGCCGGGGATCGTGCCTTGCTTCGTCCAGAAGCGCAGCTTGCCGGTGACGTCGGCAAGGCCGGTCGTCCATATCGCCTTCGGCGACTGGAGGTCGAGATCGAGCGATCCTGTCGCCAGCGGCAGCGGACCTTTCAGCTGCAGGCGCTCGGCAAGAGCTGCGAAGTCGGCATCGCGGATCGACAGCTGCAGCTTGCCGCCACCGTCGAAGTCGCGCTGCGTCGCTTCCAGATGCGCGGTCATCTCGCCGCCTTCGAACTGGCTGTCGCCAATATCGAATTTCGCCTCGCCGCCGGCCACGATCATGCTGGCGCCGACATCGGAAAGCTCGAAGAGACCCATTTGCGCGCGCCGTGCCGAAAGCCTGACGTCGACATCGAGCATCTGCAGCGGCCCAGTGATGCCGGCGGAGATTTCTTCTGCCTCTCCGGCGGCGAGCCTGAGCGCGAAGGCATCGAGGAAGGGCTTGAGGTTCATCTGGTCGAAAGCGAGCGTGCCGCCGATCTTCGGCCGTTTGCCGGGCTGGGTAAAGAGATCCATCACCCCGGTGGCGCTCGCTTCGTTCAGGGAGAGGCTGAGATTGTTGAAGCGCAGCCCGCTGCCCGACGACATGATGTCGGATTCCAGCGAGGCGCTCTTCAGCGTCCCGATGCCCGGGACAGATTCGCCCGACCATGCCAGAAGGGCCGGCACATCGGGGATGCTGGCGGTGACATTGCCGGAAAGGGCCGAAAGGTTGGCGATGCTGGCAACGCCCTGGAAATGCGCCGTCAGCAGGTTTGACGTGAGCGACGTCCGTGCCTCGGCATTCCGGCCGGCAAAGGCGAGCAGCGGCTGGCGCGAGGCGAAATCGATCTTCAGGTCCTGGCCGTTGATGCGGGCGATGATGACCGCCGAGATCGCGCCGGACAGTCTCGGCCAGGCGATATCTGCGGTGACGCTGTCGAAATGAAAGGCCTTGGCGCTCTTGATGTCGGTGACCACAAGCGTGCCATCCTCGACGGTCACCGCGCCGATCTCGGCATCGAGATCGGGATCGAGCACCTCCGCTCCGTTCTCGTAGCGCACGCCGCTGATCGCGCGTGCGAGCAGGCCGGCATAACTCCAGTCGATCAGCCCCTTCTCGTCGCGCGTGAGCGCCAGGCTGGGGCGCAGCAGGTGGAATTCGTGGAAGCTCGTCCGCCCGCGGAGGGCGTCGATGAGGCTGAAATCGGCCGACAGGCTTTCAATGCTGCCGAGCAGCTTGTCGCCGCTTTCGCGCGGCTGGCGGATGGTGACCTGGTTCAGCGTGATGCGCGGCGTCGGCCAGAATTCGAGAACCGGACTGCCCTTGATCTCGGCATGGTAGCCCGTCCATTTCGACAGCGCGTCCTCGATGCCGGAGCGCACGAAGCCGGTGGAAATGAGATAGGGGGCGGCGACCCGCAGCGCCACGAAAAGCGCCAGCGCAATCAGCAGGAATACCGTCGATACACGGGCGAAGGCCGGAAGCCAGCGCGAAACGGGTCCGATCTTCCTGCGCCACCTGCGATGTCTTGACGTGCTCATGATCTCCGCCGGCAATGCAGCCGGTCATCCCGTTATGCGCTGGTTTCGGCGGATATAGGAAATATCGGGCATATGCAAATCCCATACAATGCCGCGCGTCTTTTCAAGAGGCGCAAAAGACGATGCATAGGCGACGGATCACGTCGGTTCCGCACTTTATAATGCAATGCAGCATGATATAAAGACGGCATTGGGGAGGAGGATTGAATGCAGGATAACAGACCACTTTGGGTACCTTCGGACGCCGCCGTTGCCGGAAGCCCGATCCATGCCTTCATCGAGCGTTGCAATGCCGATTTCGGGCTTTCTCTTTCGGGCTTTGAGGATCTGCATGCATGGTCGGTGGCCGAGCGGGAGAATTTCTGGTCGACCGTCTGGGATTTCTGCGGCGTGAAGGGAGAACGCGGCGCAGAGGTGCTTGCCAATGGCGACCGCATGCTGGAGGCCCGCTTCTTTCCCGATGCGACGCTGAACTTCGCCGAAAATCTGTTGTCGGGCCGCGGTGAAGGCGAGGCCATCATCTTCCGCGGCGAGGACAAGGCTGAGGATCGCTGGTCGTGGGACCGGCTGCGCGCGCTGGTCTCGAAGCTGCAGCAGGCCTTCGCGGCCCGCGGCATCGGCAAGGGCGACCGCATCGCCGCGATGATGCCGAACATGCCGGAGACCGTCGCCGCCATGCTCGCTGCCGCCTCGATCGGCGCCATATGGTCGTCCTGCTCTCCCGATTTCGGCGAGCAGGGCGTGCTCGACCGCTTCGGCCAGATCGGCCCCAAGCTCTTCATCGCCTGCGATGCCTATTGGTATTCCGGCAAGCTGCAGGATGTCGGCGCCAAGGTTGCCACGGTTGCCAAAAGCCTGGATGTCCCGACGGTCATCGTCCACTACGCCGGCGATGCGGAGGCGGTGGCGGGCAAGACGCCGGGGGCTTCGACGCTCGAGGCCTTTGTCGCGCCCTATGAGGCAAGGGAGGTCGAGTTTACGCCGCTTGCCTTCGCGCATCCGCTCTACATCCTGTTTTCTTCAGGCACGACAGGCGTGCCGAAATGCATCGTGCATTCGGCCGGCGGCACGCTGCTGCAGCACCTCAAGGAGCAGCGGCTGCATTGCGGCCTGGAGGCGGGGGAGAAGCTATTCTACTTCACCACCTGCGGCTGGATGATGTGGAACTGGCTGGTCAGCGGCCTTGCCAGCGGTGCAACGCTCTGCCTGTTCGACGGCTCGCCCTTCGCGCCCGATGGCAACGTGCTGTTCGACTATGCCGAGGCCGAAAAATTCGCGATCTTCGGCACTTCGGCGAAATATATCGATGCGGTGCGCAAGGGCGGGCTGACGCCGCGCGCAAGCCACGATCTCTCCAGCCTGCGGCTGATGACCTCCACCGGCTCGCCGCTGTCGCCTGAGGGGTTCACCTTCGTCTATGAGGGCATCAAGGCGGATGTCCAGCTCGCCTCGATTTCTGGCGGCACCGACATCGTCTCCTGCTTCGTGCTCGGCAATCCGCTGCAGCCGGTCTGGCGCGGCGAGATCCAGGGGGCCGGCCTCGGTCTTGCGGTCGATGTCTGGAACGATGACGGCAAGCCGGTGCGCGGGGAGAAGGGTGAACTCGTCTGCACCAAGGCCTTCCCTTCGATGCCGGTGATGTTCTGGAACGATCCCGATGGCGCCAAGTATCGCGCCGCCTATTTCGACCGGTTCGACAATGTCTGGTGCCACGGCGATTTCGCCGAATGGACGGAGCATGGCGGCCTGATCATCCACGGCCGTTCGGATGCGACGCTCAATCCCGGCGGCGTGCGCATCGGCACGGCCGAGATCTACAATCAGGTGGAGCAGATGGAGGAGGTGGCCGAGGCGCTGTGCATCGGACAGGAGTGGGACGACGACGTGCGCGTCATCCTCTTCGTGCGCCTTGCTTCCGGTGTGACGCTGACCGAGGATCTCGTCAAGGCGATCAAGACGCGGGTCCGCACCGGCGCCTCACCGCGGCATGTGCCGGCGAAAATCATTGCGGTTGCCGATATTCCCCGCACCAAATCCGGCAAGATCGTCGAACTTGCGGTGCGCGAGGTCGTGCACAACAGGCCGGTCAAAAACCAGGAAGCGCTCGCCAATCCCGAGGCGCTGCGGCTCTTCGCCGGTTTGAGCGAACTGAAGGATTGATGGCGATCGCAAGCTACAAGCTTTCACCCTCCATCAATCGCCTGTCATGGAAACCTTTCGTTAAGAAAGGTTTGTCAAATGTAAAGCTAACTTAGGGGTCGCACATGAACGAGGCGGCCTGAAGCCCCAGGGCTTACAACAACATGACGTTGATCGACTGAGCTCTTGTTGAACAGCACCAATTTTCGAGGCAGCCTCCGGGCTGCCTTTTCTTTATGGTGATCGCTTTCCTTTTGCGCCGATCAGCCGGCCAGCACCCGCTGCGACGGGAAGGTGATCTCGACGAGAGTGCCCTCGTTCGGCGCCGAATTGATCGAGAACACCGCCCGGTTGGCATCGACCATCGCCTTGGTCAGCGGCAGGCCGAGCCCGGTGCCGTCGCCGCGGTGGCGCGACTGGGTCGAAGAGACCTGCCTGAACGGCTTCATCGCCTGGTCGAGTTCACTGCGCGTCATGCCGATGCCGGTATCGCGGACCCTCAAGACAACGCTGCCATTGGCCTCGTAGGCGGTGGAAACGACGATCTGCCCGCCCGACGGGGTGAAGCGGATGGCGTTCGACAGGATGTTGAGCGCGATCTGCTTGATCGAGCGCAGATCCGCCACGACTTCGGGCACCGCATGCGACAGCGCCGTGCGGATGATGACGCGCTGGCCGTTCGCCTGCGGCTGCACCAGCGCCACGGCTTCGGAAACCGCCTCGTTGAGGCCGACGGCGGCAAAATCGAGGTCCATCTCGCCCGCCTCGATCTTCGAAATGTCGAGCAGATCGTTGACGATATCGAGGACGTGCCGGCCGGAGCGGCCGATGTCGTTGGCATATTCGATATAACGGGGATGGCCGATCGGCCCGAAGCGCTCGCCCGCCATCATATCGGAAAAGCCGATAATCGCATTGAGCGGCGTGCGGATCTCGTGGCTGACGCGGGCGAGGAAATCGGTCTTGTGGGCGTTGGCGGTTTCGGCCGCACCCTTGGCGTTGCGCAACTCGTCTTCGGTGCGCTTCCACTGGGTGATATCGCGGATGACGGCGCAGTAGCCATTGGAGGAGGTGAGCTGGCCCATGGTCATGAACAGCGGCACGAAGCCGCCGGCCGCCTCGCGGCCGATCACTTCGCGTCCGTCGTTCAGCACGCTGGCCACACCATGGCCGGAGAGGCCGTTCAGATAGTCGAGGACCGCCTTCTGGCTCTCATGGGCAAACAGCATGACGAAGGGTTTGCCGCGCGTCTCCTGCTCGTCGTAATTGAAAAGCGCGCTCGCCGACCGGTTCATCGAGCGGATGTCGCCCTCCGTGCCGATGACGACGACGCCGTCGGTCGCCGTTTCCAGGATCGAGCGCAATTCCTCCACTTCGACCTGAAGCTTGGCGACCTTCTCGACCATCCGCTCGGGACGGGCTTCGAAACGGCCCTCGGAGCGGCTTGCTTCACTGCGGCTGTCATCCTTGCCTTCGACCGGCATCAGCGCCAGCATCAACGCGTTGGCATCTTCCCAGCGCACCGATTGCAGCCGGGCGGTCACCGGCGCCAGCGTGTCATCGGCCTTGACCAGCATCATGGTGCTGGAGCCGGCCGCCTTCTCCTCGAGTTCGCGGCGCTGCAGCAGGGCTTCGATGCCGCCCACCTCGCGCAATGCGTCGAGCGAAGCATAGCCCGTCAGCCGCATGAATTCCGGATTGGCATGGATCAGCGCATCGCCGATATGGATGAGCACGGCGACAGGCAGTTGGTCGACCGTTCCCACCGAAAGCCCGTCGGTCATCTTGACGCGCGGCGGGATGAAGCTTGTGAGAACCTCGATCTGGCTGACCGTCTCCTCAAGTCCTTCCGTCGCCTCGTCTTCGGCGATAACAGCCGGCTCCTCGGCGACGACGTCGTCTTCGCGCTCGGCCTCGACGGCATTCTCGAAGATCGCCTCTTGCGGCGCGATTTCCTCGGGCGAGGCGATGTCAGCCTTGTCGCCGGGAGTTTCGGCCTCGGACTCTTCATGTCCAGAGGCCCCTTCGAAGCTCGCCATTTCCGCGACGGCGGATTCCACCGCCGCCGTCACGGTAGGTGCCGCCGACGCCGGGGCTGCGGGTTCCATCGGCGCTGGAGCGGCGGGCTCTTCCTTGCGCGTGCCGAAGGCTTCCAGGCGCTTGGCAATCTCGCGGAAATTCGCCTGTTCGGCGGCCGTCAGCCCGGCGCTGGTATTGTGGAGCTGAACGATCTTGTCGGAGAAACGGCGATTGGGCGTCTCGGCAATGCGAAGCGCCGGCGGCTCGTCCGAAAGATCCGCTGCCGGCCCGGCGGCAGGTGCTTCGTCGGCGCCCGTCGCCTGTTCTTCTACTGTATTCTCCGGCGCTGACGTCTCGGCGATCGCCTCTTCGGCCGTGATCTCTTCCGATCCCGTCTCTTCGGTCTCCGGTTCGGCTGCCACAAACGCCTGGTCGCCGATCTCTTCCGACACGATGGTTTCGGCCGGGACCTCCTGGGACGCGGCTTCCGCTTCATCGGCCACCGGGCCGAGGCTCGCGGCATCATGGCCGATACCATCAGGGCCAAGCGTCAGGCCGAGCGCCAGCGGATCTTCCTGCGCGTCCGAAAGCCGGACGACGCCGAAGCCGCGGAAGCCGTCGAAGTCGCGGTTGCGGGTATAGGTCGGCAGTGCTGCCAGATCGACCGGAACGACGAGGCTGGTGCCTTCGACCGGCCAGAGGATCGTCTTGCCCGACCATGTGTCGCGGCGGGCGAGCGCCTCGGAAAGCTTGCCGTCAGGATCGAGGTTGAAAAGGGCGGCGACATCGCCGAAGGCCGAACCGATGATGTGGGACGCATGTGGACCGACGGCCTCGGCAAATTCGTGGCTGACCTCGGTGAAGCAGCCATCGGCGTCGATCTTCCAGACGAAGCGCGTGGCGCGGCTATTCGGCCTGAAGACGAAGCCGGGCTCAGCCGCAAGCTCAGGAGCAGGGGCAGCGTTGGGGACCACAGGCGTTGCGATGGCGGGCTCTTCATGAACCGCTTCCGGCGCATCTTCGATAGGCGTTTCGTGGGTTTCGGCAGACGGCTCCGCCACGGCCGTTTCCACCGTCTCGGTGAAGGAGGCAAGGTCGTCCTCGATGGTCGCGGCAGGCTTGTCGGCCCCATCCGCGCTGCTATCGATCACACCGACGTCACTCGCCACCTCGGCATGTCCGGCGAGACCAGCCTCTTCGACCGCCTCGTCTTCGGATGCCGCTGCTGTCTCGGCCGGCTGTTCGTTTTCGCCGGTGATGTCCTCGAGCGTCTCCTCGACCTCTTCGATCCCCGAGACCGCGTCGATAATCTCGGTGAAGCCGGTGGCGACGGCAGGCTCGTCCTGAAGCAGTTCGGCGGCCGGCACGCTTTCCTCCTGCGCGGGCGCATCGACCGGGTCGAGCGCGGGGGCATCGATCGGGTCGAGATCGCCGATCGCGGCCTCCACGGCAAAAAGCAGATGGAGCGCCGGCTCGTCGCTGAGCTTGCCGAAGGCGGCCGGAAGATTGCCTCTGGTGGTGGCGACGGGACGCTTCACCAGCCGGTCGGGATGGGCGCCGGCAAGATTGATCAAGGTCTTTGCGGTCTGCTCTGATATGCCGAGCGACGCAAAGCCCGGCGAAGCGGCGATGACTTCGCCATTGGCGCCGATCACCGCCATATGCGTATCGGGATCATCAAGCCCTTGCAGCATCTGCGCCGCCGAGGCGCCGGCCGCCAATGGCTTTGCCGAGACCGGCACCGAAAACAGGATGGCCTTTTCGCCTGAGGAGAGCCGGATCAGTTCGGCGGCCGCCTGCACTTGGGCGCGCTGGAAGCCCTTGGCGACGCGGATCATCAGGCTTCTGTTGTCACCGATATCGGAAAGCTGGCGCGCAGCCGTTTCCAGCTGGCGGAAGGTAATGTCGCCCCGGTCGACGCCCTGGTCGAGCAGGTCATAGACCGCCGAATGGCCGAAAAGCTCCGCACCTGCGCCGTTTGCCCAGAGCAGGCGGGCAAGATCGGCCGAAAACAGGACCATCGCCTCGCCGCGTGAAAAGCGTTCCCGCACCCGTGCATGCACGGCGATATCGATGAACGGATATTGGACTGCGGGCATGTTCGAACCTTGTCGCTGTCGGCCTTCTTAAATTAACGGCTTATTAATAACTGCGGGTGGCATGCCGGTCCAGAAGAGCAGGGTGTTTTCGGCCGGAAAGGTTAACGTCTTGTGCATCGCACAATAATTGTTGCAATGCACAATGATATGTCTTATATAAGCATCATCCCAACTATCGAAGGCAGCGACTGCCTCAGCCCAAAGGATGCGACCCATGGCTACCATAAAGACCGATGACGTTTTTTCAATTGCTTCTTTCGACCCGTCCAAGTTCGCCGAATCCTTCCGTGATTTCGCCGAAAAGGGCGCCCAGCAGTCGAAGGATGCCTATGCCAAGCTGAAGACCGCTGGCGAGGAAGCCGGCAAGACGCTCGAAGCCACCGTCCAGACGGCTCAGGCCGGCAGCGTTGAGATCGGCCTGAAGGCGATCGACATCCTGCGCGTCAATTCCGAGAACTCGCTGTCGCACTTCGAAGCGCTGCTCGGCGTCAAGTCCGCCGCCGAATTCTTCGAACTGCAGACCTCCTTCATCCGCAAGCAGGCCGAACTCACTGTCGAGCAGGCGAAGTCGATCCAGGAAACCACCAAGCAGGTGGCCGAAAAGCTCGCAAAGCCTTCCAAGGACGCCGCCGAAAAGGCCCTGGCTTCCTTCAAGGTCGCCTGATCGGTCTTTTACCGATCGCAGACAAAAGGCTGGACCTCGCGTCCAGCCTTTTTGTATATTGACGAGGAAGGGGGCTTGAATTCATCGCCAAGTCCTCGTATGTGACCCCCGTCGCGCCAAGCGTGATTTATGCGGTTGTAGCTCAGTTGGTTAGAGCGCAGGTTTGTGGCACCTGAGGTCGGAGGTTCGAGACCCCCCAACCGTACCATTTCTTCCCCCACGATCAGAATGAAAACCCGGTTCCCGCCGTTTCGATGGAACCCATGCCGGCCCGCGCCGTTCTCCAGTTAACGGGAGATACGCATGTCGAAAACCCTTCTCTACGGTGCGACCAAGATCGATCAGACCAACAGCGCCTATGCGCCGGTCGAAAGCCTTGCTGCGTTCCAGTGGAAGAACCGCGTTTTCGTTGTTTTCGCCGACAGGGACAATGCCCGCGCCGCCCGCCAGGAGAACCAGCTGCTGGCCGATCGCTCGGCCCTCGATGAGCGTGACCTGGTGGTGCTGAAGATATCAGGCGCCGGCGTTCGGCCGCTCTTCGGTGCCCCCGATGGTCTCGACGGCGAAGCGATCCGCCGCGATCTCCAGGCGCCCGATGTGGGCGAGTTCGCGGCCTTTCTTGTTGGCAAGGACGGCACTGTCAAGCTGAAGGCCAGCGAGCCGATCACCGATGGCGAGCTCTTCGCCATCATCGACAGCATGCCGATGCGCGCTGCCGAATCGCTGAAGCCGGACAAATAGTCCCGAACATCGCGTCAAACCAAGATCATGAAAGGGAGGCGGTCATGTCCGTGCCCAACGAACCCATTCCCGACCAGCCGCCGATGCCGGCACCCGGCTGGAAGCCGGTGCCTCCGATCACGGAACCGGAGCCGGACAGGCTGCCCGACGAGGCGCCGGTTCCGAACCCGGACGAGAACGACGAGCCGGCAAAGCACGTGCGGGACGTTTAAAGAAAAATATGGCGCTCGGCGCTGACGAGTTCCTGCAGGAAATCGGCAACGCTCCTGACGCGCACGAGATCGCGCGCCGTTTCGTGATAGGTCGTCCAGTAGGCCCGCCGGATCGAAATTTCAGGCAGGATGCGCTGGAGCTCCGGATACTGCCGGGCGATATAATCGTGCAGAATGCCGATGCCGGCGCCTGATCGCACCGCCTCCGTCTGCCCGATCGCCGTCGATATCTCGAAGCTCGCATCCCAGCTGCGCATCACCTCGCCGGAGAAATTCAGCGAGGCGGTGAAGATCAGGTCTTCGACATAGCCGATGCGCGGATGCGCCTTCAGCGCCTCGATATCGCCGGGCGTGCCCTGGGTGGCGAGGTAGTCGCGTGAGGCATAGAGGCCGAGCGTGTAGTCGGTGAGTTTGGAAGAGACGAGCCGGCCTTGTACCGGCCGCTCCAGCGTGATGGCGATATCGGCCTCGCGCTGCGACAGCGAGAAAGAGCGCGGCACGGGTACGAGCTGGATCTTCAGTTCCGGATGGCGCTCGATCAGTCTGCCTATGCGCGGCGCCAGGAAGGATACACCGAACCCATCGGGCGCGCCGACGCGCACGGTCCCGGCAATAGCCGTATCGGTGTGGCCGAGGCTGGCCTGTACTGCGAGCATTTCGGTTTCCATCCGCTCTGCGGATGCCAGGAACACTTCGCCTTCGGCCGTCAGCTCGCAGCCATTCGTGCGGCGGATGAAAAGCCGTGTCTTCAGCGCCTCTTCCAGCGACGTCAGCCGGCGCGAGAGCGTGGCGTGATTGAGCCCCAGCCGCTTCGAGGCGGCAAGGATCTGCCCGGTGCGGGCGACGGCCAGGAAAATACGCACATCGTCCCAGTTCATGGCTTGGCACGCATGGCGATCGGATCGACCTCGATCAGCGCCAGCGATGTCACCATGCCCGCCGTCTGGTTCTTGTATTTCAGGAAATGCGGTGCCTGCAGATGGGCCTCATATGCCGCCTGGTCGGTGTAGACCTCCAGAATACGGATGCGGTTTGGGTGGTCCCTGATGGAAACGGCGCAGAGGGAAAGGACGCCGTCTTCCAGCGCCACCGATGCCTCGATTTCCTCTGCGAGCAATGCGCTATAGGTTTCCAGCGTCTCCGGAGCGATCTCCAGCTCCGCCATTCTGACGACGGGTTTCCGGCTCAACGGTTTGACCTCCCCTTGGGATTTGACTTGTCGACGTGCCGTGCCAAGTTTGTAAGCAGCAGGCCCGATGCAACGACAGGACTACAATCTACGCACAACAGTTCCTTATATCAGCGCATTGATTTGTGCAAATTGAAGTGCGATTGTCGGTCATCCAAAAACAGGAGGAACACCCATGCATGAGATCGGTCATTTCATCGGCGGCAAGCATGTTGCCGGCACCAGCGGCCGCGTGAGCAACGTCTACAATCCGGCAACCGGCGAAGTGCAGGCGACGGTCGCGCTTGCAAGCGTCGAGGAACTGCGCGCCGCAGTCGAAAACGCCAAGGCCGCGCAGCCGAAATGGGCTGCCACCAATCCGCAGCGCCGCGCCCGCGTCTTCTTCAAGTTCGTCGAACTCCTGAACAAGCACATGGATGAACTTGCCGAATTGATTTCCAAGGAACACGGCAAGACGATCGAGGATGCCAAGGGCGACGTCATCCGCGGCCTCGAAGTCTGCGAATTCGTCTGCGGCATTCCGCATCTCGCCAAGGGTGAATTCACCGAGGGCGCAGGCCCGGCGATCGACATGTATTCGATCCGCCAGCCGGTCGGCATCGGCGCCGGCATCACCCCTTTCAACTTCCCCGGCATGATCCCGATGTGGATGTTTGCGCCGGCGATCGCCTGCGGCAACGCCTTCATCCTGAAGCCCTCCGAGCGTGATCCCTCCCTGCCGATCCGTCTCGCCGAACTGATGATCGAGGCCGGTCTGCCCGCCGGCATTCTCAACGTCGTCAACGGCGACAAGGGTGCTGTCGATGCGATCCTTACCGATCCCGATATCGGCGCCGTCTCCTTCGTCGGCTCGACGCCGATCGCTCGCTACGTCTATGGCACGGCGGCAATGAACGGCAAGCGCGCCCAGTGCTTCGGCGGCGCCAAGAACCACATGATCATCATGCCGGATGCCGATATGGACCAGGCCGTCAACGCGCTGATGGGCGCAGGCTATGGTTCGGCCGGCGAGCGCTGCATGGCGATCTCGGTTGCCGTTCCGGTCGGCGAAGAAACCGCCAACCGCCTCGTCGAGAAGCTGACGCCGAAGATCGAATCGCTGCGCATCGGCCCCTACACCGATGACAAGGCCGACATGGGCCCGCTCGTCACCAAGGATGCCTATAACCGTGTCCGCGGCCTGATCGACCGCGGCATCGAGGAAGGCGCCAAGCTCGTCGTCGACGGCCGCGATTTCAAGCTCCAGGGCTATGAAGACGGCTATTTCGTCGGCGGCTGCCTGTTCGACCACGTCACGCCCGAGATGGACATCTACAAGACCGAGATCTTCGGACCTGTCCTCTCCGTCGTCCGCGCCGCGAACTATGAGGAAGCGCTGTCGCTGCCGATGAAGCACGAATACGGCAACGGCGTCGCCATCTACACCCGTGACGGCGATGCCGCCCGCGATTTCGCCTCGCGCATCAATATCGGCATGATCGGCATCAACGTTCCGATCCCGGTTCCGCTCGCCTACCATTCCTTCGGCGGCTGGAAGGCATCGAGCTTCGGCGACCTCAACCAGCACGGCACGGATTCGATCAAGTTCTGGACGAAGACCAAGACGGTCACCGCCCGCTGGCCCTCGGGCATCAAGAGTGGCGCCGAGTTCGTCATGCCGACGATGAAGTGATCTTCACGACATTCCAATCTGCAATCTGCAATTCGGGGGCCTTTCGGCCCCCGAATTTTTCGATTATAAGTTGTTGATTTTTGGTGGCGTTGTTCTCAGATGAGTTGCCGGTCGCGTGACCCCCGTGATGGGGGCGGATTGACGTCGCGGCAAATGGCCTCATAAGCTGAATGCGAATTTCATATTTTGGAATTGTTCAAAACTAGCAAACCGCCTATATAGGTCTGAACAGGCACGAGTCAGGAGAATGGCATGCGGTTGACGAAGCAGACCAACTATGCGGTTCGCATGTTGATGTATTGTGCTGCCAACGACGGGCACTTGAGCCGGATTCCGGAAATCGCCAAGGCCTATGGTGTTTCCGAGCTCTTTCTTTTCAAGATTCTCCAGCCGCTCAACAAGGCGGGTCTGGTCGAGACCGTGCGCGGTCGCAACGGCGGCGTGCGCTTGGGCAAGCCGGCGGCCGACATTACCCTCTTCGACGTGGTTCGGGTCACGGAAGACAGTTTCGCCATGGCCGAATGCTTCGAGGATGACGGTGAGGTCGAATGCCCGCTGGTCGACAGCTGCGGCCTGAATTCGGCGCTGCGCAAGGCGCTCAACGCCTTCTTCGCCGTGCTTTCGGAATATTCCATTGACGACCTCGTCAAGGCCCGTCCGCAGATCAATTTCCTTCTCGGAATCACCGGTGAGCAGCAATATCGCAAACCCGCGATCGTTGTCCCCGCCGCCTGAACTATCCCTTGTGCGTCCGAAAGGACGCACGGCGCTCTAAGCGCAGATCATGCTTCTGAACCGCGGTTGCTCCAGCAGCCGCGGTTTTTGTTTTTGCGGCGTCTCCCGGTCTCGGAAATGCGGGGGGATGGCGTCCGCGTGTCGCGATGGCGGCGCTTTTATACCAAATGCGACAAAATTCCGGTCTTTTTTGTCCGAAAATTTCCAAATGCGGCTGATTTTTGACTGAAAATTTCTAAAATTGTCCAGCTGGAAAATTTTTCTCCGTAGCCCGTTGCTTTCAGTAGATAAATATCGTTCCATCAACCGTCGATCGTGATGCCATTCTACGATCTCCAAACATCAAAAAAGAACAACCGGGAAACAATACTATGAAAAAGATCTCTGTCCTCCTGGCAGCGACGGCCCTGATTTCCGTCATGGCGACGTCGGCCTGGTCAAAGACCCTTGTCTATTGCTCCGAGGGCTCGCCGGAAGGCTTCGACCCGAGCCTCTACACGGCAGGCACGACCTTCGACGCGTCGTCGCGCACGGTCTATAGCCGTCTCGTCGAATTCAAGCATGGCGGCACCGAGATCGAGCCGGGCCTGGCCGACAGCTGGAGCGTTTCGGCCGACGGCAAGGAATACACCTTCAAGCTGCATCCGGGCGTCAAGTACCAGACCACCGACTTCTTCACGCCGACGCGTGACTTCAATGCTGACGATGTCATCTTCTCGTTCGAGCGCCAGCTCAAGGCTGACAATCCCTGGAACAAGTATGTCGAGGGCGGCTCTTACGAATATGCTGCCGGCATGGGCTTCCCGGAGCTGATCAAGTCGGTCGAGAAGGTCGATGACCTCACCGTCAAGTTCACGCTCAACCATCCCGAAGCGCCGTTCCTCGCCGACCTCGCCATGGACTTCGCCTCGATCGTCTCCAAGGAATATGCCGACAAGCTCGCCGCCGACGGCAAAATGGCGCAGATGAACCAGCAGCCGCTCGGCACCGGCCCGTTCACCTTCGTCGCCTACCAGCCGGATGCCGTCATCCGCTACAAGGCCAACGAGACCTATTTCAAGGGCAAGGAAAAGATCGACGATCTGGTTTTCGCGATCACCTCTGACGCCGCCGTCCGCGCGCAGAAGCTGAAAGCCGGTGAATGCCACCTCATTCCTTATCCGAATGCGGCTGACGTCGCCGAACTCAAGAAGGACGAGAACCTGACCGTGCTCGAGCAGGCCGGCCTGAACGTTTCGTATCTCGCCTACAACACCTTGATTGCTCCATTCGACAAGGCCGAAGTCCGCAAGGCGCTGAACATGGCGATCAACAAGCAGGCGATCGTCGATGCCGTCTTCCAGGGTGCCGCGGCCGTTGCCAAGAACCCGATCCCGCCGACGATGTGGTCCTATAACGATGCCGTCGTAGACGACAAGTACGATCCCGATGCGTCGAAAAAGATGCTGGCAGATGCCGGCGTCAAGGATCTGAAGATGAAGATCTGGGCAATGCCGGTTTCGCGTCCGTACATGTTGAACGCGCGTCGCGCCGCCGAATTGATGCAGGCCGACCTGGCCAAGGTCGGCGTCGATGCGGAAATCGTCACCCATGAATGGGCCGAATATCTGAAGCTCTCGTCCGACAAGAATCGCGACGGTGCCGTCATCCTCGGCTGGACTGGCGACAACGGTGATCCCGACAACTTTATGGATACGTTGCTTGGCTGCGACGCTGTCGGCGGCAACAACCGCGCGCAGTGGTGCAACAAGGAGTTCGACGATCTGATGACGAAGGCCAAGCAGACGGCCGACGTCGCCGAGCGCACCAAGGCTTATGAGCAGGCTCAGCTGATCTTCAAGAAGGAAGCTCCCTGGAATACGCTCGACCACTCGTTGGTCTTCGTTCCGATGAGCAAGAAGGTCTCGGGCTTCTTCATGGATCCGCTCGGCATCCACCGTTTCGACGGCGTGGACATTTCCGAATAATAAAAAATCTGTAAACTACCCGGTCAACGCCGGGTGCGGCCGGCGGTCAGGTTGCCCTGACCGCCGGAAACTATTGGAAAACCTGCTATGTTGCGTTTTTTCATCGGCCGCCTCGCGGTGCTGATCCCGACGTTTCTCGGCGTTTCGCTCATTGCCTTCTCGTTCATCCGCCTGATTCCCGGTGATCCGGTCATGCTTCTGTCGGGTGAACGTGTCATGGCGCCGGAACGTCACGCCCAGATCATGCACGATCTCGGCTTCGACCGGCCCATATATGTGCAGTATTTCGATTATATCGTAAAAGTGCTGCACGGCGATCTCGGCACCTCGATCGTCACCAAGCGGCCCGTTCTCGGCGAGTTCTTCACTTTGTTCCCGGCAACGCTGGAACTTTCGCTCTGTGCCATCATCATCGCGGTCTGTCTTGGCGTGCCCGCCGGCGTCTTTGCGGCCGTCAAGCGTGGCACCTGGTTCGATCAGAGCGTGATGGGTGTTGCCCTCATCGGTTATTCCATGCCGATCTTCTGGTGGGGTTTGCTGCTGATCATCTTCTTCTCCGGCTATCTCGGCTGGACGCCGGTTTCCGGTCGCATCTCACTGATGTATTTCTTCAAGCCGGTCACCGGCTTCATGCTGATCGACAGCCTGCTGTCAGGCCAGAAGGGCGCTTTCGCCTCGGCCGTCAGCTATCTCATTCTGCCGACCATCGTGCTGGCGACCATCCCGCTTGCCGTTATCGCCCGCCAGACGCGTTCGGCGATGCTCGAGGTTCTGGGCGAGGATTATGTCCGCACGGCGCGCTCGAAGGGCCTGAAGCCGCTGCGCGTCGTCGGCGTGCATGCGCTGCGCAATGCGATGATCCCCGTCATTACCACGATCGGCCTGCAGATCGGCGTCCTTCTTGCCGGCGCCATCCTCACCGAGACGATCTTCTCCTGGCCGGGCATCGGCAAATGGATGGTCGATTCGGTGTTCAAGCGCGATTATGCCGTGGTCCAGGGTGGCCTTCTCCTGATCGCCGGCGTCATCATGCTGGTCAATCTGATTGTTGATGTTCTCTACGGCTTCATCAATCCGCGCATTCGTCATTAGGAGCGGTTCATGAGCACCGTCACCGTCAAAACCGGTCAGCCATCTGCTGTTGCGGAGTTCTGGCATTATTTCTCTCGCAACAAGGGCGCCGTCATCGGCCTCGTGGTGTTCACCATCATCCTGGTCGTCGCAGTCCTCGCACCGCTCTTTGCGCCACATCAGCCGAACGAACAGAACCGCGCGGTGCTGCTCGCCGTGCCGGCCTGGATGGAGGGCGGCAGCGCCTCCTTCCCGCTCGGAACGGATGCCGTCGGCCGCGATATCCTCTCGCGCCTGATCTATGGCGCGCGCTTTTCGCTCTTCATCGGCGTCGTCGTCGTCACACTTTCGGTCATCTGCGGGGTGCTGATCGGCCTCATCGCCGGATATTTCCGCGGCAAGGTCGACACCGCGATCATGCGCCTGATGGACATCATCCTGGCCTTCCCGTCGCTACTGCTCGCGCTCGTGCTGGTGGCCGTCCTGGGGCCTGGCCTCACCAACGCGATGATCGCGATTTCGCTGGTCAATCAGCCGCATTTCGTGCGCCTGACGCGCGCCTCGGTCATTTCAGAGCGCGAGAAGGAATATGTGATCGCCTCGCGTGTCGCCGGTGCCGGCACCTTCCGGCTGATGTTCAAGACGATCCTGCCGAACTGTCTGGGGCCGCTGATCGTTCAGGCGACGCTCGCCTTCTCGGCGGCGATTCTCGATGCCGCCGCCCTCGGCTTTCTCGGCATGGGCGCCCAGCCACCGACACCGGAATGGGGTACGATGCTGGCCGAATCCCGTGAGTTCATCTCGCGCGCCTGGTGGGTGGTGACATTTCCGGGTCTTGCCATCCTCATCACCGTCCTCGCCATCAACCTGATGGGCGACGGCCTGCGCGATGCGCTCGATCCCAAACTGAAGAGGTCGTGATGTCGCTCCTCGAGATTGAAAATCTGACTGTCGAATTCCAGACCTCTTCCGGTCTGTTCCGCGCCGTCGACGGCGTGTCGCTTGCCTGCGACAAAGGCGAAATCCTGTCGGTCGTCGGTGAATCCGGCTCGGGCAAATCCGTTGCCATGCTGGCGCTGATGGGGCTTCTGCCCTGGACAGCGAAGATCACCGCCGACCGTCTGCAGTTCGACGGCAAGGATCTGCGCGGCATCTCCGCCCGGCAGCGCCGCAGGATCGTCGGCAAGGATATGGCGATGATCTTCCAGGAGCCGATGTCGAGCCTCAATCCGTGCTTCACGGTCGGCTTCCAGCTCGGTGAGACCCTGCGCTTTCATATGGGCCTCAACCGCAAGGAACGCCGCCAACGCTCGATCGAGCTCTTGAATCTCGTCGGCATTCCGGCGCCGGAAGACCGCCTGTCGAACTTCCCGCATCAGATGTCCGGCGGCATGAGCCAGCGCGTCATGATCGCCATGGCGCTCGCCTGCAATCCGAAGCTGCTCATCGCCGATGAGCCGACGACCGCGCTCGACGTGACGATCCAGGCCCAGATCCTCGATCTGCTCGTTCGCCTGCAGAAGGAGCAGGGCATGGCGCTGGTGCTGATCACCCACGACATGGGTGTCGTCGCCGAAACCGCCGAGCGCGTGCAGGTGCAATATGCCGGCCAGAAGGTTGAGGAGCAGCCGGTGAGGGCACTCTTCCGCGATCCGCATCATCCCTATACCGCAGCCCTGCTTGCGGCCCTCCCGGAACGCGCCAAAGTCGGCCAGCGCCTTCCCTCGATCGCCGGTGTCGTGCCCGGTCAGCACGGTCGCCCGACAGGCTGTCTTTTCGCGCCGCGCTGCGGCTTCGCCACGGTCGAATGCGATCGCGGCGTCGTTCGTCAGGGGCCGGAGTTGGGCCTGGCGCTCTGCAACTATCCTTTGAAGGACGGCAAGCCGCTCGGCCATCCGGGCGTGATGGCCGTTGAAACTGCAGGAGACCTCGTATGACGGATGCTGTTCTCGAGGGCAGGGATCTCGCCCGCTTCTACACCGTCAACCGTGGTTTCTTCAAAGCCGACGCCACCGTCAAGGCGCTGAACGGCGTCAGCTTCAGCCTCCATTCCGGCAAGACGCTCGCTGTCGTCGGCGAATCCGGCTGCGGCAAGTCGACGCTCGCCCGCCTGGTCACCATGATCGAGGATCCGACGTCAGGGCAGTTGCTGATCGACGGCAAGCCCGCCAATGTCGGCGACCGCAGCCTGCGCAGCCAGGTGCAGATCGTCTTCCAGAATCCGTACGGCTCGCTCAACCCGCGCCAGAAGGTCGGCTCGATCCTCGAAGAGCCACTGAAGATCAACACCGATCTCAACGCCGCCGCCCGCCGCCGCAAGGTGGAGGAGATGATGGCGCGCGTCGGCCTGCGTTCGGAGCATTATGGCCGTTATCCCCACATGTTCTCAGGCGGCCAGCGTCAGCGCATCGCCATTGCCCGCGCCCTGATGCTGCGGCCGAAGGTGCTGGTGCTCGACGAACCGGTCTCGGCGCTCGATCTGTCGATCCAGGCGCAGGTGCTGAACCTCTTGATGGACCTGCAGAAGGAGATGGGTCTTGCCTATCTCTTCATCTCGCATGGCCTGTCCGTCGTCCATCATATCGCCGACGAGGTGATGGTGATGTATCTCGGCCGCCCGGTCGAAACCGGTCCCGCCGCCGAGGTCTTCGCCAGGCCACGCCATCCCTATACGGCCGCCTTGCTGTCGGCCACGCCGATTGCCGATCCCGACCGCGAGAAGAGCCGCATCCGCCTGCAGGGTGAGCTGCCGTCGCCGTTGAAGCCGCCGTCGGGCTGCCACTTCAATCCGCGCTGCTGGAAGGCGCAGGACCATTGCCGCCAGGTTTCTCCCGAATTAAGGGGAGAGGGCGCACAACAATATGCCTGTCACTTCCCGCTCGATTGAGCGGGAAACATCGATTGGGAGGAATCATGTCGGAGCAGATGAACAAACCCCATGCGATCATCGTCATGGGGGTCAGCGGCTGCGGCAAATCCTCCGTCGGCGAAAAGCTCGCCGAGGCCCTGCACCAGGCCTTCGTCGAAGGCGATGCGCTTCATCCGGCCGCCAATGTCGAAAAGATGTCGAAGGGCATTCCGCTGACGGATGAGGACCGGATGCCCTGGCTCGACCTAATCGGCGAGGACATGCAGGCCTCGCTTGACAAGAGCGAGGGCATCATCGTCTCCTGCTCGGCGCTGAAGCGCGTCTATCGCGACCGGCTGCGGGCGGCTGTCGGCGGCAATCTGTTCTTCGTCTATCTCGAAGGCTCCAAGGCGCTGCTGACGAAGCGGATGGGCGAGCGCAAGGGCCATTTCATGCCGGTCTCGCTGCTCGAAAGCCAGATGGCGACGCTTGAGGTGCCCACGGGCGAGCCGGGCGTCGTCACCGTCGATATCGACGACACGGTGGACGGCATCGCGGCGACCGCTCTCAAAGGTCTCTCTGCTCTCGGCATCACGGCTTGAAACGCTGCGGCGAATAGGCCGCAATATCGATGAACGGCGTCTCGCCGGTGATGAGTTCGGCAAGCACGCGGCCCGTCACCGGCCCGAGCGTCAGCCCGTGATGGGCATGGCCGAAGGCAAACCACAGGCCCTGATGGCGCGGCGCCTTGCCGATAACCGGCATCATATCGGGCGTGCAGGGGCGAGCACCCATCCAAGGCTCGGGATCGAGCCGCCTGCCGAGCGGGAAGATGGTGCGCGCGACGGCTTCGGCCCGGTCGAGCTGGACCGGCGTCTTCGGCGCGTCGAGCGTTGCAAACTCCGCCCCGGTCGTCAGGCGGATGCCGCGGTTCATCGGCGCCAGCAAGTAGCCGCGTTCGGCATCGAGCATCCAGTTGTTGAGCACGGCATCGCCCTCGGCGGCATAATGCATGTGATAGCCGCGTTTGACCCCGAGTGGGAGGGAATAGCCGAGCCGGCGCGTCGCAACGGCCGCCCAGGGGCCGAGCGCTATGACGGTATCCTCGGCTTCGAGCGGACCCTCTGTCGTCATGATCTTCCAGCCGGAGCCGAACGGACCGAGCGAGGCGGCATCCCCGGTGACGAAACGGCCGCCGAGGCTTTCGAAATAGCGGCGATAGGCCGATGTCAGCGCATGCGGGTCGAGCACCGACCAGGGGTCGCGCCAGCGGATAGCACCGGCGAAATCGCCGGAAAGATCAGGTTCCATGCGGGCGATATCGGCCGGAGCCAGGCTGTCGTACTCCACCCCGAATTCATTCTGCCAAAGTGCTGCCTCCGCAAGAGCCGCGTCGCGCTTGGCCTGCGTGCGGAAAAGCTTGATCCAGCCATCCTTGCGGATCAACGCTTCAGCCTGCGACGCTTCGATCAGGTCCTTGTGTTCGGCAATCGAATTTTCGATCAGCGGCGCATAAGCCCGGGTGATGAGCGCGTGGCGGCGCGCATTGGAGTTCCACCAGTAGCGGGCGAGAAAGGCGATCTGGCTCGGCAGCGTGCGCAGGTGATAATGCGCATCGATGCGGTTATTCAGCGCATAACGCAGCAAAAGCCCGAGCTGCTGGGGAAAGCCGTAAGGCGCGACACCTTCGCGCTGGATCAGGCCGGCATTGCCGAAGGAGGTTTCGTTGCCCGGATCCTTGCGGTCGATCAGCGTCACCTGCCGGCCGCGCCGCTGAAGATGGATGGCCGTGGAAACCCCGACGATGCCGGCGCCGAGCACGATTGCGTTCTTCGTCATTTCCCCTGCATTCCGCGTTGTTTGTCGGGGTGAAAATGCCCTTGCCGATGATGCGGCGCAAACGAAAAATCGCATTCATTTCAAAATCATTGCGCTTTTCAGTGCGGCATTTTCAGCCTTCACGCGGACATGGAGGATAAGCGCGTTGAGCAGCGAAAAGACGATCGCGTAAAGCGGCAGGCCGAAGGCGAGGGGAAGGGCGGCGATCTCGCCAATGACGATCGCGTAATTCGGATGGCGCAGGAAACGATAGGGCCCGGATCGGACGAGCGGCGCACCAGGCAGGATGACGATGCGTGTCGTCCAGCGGCCCTTCAGCGTCGCCAGCACCCAGAGCCGCAGCACCTGCAGCCCCATGAACACGACAAACCAGAAGAACTCGACCGGCCTGCCCAGTGCGAGCAGCCACAGGCCGATGATCCAGCCGGCATGCAGCGCCACCATGGCGGGATAGTGCTCTGCTGCCACCTCTCTGGCGCCTCTGGCGAGAAGGGCGGCGGTGTTGCGCCGGGCGAGCACGAGCTCGCCTAGCCGCTGCAGCGTCACGAAGGCCAGAAGCGCGATCGATGGCCACATCATGCCACCCTCCGCAGCGTCACGCAGCTCGCCGAAAAGCCCGGCCCCATGGCGATCATCGCGGCACGCTCCGGCAATCCGGCGCGGATCGCCCGTTCCAGCACGAACAGGATGGTGGGCGACGACATGTTGCCGTATTCGGCAAGCACGGCGCGCTCGTGATCGAGCGTGCCCGGCGCCATCGACAGCGCGCTTTCCATCGCGGCCAGCACCTTCATGCCCCCGGGATGACAGATGAAGCGGCCGATATCCTCCGGCCTCAGCCCGTTGCGCGCCAGAATGGCCGTCACTGCCGGCCCGAGCTCCCTTTCGGCAAAGGGCGGCAGCGATTGCGCCAGCACGATGCCGAAGCCGCCATCGTCGATCTTCCAGCCCATGATATCGAGCGTGTCGGGAAAGAGATGTTCGCCGGTCGATTCCACCTCCGCCAGCCCGTCTCCGCCCGCACGCAGCACGCAGGCGGCCGCGCCGTCGCCGAAAAGCGCTGTCGCGATGATGTTCGGCCGCGTCAGCTCGTCCAGCCGGAAGGCCAGCGTGCAGAGCTCGATCGAGACGAATAGCACGACGGCGCCCGGTCGACTTTGCGCCAGCCGCGAGGCGATCGCAAAACCCGACACGCCGGCCGCACAGCCGAGCCCGAAGACCGGCACGCGCTCGATATCGGTCCTGAAACCCATTCTGCGGGCAAGCTGCGCATCGAGGCTCGGCGTCGTAAAACCGGTGGAGGACACGGTCACGACACAGTCGACATCCCCGGCCTCAAGCCCTGCCTGGCGAAGAGCCGAGCTGGCAGCCTCGACGAAAAGCCCGCCCGCCACCTCTGCATAGGCCTGCATCCGGTCCTGCCAGCCATGCGGCTCGTCGAACCAGGCAAGCGGCCGCGCCGCATGGCGCTTTACGATGCCGGCGCTATCGAAGACGCGGGCAAGATGGCGGAAATCCTCGAAACGGTCGGCAAACAGCCGGGCCGAGGCTTCGACCGCCTGTTTTTGCAGAATGACATGTTCGGGTGCGGCGACGGCGAGGCTGACGAGTTTCACGGTATCGGTCACGGAATTCTCCTTGTCGTTCCCGGCGGAACGGAAAACACGCGGCCCGACGATTTATTCGGCCTCGTCGGCTTCACGAAGCAGTGATGGAGAAAATGGAGACGTCGGCGAATAAAGCCAGATGCAGCGGTGTTCTCTCCTCGCAACGTCACTTCTAGAGGAATTTCTCCCATGACGATCATGACAGCCCGTATCGCTTCCATCCTTGTCGGCGGCTGCCTTGCCGCTTCTGTTCTCTCCGGTCCGGTCTTTGCCGTCGGCGATGACAGCAGCACCACGCCCACCTGCAAGAAGGGCGAGATCTACGACCAGAAGGCCAAGAAATGCGTCAAGCAGCAGAGTGCCAACGTCTCCGACGAGAACCGTGCCGACTATGCCTATTCGCTGGCCAAGGCCGGCCGCTATGAGGAGGCGCTTGCCGTGCTCGACACGGTCAAGGATCAGAACACGGCCGAAGTGCTGAATTATCGCGGTTATGCCACCCGCAAGCTCGGCCGCACCGACGAAGGCATCTCCTATTATCTGCAATCGGTGAAGATGGACCCGCAATATGCCAAGGTCCGTGAATATCTCGGCGAAGCCTATGTCATCAAGGGCCAGCTCGATCTCGCCAAGGAGCAGCTGAAGTCAATCAAGGCGATCTGTGGCACCACTTGCGAGGAATATCAGGATCTGAACGCCGCAATCCTCAACCCCTCGAAGATCTGATTGGGAAGCCACGGGCAGGAAGATGGAAGCACGGAAGGGATGTAAGAATGTCGGTCGCGCGCACCCACTTTCCTGCCTATAGTCACGCGAGAATGGAATCGCCGGTTCATCCGGCGGTTCCGAAAGATGTTGGATCGGCGGAGGCGGCCATCGCGAGTGAAGCGGATATCAGGAGCGGCCTGACGGAAAATCTGGCAAGGCTCTGGCGTTATGGTCTCGTTCTCTCGCATCAGCGCGATGTCGCCGACGACCTGGTGCAGGCGACCTGCCTTCGCGCACTGGAGCGCGCCGACCAGTTCATCCCCGGCACCCGGCTTGACCGCTGGCTGTTTTCGATCCTGCATTCGATCTGGCTGAACGAGATCCGCTCTCGCCGGGTGCGTCAGGGCCAGGGTTTCGTCGATGCCGGGGAGACGCTGACCTTCGACGGCGCCCACGACACCGAAACGCATGTGATGGCGGGTCAGGTGTTGAGACAGGTGAACGCACTGCCCGAGGCGCAGCGGACGGTGGTTTTCCTCGCTTATGTGGAAGGACTTTCCTATCGCGAGGTTGCAGGCATATTGGATATCCCGATCGGAACCGTGATGAGCCGGCTGGCGGCCGCCCGCGCCAAGCTCTCCGGCGCCGGATCGGAAGGGGGACGGCAATGAACACCAAACACACCATTCCCTCCGACGAGGACCTGACCGCCTTCATCGACGGCGAACTGACGGCCGAAGAGGCTGCGCGCATCGAAGCCCTCGTCAGCGAAGATGAACACGTCGCCGAACGGCTGGAATTCCTGGCGCGCGCCAGCCTGCCGTTCAAGCAAGCCTTCGCCCCGCTGCTCGCCGAAGCCCCGCGTCAGAAGCTGGAGACGATGCTCGCCGCCATCCCGGCGCAGCAGCGCGCAAAATCCGCTTCTGCACTGACATTCGACAGCCGTCGCCGGTTCCTCGGCGCGCTCGCCGCCTCGCTCATTGCCGGCATCGCGATCGACCGCGCGGTCATCGGCATCGGCGCACGCCTTTCGGCAAAGGACGAAAACAGCGAATGGCGCAGCGTGGTCGCCGACTATATCTCGCTCTATACCCCGGAAACCCTGGCCGGCCCGGTGCCTGCCCGGGAGGCCCAGGCCGCCCAGCTCGGCCCGCTTGATGAGAAACTCGGCCTCTCGCTCTCCCCCGAAGCCGTCGCGCTTCCGGGCATCGATTTCAAACGCGCGCTGCTCTTGCAATATGACGGCAAACCGCTCGCCCAGGTCGCCTATCTCGACCCTGAAACCGGCCCAATGGCGCTGTGTATCGTCACGTCGAATGCCGGGCCCAAGGCGCCGGATCTCGAAAGCCGCAAGGGGATGAATGTGATCTATTGGTCGAATGCGACGCACGCCTTCATGCTGATCGGCCGCATTTCGGCCGACCGCATGAAGGAATTGGGAGAGGACGTCAGGAGGAGACTTTCAGCCTGACTGTTAAAGAGCGTCGCAATTTTTCAGATTCGCTCTTTAGCTTTTTGTTTTCCGCATTCCGTTATCGCAAGGCCGCCCTGCACTCTCGCGCGGCATGCCTATTTCACCGGACCGCAGCTATTTAATCCATCAGGCCGCGCAAATATTGGCCATAATCGCCTTTGCCCGCTTTGGCGGCAATCTGGGCGAAGTGCTCCTTGGTGATGAAGCCTTTGGCCAGCGCGATTTCCTCCGGGCAAGCGATCTTGAAGCCCTGGCGTTTTTCGAGCGTGCGGACGAATTCGCCGGCCTCGAGCAGGCTTTCGGGCGTGCCGGTATCAAGCCAGGCATACCCGCGGCCCATCATCGAGACGCGCAGCTTCCCCCGCTCCAGATATGTCCTGTTGACATCGGTAATCTCGTATTCGCCGCGCGCCGAAGGCTTCAGATTGGCTGCGATATCAACGACGTCGGCATCGTAAAAATAAAGGCCGGTGACAGCCCAGTGCGATTTCGGCTTCGCCGGCTTCTCTTCAATCGATATTGCAGTCATATCGCTGCCGAATTCGACGACACCGTAACGTTCGGGATCGTGCACATGATAGGCAAATACGGTCGCGCCATCACCCTTTGAGACACCCTCTTCAAGCAGTTCGGGCAGCCCGTGGCCGAAATAGATATTGTCTCCGAGGATGAGACAGGATGGTCCGCCCGCCACGAAGTCTGCGCCGATAATATAGGCTTGGGCCAGTCCATCGGGGCTCGGCTGCACAGCATAGCTCAGAGACATGCCCCAATCGCTGCCATCACCCAGCAACCGCTGGAAAAGCGGCATATCGTGCGGGGTGGAGATGATCAGAACCTCTCTGATGCCGGCCAGCATCAAGGTGGTCAGCGGGTAGTAGATCATCGGCTTGTCATAGATCGGAAGCAACTGCTTCGAGACCGAATGAGTCATCGGGTGCAGGCGAGTACCGCTGCCCCCCGCAAGCACAATACCTTTCATACGGCCTCCTTCGGCTCTTCCAAGAGCTTTGTCACAACAGTTCGCGTCGATACCTGCCACTCCGGCATGCTGACGCCATAAAGGCGCTTCAACTTATCGCAGCACAATCGGGAATTGGCGGGCCGCTTCGCGGCTGTGGGGTAGTCGGCGGTCGCAATGTCCCTGACGATGACACGCCTGCCGGTCTTTTCCTCGAGAATGGACAAAATATATCGAGCAAACTCGGCCCAGTTCGTTTCGCCGCTGCCGGCCAAATGAAAAACGCCCCGCAAGTCCGGGCTAGAGTCGCTTGACAGTCTGGCCGCTATTTTGACGATAGCTTCGGCGATGTCGTTGGCGGAGGTCGGGCAACCCAGTTGGTCGCTCACGACGCTCAGCTCGTCTCGCGTCTCCGCAAGCCTGAGCATGGTTTTCACGAAGTTATGGCCAAATGTCGAATAGACCCAGGCCGTCCGTAGGATCACATGGTTCTCATTGGCTGCGGCAACCGCATATTCGCCTTCGAGCTTCGATCTGCCGTAGACGGATACCGGTCCGACCGGGTCGCTCTCGACATAGCGTTCGAGCTTGTCTCCATCGAACACATAATCGGTCGAGAGATGGATGACGGGAATGGACAGCTCGGCAGCTGCGGCAGCGATGGCTCCTGCGCCGTCTCGATTGATGGCGAACGCCGCCGCCTCGTCGCTTTCGGCTTTGTCGACGGCAGTGTAGGCGGCCGACGACACGACGACGTCGGGTTTGAGCTTCGCAATGGTTTCACGCACCATAGAAGGCGCGAGCAAATCCAACTCGGGCCTGCCGATGGTGATGACCTCGATGTCAGGCGCCTTCAGCGCTTGCAACGCAGACGTGACCTGGCCGCTCTTGCCTGTTACCGCGATGCGCATCTCAGACCTTTTTCAACACGCCAAGGCGTTCACCGGAATACACACCCTCGCGCAGCGGCTGCCACCACCATGCATTTTCCAGATACCAGTCGACGGTCTTGCGGATGCCGCTGTCGAAATTCTCCAGTGCTTTCCAGCCGAGTTCGGTCTCGAGCTTGGTCGCATCGATAGCGTAGCGGGCATCGTGGCCCGGCCGATCGGTGACGTAGCTTATAAGATCGCTATGCGGTGCATGTCCTGGCCGGACTTCATCCATGATCGCGCAGACACGCTCGACAACATCGATGTTCCGCCGCTCGTTGCGCCCGCCGACATTGTATTTTTCGCCGAGACGGCCCCGTTGCACGATCAGCCACAGCGCTCGGGCGTGATCATCGACATAGAGCCAGTCGCGAATGTTGGAGCCGCTTCCGTAGACGGGCAATGGCTTCCGTTCCAGCGCATTCAATATGATGAGGGGAATGAGCTTTTCCGGGAAATGAAAAGGACCGTAATTGTTCGAACAGTTGGAAATGATCATCGGCAGGCCGTAAGTCCGCTCCCACGCCGTTGCCAGGTGATCGCTGGCCGCCTTGGATGCGGAGTAGGGAGAGGACGGATCGTAAGGCGTCGTCTCGGCAAACAGCCCGTCTTCACCCAGCGAACCGTAGACTTCGTCGGTGGACACATGCAGCATCCTGAATGCCGCCTTTTCGTCCGCCGGAAGCCCTTGCCAATATTGCCGCGCAGCCTCCAGCATGCTGAAGGTGCCATTTATATTCGTTTCGATAAAATCCGCCGCCCCGGTGATCGACCGGTCGACGTGGCTTTCCGCCGCCAGATGCATGACGTAATCGGGACGAAAATCCTCGAAAGCGCTGCTGACCGCGCTTCGGTCGCAAATGTCGGCTTTGAGAAACCTGTAGTTCGGAGCATTCTCGATCGCTTTCAGCGAGGCGAGATTGCCGGCATAGGTCAGCTTGTCGATATTGAGGACGTCGGCGCCGACCTCACTGACGAGATAGCGCACCAATGCCGAACCGATGAAGCCAGCGCCACCTGTTACAAGAACACGCATGAGGCCCTCCGTTTTACGAAAATTGAAAATATGCGGGGAGTTCGGAAAGCAATGGCTGTTTGTTGTCCTTATCAGAAAGAACGTAGGCATCCATCTGCGGCCACTCGATCCCGATCTCGGCATCGTTCCACCGCAGGCCGCGGTCATGTTCGGCGCTGTAGGGAGCCGTGACCTTGTAACTGATGATGGTATCGGGCTGCAAAGTTATGAACCCATGCGCAAATCCGGCCGGCACCCAAAGCTGTGAGCCATTCTCCGGCGACAGTTCTGCAGAGACCCACTTTCCGTAGGTCGGAGAGCCATGCCTGATATCGACGGCCACATCCAGCAGCGCGCCGCGCAGGCAGCGCACGAGCTTGCCTTGGGCGAAGGGAGACAGCTGAAAATGCAATCCCCGAACGGTCCCCGGTTGCGCTGAAAGAGACTCATTGTCCTGCACGAAAGAAACGTCGGCCACGTTAGTGCGGAACCAGGAATCTTTGAAGACTTCGCTGAAATAGCCCCTCGAGTCACCGAATCTGGCGGGAGTGATCCTTTTAACGTCCCCGATCCCCAGTTGTTCTACATTCAATGCATACATCCTTGCATTAGGCTCGATCGCTGGATTGTGACAGCAACCAACGCCGGCAATATAGCCAATCGTGCTGCTGAGCACATACCGCGCCGGGGCCGGGACAGCAAGATGAGAATCCAGTTCTGCCGGCGGATGCGTGAAAGGTGCCGGCTCGCCTCTATCCGAGACGGCAAGGTGCCTTTGGAGTGGCATAACCGCTGCTGCCAGCGAGAATTCACGCCCGACATGCTTTGAATTTCAGTTGGCGCTTGGCAGAGGTGACGATCATGCTTTATGGCGCACGCTGGCACATCGACCGCATGGGGTTGCGATATGTGTGGTGAAACAGCGGATCGACAAATCGCCGGGCGCCCCGTTATACGAGCTGGATCGGAGTTATTCAGTTGATAGAAATTCTTTGCGCGACCTATAATGGAATGCGCTATCTTCGGGAGCAGATTGCATCCATTGAGGCGCAGACGCTCACCGACTGGCATGTGACGTTCTTCGACGACGGCTCAACGGATGGTACCGTCGAAATGCTCGAAGCTCTGGTTGCAAAGGACGCGCGCTTCCGCTTGATACGAAATCCCGTCAATCTCGGCTTTTGCGGTAACTTCCTCAACAACCTTTCGAATCTCAAAAATGCTGACGCTTATGCGTTCTGCGACCAGGATGACATTTGGTATCCGGAAAAACTCGAACGTGCGTTCGACTGGCTGTCGCGGATCGACCCTGGCACACCGGCAGTTTATTTCGCTCGGACCGAAATTGTCGATGAACAACTCAATCATGCAGGAATGTCGCCCGAGTTCAAACTCGAACCAAGTTTTCGCAACGCTCTGGTCCAGAGCATCGGTGGAGGCAACACCATGATGTTCAATCAGGCGGCAAGGGATCTTGTGGTCAACACATTGCCGAAAACACGTCTCATTTCCCACGACTGGTGGTTCTATATTGTTGTGGCAGGCTGCGGCGGCGTGGTCCGATACGATGCGGAACCGGTGTTGAAATACCGCCAGCACGCCACCAACCTTGTTGGCGCCAACAACGGTATCTCAATGCAAGTCGCCAGATTGTGGATGGCTTTTCGCGGGCAATGGCGTGCGTGGAACACGGCTCACGAAGAGGCGATCAAGACCTTCGAGGATCGTCTTACCCCCGAAAATCGCACCGCTTTCCATGCTTTTCAGCGGGCTCGCAACGGTGGTTGGCCCTTTGAGAGATTGTCGGTGCTCAAGCGAACCGGGATAAAGCGCCAAAGCACGCTCCAGACCAAATTTCTTCCCATCCTCGCTCTCCTGAACAGATTGTAGGCGTCGGCTTCTTATCTTCGGCTTCGAAGGAAGCAGGCCTCTTGAGGCAGGTAAACGCAACGTCGCGTTTAAGTTAGAAGGCACAGCGATATCGGCCTTGTTGTCTTTGAGCGAGAGACGTCGATAGCAGTCACTGGATCGAGATTTAGCCCCGAACGACGGGCGCAAAGCCTGTGCTGCCGCGATCCGCACAAATAAGGGCGACGAGGTAGGCGAAGATCGGATCCAGAGCCTTCTGATTGAACATGATGCCAAAGCTGCCCGTGATGACGTAGCTGCTGACGAGCAGAAGAGCGAGCGCGATGGAGATGTCCCGGCCCGGCCCCGCTTCTTTCCTCCACGCGCCTATCACGGGCGTCAAGAGCATCAGGCAAAGCGCTGCAATGCCGAAAACGCCGGCGTCGATTCCCGCGGTTAGAAAGCCGTTGTGGACATGCGAGAAGGGCAGCTGCGGCCTTATGTTATCGGGAAGTTCCGCCAGGACCGAAGCCATCCGGTTTTGCGGGCCATAACCCGTCAACGGGTCCTTACGGATTGCTGATAGCGCGCCTTTGTACAAAGCGATCCGCGCGCTGAGCGATGTGATCTCGCCGTCGCTGCGTTCGAGTGTTGTCAGATCTCCCTGGAGCGCCTGGATGCGATCGAGGATTTGGCCGCTGCCCAAGGCGACAATTCCCGCCAACAGCAGGGAGCCGGTAATGGCCAGGCTGCGCAAACTCAGATGGAAGCTGTGTTTGCGAAAATACCAGAGAAAGATGACGATATGGACGGGAATGACCAGCCAGGCTGAGCGCGTTCCCGAAAGCAGCACGCAGCCGAGACCCGCGGCATATCCCAATATCGCAATTCTTTGCTCTACGCTTCTGGGAGATTGAACGTTGAGAAGCGCAATGCCGCCGAAAAGAACGCCTATGACTCCGAGGAGTGCAGCGTTCGAAGTTCCCGCCTCTGCCCTCGGCATCAGAAAGATGATCTGCAGCAGACTGAAAAGAAAGGTAAGGATCATGCCGATACCGGCGCCGAGGATAAAGAGTGGCACGAGACGGCCATCGGGAGAGTGGCGCATCCGCGGCAAGATCAGCCAGACCGAAAAGAAAGGCAGGAGCCGGAATATCCAGTCCAATTCCTCGGAGTAAGGTGGATTGATGAATATGCTCGCGATCATCACCAATGGGTAGATCGACATGCCGATGGCAACCAGCCGGTCGGATCTCGACAGGTTCAACGCAAGGCGGCCAGTCGCCAGACAGTAGATGCCCCACACCATGGACGCGAGGAGGATGAAGGAGTTGAAGTTCGACGAAAGTCCTGGAAGGATTGCAAAGGCAAAGACCGCAATGCGGTTATTTCGGTCGAGCGAATCTCCCGTCCCATTCTCGGGACCAAGAACCGCTATTTTGAGTTGTCTGAAGTAATTCAATTTGCCGGTCCTGACCGTGCCCACGCTGCCTCGCTAAGGATCGTGGTCACCGCTGTCAAGCTGTGGATGTCGGTGCAATCTATGGCTTTATTCAACGTTGTATTCCGGCAACAGGAAGTCTGGATGAACGTGTTTCTATTCGATGACGGGCGGCAAGCGTATGCGACAATTGGGCCAGCTTTGCCAGAAAACACGCCTGAGGTGCGCTTGATTTGAAAAAATTGATCGTCAAACCGCATGATCGATGCCCTACCAGAGCGACAGGCCACGGTCCTCTGAAAAGCCGCAGACCGGCAGTGGCGATGGGACAGTCGAGGCAGGCCTCCGACAGAGAGCATCGATGGTTCTGGCCCCAGCTTTTCACAGATGTGCCTTGAGCTTTGCGCCAAGGAATGGGTCTGCCTTGCAACGCCGCCTGGAGAGGTCGTAGCCTCTCCAGGCGTGATCGCGTGTCGGCACACAAAGCGATACCTAGCATGGCATTCGATCTCAGAAGAAACCCTTGTGAGCAAGTGGATCAAATCTGCTCGTAGACGCTTCCGTTGTAGGATGGATGAGCAATCCTGAGACGCTGATAGATCGCTTCGTCGTCGCCTGGCGCAATCCCCTGGAACGTCGAACGGCGCGAATTCGCCGTTTTGCGGTCTGGCCTGATGGGATCGGAAGGCTGGCGCGTACCGATCGCGCTGTTTCGGGAACGGTACGCCGACCTTGAGCAAATCGCTAATCCAAATCCTTCCACGTCAGAGGCTGGCCTCGGCTAAGGTCGTGTGCAGCCTTTCTGCCGATGACGTCCGGAAGATGCTTCGGCGGCATGCCATATCCCGGGCGGATCGAACGAACGTGAGCGTGGGTGATTGTTTCACCAGCCTTGACGTCTTGCACGACGAATAATGACCGGCGGAATTTCTCGCTTCCGCGTTCACTTTTGGAGAGGCTGTAGCTAACCGACCCAAGGGCCTCCCACGCACTGCGGCAGTCAGAAACAAGTCTGGCGAGTTCATCGGGCTCTAGCGAGAAAGAAGAGTCCGGTCCACCGTCATCTCGTGACAAGGTGAAGTGTTTCTCAATGACGCGGGCACCAAGGGCAACGCTGGCGACAGCTGCGGCGGTACCGGGAGTATGATCCGACAACCCGCCGATGACCTGGAATGCTTCCTTCATATGCGGGATCGTTCGCAATCTCGCATCGGTGAACGGAGCGGGATAAGCGCTTGTGCAGTGCAATAGAATAATTTCGGAAGTTCCGTTGTCGCGTGCCGTCTGCACGGCCGCCTGGATTTCTGCGAGATCGGCCATGCCCGTCGAAATGATCATGGGTTTTCCGCGTCTCGCGACCGCAGCCACCAATGGCAGGTCGATAACTTCGAATGAGGCAATCTTGTAGGCCGGAGCGTCAAGGCCTTCGAGAAGCTCGATTGCGGTTTCATCGAAGGGCGTCGAGAGCGGGATGATACCTCTGCTTCTAGCATGTGAAAACAATTCGGCGTGCCATTCATATGGGGTGAACGCCTCGCCATAGAGATCGTACAAAGTGCGCCCATCCCAGAGGCCGCCGCTTATTCGGAAATATTCATTGTCGACGTCAATGGTCAGTGTGTCGGGAGTATAAGTCTGGAACTTCACGGCATCTGCGCCACATTCGGCCGCAACATCGATCGACTTCAAGGCGCGGCCGATATCTCCCAGATGGTTGGCGGAAAGCTCGGCAATGATAAATGGTGGTTGGTCATCCGCAATGCGGCGACCAGCAATAGAGATCTCATGTTGCGTCATCTGCGATCCTTGGAGTTTTGCTCTCATAATTACCCATGCATATTCGTCAACGCAACTCGGTGTTCGAGACGATGACAGCGACCCCAGCTTCGGCAAAGCGGGCTCTGTGCCGCGATCGCGGAAGCACACGATGGGTGGTGACGCGAATTATTCTGTTACCAGGTACGAAGTCAGCGGCTTTGCCCGATCGCATAGAGCAGCAGGCAAAGCCGATAATTTTACGGTTATATTTGTAAGGCTCGTGGATGCGGCGACGATTGGAGAACAAGCGGAGGCGGGGGCCGTTATCCGAAGAGCCTCTCGTGTTTATATTCGGCAATCGCCCAATCTTCCTCGGTGTCGATATCCTGCATGCGGTCCGCCGGTACCACGATCGACCCGGTGTTGCTGCCCATAAGCATGTGAGTGCGCAGGAAGGCCTCAGTTCGGAACCAGTACCACTGACCCACGTCATGGTAAGCCGTCGGCAAATCCTGGCTACGGATATTGAGGTTTTCTGGGAAATTCAAAAGCACCCTGCCTGCCGCGTCCCGCGCCAGCGATCGCCAGATCGGGTAGGAAAAGGCTGCGATCGGCATCACGACGTCGAAATCGCTGTCCTCGAGGCGTGCCCGTCCGGTGGCCAGGTCTCCGCCCTGAACAAACGGCGCGGTCGGATAAAGACAGCAGCCCAGTGTGTAGTTGCGCCCAATCTTGCCGAGTTGCTGGAGTACCTCTGCGAGGACATCGGCGGTCGTTGCGTGGTCGTTAGACGTACGAGCCGACCGCAGGAAGGGCACCTCAGCTCCCGCCGCGCGGGCGACGTCCGCGATCTCGTCGTCGTCGGTCGAAACCAGGACCGAGTCGAAAGCGCCGGACATCAAAGCAGCCTCAACCGACCAGAGAAGCATCGGGCGACCGCGGAAAGGACGAATATTCTTCCGAGGAATGCGCTTGCTGCCACCGCGGGCCGGAATGATGCAAACGGCGTTCGAGCCCTCGTTCAAGCCTCGAACCCACCCTCGATCATTGAGGCGTCAAGGGGCTTCCCGAAAGCGATGTCGCGCGCGGCACGCCGGCCGAGCAAGGTATCGAAATGCTTCGCTTTCATGCCGAAGCCGGGGCGGATCGATCGCAGATTGACGTCGGTAAACATTTCGACCTTTCTGACAGGCTTACGCTGCAACTACTGGGCCGCTCCATCAATCTCAGCACTGGCGGCACGTGCACTGTGACAAACGGATGTAATAGCCATACCGTCTCCTATTAGCGTCAACATATTCGCCTATGCAATCGCTATTCCTATGCCGATGCGGCGGATTGCCGGTCAGTTTCGTGAGCCGTGAAAGATTCTGCGCACCGCAAAATTCCGATACTCTTTTGGTCCTGCCGATAATATGAAGCACGGCGAGCGGCATGCTTGCGCGTTCCGCAATGCAATGGCCCGCGCAGTGACTGCAAGATTGAAGAACCAGTCGAGGATATGCCCTTTATGATAGCTGAATCGGCTTTGACGGATAAGCCTCGGACGGTCGCAGTTATCGTCACATATCAGCCTGATCCCGAAGCGCTGTATCCGCTTATAGAGAGCATCCGCACCCAAGTTGATGGTATCTGTCTGGTCGATAATGGCGACGGGACGAAGCTTCCTTCGTTCGTGTACGACTTCAATATCGAGGTCATCTGTCTGGGCGAGAATTACGGCATCGCCTACGCGCAAAATGTTGCGATCCGCCGAGCCGAGGCGCGGGGTTGTGAATACATCCTGCTGTTGGATCAAGATAGCGTGCCTGCCGCTGGAATGGTCCGGCAACTCATAACCGCTCTCGAAGGCTTGAAGGAAAGGGGGATTGCGGTAGCGGCTGTGGGGCCGAGCTATCTCGACCATCGCCAAGGCGAAACGGCGCCGTTTGTATATCGACAAGGGCTGAAGCTTAAGCGGCGTCCCAGGTCGGAGCAAGAGGAAACAAGCAGTGCCGATTTTCTGATTGCCTCAGGTTCTCTTATTCCCGTCGCCGTCTTCAAGAGTGTTGGTCATATGGAGGAGGGGCTATTCATTGATTATGTCGATATCGAGTGGGGCCTGCGTGCCAAGGAAAAGGGTTTCGGCTTATTTGGCGTGAACGATGCCTTCATGGAACATTCGATGGGGGACGAATGGATTGATTTCAACGGCCGCAGCGTCCCGGTTCATAGCCCTTTGAGGCACTATTATGCGGTTCGCAATGCTGTCTGGCTCATCCGGCGGCGATGGATCGGCTGGGCATGGCGCTTTATATTGGCTCTGCGCATTTTCCGTCAGTTCGTCTTTTTTAGTGTGTTTGGGGTTAAGAGGTGGCACCATTCGAAAATGATGCTTCTCGGAATCTACCATGGCCTGATCGGCCGAACGGGTCGATTGTAATCGGCTCCTTCGTAGGTGGTCCCCGATGATGGAAAGCGGCTTCGCTGCCATGGACTTCACGCCCGAGCAGATCGACGCTTTTTTCCTCGCTGCGTCGAAACTTTGACGATTATCGGGAGAAATACAGGACGTCGCCGTCTCTCTTGAAAAGGACCATCCCGGCAGCAACGGCAACTTTCGCAGAGGCTATGTTGTCGGCCTTTACTTTAGCGCGGACTGTGTGTGTAGGGGCTGTTTCTTCGGCGGCCATCTGAACCATGCGCTTCGCCAATCCGCGCCCGCGAGCATCAGGGGCAACCGTCCAAGATAGCTCTGCGGTTCCATTCGGCTCGCGGTCTATCCTGACGGTTCCGACCGGGATTCCATCTTCCTCGGCAACAAGGAGGCTCCTAGCGGTATTGTTGAGCGTAGCCGTAAGCCACGCAACATGAGAATCATACTCGATCTCTTCGGTGGAGATGCTAGCCGCTCGTGTGGCAGGGTCGTTTCGCCAATCGAAAAGCGCCTTCGCGTCGGAGATTGTTGCCTTACGAAGTATCAACACAGTGGCTCGTCCCTTCGATTTAGCCGCCAATGCAAGCGGGACTCGTCATCAACATTCCACATTAGACCCTAGGCCAGACCGCCCCATTGTAGAAGGGTGTGATTCCCTCAGTCTTTCAAAGATAGCATCATCATCGCCAGGCTTGAGGCCGTCGAGGGTCGAACGGAACGCCGCAAGTGATTTTGCCTCGGAGGCTTCCAGGGCAGCGCTCATCTCGCTCTTTGCTGGTAAGACCTCGACCTAAATTGTTGGGCCGCCGGGTGCTTAAGCGTAGCCGAGCTGCGCACCAGCTACGTAGCTTGGCGTGCCTTAAGCACACATCCCTTGTTGAGTGTTAGAGGACTATTCAAATGCCGATTGTGCTGATGAAAGGCTCTTCGGCGGGCTTGGCCGAGCGCGCTCATAACCGCAGGAATTCGGCTCGGACGGCCCAAAGAAGGGGACACCTCACTGTTAAATGCTTGATCCCGTCAATACTAAGGACGTATGTAGTGGCTCCAAAGCTGTCCAAGCCGCTGGCATCGGCTGTCTGAGAAGGCCTCAATGAAATTACTGGATACAACCCTGCGCGATGGATCGTATGTGATCAATTTCGGTTTTGATCGCAAGCAGACGGCGGACATATGTCTGGAACTTGATGAAGCAGGTGTTGACTTTATCGAAGTTGGACATGGTGTTGGTCTCAATGCCTCCAATAGGGGGCAAGGTGAAGCCAGGGAGACTGATGAGGCCTATATGGCGGCTGCATCTGGAGCGGTAAGAGACGCTAAATGGGGGATGTTTGCGATCCCAGGCATATGCGATCTTGAACACCTTGATGCCTGTATTGATTTTAAAATGGGATTCTTGCGTTTTGGCGTCTCAATAGATGCCTATAAAAAGGCGGTCCCTTTTATCGAAAAAGCCAAGGCAGCCGGTATTATCGCCTGCGTCAACTTTATGAAGTCCTATTCAAGGCCGCCAATTGTCTTCGAAGAGGCTGCGCGCTATGTCGTTGCTGCGGGAGCAGACTATGTCTATATCGTTGATTCCGCAGGCAGTATGGTTCCAAAAACTGTCCGGCAGTACTGTGAGCGGATTAAGGATCTGCCATTCGGCTTCCACGGCCACAACAATTTAGGCTTGGCGGTGGCAAATGCGCTGGAAGCCGAAGCCTGCGGCGCCGCATTGGTCGACACGTCGCTACAGGGAATGGGCCGCTGTACCGGAAACACGATGACAGAGCATTTCGTGGCCCTGATGCATCGTGAAGGTAAATTGATAAATCTCAATCTCATGCGGCTGCTTGATGCGGCGGAAGAGCACGTGCGGCCGCTTTTAAATCAAGTGGGTCATGACAGCGTCGATCTGGTGTGCGGTTATTCCGGATTTCATTCGAGTTATATGCACGTGATTAGACGCTATGCTCTCAAATATGACGTAGATCCGCGTCTGCTGATCATCGCGGTCTGCCAGGAGAACCAGTCGGATGCACCCGATGCTCTGGTGGAGCAAAAGGCCATGGAATTGAAGGGCCATAGCGCGACGAAACATCACTTTACCCTCAGCCAATATTACGGACGCGAGCAGGAAAATCTCTGAGGCGGCAATGTCGAAACTGATAGACCGCTATTTCGAGCGCTTTCGCGAGCTGGAATATCCAATCCTTATCGATATTGCTGGCGAACGGCGACGTGAAGTCGCGGGAACAGAACTCGTTCCGATATTGGATCGGTTGGCATCGCTGTTGGGGCAAATGGGTATCCACCCCGGAGATCGTGTCGTCGCCGTAGTGGATAACACTCTTGAAGCCGCCTTGCTGCTGCTGGCTGCGATGCGTCACGGCATTACGCTCTGCATGCAGCCGGCCGATGCAAGCCCTGCCGACGTCGAGAAGGCGGCCCGCTTGGTCGGGGCGAAATCCACAGTGAATGCCACGGGGAAGACCGTATGCAACACCGAAGCCTGGCGCCTGGATGATTTGCCGGCGGTTGAGAAAGTGCCAGTGGACGTTAGGCCCGGAACCCCTCTCACAGTCACATTCACCAGCGGATCGACCGGCGCACCCAAGGGAATCGTCCATGCCGCCGAGAGTTTCCTCGCTTGCGCGGACGCCTTCAACCGGCAGACCAGCATTACGAATAAGGATCGCTTCTTGAATGTCATGCCCATGTATTACATGGCAGGAATATTTAATGGCATTCTTGCACCGCTTCAAGCTGGCGCGGCGGTGGTCATAGATTCCGCATTTTCGACGGGGACTGCCCTTAAATTCTGGCGAACCGTGGCGGAAAACGAAGTATCGGCTTTATGGCTCTCGCCGACCATGTTGTCGCTGGCGACAAAGTTGGATCGTGGAGACAAGCAACTTCCCAAAGCATTCCGGAGGCTTTTCGTCGGTACAGGCGCGATGCTCAAGTCCGACGCCGAGACATTTGAATCAACTTATGGACTGGCTCCGCTTCAATCCTATGGGCTCTCGGAGCTTCTGTATGTTTCGGTCGACGACGCAGAATCGCCGTGCTTCGGGACTGTCGGTTGCCCTCTGGAGGGAGTTGAAATTGCGACCGGCGATTCTGGAACCCTTGCCATCACAACGCCGTACGCATTCTTGGGCTACCTCGAAGATGGCAGGGTCAGAACTCCGCAACAACCGTTCGTGACAAGCGACATCGCCAGCTACGACAACAACCGCCTTTCGATCCTTGGACGCAGCGACGATGTGATATTGCGTGGCGGCGTCAATGTGAATCCTTTTGAGGCAGAAGCTTATCTATCGCCTCTCTTTGGCCAGCGATCCTTCTGCTTGATCGGACTGGCCGACGCGATGCTCGGTCAGAAAGTCATTCTCGTCTTGGAGGAAGTAGCCCGCCCGCAAGGGGCAGATATTCTTGTCAATGCCCAGAGGCTGATGCGTGAAAAAGGCGGGAGGGTACAAATAGACGGCATCGCTTATGTCGCGACCTTTCCGATAGGGCCTACGGGAAAGATTCGGCGGAAGGACCTCCGGGAGATGCTTGCCGAGGAAACGATTTGAGATGCTTATCCTGGGCCTTAGCCACATCGCACTGAATACCCCGGATATTGAGCGTTCTACCTCGCGTCTTGCCCTGCTCGGATATACGACGCGGTTTGACGAACCCGATCTCGAAAACCACCCGACGAAGTCCGCGCTCCTCGAGCGTTACCAGCGAAGGCATCATATCCGCTCACTTGGCGCTCCGGGCGGGATGAGCATTGAACTTCTGGACCATGGGCACACAGGGGGAATGCAATCAGCAGACCTCATTCCGGTTTTTCAGTCTCCCGAGCCTCTTGCCGGATGGCAAACTCTTAGCCCTGACTGCTTACCGCTGACCCAGGAGGCTTGGAAGCGACTAGAGGCTACGCTGAATGCTCCGCTTGAAGTCTTTTATGACCCGGAGCTTATGCTCATCTTCGTGTGGTTCAGCGAAGGCGGAGCATCCGGCCTTTTCGCATGTCTTATGCCGAGCCTCAATGTTGATGCGTCAAAAGAGATTCTCTCGTCGCTGCGATTTCGTCCCGACGCGGCATCCGGCCTGTGGTCGTTGTTGAGTCCAATTCCAGCCCTGCAGGCCAGGCTCTTGCCGATTGAATACTGCGATCATCCGAACTGGGTATTGCGCTCACCTCTGGACGCGGCGGGCAGTCCGTGCATCGCGCTTGTGGCGCGGGGCTCCGGGCATTCTCATCTTCCCATGCTATCTGCGCTGGGGGGGCACAGCGAGTCCTTCGCGCTTATGGTGAACAATAGATCATTGAAAATAACGCTTGTCCGGTCTGAGCATGGACCGGTTATCGAGTTGGTGGAGCCGATCACATGATTATTGACCTGACTATGACTCTGCGGGAGGGTATCATGACTTTTCCCGTACACTGGCACCCTGTTGTGGAAATTACCCAATTGGGACGTTTCGAGGTCGAAGGGCGGGAAACGCGCAAGATCGTTTTGGGCACGCACACCGGCACGCATGTCGATGCGCCCCGTCACTTTGTGCCCAAGGGTGAGACGATCGAAAATACCGACCTCGATATCTACTATGGCCCGGCTCGGGTGCTGGATTTCACTCATCTTCCTGACAAGACCGAAATCACCCGGGAAATGCTTGTTGAACGTATCGGACGGGATTTCCCATCGCGTATTCTGTTTCGCTATGATTGGGAACGGCGTCTCGATAGCCTGAAATATTACAGCGACCATCCCTATCTGAGCGAGGAGGCCTGCGAGTGGATAGTGGAAAACGGCATTCGTCTGGTGGGCTTCGACGCACCTATGCCCGATGACCCGCGCAACGGCCGCGGAAGCGACCGCGACTCTCCCAATCATACGATCCTGTTGGGAGCAGGAGTCGCCATTCTTGAATATCTCGTCAATTTGTCTCAAATTCCGACCAAGGACTTCATCTTATCGGCATTGCCGCTCAAGATTGAAGAAGGCGATGGCGCCCCCGTGCGCGCTATTGCCATTGTCGAATAGCAAGGGTTCCAACAGTGACGGATCTGACCGAATGGGCATGTGCCTTCGTTGAGCAAATCGATCCGAGCTTTTCGGGGCTCGGTAAAGAAGCAAAGCTCGGTGAAAATCTCTTTACCTCGGGGCGTCTCGATTCCATGGCGCTCATGAATTTACTACTCGAAGCGGAGGCGCAATTCGGCTTCACATTTACACCCGAGGCGTTTCAGGATCGACGCCTTCAAACCATTCGAGGTTTGGCCGAGGTCGTCGAGAGCTTGAAAAGCGCAGCATGATTACCAAGGGCGATATTATTGAGGCCCTGCGGTCTGCGGGGCTGACCGCAGGAATGACTGTTTTCAGCCATGCCAATATAGCGTTTTTCGGCCCGGTAGCCGGCGCCGCGAATATGTCCGAGCTTATCGATATCATGCTCGCCGCGTTTAAGTCCGTTCTTGGACCGGACGGGACCCTTGTTCTGCCTGTTTTTACCTATTCGTTCAGCTCCGACAAACAGGATGGCATTTTCGATCTTCAGACGAGCGTTTCAACGACCTCCGGGCTGGGCAACTGGCTAATCGCAAATGGAATGGGGCGCCGTTCCGCCGACCCGATGCTTTCTGTTGTGGCTCTCGGTGGTTCAGCTGACAGTCTAACGCGCGATATTGACCCGATCTGCTTTGGTCCCCGCAGTATCTGGGCACGGCTGTACGAGGCCGATGCGACTATATGCAATCTGAATCTCGATAGCGGCTCTACCTACCTGCATTGGGTGGAACGCGAGCTGGGCGTCGCCTATCGCTCAGATATCCCGATGATGGGAACGATTATCGACCATGGTAGGCCGCGCGCTGCGAAAATCGTCTACACCGGCCGCTCACTTGCCGATCCAAATGCCGTTCCAAAATTTGAGCATTATCACAATGCATCGGTCGCCGCCGGCCTGTCGAAGATAGTGCCGCTCGGGCGCGGACAGATTGTTGCGCAATCATGTCGAAAGGCACGCGATTTTCTCGGCGAGTTGCTTGAGAGGAATCCTTATATATTGACCGCTCGGCACGAGAAGCTGGTCGTTTGAAAACTATGGCGTCGATGCTGGGCAGATGAGGCTGCAGCGACGGCTCGGTCGCACGAGATTCATATGAATGGGGGTTGGAATGGGCTATGATTCAAAAAAGGCCTGGGGTGAGCTTTATTCGGGCGATAGTCCGATCGCTTACCCCGCGGAAGGCGTAATAAGGATATTCAAGGGGACGTTCCCTGCGCTGACGATGCCGCGCGATCACGCTAACCTCTCCATTTTGGATATGGGCTGCGGCGACGGCAGACATCTGCCATTCCTAAGCGGACTAGGCTTCGATGTCTGCGCAGTCGAGGTCAGCGAGACAATTTGCAGTACGCTGCGCAGACGGATGGAAGCCTACGACGTGAAAGTAGACATCCGCGCCGGTCATGCGGGTTCCCTGCCATATGAGGATTCGTATTTCGACCGTCTACTGACGTGGAACAGCTGCTACTACATGTCATTGAGCGGCCCAAGGTTTGGCGCCCACGTCGCGGAGATGGCCAGGGTGTTAAAACCCGGCGGCTGGATCGTTGCGTCTCTTCCAAAGAAAACCAGCTTCATTTTTCAAGATTCGACGGTGAGTGACACAGCCGGCTATCGCATCATTGCGAACGACTATTTCGGTATGCGCAATGGCGAAATCATGCGCTGCATCGAAGACCGTGCCGATCTGGTCGAGTCTTTTGAGGCGAAATTCGAAAACTTCTGCCATGCTGATCTCGACATGGAGTGGTTTGGATTGCCCTATCACTGGCACGTCTTTTGTGCGCAGCGAAAGGTTTGACCCCGTCCAATGAGAAAAGTCGGCCAGGAGACGATTAGTCGGTGCCATCGGCAACGTGGGCTTTTGCAAAAATTGCGATGCCGGGGTACTGTTCCGTTGAGGAAGATGAGAGCCAGTTTATCCAGGATAGCTGACTTTTTCCGGCGTATAAACTTTGATCTTCGTCTAAAGAATACGTCTTCTTCGGATATTATAGTTGCAAAAGATGCCAAATTCTATGCACGTTTACTTAGCTGGTCTGTGGTTCTGGATAGGAAAGCTATCGATGCATTGAACGACGACGGCGACTACCCTCTTGGCGCCTTTGATCTTTCCGAATGTATACGGCTGTCACTGGCGTTATCGGGCAGGATATGCCGACGTCTCGCTCGGGTGATGGCGCCAAATTCACCGACCGAGGCTGCGGCCCTGGAGGCAGCGTGGTTTTTTGCCGTTTGGACCGAGATCAGCGCTATCTTGCCGATGCGTCATCTCGCACGGTTTCTGCATAAGAAATTTGGCAAGAACCTTATTATTGTCCCCATCGACCATGGGCAGGTAACCTGTCTCAATCACTGGGCATACAATGAACTCGAGCCCTTCATTTTGGTCGCGGAGTTGAGGCGGCGCGGTGCTAGAAGTTTTCTACTTGCTAGGTCTCAAGAGCTGTCGAACCGGTTTTCCGACGGAAAAGGCGAACTGAATTTTGTCGCAAACTCCGCCTGGTGGCATTCGCGCGTGGACGCCAAAATCCCCACGACAACGTTCGAAAAGGTTTTCGACCCGGAGGGAATGCGTGATCGCAACAAGGTGCGTTCTACGATCGGGCGGGCTGCTCTCGTCGGGACCGTGCGTGACCCGGCATCGGCAGCGGCAGCCGATATCCATCTGTGGAGCGAAGTTGACAACCCGCCTTCCATCAACGTGTCGTTCGATATTGTCTCGACCCGCAAGGCATTTTCAATCTTCGCTCCCTCCAATCCACCTCCCAAACTCACAGATGCCTTTCTGACATTTGTTGGAGGGCTGTCGAAGGCGGCGTGGGAGAATGCCAATAAAGCCGTCGCTGCCTCCAAGGCCCGCGAGGCCCATGTCTGCGATCATTTATTTTTAGAAGGCGCGCTTATGAGCCACGCCGTGGCCGCCGCTGGCGGACATATCCGCTTGTGGCCGCACTCCTCCAATGCCGGCCATGTTCCCTTTCAAAAACACGATGCATTAGCCAGTGTGACTGCCGTTACGGCGAGCGCCAAGCGGACGTGGTCGAGAGTGATCCCCTCCGAAATCGTAAATATCGACTCTAGTTTCATGCTCTCCGAGGCCTCCGGCACCCGCTCCTATGCGTCGGAAGAGCCCGTTCACATCGTGGTTTTTGCTGGCGCGCACCGGATCAACCGTATGCCGACGATGGATTGTCGTGCCCAAAAGGCGGTGCTGCAGAAATTTTTCGGAGCACTCGGCGAGTTGCCCGACAAATTTCAGGTTCTCGTTAAGCCGAAGGCCTACTGGGAAGAAGCCGACTGGCTTGAACAGTTTTTCCCGATCGGCCATCGTTTTCGCTTCACCGAGCAGACGACCAAGGAGCTAGACCTCCCAAACATGATATTCTTAACCGTCTCGCTGGGCTCGACCGCGCTCTTGGAAGGGATCGGGCGCGGCATCCCCGGCTTGATCGTTCGGGAGTTTCCCATTGTCGACTACACCGCCCTCGATGCCGAGCACTTGCAAGTCGGTGATACCGATTTCGTCATCGGCCAAATCAGGTCCTGCGCCGATCCGGCCTATTACCATATGCTGGCGGAGCGGCATCTTCGTTGGTACAAGACCGAGACGAATTTTCCTCGTGGGGTTATTTGAAGATTGGGTCCTGGCGGGGTGATGTCTGCGGAGGACTGCGTCAGGTTATTGTGGGAGTAAGAAATGCATGTTGGCGCGCCTGGCGGTGAGCTTGCGGGAACCGCTGAACCAATGAATTCCGACGCGGCGCGCGAATCGGGCCAAGCTGCCTACAATTTGGCTTGCGAACTGTTTCCGATAAACCGATCGATCACTGGACCCGGCGTGAGGCAAACGCTTGCGATATTGACGCGGGAAATGCCGGAGTTAACCACTCATTCCGTTCCTTCGGGAACACAGGCTTTCGATTGGGTCGTGCCGGATGAATGGGACGTTCGAGAGGCCTATATCGAAGATCCGGAAGGCAATCGTATCGTCGATTTCAAGGCCAACAATCTCCATCTGATGGGATATTCGGAGCCGGTGAACTGCGAACTGTCCTTGGACGATCTGCAAGCGCATCTTTATTCGCTTCCAGACCAGCCGGATGCTATACCCTATGTTACGTCCTATTACTCCCGCCGGTGGGGATTTTGCCTCAGTCACCATCAGCGTTTGTCGTTGAAACCTGGACAATATCGGGTTCGGATTGACTCTACGCTCGCGCCTGGCAGCCTGAATTACGGCGAAATTCTCATCGCCGGTGATAGTGCAGAAGAAATTTTCCTATCCACCTATATTTGTCATCCCTCCATGGCAAACAATGAACTTTCTGGTCCAGTTGTTACAACCGAGATTGTCAAATGGCTGATCTCGCGAGATAGGCTTCCCTATTCATTTCGCGCCATATTCATCCCTGAAACGATCGGCTCTATTTGCTATCTCAGTCGCAATCTGGGAGTTATGAAAGAAAGAGTGCGTGCCGGGTTCAACATCACCTGCGCGGGCGATGACCGCGCCTATTCCTTCCTGCCGTCGAGGGATGGCAATACGCTGGCAGATCGCGCGGCGCTCCATGCCTTGGAGCATGTCGCTGGCGAGTTTGAGCGCTATTCTTGGTGGGACCGCGGCAGTGACGAACGGCAATATTGCGCTCCTGGTATCGATTTGCCGGTTGCCTCAATTATGCGTTCCAAATACGGGGTTTACGCGGAATATCATACCTCACTCGACAATCTGGATCTGATTTCACCGGCTGGTCTCGGGGGAGCTATTCGAGCCGTTCAAGGGGCAATCTTAGCGGTGGAGCAGGATCGTCATTACAAGATCAATGTTCTCGGCGAGCCGCAACTCGGAAAACGGGGCCTTTATCCAACCATTTCCACAAAGAGTTCAGGCGCAACCGTCAGGCTGATGATGAACGTTATCTCTCATCTCGACGGCAGGACATCGCTTTTGGAAGTCTCCAATAAGGTCGGCGTGGCGATCTGGGATATCTATCCTATCGTCCTGAAACTGATTGAAGCTGGGCTTGTCGACGACCTCTCATTTACTGTCCAGCAGTCAAATTCTAAGGGTTAGTCAATCTGCGGAATTCCATGGCAAGGTCAGGCACTCCTGGAGCGGTTCAGCTTTTCACGGAAGCGCAAACCGCTCTAATCTTTGAGCTTGCTGTGCGTATCGAACGGGCGCCAACCAAAAGACTGATCGTTGCGCGAGACCGAAACTGGATATTCCGGTGATGAAATCCTGCGGGGAGACCTTTTGTCAAATACCCTATTTCCAACACAGCAATTATCGCTAGAACCTGAACTCAATAACGCAGTGTTCCAAATGCCGAGAGAGAGCTAGATGCTTGTATCCAAAAAATCGCTCGAACCTTCTCTGCACGTCAGAAAATCGGCCTGGCTCGAACATGCGCCTTTTGCCTTCTGGCTGATGCAGGAGCTGCAGCCTCGCACCGTGGTCGAACTTGGGACACACAACGGCTTTTCCTTCCTTTCATTCTGCCAGGCAGCCAAGGCGGGTGGGATCGGCACAAAAATCTACGCCATAGATACGTGGCAAGGGAACGAGCATGCCGGTCTTTACGAGTCTGAAGTGCACGATTCACTTCGAGCCGAATTGCTCAAGGAATATCCAGGCATCGGCACTATGGTGCGCTCGACTTTCGCCGATGCGAGGTCTCAGTTCGCCGATGGATCTGTCGATCTTCTGCATATCGATGGGCGCCATCGCTATGAGGATGTGCTGGAAGATTTTCAAAGTTGGGAAAGCGCGCTATCCGACAGAGCGGTGGTCCTGTTTCATGATACGCGGGTAGAGATCGGCGACTTCGGTGTCTGGAAGTTTTGGGCGGAGATCTCGGCCGCGCATCCGAACTTCGAGTTTCATCACGGCAATGGTCTGGGCGTCCTCGTCGTGGGCAAGAACGCGCCGGAGGCATTGAAGGCTCTCTGCGCTCTTGCACCGGAAGAACAAACCGTCAACCGCATGCTCTACTCGAGGCTGGGCCTCGTCAATTCTTTGGATCACCAGATAGACGTGGCTCGTGAGCAGTTGGGTATCATTGGAAAGCAGGCAAAGCTGCTGACGGCCGATCGCGACTGTATCGCCAATTCCTTCGAGCAACATCGCCAGGCGATGGACATGATGCTGTCTTCGACGAGCTGGAAATTGACGGCTCCGCTCCGGTTGGCGAACCGCGCAGGTGCGCGGATTCCGCAGCTTGCAGCCATGATGCAGATGTTGGCCAAGAGACACGGCGGCTATGCGCGCCTGGCACGGAGATCGCTGGACATCCTCAGGCGGGATGGATTGGCAGGCGGCAAAACCGCATGGGCGCGCGCCAGGGCATTGCGTCATGGAGGCAACCCGCTTTCCGGGAACGACTATGAGAGCTGGCTTAAGCGATACTCCGGCCTCGATGAGGTGGGGCGCGAAAAAATGCGGTCTGAAATTGCGTCGTGGGAAAATCCGCCGCTGATTTCGGTCGTCATGCCGGTCTACAATCCGGAGGTCGATTGGCTGGAGGAAGCGATTGCATCAGTGCAGGCGCAGATCTATCCGTCCTGGGAGTTGTGCATCGCGGACGATCGGTCGACGTCCGAGCACGTGCGCCCCCTCCTTGAAAAATTCGCAGCTGCCGATCCGCGCATAAAGGTGGTTTATCGCGCTACGAACGGGCATATATCCGAAGCCTCCAATTCAGCCTTGGAACTCGCGTCCGGCAACTGGATGGTTCTTCTCGACCAGGACGATCTTCTGACGGAAGATGCGCTGTATTATGTCGGTCGTGCCATCAGCCGGGAGCCAGACGTTGCGTTGATCTATTCCGACGAGGACAAGATCGAAAACGGCCGGCGTTATGATCCTTACTTCAAGCCGGACTGGAACCCTGATCTGTTGCGTTCGCACAACATGGTTTGCCATCTTGGCGCGTACCGTATGGATCATGTGCGGGCCATCGGCGGCTTTCGGAAAGGCTTTGAAGGCGCGCAGGATTACGACCTGGTGCTGCGCTTCTCCGAGGGCCTGCTGCCGGGGCAGATCTGCCATATCCCGCGGGTTCTGTACCACTGGCGAAGCCATTCCGGCAGCACGGCGCAAAGCGGCGGCAACAAAAATTATGCCGCCATCGCCGGTCAAGCCGCCCTGAACGAACATTTGCAGCGGACGGGGCTGGCTGGTCACGTCGAAATATTGCCGACCGGCATGTACAGGGCGCGCTATGATCTGCCGCCCAATCCGCCGAAGGTAAGCCTGATCATTCCAACGCGAAACGGATTGCGGCTTCTGCGTCAGTGCGTCAGCTCCATTCTCGAGAAAACCACCTATCCCAATTTCGAGATCCTGATCGTCGATAACAATTCGGACGACCATGCGACGCTGCGCTATTTCGACGAAATTCAGTCGCACGAACGGGTGAAGGTGGTTCGCGATGGACAGGCTTTCAATTATTCCGCAATCAACAACAAGGCCGTCAGCCTTGTAGACGGCGAATATGTGGGCCTCGTCAATAACGATATCGAGGCCGTCTCTCCGGATTGGCTGAGCGAAATGATGGCGATTGCCATGCAGCCGAAGGTTGGCGCGGTTGGCGCGCGGCTGTGGTATCCGGATGACCGGCTGCAACATGGCGGCATTATTCTCGGGATCGGCGGGGTGGCCGGTCACGCCCACAAGATGTTGAGACGCGGCGAACATGGCTATTTCTCGCGGGGCGAGCTCACGCAAACGCTCAGCGCTGTAACGGCGGCATGTCTTGTCGTCAAAAAATCCACTTACGAACTGGTCGGCGGCCTGGACGCGGAAAATCTCAAGGTCGCGTTCAATGACGTCGATTTCTGCCTGAAGCTCCGAGAGGCGGGCTTCCGGAATGTCTGGACGCCTTATGCCGAACTCCGCCACCACGAGTCGGCGACGCGAGGGGTAGAAGATACTCCCGAAAAGAAGCAGCGCTTCCAATCCGAGGTGCTTTTCATGCTCCGGCGCTGGGACAAAGTGTTGATGGCGGATCCGGCCTACAACCCTAATCTGACGTTGGAATACGAAGATTTTTCGCTTGCATGGCCTCCGCGAAACGATATTGATCCCACCTCGGCGTCCTGACCTCCAGATGGACAAAAAATCGAAGTTTACTATTGCCATCGAGCGTTCACGGCGCATGCGCCAGGAGACAACGATGGAACAGCATGATCGAGAAGAGCACGATGGCGACGCGAGCTAAAAGCAATACCATGCGTGCGCTGGATGATATCCGTGGTGGGTTCGACCAGCGTGAACTATGGCTCTACCTGGGCTGGCGAGAGATAAAGTCGCAATACAGCCGCTCCATCATAGGTCCGTTGTGGCTCACACTTTCCATGGGAATGATGGTTCTTGGTCTCGGTGTGCTTTATTCCCAGATATTGAAGATCGATGTCGCGAATTACCTGCCCAGGCTTGCGATAGGTCTCATCGTCTGGGGCCTCATCAACGGAATTATCATCGGGGCATGCAGGATATTCGCCGTTGCCGGTGGAGCCATGCGGCAGATCAAGATGCCGGTCAGCATGTTCATCTTCCAGTTCATCTGGAGTCAGCTTCTGGTTTTTGTGCATAACTTTCTAATATATATAATTATCGCTATTGTATTCCTGATGAATCCGGGCTGGAATGTCCTTCTGTTTTTCCCGGCGCTCTTTCTTGTTGTCTTAAGTGGATTTTTTATATCGATGATACTCGGTCCGTTGTGCGCGCGGTTTCGCGACGTGCCAATGATCATTGGAAGCGTTATGCAAATCGTTTTCTTCATGACCCCAATCATCTGGAGTGCCGACCAGATGCCAAGCCGCGCATGGGTCCTGACCGCAAATCCCTTCTATCATTTTATCGAAATCATCCGGGATCCGTTGCTCGGAAAAACGGGTACTGCACTCAACTGGACGGCGAGTGTCGGCATTACGATTGCCCTTGGCGTGATCGCTACGGTCTTTTTCGCCCGTTACCGCGCACGCGTCGTCTATTGGAGCTGATCCTTGGCTAAAATTTCTCTGAAGGATGTCGTGGTCGACATTCCGATCTACGGCGCCAGCCATCGTTCTTTGAAGAACAGTATTCTCGCTTCAGCCACAGGCGGACAGATAAAGCCCCGTGAAGGCACCGGCTCGGTCGTGATTCGGGCGATCGAAGGCCTGACTCTGGATATCGAACACGGCACGCGCCTTGGCCTGCTCGGCCACAACGGCGCAGGAAAATCGACAATCCTGCGGGTGATGGCCGGCATTTACGAACCGTCGATCGGAACGGCGGAGATCGACGGCGAAGTCGCATCAATGTTCGACATCGGCTTCGGTATGGATCCCGAGTCAAGTGGCTGGGAAAACATCATTCTGCGGGGAATGTATCTCGGATACAGCCGCAAGGAGATCGAGGCCCGCGCAGAAGAGATCGGTGCTTTGACGGGGCTGGGCGAATTTCTCGATATGCCGCTTCGCACTTACAGCGCCGGCATGTCGACAAGGCTTGCCTTCGCGATCTCGACATCGATCAAGCCGGAGATACTGCTTATCGATGAGGGTATCGGCGCAGGCGACGCGGCATTTCTTGCCCAGGCGCAGGAACGGATGCGCACTTTCATTTCCAACGCTGGAATTCTGGTGATGGCGTCTCACTCGAACGATCTGTTACGGGCATGGTGTAAGGAGGGCCTCTGGATGGAGCACGGTCGCATGCGAATGCGTGGCCCTATCGACGATGTCCTTGCAGCTTACACCAAGTCGCTCGGATAGGTGCAGCCAGCGCGTTACTCGATAATCTGGCCGGCGGTCAGTACGAGACGAACGGGACATCCAAGGCCACGTGCGGCCATCTGGATTTTGGTGGTCAAGCCGTCGTGAGAACGGCCAAGGGCCTGATCTTTAGCCCTTTTTCTCGTCGGAAGCGTGCTGGTGGGCGCGAATGATGGTGCTATCGACAATCAGCTATTCGAAATCACTGTCGTCCGATATCGCCTCATGGAAATGCCACCAGACACCCTTTTGGCTCCACCGGCTTTAGCGACGAAACATGCTGTTCCATGTCGCCGAACAGTTCGCTTCGGTTGGGCGTCGCAGATCGCCACAACCCGATTGGTGTGTTATTGGACCCCCGTGACAGGTCCCAGGCCAGAATCATTGTTGATATTGGGTCTTGGGATTCCGTATAGCGAATGGTCGGCAGAAAAATAGACTTAGGTGGTCATGGAGACTTCAAATCAGTTGTTTGACGGTTGTCTGAACCCAGAATCGAAATTGCCTATCATTGTGGATCTGGATGGTACGCTGATCCTGTCGGACACCTTGCATGAGTCCGCTGCGGTTGCGCTTTTCCGTAAACCGCTGGTTCTGTTTCACGCGCTGAGACAGCTTGTGAACGGCCGCCATGCGCTGAAGGCTGCGCTCGCGAAAGAAGTCGACTTGACCCACGAGGTGTTACCGCTTCGGGAGGATCTCGTCGAATGGTTGCGCAGCAAGGCAGAAGAGGGGCATGAACTCCATCTTTGCTCGGCCGCGAATCAATCTGTGGTAGACGCGGTCGCGAAAAGAGTCGGCATATTCGCCTCGGCCGTCGGTTCTTCAAGCTCAAATCTGAAAGGCAAGGCCAAGGCGCTGTATCTCGAAGGTCGCTTTCCTGACGGCTTCATCTATGTCGGTGACCATGCGGCGGACCTGCCTGTCTGGCAGGCGTCAAAGGGCGTCGTGCCCGCCGGCGTCAGTCAAAGTGTGTCGCGGGAGCTCAAGCGGCGCAACCTGCCGGTGATCGCCGAATTTCATTCGCCGTCACTGAAGTTCAGGGAGTTCTTGAAGGCCATCCGCGTTCATCATTGGACCAAGAACGTTCTGCTCTTTGTTCCACTGATTCTGGCCCATGAATGGACCAACCTCTTACTCATTCTGCAAACCGTCTCAGCATTCGCCTGTCTCCTGGCGGTCACCTCTGCCACCTATTTGCTCAATGACATTGCCGACCTCAATACGGATCGTCAGCATTGGTCGAAACGCTACAGGGCCTTGGCCAGCGGCAAGCTGTCTATCCGGGCCGGCTTCATGCTCGCGGGTGGGCTGTTGGTAGGCGGTTTCTTTTTCGCGGCCTTGCTGTCCCCGCAATTCACGCTCGCCCTCCTTGCGTATCTGGTGATAACGGGAGCGTATTCGCTGGGCTTGAAGCGGGTTCCTCTGCTCGACACCCTTATTATCGGCATACTTTTCACGACACGCCTCATCATGGGGACGGTCTTGCTCGAGAGTTCGAAGCCGGCATGGCTGCTGACCTTTGCCGTGTTTCTGTTCTTTTCGCTGGCCGTGGCAAAACGTCATACGGAAATTGTTCGGGCAGCGACCAGCGGCTCCCTGAGTCTCAAGAGTCGCGGGTACGAAATCGAGGACGCGCCTTTGACGCTTTCGCTCGGTATCGGCACCGCCCTGGCGTCGCTCGTCGTCCTGATGATCTTCGTCTTGCAGGAAATGCTGCCTGGCAAAGCCTATTCCTCTCCGCATTTCCTGGGTGGAATTCCTATCATGCTGTCGATTTGGCTTGGCAGAATCTGGCTTCTGGCACATCGGGGGAAGATGAACGACGACCCGGTCAGCTTTGCCATTCGCGACCGTATCAGCGCTGGTCTCGGCGTCGTGGTCGCGATCTTGTTCCTGGCCGCACTATGACCAGATTCGAGCCGGCCGACGTCCGTTCGTGGGGTAATGTGCTGCAGGCGGAACACCATGCAGCTTTTCCTGCCTGGCGAGACCAGCTTGCCCGCATCGTGCTGTCCGGCCGCCAGGAAGGGCGAGCGCTTTTAGCGACGGGCCTGCGTCGCTCCTATGGTGACAGTGGCCTCAATCCCGAAGGCGGATTGATTGATATGACCGGTCTCGACCGGATCATTGACTTTGATCGAGAGCGTCGCCTTGTTCGGGTGGAAGCAGGATTGTCGTTCGACGCCTTGCTCGGGGTCATCGTCCGCCAGGGATTCTTTCTACCTGTGACACCCGGCACGCGTTTCGTGACGATGGGCGGCGCCGTCGCAAACGATGTTCACGGCAAGAACCATCATATCAACGGCACCATCGGACGCTGGGTCCGCAGGATCGGGTTGATGCGCTCCAACGGCGAGGAACTTGAGCTAACGCTCGAAAGCGATCCCCAGCTGTTTTCTGCGACGATCGGCGGCCTGGGGCTGACCGGTGCAATAACCTGGGTTGAACTGGAAGTCCTGCCGATCGAGAGCGCGGTCATGGATGCCGAAAACATTCCCTTTGACAATCTCGACATGTTCTTCTCTCTGGCAGCCGAGAGCGACAACGCGTTCGACTACACGGTCTCCTGGATCGATTGCCTCGCAAAAGGCGCATCCCTGGGTCGCGGAATTTTCACGCGTGGCAACCACGCAAAGACCGGCTCTCGCCTGCCGGGCCGCGGGAACACCAAGTTCACGATGCCGCTCAGCCTTCCCAGCCTCTGCATGAACCGTTATTCGATCAGCGCTTTCAATTCGCTGTATTTCTGGAACGGCAAGCGAAAGGCCGGGAAGCAGAACATACCGATATATCAGTTCTTCTATCCGCTCGATTCCATCGGGCGTTGGAACCGGATGTATGGCAGCAAGGGAATGTATCAGTTTCAGTCGGTGGTACCGCCGGCCGTCGAGAAAGACGCTACGAAAGAAATGCTAAAGACCATCTCCGCCAGCGGGCAGGGGTCGTTTCTAGCCGTTCTCAAGACATTCGGCGCGATTTCCTCGCCCGGAATGCTGTCTTTCCCGCGACCGGGAACGACATTGGCGCTGGATTTTCCAAATCATGGCGAGACCACCTCGAGGCTGATGGCTCGGCTCGATGATATCGTGCTGGAAGCGGGTGGTCGGCTCTACCCTGCCAAGGATGGCCGTATGCCGGCACGAATGTTCAAGGCCGGTTATCCGGCTTGGCAGGACTTCGCCAAATACGTAGATAGCGGGTTCAGTTCGCATTTCTGGAAGCGTGTATCGCAAGAGTAAGGGGGCTCCATTGCGGGTTATCATTTTAGGGGCCACCTCGGCGATCGCCTCTGCGGCCGCGAGGCTGTATGCAGCAGAAGGCGCAAGCCTGCTGCTGGTCGGGCGGGACGAAAATCGTCTGGCGCAAGCTGCGGCGGATCTGAAGATGCGTGGCGCGGAGACCGCCGAAGTCGCCATCAGCGATCTCGGTGACCCGGCTGACGTCGAGAAGCGGCTGGACGCATTCGTCAGGCAGCTTGGCGGCGTCGATCACGTTCTCCTGGCCTATGGCATCCTCGGCAATCAGGGCGAGGCCGAGCGCGATTTGACTGAGGCGGAAACGATCCTGCGGGTTAATTTCAACTCGGCTGCCGCGTGGTGCCTTGCGACTGCCAACATTATCGAGAAGCAGGGCCGCGGCACGCTCGCCGTCATCGGTTCGGTTGCAGGCGACAGGGGCCGCCGAGCCAACTTCATCTATGGGGCGTCGAAGGCTGGTCTGGAGGCGCTGGTTGTCGGCATAGCGCATCGTTTTGCCGATAAGGGGCCGCGGGCTGTGCTCATCAAACCCGGTCCGACGATGACACCGATGACCGAGGGCATGAACCGCAAGGGTGCGCTCTGGGCCAAGCCGGAGCAGGTCGCGGCAATCGTTCATGCGCGTGCGTATCGAGGCGGCCCGGTGGCGTATGCTCCGGGCTTCTGGCGCTACATCATGTTGATCATTCGGAACCTTCCGAGCGCGATTTTCAACCGGATGGAAATTTGATGTCGAAGATAGTCATTACCGGCGCAGCCGGTCTGGTCGGTCAGAACGTCATTGCGCGATTGAAGAGCGAGCCCGGCCTGCAGATCGTGGGCATCGACAAACATCCGACCAATACCGCGTTGCTTCGCCGGCTTCATCCCGAAATCGAGGTGATCGAAGCCGATCTTGCGGTGGACGGTCCATGGAAGGACGCTTTTGCCGACGCATCTGCCGTTCTGTTGAACCAGGCGCAGATCGGCGGCCTCGACGAGCAGGAATTTATCGACAACAACGTCGTGGCCACCGAGCAGATCGTCGCAGCTATGCGCAAGCACGGCGTCCCGTATTTCGTGCACATCTCGTCATCCGTGGTGCATTCCAAGGCCGAGGACTTCTATACAAGCTCCAAGACCGCGCAGGAACGTTTGATCGACACTGTAACCGATATCCCGCATGTTGTGTTGCGGCCGACATTGATGTTCGGGTGGTTCGATCGGAAGCATCTGGGCTGGCTTCGCCGCTTCATGGACCGCGTGCCTGTCTTTCCTATCCCCGGCGACGGAAAATTCATCCGCCAACCGCTGTATGTCGGCGATTTCGCAGCCATTATCATTTCGTCGCTGCGCAACAAGCCGGTCGGGAGCTTCGACATATCGGGGCTGGAGCAGATCTACTACGGCGACGTGATTCGGATGATTCATGACACCGTGAAGCCGAGAGCACGCATCATCAGGGTGCCCTACCGGCTGTTCTGGCTGTTGCTGTTTGTCTACGGCAAGTTCAGCAGCAAGCCTCCCTTTACGACCAGTCAGCTTGAGGCTCTCGTCATCCCTGAGACGTTTCCGGTCATCGATTGGCCGGGATTGTTCGATGTTTCACCGACGCCGCTGCGCGAAGCGATCCGCCAAAGCTACCTGGATCCGGTTTACAGCAGCATCGTATTGGAGTTTTAGGAGACGTGAGATGAGCCGGGTTGTGGTTATAGGCGCTGGCGCCATGGGACTGGCGGCAGCGCACAGAGCTGTGAGTTTAGGTCACGACGTTGATCTCATCGAGGCGGATAGCGTCGCGGGTGGGATGGCGGCGCATTTCGATTTCGGCGGCGTGTCGATCGAGCGGTTCTACCACTTCGTATGCAAATCGGATGAACCGACGTTTGCCTTGATGAAGGAACTCGGTATCGGCGATCGCATGCGCTGGCGGCCGACATCGATGGGCTACTACATGAAGGGACAGATCCATTCCTGGGGGGATCCGATCAGTCTGTTGAAATTCCCGCATCTCAGCCTCATTGCCAAGATTCGCACCGGTCTGCAGATGTTCCTGACCACGAAGGCGAAGAGCTTCGCATCTATCGAAAGCAAGTCCGCCCGAGAGTGGCTGGAAGGCGGTTCGGGGCGGGAAGTGTACAACACGCTCTGGAAGCGCCTCATGGAACTGAAGTTCTATGAGCTCGCAAACGACGTATCCGCATCCTGGATTGCCACGCGGGTCCGGCGCATTGGCAATTCGCGGCGTTCCCTCTTTCAGGAGGAACTGGGTTACATCGAAGGCGGCAGCCAGACGCTCGTGGACGCCCTTGTTTCCGCCTACACGACGCAAGGCGGCCGTCTGCATCTCGGGATGCCCGTGGAGCGTATCGAGACCGAGGCAGGCAGGACGACGGGAGTGACGGCGGCGGGAAAATTCTTCCCCGCGGACGCCGTCATTTCGACTGTGCCGACACCTTATATCTCCACGCTTGTCCCGTCTCTGCCGGAAGCGTCGAAAGCGAAATACGACGCCATCCGAAACATCGGCGTCGTCTGCCTGCTGTTCAAACTGAAGAAATCCATCAGCCGGAACTTCTGGATCAATATCGTCGATGAAAGCATCGAGATTCCGGGACTGATCGAGTTTTCCAACTTGCGGCCGGTCGAGAACACGATCGTCTATGTTCCCTATTATATGCCGACCAGCCAGGCGAAGTGGCAATGGAGCGATAGCCAGTTCGTTGAGGAGGCCTTTGGCTATCTGCGCAAGGTCAATCCAGCGATCACCCGGGACGATCTCATAGAGGCCAAGGTCGGGCGGCTGAAACACGCGCAGCCTGTCTGCGAACCAAACTTCCTCGACAAGCTGCCGCCGATCCAGACGCCGATCGCCGGCCTGCAGATTGCCGACACCTGCTATTACTATCCCGAGGATCGCGGGATTGCTGAAAGTGTCCGCTACGGCCGGAATATGGCGGAGGCATTGACTTGATAAGGGACGGGGTCGTCAGCCTTTTCTCGATGCCGTTCGTCCGATTTGCAGTATCAGGCGGGATCGCGGCGGCGGCCAACATTCTTTCACGGATCGCGCTGTCGACGATTATGGACTACACGCCGGCCATCGTGCTGGCATACCTGATCGGCATGTCGACAGCCTATGTGCTGATGAAGATATTCGTCTTCGAGAAGTCGGGGCGGCATGTCGGCCATGAATATATTCGGTTCGGCCTTGTCAATTTCGTGGCATTCGCGCAGGTCTGGCTTGTGAGCGTCGGACTTGTCCACTTCGTCGTTCCGCTTGTCGGGTTTAATTTCCATGCGGAAACAGTCGCTCACGTCATCGGCGTCCTGAGCCCGATAGCAACAAGTTACTTTCTCCATAAATACTTTACGTTCGGGAGCCATCGGTGATGTTGAAGACGTCTGCACCGGGAAAAACATGGTGGATCGCTGCAGTCGGGTTTCTGCTTCTGTTCGTCAGTCTTTATCTCAAGTTTCAGCCGCTCGCCCTTCATCCGGTGCAGGCCGGCCTCGACCCTTCGTGGCAGGCGGCTCTGGCTTACGGTGTCGAACATCACCTGTTGTTCGGCACAGATCTCGTCTTTACCGGTGGCCCTCTATCCAGCCTCTATACCCAGCAGTTCGAGCCCACAACCGCCTTCGCCGTGGCGATTATATCCCTTGGCATCGTCGCCTTCGTGGCTCTTGCGCTAGGCCTGCTTTTTTCCGCATCCGGCAACGTCCTCAGCATGATTTCAGGTTGGGTCCTGCTGTCTATCTGCATGATTTACAAGGACACTCTCCTGCTGCTCGTGCCGCTTCTGGGCGCTCTATATGGGTTCGAGAATGACTCGAAACGAGGGCTGCCCTTAACGATTGCATGCGGGTTTCTATCGGGCATACTCGCGCTCGCCAAGTTTTCCACGTTCCCGGTGTCCATACTGGCGATGCTGCTGCTTGACGTCGTGGCGGTGCGTCGCCGACGAGTTCCGCTGCATTTTCTGGTGATGGTGGCCGGGCTCTACACGGGCCTGTTTATCTCCGGCCAGCCTCTGGCGCAGTTGCCTGCGTTCCTGGTCGCGAGCCTGCAGGTTTCCGGGGGCTATTCCAGCGCAATGAGCCTGTCCGTCTTCGTGGCGGATCTGGCGATCTGGCTCGCAATCGCGGCGGTGTTCATCGTGGTCCTTCTTCGTGATGCCGCATCGCGGGCTGGCAGCATACCTTACGACATCCTCATCGCCCGACCTCTCGTCATTGCCGGCTTTCTTTTCATTGCCTTCAAGGCTGGGCTTGTTCGCCATGATCTCCATACGCTTATCTCCTGGAGCGCGTTGGCGATGGTGATTACGGCGGTCGGATTTTCAGCATCCTACGTAGGGACGCGATGGAAAAAGCTCCTGATCCCGATGGCCTGCCTCTGCATTATGCCGAGCTATGCCGCCGTTTATGTCGCCTATAAGACGTTGCCTTTTGAAAATATTCCGACACTGCCGCAACAGATATCCGAAGGCTTGACCCGCGGACGCGAATTTCTGTTTCAGCCAACCGTTTGGCTCGATAGGCTTAGGGACGAGAATGCCGCCTCTCTGGCTGCCATCCGCCAAAAAACGCCGCTGCCGGCGCTGAACGGTTCCGTTGATATCATCCAGTCAGAGCAATCGGATGTCATCGGGAATGGCCTCGACTACCGTCCTCGTCCGACCGTCCAGGAATACACCTCCTACACGCCAGAACTGATTGAGCGCGTTCGAGCCTTTTATGACGGCCCTGAAGCACCGGAATACCTGATCATGGCCCCAGGCTCGATTGACGGGCGGCATCCGGCTTCCGCCGAGGGAGCGCTGTGGCCGCTATTTTTTGCCAGATATGAGCCTTTTATCGAAACCGATCGGCAGATCATATTGCGGAAGCGTCCGACCGCGGTATCGGGCGTGAAAAAGCAGGATATCGAAGTTCAGACGGAACTCGGCCAGGACGTTCAGCTGCCGAAAACAGACAACCCGATCATGATCGCAGTCGACATGCGGCCGACCCTTCTCGGGCGCCTGGCGGAGCTGATCTACCGACCGCCGATGTCTGAGATATCCGTCAATTATTCCGATGGATCGACCGGCGTCTACCGGCTGATACCCGGGATGGCAGGCGATGGTTTTCTTGTTTCACCGCTGGTTGTCGACCCTGTCGCATACTTGAAGGTTTCTTCCGGGCACTCGGATTACCCGGATCTCAGGCACGCGCAGTCGGTCAATATCAAGTCGGGGGTCCGGCATGGTCTTTTCTATCAATCGGCGATTACGGTGACTTTTACCGAGCTCGACAAGGATGTCCTCAGAAAGGCTTCCGGCGGACCGATCATCGAAAACGCCCTGCTGCGCGATGAAAAAATTCTCCCGCTTTTACGCGCGAACGCGCTGAATGGGGCGACTGTTTCTCGGGTGCCCGAGGGACTGCTGGCCCATGCGCCGGCTGTACTGCGTCTACCGGTGACACCCTCATCAAAGCTATCGCTCTCGTTCGGCATACGGTCTGGCGGCTGGCAAGATGGCGGTCACACGGATGGCGTATGTTTCTTCGCCAGAAATGGAAAACAGGCCCTAGCACAAAGATGTCTCGATCCAGCCGCTGTAGAGGCGGATCGCGGCGAGCAGACAGAGAGTTTCGCCGTACCGGCTGATGTTCACGAGATCACGCTTGAAACCGAGTGCAAGGCCGGATGTGCCTGGGATTGGAGTTACTGGAGCTCAGTCGCTGAAGAATAGGGTAGTCGATGATGCAAGATCCGGGCGCGCAAGATCGGGATTTCATCTGTGAAATGACGCAGAAAATTCTCTTTCGTGCTGACGCGTCCGCTGACATCGGAGCAGGCCACGTGATGCGGTGCCTGACCTTGGCGAACACTCTGAAGGCCAACGGCTACCGCTGCGTTTTTGCCGCGAGGTTCATGCTCGAAAGCCTTGGAAGGCTGATTGAGGATGCCGGGCATATCCTGGTCAGGTTGGATGGCGGCTCTGAAAATGTTACCGATGGCGAACCTGTCTTGTCTCACGCCGGCTGGCTGGGCGTCGCTCAGGAAGCCGATGCAGATCAATGCCTGCTGCTGCGCAGAAGCGGGCAATGGTCCTGGATCGTCGTCGACCATTACGCAATCGATTTCCGCTGGGAAAAAAGGCTTCGCCCGTTCTGCGATCGCCTGATGGTGATCGATGATCTCGGCGATCGCGTCCACGACTGCGACTTGTTGCTGGATCAAAACCTCGGAACCGGTGAGCAGAAGTATGCCGGCAAAGTACCTGCCAATTGCAGACTTCTGTTGGGTCCGGGCTATGCGTTGCTGCGTCCGGAATTTGCTGAGTTGCGACACTACAGCCTGGCCCGCCGGAGAACGCCGCAACTGCAGCAGCTTCTTATCACCATGGGCGGAGTGGACAGGAACAACGTGACATCGGACATTCTGGAGGCGTTGAAGAGATCTCCGCTATCTCCATCGTGCCAGATTACGGTCGTTATGAGTTCTCAATCGCAATGGCTGAGAGGTGTGCGCAATTTGGCGCGGTCGATGCCCTGGCCGGCAAGGGTCCGTGTTGACGTGACCGATATGGCGCTGCTGATGGCAGATAGCGATCTCGCGATAGGCGCCGCCGGCGGCAGCGCGTGGGAGCGCTGCTGTCTCGGCTTGCCCAGCCTCACTGTCATACTGGCGGATAATCAAAGGCAAAGCGCTCACGCGCTTTCATCGCGAAAGGCTGTTATCGCACTGGATCCGAACGGTCCCGAATCCCTTGCCGAAAGCTTGCCGAAAGCCCTATCGGCTCTCATCGGCGATGGCCTCGAGGCAATGGTGGAGCGCGTCTCTGCGGTAGGAATTGATGGTTTGGGGGCAGTGAAGGTGGCGTCCGAGATGGCTGGCGTGCCGCCTGCCAGGTAATCCGCCGTCCCTGATCGGGATGATCGGCAGCCTTATGCGGTAACGGCTTCCCGCAACGCCACGATGACCTGCTCCTGCTGCGCATCAGTCATCGTTGGGTACATCGGAAGGGTTATGGCCTCTGAATAATAGGATTCAGCCTCCGGGTAGGTGTTACGTTGAAAGCCCATACGTTGATAATACGGCTGCAGATGCACCGGGATATAATGGAGGTTCACATTGATGCCTTGCATCAGCATCGCGTCGAAAATGTCCCTGTGACTCTTCCCGATTTCTCCCGATTTGACACGAATGACGTAAAGATGCAGCGCGGAGTATCCGTCAGGATGCTGCCAGGGCGTGATCACAGGCAAGTCGCTGAACGCGTCGTCATAACGTCTCGCCAATTGATGGCGCTTGGAGACGTAGCTGTCCAGACGATCCATCTGGCTTAATCCCAGCGCGCCCTGCAACTCGGTCATGCGGTAGTTATAGCCGAGATCTATCTGCTGATAGTACCATGGCCCGTCCGGCTGTTGCGTCATCCTGTCGGGTTCGCGGGTAATGCCGTGGCTACGAAAGAGGCGCATCTTGTGGGCGAGTTCTGGGTCGTTGGTAACGGCCATTCCGCCCTCTGCCGAGGTGATGATTTTTACAGGATGAAAGCTGAATATCGCGATGTCGCTATAGCGGCAGTTGCCGATAGGCTCGTTGAGATAGCGACCTCCAATCGCATGCGATGCGTCCTCGATAACGGCAAAGCCAAAACGAAGCGCCAAGGCATGGATCGCCGCAAGGTCACAGGGCTGCCCGGTCAGATGGACTGCGACGACCACCTTCGGCAGGCGTCCCGCCCGCTCTGCTTCCAACAATTTTTGCTCGAGCGCTGCCGGCGAAAGATTGTAGCTGTCCTTGTCGATGTCGACGAAGTCGACATCAGCGCCACAGTATAGAGCGCAATTGGCGGAAGCTACGAAGGTGATCGGGCTTGTCCAAAGCAAGTCACCGGGACCAAGTCCGAGAGCGAGGCAGGCAATGTGGAGCGCCGAGGTCGCGCTGTTCACCGCAACAGCATGGAGTGCACCGCAATAGGATGCGACGGCCTGCTCGAAACGAGGCACGACAGGGCCTTGCGTCAGAAAGTCAGATCTCAGAACGGCGACGACTGCGTCGATATCCGCATCGTTGATATCCTGTCTGCCATAGGGAATGGAGGAACTCATATCATTCCGATCTTGAGACGATTTTCTTCGATCCAGGTCTGGAGAGATTCAACGCTCAGCCATTCCTTATTGTTGTCGCTGGTATAGCTGAAGCCTTCCGCGACTTTCACCCCGTCCTTTATGCGCTCGGCACTGGTGCCCCAATTATTGATGGCCGGCAGTATCTTGAAATGATCGTTATATTCGTAGGTGTAGAAGGAGTCTTCTTCGCCGATCATCTGCTCATGAAGTTTCTCGCCTGGGCGGATACCGACAATTTCGATCTGAGCTTCCGGTGCAACGGCGGCGGCGAGATCCACCATCTTCATGGAAGGGATTTTTTTGACGTAGATCTCGCCGCCTTCCATGTCGTCGAAAGCGTGCCAGACCAGTTCCACACCTTGTTCAAGCGTGATCATGAACCGGGTCATGCGCGAGTCGGTGATGGGCAGCACACCCTTGTCTTTGATGGAGAGGAAAAACGGAATGACCGAGCCGCGGGATCCCATGACGTTTCCATAGCGAACCACGGCAAAGCGTGTGCGATTGCCGCCCGAATATGAGTTGCCCGCGACAAAAAGCTTGTCGGAAGCGAGTTTGGTTGCTCCGTACAGGTTAATCGGGCTGCTGGCTTTGTCGGTCGAGAGTGCAACGACGCGCTTTACTCCGCGGTCTATGCAGGCGTCGATGACGTTCATGGCGCCGTTGATGTTGGTCTTGATGCACTCAAAGGGATTGTATTCCGCTGTCGGCACTATCTTCGTTGCCGCGGCATGAACGACGTAATCGACCCCGTCGAGCGCCCTGTACAGACGCTCTCGGTCTCTCACATCACCAATGAAGAAGCGTACTCGCTTGTCGGCACTGTATTTCTTGGCCATTTCCCACTGCTTCATTTCATCGCGTGAATACACGATGATGCGGCGCGGGTTATAACGTTCAAGTGTCATTGGAAGAAATGCATGGCCGAATGACCCGGTGCCGCCGGTGATGAGGATCGATTGACCTGTCAGCATAATTCACGTTCTCTTCAACATCATTTAATCGTAATCTTCTAACGACGCGTTCTCGGCCAAGCAAGGGTTTGCGACGTCGATACAGTCCGACTTGAGTGGCGACGAAGCTGCCAGCCAGGCAAGCAGACATTGTCGTTTGCTCACCGCAAATCACATGCGGAGCTGTCGTAGGCCTATGAATTCGTCCTCGGAAAATTTTGGCTGGGGAACCTGGACTCGAACCAAGATTAACGGAGTCAGAGTCCGTCGTTCTACCATTGAACTATTCCCCAGCAGTTGCCGCCGAAGCATGGCTTGGCTGCTGTGCGGCGCTTATAACCAAAAGCGGGCGGATTGCAAATACCCGTTTTGAAAAAATTCGGTGCCGTGCGGAGGACGTGAAACCAGCCGCAAATCCCCTGTCCAAAAAAGAATTTGGCGATTTCGGCGGGCGCTGATATTCTTGCGGCAACGCAAAAATCGAATGAGCGCCTGCTGCATACCTCAGGGACTTGCGCGGCGCGATGGAAAAAGAACGTGGAAGACCCCGAAGGCGGCGCCAAGCCGCAATTAGACGGGGCGTCGGCGGCAGGGCGCAAGGACGGCAAGAAGTCCAGGCGCCGCAAGGGCAAACGTGGCGGGCAATCCCGCAACGCTGCTCATCCCGCTTCGCATGAGCATTCCGGCGGTGCCGGACAGCCTGCGCGCCCGATGGAAGATGCAGCCGGCAATCCGGCCCGCAAGCGCAAGCGCCGCCGTCGTGGCGGCCATGGTGTTGCGCAGAACGGTTCACCCCAACCTCCTGTGATGGAACAGGCCGCAGCGGCAGAGCATGCCGCCCGGTCCGACGGTGATTCGGCGCCGAGCCGGCGCAATCGCCGCAAGCATCGCGGCAAGCGCGGTCTGCAGGGCCGGCCGCTGACATCGGCAAAGCCTTCCAGTGCTCCGCAACAGGAAAGCCGCGTGGAAGAGACGGCGCGCATATCGGTTCCGCGCGAAACGCAGAACGGCGCGGCCGCCAACCGCAAGGGCCGCCAGGATGGCCCTGTCAATCCCGGTTTTCAGGGGGATCGCCAGGCCGGCGACCATGCCTGGCCGGAAGAACTCTATGCCGCTCTCGATCTCGGCACCAACAATTGCCGTCTCCTCATTGCCCAGCCGACCCGCCCGGGTCAGTTCCGCGTCGTCGATGCCTTTTCCCGCATCGTGCGCCTCGGCGAAGGCCTTGCGGCAAGCGGCCGTCTCTCCGATGAGGCGATGGTGCGGGCGATCGAGGCGCTGCGGATCTGCGCCTCCAAGCTCAGGAACCGGGAGATCCGCCGCATGCGGCTGATCGCCACCGAAGCCTGCCGCCAGGCGGTCAACGGTGAGGAATTCCTCAGCCGGGTCGTTGCCGAAACCGGCCTGACGCTCGAGATCATCGATCGCGAAACCGAAGCGCGGCTTGCCGTCTCCGGCTGCTCCTCGCTGGTCGGTCGCGAAACGCGCTCCGTCGTGCTGTTCGATATCGGCGGCGGCTCGTCGGAGATCGCCGTCATCCGCATCGGCGACAATCGCTTCAGCCGCCTCGCCAACCACATCACCCACTGGACCTCGCTGCCGGTCGGCGTGGTGACGCTGTCGGAGCGCCATGGCGGGCACGACGTCACGCCGGAGGCTTTCGAGGGCATGGTGCGCGAAGTCGAAGGCATGCTCGGAGGCTTCGATTGCCCGGAGATCGAGGTCGCCCAGACCGGCGACTTCCACCTGATCGGCACATCGGGCACGGTGACGACGCTTGCCGGCGTCCATCTCGACCTGCCGCGTTATGACCGGCGCAAGGTCGATGGCATCTGGCTGTCCGATGACGAGGTTTCCGCCATGCAGGCAAAGCTTCTCTCCTGGGATTTCGAAAGCCGCGCCGCCAATCCCTGCATCGGGCCGGATCGGGCCGATCTGGTGCTGGCCGGCTGCGCCATCCTCGAGGCGATCCGCCGCCGCTGGCCGAGCCCGCGCATGCGCGTTGCCGATCGCGGCTTGAGGGAAGGCCTGCTGACAGACATGATGGCCGATGACGGCGTTTGGCGGCGCCACCGCAACCGACGCGGCCAGAGAGCGAGATAGAGGAAGGCATGACCAAGGCACCGATCGCGGGAAACCGCACCGGCCGCAAGCTCGGCCAGCGCGTCAAGAACAAGAAGATGAAGGCCTCCTCGCGCCAATGGCTGGAGCGCCATATCAACGATCCCTATGTGCAGCGCGCCCAGCTCGAAGGTTATCGCGCCCGTGCCGCCTTCAAGCTGCTGGAGATCGACGAGAAACACCATATCCTGCGCGGCGCCAGGCGTATCATCGATCTCGGCGCTGCACCGGGCAGTTGGTCGCAGATTGCCGCCAAGGTTACCGGCTCGACGGATGAGGACATCCGTGTGGCCGCGATCGATTTCCTCGAAATGACCCAGCTGCCCGGCGTCAAGATCCTGCAGCTCGACTTTCTCGATCCCACTGCGCCGGAAAAGCTGCTGGAGGCGGTCGGCGGCACACCCGATCTCGTCATATCGGACATGGCCGCACCCACCACCGGCCATCACCGCACCGATCATCTGCGCACCATGCATCTCTGCGAAGTGGCGGCCCATTTCGCCGTCGAGGTGCTTCAGGAAGGCGGGCACTTCCTGACCAAGACCTTCCAGGGCGGCACCGAGCGTGAGCTGCTCGCCATGCTGAAGCAGAACTTCCGCCAGGTCGTGCATGTCAAGCCGAACTCGTCGCGCGCCGAATCGGTCGAGATGTTCCTGCTCGCCAAGGGCTTCAAGGGGCGCAAGGCGGAAGGTGAAGCAGAGCAAGCTTGATCTCAGGGCCGGTCCTGTCCGATGATGCGGCCCTAAGATTGGAACCGCTGATCCCCATGCTTCTTTACGTCACGCTCGGAACCAACGACCTTTATCGCGCAGGGCATTTTTATGATGCCGTGCTGCCCGTGCTCGGTTATCGCCGCCAGCGCGGTTCGGAGGAGGAAATCGGCTATGCCGCCGATGGCGATACGCGCTGCCGCTTCTGGGTGGTGACGCCCTTCAATCACCGTCGGGCGACGTCGGGCAATGGCGTCATGGTGGCCTTTGCGGCCGAGCGCCGGGCGGATGTCGATGCTTTCCATGCGGCGGCGATTGCGGCGGGCGCCGTCGATGAGGGCGGGCCGGGCCTGCGCTCCTACCATGCCCATTTCTATGCCGCCTATGTGCGCGATCTCGACGGCAACAAGCTCTGTGCCGTCTGCGAAAGCCCCGAATAGAGCATGTCGCGCAAAAGTGTGCAGCGGTTTTGCGCGACATGCGAAAAACTAAAGATCTGAAGCGTGGCAAGCGAATCTGAATGATCGCGACACGCTTTAGGCTGCCTTATTTCACCGCGTGCTGCTCGGCTTCAACAGTTGCTACCGCCATCGTCTTCGAGCGGTGGCCGGAAACGAGCGCGCCGGCATTGCGGTCCATCCGGATGAAGGGAATGGTCGCAATAACAGTCAGTCCGGCGATGATGTAGAAGGCGAGGTGGAAATCGGCGACCTGCAATTCCTCGCCGCTGATATAGATCGAGCTCTCCAGGATCGCGGCGGCGACCGCGACGCCGAGCGCCAGGCTGATCTGCTGCATCACCGAGCTCATCGAGGTCGCCTGGCTGGCTTCGGCATCATTGATGTCGGCGAAGGCGAGCGCATTGACGCCGGTGAACATGAAGGAGCGGGAGAAGCCGCCGAGTAGCAGCACGCCGATGATGACGAGGTGCGGTGTCGACGGCGTGAACAGGCCGGTGACGACAGTCACCAGCGTCGTCACCATGGCGGCGGCAAGCAGCGTCGTGCGGAAGCCGGCGGCGGCGAAGACGCGCTTCGCCATGAATTTGGTGGTGATCGCCCCGATGGCTCCCACAAACGTGATGAGGCCGGATTGGAACGGCGTCAGCCCGAATCCGAGCTGCAGCATCAGCGGCGTCAGGAAGGGCATGGCGCCGACGCAGATGCGAAACAGCGTGCCGCCCAAGGTGGAGGCCCGGAAGGTCGGGTTCTTGAACAGGTTGAGGTTGAGGATCGGGGCCGGATGGCGCTTGGCGTGGCGCACATAGAGAAAGCCGCAGGCAAGGCCGATCAGCGTGGCGGTGACGCCGATGACGGGGGGCAGGGCCGGCAGGCTGACCACCGACAGGCCGAAGACGACGCCCGCGGCCGAAAGCGAGGTGAGCACGAAACCGGTGAAATCGAGCTTCGGCGGCGCCGTCGCCTCCACTTCCGGCAGGAAGATCGTCGCCAGCCAGATGCCGATGATGCCGACCGGCACGTTGATCAGGAAGATCCAGTGCCAGCTGAAATAGGTGGTGATGAAGCCGCCGAGCGGCGGTCCGGTGAGCGGGCCGACGAGCGCCGGGATGGTGAGCAGCGCCATGGCCGAGACCAGATCACTGCGCTTCGTCGTGCGCACCAGCACGAGCCGGCCGACCGGGGTCATCATCGCGCCGCCCATGCCCTGCAGGAAGCGGGCGAAAACGAATTCGACGAGGTTGGAGGAGATGGCGCAGAAGATCGAGCCGATGACGAAGACTGATATGGCAAGCCGGAAGATCTTCTTGGCGCCGAACCGGTCGGCCATCCAGCCGCTCACCGGGATGAACACCGCAAGCGCCACCATGTAGGAGGTCAGCGCCAGCTTCAGCGTGATCGGCCCGACATGCAAATCACTAGCGATCGCCGGCAGCGCCGTCGCAATGACAGTCGAATCCATCTGTTCCATGAAGAGGGCGACGGCGAGGATCAGCGGGACGATACGATTCATAGGCGGGAGCCTTGATGGGGCAGCGGATTGAAGCTGGGAAGGCCAGTGCTGTTTAGTCCCAGTTCCCAGCCGTGCCAATCCCCAAATCCGGGTCGTTGACGCGTTCGCTTCACGTCTGCGTGAGACGACTTGCGCATCAACGTCGGCAGTCAAGATTGACATATGTTTACTTGGCCGGAGCAAGAAATCCGGCCGGGATCGACACTGCGGGCCGTGCGGCGACGCATCGCACGTCATAAGAGGATGGACATATGGCAACTTCATCGGGAATAAAGCGGCGCACCCTTTTTGCCGCAGGCCTTGGCATGCTCGCGGCGCCGGCAATTTTTAAAGAGAGGGCCGAAGCGGCCGCAACTGGAGAAAGCAATCATATGGATGGAACGCTTTTGCCCGAGATCAATCAATTCAAGCTCGGTTCCTATAAGTTCACCGTCGTCCGTGACGGCACCAGCATCGTCGAAAAGCCCTATGAAACCTTCGGCACCAATCAGAACCCCGAAACGGTCCAGGCGTTGCTGACCGCAAACTTCCTGCCGGCCGACAGGTTCATGAGCTTCTACACGCCGGCTCTCATCGATACCGGTTCGGATGTCATCCTCGTCGATACCGGCTTCGGCGTTGCCGGCCGCGCTCGCGGCGCCGGCCAACTGACCGAAGGCCTGAAAGCGGCAGGCTATTCGGCCGACGACGTCACGCTGGTGGCGCTGACCCATCTGCACGGCGATCATATCGGCGGCCTGATGGAAAACGGCACGGCTGCCTTCAAGAATGCCCGCTATGTCGTCGGCCAGGCGGAATATGATTTCTGGTCGGACAAGGCACGCGAGGGCACGCCGGCCGAAGGCAGTCACAAGGCGGTGCTCGCCAATGTCGCACCGCTCGCCGAAAAGACCACCTTCATCAACGACGGCGATAGCGTCGCGCCCGGCATGACGGCGATGCTGGCGGCCGGCCACTCGCCGGGGCATATGGTGTTCCACGTCGAATCCGAGGGCAAGCGCCTGGTGCTGACCGGCGATACGGCCAATCACTATATCCTGTCGCTGCTGCGGCCGGATTGGGAGGTGCGCTTCGACATGGACAAGGCGCAGGCGGCGGCCACGCGCCGCAAGGTTTTCGAGATGATCGCGACCGACAAGATCGCCTTCCTCGGCTACCACATGCCGTTCCCGGCGGTCGGCTTCGTCGAGAGGCAGGATGGCGGTTATCGCTTCGTGCCGAAGACCTACCAGTTCGACATCTGATCTGGAGCAATTCCAGCAAAAACGCGCAGCGACTTTCCCGGGAATGCGTAAAAAGAAGGATCTGAAGCGCGAGCGGCGAATCTGAAAGATCGCGATGCGCTTTGGACGCATGGCACCCATGACGAGCCCGGCGGACGCGCCGGGCTTTTTGCTATTTCCTTCCTGTCATAGACGTGTTACCAGCCCTCGCCAACTTCCAAGCAACTCATGCACACCGCCGGGGCGGACGATTCGTTTCCGGGCCGGGTTGCATTTTTCTTAAATGAAGGAATTTGGCCATGGCACGCATCATAGAAACGGCAACCGGCGCGGACGCGCTTACCTTTGACGACGTGCTGCTGCAGCCGGGACATTCCGAGGTCATGCCCGGCCAGACGAATATCTCCACGCGCATCGCTCGGGATTTCGAACTCAACATCCCGATCATCTCATCCGCCATGGATACGGTCACCGAGAGCCGCCTGGCGATCGCCATGGCCCAGGCCGGCGGCCTCGGCGTCATTCACCGCAACCTGACGCCGATCGAGCAGGCAGAGCAGGTCCGGCAAGTGAAGAAGTTTGAAAGCGGCATGGTCGTCAATCCGGTGACGATCGGCCCTGATGCCACGCTTGCCGATGCACTCGGGCTGATGAAATCCTACAGCATTTCCGGCATCCCCGTCGTGGAGAAGTCCGGCCGCCTCGTCGGCATCCTGACCAACCGCGACGTCCGCTTCGCTACCGATCAGGAACAGAAGATCCATGAACTGATGACCAAGGACAAACTGGTCACCGTCAAGGAAAACGTCGATCAGCAGGAGGCCAAGCGCCTGCTGCATTCGCATCGCATCGAGAAGCTCCTGGTGGTCGATGCCGAAGGCCGCTGCGTCGGCCTCATCACCGTCAAGGATATCGAGAAGTCGCAGTTGAACCCGAACGCTTCCAAGGATGCGCAGGGCAGACTTCGGGCTGCGGCCGCCATCAGCGTCGGCGATGACGGCTTCGAGCGCGCCGAACGGCTGATCGAGGCCGGCGTCGATCTTCTGGTCGTCGACACCGCCCATGGTCATTCGCAACGCGTCCTCGATGCCGTCACCCGGGTCAAGAAGCTTTCCAACTCGGTGCGCATCATGGCCGGCAACGTCGCCACCTATGACGGCACCAGGGCGCTGATCGATGCCGGAGCGGATGCGGTCAAGGTCGGTATCGGTCCGGGTTCGATCTGCACGACGCGCATCGTCGCCGGCGTCGGCGTGCCGCAGCTCGCCGCCATCATGTCGGCGGTGCAGGCCGCGAATGATCAGGACGTGCCCGTCATCGCCGATGGCGGCATCAAGTTCTCCGGCGATCTGGCCAAGGCGATCGCCGCCGGCGCTTCCGCCGTCATGATCGGCTCGCTGCTGGCCGGCACCGATGAGAGCCCGGGTGAGGTCTATCTCTACCAGGGACGCTCCTTCAAGGCCTATCGCGGCATGGGCTCCGTCGGCGCCATGGCCCGCGGCTCGGCCGACCGCTACTTCCAGGCCGAGGTGCGCGACACGCTGAAGCTCGTGCCGGAGGGCATTGAGGGCCAGGTGCCTTACAAGGGGCCGGTCTCGGGCGTCATCCACCAGCTCGCCGGTGGCCTCAAGGCGGCCATGGGTTATGTCGGCGGCAAGGACCTCAAGGATTTCCAGGAGCGGGCCACCTTCGTGCGCATCTCCGGTGCCGGTCTTCGCGAAAGCCATGCCCATGACGTGACGATCACCCGCGAGAGCCCGAATTATCCGGGCGCCGGCCTCTGATCATGAAGGCGGGCAGCGGGATTCCTCTCTGGATCGTCGCGCTGCTCGCAGCCCTCTGCCTTGCCGTGCTCGCCTGGACGACCTTCGGTTTCGTCGTTCCGTTCAAGCACGAAACCGGGCAGGCGGTGCTCGATACCTATTTCGCCGGTTACGATGAGTCGGCGGTCTTCCACATGCAAAAGCTGCTCGATGAGAACGAGACGGCGACCAGGTTGCTGCGCGCCATGTATTTCGGGCCGGAGCTGATCTTTCCGGCACTGCTGACGGCGCTGCTGTTCCTCGCCTTCCTCAAGCTCGGTCCTGCCGGCGCGTGGTTTGGCCGATCGGTGCATCCGCTTGTCGGCAGGGCGATTTATCTGCTGCCGTTCATCTACGGCATCGCCGATTATGGCGAGAACATCTCGAGCCTCATCGCCTTCGGTAATGGTGCGCCCTCAACGCTTGCAACGCAGCTGCTGCCGTGGATGACGCGGCTGAAATTCGCAAGCCTCGCCATCTGCTTCATCCTCATTGTCCGGCTTGCCATCGGCCGCTGGCTTGCGCCGCGTGAAGATTGAGGGTGCCATCAGCCTGTCCACCGCCACGTCGGATTTGAAAGCCGCGCCACCATGAAATCCGAGAGCACCTCCACCTTCGCAGGTCGAGCCCGGGCAGAGGGCGTGACGAAATAGAGCGCTCCGCTCGGCAGCGTCCAGTCGGGTAGGATCGCTTTCAACCTGCCATCGGCGAGATATTCGTGCGCCATGAATTCCGGCAGCTCTACAACCCCAAGGCCGTGCAACGCCATTGGAATCAAGGCTTGCGAATTGGTGGAGCGCAACGGACCGGCCGGCACGACAACTTCCTCTTCGCCTGCCTTATTGCGAAAGCGCCAGACGTCCTGGCGCGGCCGATAGGCGTATCCTAGACAATGATCGGCCTTAAGCTCGCGCGGATGTCGCGGCGTGCCGTATCGATCGAGGTACGCAGGTGCGGCGAGAATGAAGGGAGCGACCGCTGCCAGCCTCCGGGCGACCAATGAGGAATCCGGCAGAACGGCAATTCTCAGGGCAGCATCGAATCCGTCTCCCACCAGGTCGACGACGGCGTCGCTCATATGCAGGTCGATAGAAATATCGGGATAGAGGTCGAAAAAATCGGGCAGGATCGGCGCCAGCCAGCGTGTACCGAAGGCCATCGGCGCGGCAAGCCGGATAAGCCCTCGCGGTCGGCTGGACAGCTCGCGCGCTGCATTTTCCGCAGCCTCTGCCTCCGCATAGAGCCGCGAGGCACGGTCGACCAATCGCAAGCCGAAATCGGTCAGCGCCAGTTGCCGCGAGGTGCGGTTGAAAAGCCGTGCGCCAAGTCTCTCCTCCAGCCGGCTGACGGCCCGCGAAACGGTAGGCACCGATACACCGAGCGTCCTAGCGGCGCGAGCGAAAGAACGCTCTTCGGCCACCTTGGCGAACATGGCCAGGCCTTCGAAATCCGGAAAGTTCGTCATTTCATTCCTGTAACGATAGCTTTCATTTCTTTCTATTTCGAAACGTTTCCCGCGTCCATATCTCAGTCTCGGTCGAACAACAGGAGACGACAATGACACAAAGATTGAGTGGAAAGATCGCAGTGATTACCGGCGCGACATCGGGCATTGGCCTTGCCACTGCCAAGCGTTTCGCCACCGAAGGCGCCCAGCTTTTCGTGACCGGCCGGCGCAAGGACATGCTCGACGCGGCGGTTGCGGAAATAGGGGGTAAGGTTGTCGGCATCCAGGCGGACTCGGCAGAGCTTGCAGACCTTGATCGGCTCTATGAACGCGTGAAAGCCGAAGCCGGCCGGATAGATGTGCTGTTCGTCAATGCCGGCGGTGGTTCGATGCTGCCGCTCGGCGAAATTACCGAAGAGCAGTATGACGACACGTTCGACAGAAATGTGAAAGGTGTTCTTTTCACCGTGCAGAAGGCTTTGCCGCTGCTCGGTCCGGGCTCATCGGTTATCCTGACGGGATCGACGGCGGGCTCGACCGGCACTCCCGCCTTCAGTGTTTACGCCGCCTCGAAGGCCGCGTTACGAAGCTTTGCCCGCAACTGGATCCTTGATCTCAAGGATCGCGGCATTCGTATCAATACGCTGAGCCCCGGTCCTACAAAGACAACCGGTCTCGTCGAACTCGCCGGCAAAGATGAGGCGCAACAGCAGGGCTTGCTCGATTATCTCGCAACCCAGGTGCCAATGGGGCGCGTCGGCCGCGCCGAAGAGATCGCCGCCGCCGCACTTTTTCTCGCTTCCGACGATTCGAGCTTCGTCACCGGTATCGAACTCTTCGCCGACGGCGGCGCCGCGCAGGTGTGATGAAATCCGGCGGCCTGCCAATGTTGGATGGCGGGCCGCCGACGCTGGTATCCCGATCGTCTTTCGACTAATGCTCGCGTTGAAAGCGGAAGCAGAAGCGGAAAGGAAACGGCCACATATGACCGGCTATCAAATCTTCTGGCCACTCCTCGCCCATGTGGCCCTGGTCTACGGTCTTTATGCGCTGCTCGGCATGCGGCGCGCGAAAATGGTCCGCGCCGGCAGCATCGCCAAATCGGATTATCGCGAAAACCGGGGCGAGCCGGCCGAAAGCCTCATCGTCAAGAACTGCCTCGCCAATCAGTTCGAACTGCCCGTGCTGTTCTACGCCTGCTCAATTCTTCTCTATATCACCGAGGCCGACAATCTCATCTCTGTCGTCCTCGCCTGGGCCTTCGTCGCCCTGCGCTACGCCCATGCCGCCATTCACGTCACCAGCAACGATATGCGCTATCGCAGCCCGATCTTCGCCGCAGGTTACATCATACTCGCCGCCATGTGGGTATGGCTCGCCGCATGGATGGCGATGAGCTGAGGCGCGCGTGCGCCTCGTCCGTCACTGACCGGTCACGCGGCTGACACCGTATCGGTACCGGTTGCGATGGGTAAAATCACATCCTGGAATCGTGATCGTCACGGGCTTTTCTCAACCGTTAAAATGCGAGCATTTCCATTTACCGCCGATGAACACCCTGCATGTCATGCCTTCCGCCGCGAACAATAAATATGGGAACGACATGGGCGCGGAAAGCATGGATCGGATCGGCTTGCGCAGGAAGCCGAAGCAGGAACGCAGCATCCAGAGGCTGGATCTCATTCTTGCCGCGGCCGCCAGGATCATTGCCGAAAAGGGCGTCAGCGCCATGCGGATGACGGAACTCGCCGTCGCCGCCAAAGTGCCGATCGGTTCGGTTTACCAGTATTTTCCCGAGAAGGCGGCGATCGTCAAAGCCCTGTTCGACCAGCACGCTTCGGCGATCCAGGCGAAGACGGCGGCGATGTTTGCCGACGTCAGGTCGCTCGACCAGGCGCTCGACCGCGTTTGCGCCATCATCGACTGGTATTACGATTCCTACCATGACGATCCCGTCTATCTCGGCGTCTGGATGGGCACGGAGACCGATCAGGATCTGCTGCAGCTGAACATCGAGCATAGCGGCCGTGTCGCCGGCATCTTCCATGACGCCGTGCGTGACCTCACTCCCGACCTTTGCGACGAGGATATGTACGCGCGCACTTACCTGTTCAGCCACCTGATCGGCGCCGTCATCCGGCTTGCCGCCGTCAGCGACAAGGAGTTGGCGCGGCGCATGCTCGACCAATGGAAGCGCGTCATCCGCGCCTCCCTTTTCACCACGAGCGTGCCTGCCGCTGCTTGAGTCGGCTTACCAGCTCGGCACCATATTGGCGGCCTTCAGCCGCGGATAAAGGCGTGCCTGGGCGGATTTGACATCGGCCTCGAGAGTATCATCGACGACGGCAGGAGTGATGTTGTCAAGGCAGGCGGTGATATGCGCCGTGATCGCGTTCATCAGCGAGAGCGAAACGCCCGGCCGCTTCATGATGCCGATTTGCACCGGCGGCAGCGCCGGAAAACCGTCGGCCTGGCTCAGTACCTTCATGCCTGTTCGCAATGCCGACTCCGGCATGACCGAAACCGCCATGCCGGCAAGCACGGCAGCGGCAACCACGGTGCAGGACCAACTGGTGAACAGGATCTGGTGCTCGCGTCCCACAGCATCGAGCGCCGAGCAGGCGAGCTGGCGCCACTGGCAGTCGCGCCGGCCGACGGCAAGCGGCACCGGCGCGTCGTCGCGGATCGGATGGTTGGCCGAGCCCACCCAGCAGAGCGGCTCGGTTCTCACCACATCGGACATGCGCTCGCGCGGATTGTGGGTGACGAGGGCGATGTCGAGCTCGCCTTTGTGCATGCGCTCGGCGAGATCCACCGAAGGCTCGCAGACGATGTAGAGTTCGACATTCGGATGCGTCTTGGCGAAGCGGCCGATGATTTCGGGCATGTAGCGGTCGGCATAATCGTCCGGCGTGCCGATCCGCAGCGTCCCCTCCAGCCTGTTGTCGTCGAAGGCGGCGATCGCCTCATTGTTGAGGCGGATGATGCGCCGGGCATAGTTGAGCAGCTTTTCACCCTCGACCGTCAGCCGGTTGCCGCGCCCATCCTTGATGAACAGCTGCTTGCCGATGCGCTCTTCGAGGCGGCGCATCTGCATGGAGACGGCCGATTGGGTCTTGTAGACCCTGTCGGCCGCCTTGGTGAAGCTGCCGGAATCGACGATGGCGATGAAAGTCTGCAGTTGGTCGAGATCAAGAGGTGCGGACATGGTTTCACCCATAAAGATAGCTGATGATAATCATTAGAAACATTCGTTGGACTGATCAATAGGTCTTTGGCATCTTCGGGATGCAAATCAAAGCAAAGTGAAGGACAGACACCCTGCCTGTCCAAGCGGAATTCAGCTTGCTCCTTCCCGCACGACCTCGCGGGAGGGGTGGGTTGCGTTGCGCGCCGATCTAAAACGTTACAGCGCCCTTTATGCGTCTAAAAGACGTGCGGCACTGTACAGAAAGGAGAGTTCAATGCGCATGACAGACCGGACACTCGAACTCGACTGCGGCAAGCCGACCCCGACGTTTTTCCAGCGTCTGGCGGCAGGCCTCGCACCGTTGGCCTCTCTCTTTCGCGTGTTCCGCAATCGCATGGAGATCAACGCGCTGCATGATCTGAACGACACGCAGCTGAGGGATATCGGCCTTACCCGGGCCGATCTGACCTCCGCGTTCCTGGCGTCGACCTTTTTTGAGGACCCGTCGGAACATCTGACGCGTTCGGCGCGCAATCGCTGGCGCCTGTCGTCTCTTTTGCGCTCCTACGAATAGCAGGAGCGTCGAGTTTCCCCGCAGGGTGATAGCCAATAGCCCTGCCGCTTGACCCGGTGATAGGCTTTCCCAAGCCATCTCCGGGTTTTTTTATTCGGAGGAGGGTTTCGGCCGGTAGGTTTCGAAGATCGCTTCCAGGTTCTTCTGGTAGCTCTTCTGCACTTCCAGTCCACTGTCGAACATGGCGTTCAGCATCTGGGTATAGCTGTCGGCATTGACCTTCGCCTCTTCCTTGGGCGCCTCCGGTGTCTTGGCCTTGGTCGGGGCCGCCGGCTGCTGGCCGAGCCCGCCCATCATCTCCTGGAAGGCCTTGGCGAAGGGATTGTCGAGGAAGGGGTTGGGCGTCTGCGTCGGCGCAGGCTTCGGCACCGAAAACATCTGCTGCATCGCCTGGGTGAACGGATTGTCGAAGATGCTGGGCTCCGGAGCCGGTTTCGGCGCGAAGCCGGTACTCTCTAGCCATTTCTGGATGGTCTCGCCCATCGCCGTGTTGAAGAAGGGGTTGACCGGCGAGGCCATCTGTCCGGTCGTCTGCTTGAAGAGCCCGCCCATCAGCGTATCGGCCAGCACGGGCAGCATCCGCTTGTAGATATCCTGGCCGATCCCGGTCATCTGTGCGGCCTGGGCGGCGACTGCGCGCGAAACCTCCTTCGAGCCGAAAAGCTGGGCAAGGATGTTGTTGCCGTCTGAAATGCCCTCCGGTGTGAAGGCCCGGCTCATATCCTCGAAATAGCGCCCATAGTTGCCGGAGGAGACCGCCTGCATCAGCCCGACGAAATCGTAAGGATTGCTGGTGCTGCGCTTCAGTCCGGCGGAAAAGGCCGGCATCAGCGCCGCCATCGCCTTCGTCGCCTGTTCCTGCGCGAGGTTGAACTGCCGGGCGACCGCTTCCATTGCCGCGCCATTCTGCGCCTGCATCATCATGTCGAAGAGTGGCAGCATGGAGGTCCCTTTCCCCGAGTCGTGACGCGTTGTAACGCCACTATAACCTGAAATGCTCATGCGCAAACGGCTTTTTGCCATAAGAACTTAGGGAAGAATTTGGCCGGTGTTACCCGGCCGAGGCCCCAGCGAACCGAGCTCACGAGCGAAAGCGGCCACAACGACGGCAGGCTGTCACGCCTTAACCAGCATCTATGCTATCCTCACCGAAACCGATCCCTGCGCGCCGGCGTTTCCTTCTATGGCCGAGACGAAATCCCCCGCTGGTCACGACGACGCGCCGCCCGGTGAAGACGGTGAAAAGCCCGGCGCGGATATTTCCTTTCCCTATGACAGGATGACCGTCGAGCAATTCCGAAGACGCTTTCCCCGTGCCCGCTGGAGCGATGCCCGCAAGGCCTGGTTTGTTCCCGGCCGGACGGCGTCCCGCCGCATCGGACGATGGCTTGCCGAGATGGAGGCCGAAGCCGACGCCCACGCCGATGCGAAGGGACGCGACGCCTTCGTCTTCGATCCGATCGACAGTGCCTATCTCGAATTCGGCAAGGCAGGTTTCCGAATTCGCACACCCTATTCGAAAACTGTCGTTGACGAACTGCGCGAGGTGCCGTTCTCACGGTGGGACGGTGATCTCAGAATATGGCACGTTCCCTTCCGGTCCTATGAGGAACTCCGACGCCGGTGGCCTGATATCGAGGCTGCGGCGCGCAGAAACGAACCGGAGGAGAGACGGCGTCGCGCCGAGGAGCGCAAGGGGACCGAACTGGATATACGCAGCAAGCGCCGCTCCGCGGAACGCAAGCGTCATCGTTACCCACTTCAGAGCGATGACTTGCCGCCGATCGGACGTCCGGTGGCCACCGCCTATGGAATCGTCGTCTTTACCGACATCTCAGGCGAACTGGTCGAACCGGACGTCGTTGCGGACTTCTATCCCGGCGTAACCGAAGATCACGTCTGGGGACATTGGCGGGTTCCCACACTCGAAGAACTCGTCCGCACCTGGCCGGCGAAAGTTCCTCCGGTTGAGGACGCCGAGTGGTGGCTGCCGACGATCGAGGAACTGAGACCGGCTCGCCGTACGGCACGATCGCGCGAAGCCAGGAAGCGCGCGAAGGCGCCGTGAACCAACTTGAATTCCTTGAATCAGTCTCGCCTTAGTACTGATAGTCCTCGAAGACGGGTTCCACGGAACCGTTCCAGCGGCCGTGATAGAGCGACAGCAGATCCTCGGCGAGCGTTGCTTTCTTGGCGAGCACTTCGTCGAGCGGCGCAAGGAAGATGGTCTCGTCCTGGCCTTCGCCGTTGAGCTTGCCGCGCGCCTTGAGGCCGGCCTTTGAAATGCCGATCACCTCGCGCGCCATGTCGAAGAGCGGATGGCCGCGGAATTGCGCCTTCAAGCCTTCGGCGGGAACGGCATTGCGCAGGGCGCTGATCTCGGCAAAGCTCCAATCCTTCGTCAGTTCGTCGGCGGCCTCGAGGGCCGTATCGTCGTAGAGCAGGCCGACCCAGAAGGCCGGCAGCGCACAGATGCGCCGCCAGGGGCCGCCGTCGGCGCCGCGCATTTCCAGGAAACGCTTCAGCCGCACGTCGGGGAAGAGTGTCGAAAGATGGTTCGTCCAGTCCCCCATCGTCGGCGCCGGATCGGCGACCTCGCCCTTCAACGCGCCGTTCATGAACTGGCGGAAGGTGACATGGGTACAGTCGTGATAGTGGCCGTCGCGGACGATGAAATACATCGGCGCGTCGAGCGCCCATTCGGCATAATCGCGGAAGCCGAAATCGTCGCGGAAGGTGAAGTCGAGCAGGCCGGCGCGTTGGTTATCGACATCGCGCCAGATATCGCCGCGCCAGGAAAGCAGCCCGTTCGGCTTGCCTTCGGTGAAGGGCGAAGATGCGAAGAGGGCGGTCGCCAGCGACTGCAGCTTCATCGAGACGCGCATCTTCTTGCGCATGTCGGCTTCCGAGGAGAAATCGAGATTCACCTGGATCGTGCAGGTGCGGTACATCATGTCGAGACCCTGGGTGCCGACCTTCGGCATATAGCGGGTCATGATCTCGTAGCGTGATTTCGGCATTTGCGGGGTTTCCGCATAGGTCCATTTCGGACTGCCGCCGATGCCGAGGAAGCGGATGCCCATCGGCTCGGCGATTTCGCGCAGTGTCGCCAGATGCTGGTTCGATTCCTTGCAGGTCTCGTGGATCGTCTCCAGCGGTGCGCCGGAGAGTTCGAACTGGCCGCCGGGCTCGATCGAGATCGCGCCCATGCCGTTCTGCTCGGCAAGGCCGATGATGTTGCCGCCGTCGGTGATCGGCTCCCAGCCGCTTTTCTTCTGCAAGCCGGTCAAAAGGGCCGAAATGCTGGCATCGCCGAAATAGGGAACCGGACTGTTGTCGGCGCGGAAGAAGGCGAACTTCTCGTGTTCGGTGCCGATCCGGAAGCGCTCCCGCGGCTTGTTGCCGGCGGCAATGTAATCGGTCAGATCCTGGACCGAAGAGAGCGGTGTCTGGTCGGTAGTGTCGCGGGCCATGCGGGATACCTGTATTCAAAAAGGCGCCCAGGGGGCCGGGCAGTTGGAAGGCTGATTAGGACCCAAGCCACCCATGTTGCAAGTGAAATTGTTTCAACGACGCATCAAAAAAATAGCAGCGATTTCTATGTCAACCCGTTTTCGCCCTAATTCCAGTCGCCGATCGCCGCCTGGACCACCGCCAGCGCCGCAACGGCCGCCGTATCGGCCCTGAGGATGCGCGGTCCGAGCGGAATGGCGGTGACGAAATCGAGGCTTCGAAGCCGCGCCCGTTCCTCTTCCGAAAAGCCGCCTTCCGGCCCGACGAGCAGAGCAAGATGCTTTTCCCGGATCGCCGACAGCACCGGCAGCGGGTTCTGCCCGGCGTCGCCCTCGTCGCAATAGATGATGCGACGCTCGCTCGGCCAGCGGTCGAGCAGGTCGAGAAGCCTCACCGGCTCGGTCACATCGGGGATGCCGAGAATGCCGCATTGTTCCGCCGCCTCGACGACATTGGCGCGCAGCTTGTCGAGATTGGTGATCTTGCCCTGGACGTGCTGGGTCATGACCGGCTGCAGCAGGCCGGCTCCCATTTCCACAGCCTTCTGCACGAGATAATCCATGCGGCCGACCTTGAGCGGCGCAAAGAGATAATGCAGGTCGCAAGGCTGCGGCTGCGGCCGGGTCTCTTCGGTTGCCGTCAAGAGGATGCGTTTGCGCGTAGGAAAAGTGAGGGTCGCCTTCCACTCGCCGTCGCGGCCGTTGAAGAGCAGGATCTCCGCCCCTTCTTCCATCCTCAGCACATTGGCGAGATAGTTGAACTGGTCGGTATTTGCCTCGAGGACGGCGCCGCGGGAAAGCGGCGCGTCGACGAAAAGCCGTTGCATACGGAAATTGGCGCGCATTCGAAAACTCGGGGTTTCACACGAAGAGCGCGAACATAGCCCAATAAATCATTGCCGCAAGCGCCCCCGAAACCGGCACGGTGACGATCCAGGCAGCGACGATCGTCATGAAATGCGACCGTCGCACGAGATAGCGCCGCCGCGTCTCGTGAATGTTCGGCTCCTCCGGCTCGTCGATATCAAAGCTCTCGGCCTTGCGCCTGATATAGGCGATGCGGCGCTTCGAATGACGCGTGTACCATTCGCGGAAGAATCCGACGCCGAAGACCGAGCCGACGGCGATATGCGTGGTGCTGACCGGCAGACCGAGCCAGGAGGCGACGATGACGGTGAAGGCGGTCGACAGCGCGACGCAATAGGCCCGCATCGGATTGAGCTTGGTGATCTCCTCGCCGACAAGGCGGATGAGGCGCGGCCCGAAGAGCAGCAGGCCGACCGAGATGCCGAAGGCGCCGATCAGCATCACCCAGAGCGGCGGATGGCCGATGGCGTCGCCGCCGACGCCGACCGAATGGACGATCGCCGACAGTGGCCCGACCGCATTCGAAACGTCGTTGGCCCCGTGCGCGAAGGACAGCAGCGCCGCAGAGCCGATCAGCGGCAACCGGAACAGCACCCGCAGCGAGCTGTTGCGGTTTTCGAGATCCCGCGCCTGGGCGAGAACGAGCGGCCGGGCGGCAAGCCAGCTCACCAGCCCGATGCCGATCCCGATGAGGATGATGGTGTAAGATTGATATTTGCCGGTGGGCGACAGCTGCAGCACCATATAGGCCATGAAACCGCCGGCCATCACCGCGACCAGCACCGGCACCCAGCGCTTGGCCGCCGCGACCTTGTCGTCGCTATAGATGATCAGCGTCTTGACGAGATATAGCAGCCCGGCTGCGATTAGCCCGCCGATCAGCGGCGAGGTGATCCAGCTCGAAGTGATTTCCAGCATCACCTGCCAGTTCACCGGTTCCGGCCCGACGGCTGAGATGCCGGCTCCGATCACTGCCCCGACGATCGCATGGGTGGTGGAAACCGGCGCATTCATCCACGTCGCGAGATTGATCCAGAGGGCCGCCGCCATCAGCGCCGCCATCATGATCCAGCCGAGTATTGCCGGCGGCACCTGGACGGCGTCGACTAAGTTCGAGGAAATTGTCTTGACGACCTCGCCGCCGGCGATGGTGGCGCCAAGGATTTCAAAAATCGCCGCGATGACCAGGGCCTGGCCCATCGTCATGGCGCGCGCGCCGACCGCGGCACCGACATTGTTGGTCACATCATTGGCGCCGATGTTCATCGCCATGTAGCCGGCAAGCGCCGCCGCCGCCACCACCAGCATCGCTCCCGGCCGGTCGAACACGTAGACGCCGGCAAAAAGCATGGCCAGACCGAGAAAGATCAGTCCGAGACCGGGCGCCACCAGCCGCCGCAAAACATGCTTCGCCACGTCCTCGGCATGGGTGATCTTGTCGAGGTCCTTGTCGAGCGTGCGTTTCGTGAGGACTGCGGGACGTGGCGGCATTCTTGTTCCTGAGAATGAATCTGCTTCTACGCTGCTTTTCTAGCAGTGCAAGATGGCAGGAATCATTCCGCCGGAATTTGCTTGGCCGCCGGAATTTCGTTGTCCGTTGAAATTTGCGTCGCCGCGTTGGCCGAAAGCCTGTCGGTCATCTTTTTCTTGAAAGCAAGGAAGAGGTGACGGAGCTCCGGTTCGCGCACCCGCCCGGCCGCCTCGTCGAACGACACCCATTCGATGCGGCGCTCGCCTTTTTCCTTGAAGTTCTTCATCATATTGGTGACTTCGAGCGCATAGACCTGCACCTTGCAGACCACCTGCACCCCATCGCGCAGCACTTTGGGATAGGTATAGGCGCCAAGCGTCTCCGGCTCGACCACGCCGCGCACGCCGGCTTCCTCGAAGGCCTCCTGCATCGCGACCTCATGGGCGCATTTGCGCGTCATCGGCCAACCCTTGGGAATGACCCAGCGGCCGGTGTCGCGACTCGTCATCAACAGCACCTCGACCTCGCCGCTCTTCTTCTTAACCCGGTAGCAGAGCGCACCATATTGCTGTCGCGGCGGGCGCCGGAACATCAGTTGCACATCGGAAGCCAGTCGGGCGAAAAGAGTCAATTGTCGGGTCACCTTCACAGTCGTCGTTAGGAATCACTCATATACGTATATCACGGAAAGCTTACGCAATCCAAAATGGCATGACGATTCGAAACGCCATTTGATCGTCGTTCATAGGGAAAATCGAGGTAGGACAGGTTGGGAGAATCCGTCACGCCCTGTCTCGAATGCGTCACATTGCACAGCTGTACAATATGGCGTGATCTTGCCTTTCGTTCAATGGCAAGATCAAGTGATGCACTATGATTTTCGAATGTGGTAATCATGCGTCTACCCCCTCTCAACGCCGTCCGCGCCTTCGAGGCCGTCTGCCGTCACGGCAGCATTCTGAAAGCTGCCGAAGAGCTGAATGTGGTGCGTGGCGCCGTGCGTCAGCAGATTGCCACGTTGGAGAATCACCTCGGCCGCAAGCTCTTCACGCGTGACGGCCGCCGGCTGGTTCCGACGGTGCAGGCGAGCGCTTTCGCCGCCGCAGCGGGCGTGGCTTTCGACATTCTGCAGCGCGCCGTTTTGGAGCTCGAAGACGCCGAGCAGAATCGCATTCGGCTCGGCGTGCCCTCCGCCTTCGCGGTCTGGTGGCTGATGCCGCGCGTCGCGGATATGCAGGCAAGTCTCGGCGATACGGCGGTCGAGATCGTGCCGATGACCGTGGTCGAACCGCTGCAGATGCACCCGGAGTTGGACGCTGTGATCATGGGCGGTGAATACCGGCCGGCCCCGGGGATCACCGCTCTGCGATTCATGGAGGACGAGTTCGGCCCGGTCTCCACACCTTCGCTCGCCGCGACACTATCCAAGGACCCTGCAGCGATGGGTGCACTGACGATGCTCGCCAGCCGCAGCGTTCCGAAGCTCTGGGACGAATGGTTCGCCGAAAGCGGCACGCCGCCGGTCGTCTTTTCCCGCGTCCAGGAATTCGAGGATCTGCTGCTGGCGCTGGGGGCTGCCCGCTCCGGGCTTGGCATCGCGCTTGCGCCGCGTGCTTCGATCGAAGACGATCTCGAACGCCGGCATCTGGTCGCGCCCTACGGCTTCATCTCCCGCCCGTCGGGCTACAGCCTCTGCTGCCGCACGCCGGATGCGAAACGGCCGGCCTTTGTGGCTTTGTCCGGCTGGCTGCTTCGTTGCGGGACGTCGGCCTGAAAGGGCAGATTTTCTGCCCCTTCGCCAGAATTACTTCCATATTCGCAGCCCTCTTGCTCCGCTAAAAACAGCACCAAGGCGCAAATAGGAAAGAGATGATGGAAAAGACCGCAACCCGTATCGATTGGATCGGCGGCAGCTGCCGGCTGCTCACGGCGACGGCCGCCGAATTCGAGCGGACGCGTCCTTTCGAGGGTCTGTCGATCGGTACCGGCATCCATCTCGAGCCGAAGACGGTGGCGCTGTTGATGACGCTGCGCGCCGGTGGCGCGCGTCTCGTCTGCACCGGCAATCTCAACAGTACCCAGCCGTCGACGGTCGAGTTCCTGCGTTCACAAGGCATCACCGTCTTTGCCACGCAGACGACCGATCCCGCCGCCCATCATCAGAGCCTCGAAGCGGTCATCGCCGAGAAGCCGGATCTGCTGCTCGACAATGGCGGCGATCTCTTCGCCATCGCGGCGGAAAAGCCCTATGCCAATCTCCTGGGCGGCACCGAGGAGACCACTTCGGGGCGCACCCGTCTGCTGCAGCTGCGCGAGCGGCTGGAGATGCCGATCCTCGTCATCAACGACAGCCCGATCAAGCAGTTCGCTGAAAACAGGCATGCCGTCGGCCAGAGCCTGTTCGAAAGCTACCTGCGCTTCACCAACCGCTCCACCAACGGCAAACGCGTGACCGTCTTCGGCTACGGCGCCTGCGGCAAGGGCACGGCCGCCTGTTTCCGCAATGCCTTTTCAACCGTCAGCGTCGTCGACATCGATCCGGTGACGACGCTCGAAGCCCATCTCGACGGTTTCGTCACGCCGCTGCGCGACCAGGCGATCCGTTCGGCCGACATCATCATCACCGTCACCGGTTTTGCCGGGATCGTGACGGCAGCCGACCTGCCGCTCGTCAAGGACGGCGCGATCCTGATGAATGGCGGCCATTTCCCGCATGAGATCGATGTCGAGGCCCTTCGCCGCCATCCCGATGTCACCGGCATCGATCGCTACGAGGCCGATCATATCGAGACCTTCCATCTCGCCGACGGCCGCTGCTTCCATGTGCTCGGCGGCGGTCACATGGCCAATCTCGCCGGTCCGCGGCCGCTCGGCAATACGGTCGAATCGATGGATCTCGGCTTCACCCTCCAGGCCCGTTGCCTGGAACGCATCGCCAGGGGCGAGGCCGGTTCCCAATCCTGCGTCGTTCCCGTACCCCGCGATATCGATGCGATGGTGGCGAACGCCTATCTCGATCTGGCGCGCCAAGTTTCTCGTCGAGGTTAGTCGATCTCGACGACGAGCTTTCCATCCGCCTGCCGGCTTTCGATCAGCCGATGCGCCTCATCGGCACCGGCAAGGGTGAAGCGGCGCCTGTCGAGCTTGGGCATCACCTTGCCGGCTTCGACGAGCTTCGTCATCTCCTGCATGATCTGACCGTGATGGGCGCGTCCCTCGCCGGTCAGAAGCGGCAGCAGCGTGAAGACGCCGGAATAGGTGGCGGCCTTGAAGGAGAGTGGCGCCAGCGCGTGGCTTCCCCAGCCAAGACAGCTCACGACATGGCCGAACCGACTGACGGCACGGAATGCCGTATCGAGCCCCTGGCCGCCGACCGTATCGTAGACCAGATCGAAACCCTTGCCGCCGGTGTGTCTTGCGACATAGGTTTCCACCGTTTCCACGTCACGATCGATCGGTGTTGCGCCAAGGCCGGCGAAATAATCCGCTTTCGAAGCGCCGTCGACCACATAGACCTCGGTTCCGGCAGCCTTGGCGATCTGCGCGACGATATGGCCGACACCGCCGCCGCCGAGTACGAGAACCTTCTGGCCGGCCTTGACCCCGGCGCGGTCGACAAGCCCTTCCCAGGCGGTGATCGAGATCAACGGCAGGGCGGCTGCCTCGCGCATCGACAGATTCTGTGGCTTTGGCGCCAGCAGCGCGGCGTCGATGGCTGCAAATTCGGCAAGCGATCCCTGAATGCCGCCGACCCCGCCGGTCATGCCGTAGACCGCGTCGCCGCGGCGGAAACCACTGACGCCAGTTCCGATCTCTTCGACGATGCCGGCCATATCGATGCCGAGTATGGCGGGAAGCGGATGGCGGGCATGGACCGCATTACCGGCCCGGATCTTGAGGTCGAGCGGGTTGACGCCACTTGCCTTGATGCGCACCAGAACCTGGCCCTCGCCGGGGGACGATTTTGCGATATCGGCGATCCGCAGCGGCGAATTCGGCGTCTCCGCCAGCAGTGCTTTCATCGTTGATTGGACAGGCATGGAACTCTCCTTCGTTCGCAGCGCGGCGTCTGCTGGGGCGTCGGCAATGGCTTGTGCTGGGAGAAGATGGTGCATTGAAGCGCGAATGAAAATGAAAGATAATGACTGAAATCCATGCATTTTTGTTTGACGGATGCGGGCGATGGAATGGAGCGACCTCAAGCTGTTTCTGGCGATCGCGCGGTTCGGCACGCTGGGGGCAGCAGCCCGCAGCCTCGGGCTGACGCAGCCGACGATGGGCAGGCGGCTGCGTGCTCTTGAAGCCTCGCTCGGCCAGACGCTTTTTCAGCGCACGACGGATGGCTTCGTGCTGACCGACGAGGGCACCGCCGTGTTCGCCGGCGCTGAACGCATCGAAGAGGAGGCGCTCGCCATGGAGCGCGTCCTTGCCGGTGGCAGTCGTCAGCTCGATGGCTTTCTCAGGCTGTCCTCATCCGATTGGTTCGGCGCGCATGTGCTTTCGCCGGTACTGGCGGAATTCTCGCAAGTCCATCCAAAGGTAGAGATCGAATTGCTGACCGACAGCCGGCTTCTCAACCTGTCGCGACGCGAAGCCGACCTCGTCTTCCGCATCCGGCCTTTCACGGAGGCGGAGGTCATATCGCGCAAGCTCATCCATATCGAATACGGCCTTTACATCAGACGCGGCGCACCGCACCCCGAAGCTGGCGATGGCACGGGCGCCCGCCTCATCACCATGGACGAGGCTTTCAGCGACATGCCGGATGTCGGCTGGCTGCAGCGCCTGTTGCCGCGGGCCGATACCGTCATGCGCAGCAACAGCCGCGACGTGCAGGCAGCGCTCTGTGCCAACGGTGCCGGGCTCGCCGTTCTGCCGCGGCCGCTCGGCGATTCCCTTGCGGTCGTCGAACTGGTCGATCTCGGTGAACCGCCACCCGGCCGCGACACCTGGGTCGGCTATCACCGCGACATGAAGCGGCTGGCGCGGCTGCGCGCCCTGCTGGACCTCGTCATCGAGAGGCTGGCGCGCTGAACCGGCACTGCCATCAGCGCTCCCAATAGGGGACGGGGCCATAAAGCTCTGCCAGATAATCGATGAACAGCCGCACCTTGGCCGGCAGGAACTGCCGGCTGGGATAGACGGCCGACAGCGCGACATTGTGCGAGCCTTCATAGGCCGGCAGCACCTGCACCAGCCGGCCAGCCTTGAGCTCTTCGCCGATATCCCAGGTGGAGCGCAGGGCGATTCCGAGACCGGCGATGACAGCCTCGCGGATCACCTCGCTGGAATTGGTGATCAGCATGCCTTCCGGCCTGAGACTCAGCGCTCCGTCCGGTCCGTTCAGCCGCCAGGTGTCGTTATTGTGCGCCGGCAGGCAGCGGTGGTGTTTCAGCTCGTCGATATGCTGAGGTGCGCCATGCGCCGCCAGGTAATCCGGCGAGGCGCAGAGCAGCCGGCGCACCGGCGCCAGCCTTCGGGCGACGAGGCTCGAATCGGTGAGTTCGGCGATGCGGATCGCCAGATCGAAGCCGCCGCCGACGATGTCGCTGAATTCGTCCGTCAGCACCAGGTTGATCGCAAGCTCCGGATGCGCCTCCATGAAACCCTTCAGATGTGGCGCGATATGCATGCGCCCGAAGGAGGTCGGCGCCGAGATCTTCAGCGTGCCGTGCATCTGTGCCGAGCGGCCGGAGATATAGAATTCCGCTTCCTCAAGCCCGGCGAGAATGCCGAGGACGCGGTCGTAGAAACCCTGTCCGGCTTCCGTCAGCGAGATCTGCCGCGTCGTGCGTTGCAAAAGCCGGGTGCCGAGCCGGTCCTCCAGCCGCTTGATCCGCTTGGAGACGACGGCCGGGGAAAAGCCGAGCGCGCGCCCGGCGAGAGACATGCTGCCTGTCGAAACGACCTTGGCAAAGATTTCGAGATCACCCAGATTGGTCATAAGGTTTTGCGACTTTTTCCCCTTTTGGCATAAGTGCTTAGCATTTGCGCCGCTTTCGGGAAAGTGCTAAGCCGGTCTATCGGCGGCAGGGAGGTTCGCGGCCGGTTCCGCTACCCTCTTCCCGCTGTCATTTCCCCGTCGTCAGGGCCAGGGAGAACGCCATGTCCGACGCCATTTCGTTTCTCAGCCCCCGCGCCGATGTCCTGGCGCGCAGACCCCAGATCGTCGCCGATCTGACCGATCTTCTGCCGCCGGAATGCCTGGTGCATGAGGCGCGCGAGCTGGTGCCGTTCGAGACCGACGCCTTCGTCTCCTACCGCCGTCTGCCGCTCGCCGTCGCCCTGCCGCGCACGACAGCGGAGGTTTCGGCCGTCATGCGCTATTGCCACCGCTACGGCATTCCGGTCGTGCCGCGCGGCGCCGGCACCTCGCTTTCCGGCGGCGCCATTCCGCAGGAGGATGCGGTTGTGCTCGGCCTGTCGAAGATGAACAGCATCCTCGAAATCGATCTGCCGAACCGCGTCGCCGTGGTTCAGGCCGGCGTCACCAATCTCAACATCTCCGAATCCGTCTCCGCGGACGGCTTTTTCTATGCGCCCGATCCAAGTTCGCAGCTTGCCTGCACCATCGGCGGCAATATCGGCATGAATTCCGGCGGCGCCCACTGCCTGAAATATGGCGTCACCACCAACAACCTGCTCGGCGTCAGGATGGTGCTGGTCGACGGCACGGTGATCGAACTCGGCGGCAAGGCGCTAGATGCGGCGGGGTATGATCTGCTCGGCCTCGTCTGCGGCCACGAAGGCCAGCTCGGCATCGTCACCGAGGCGACGGTGCGGCTGATCGCCAAGCCGGAAGGCGCCCGCCCGGTGCTCTTCGGTTTCGAAAGCTCGGAGGCCGCCGGCGCCTGCGTTGCCGATGTCATCGCCGCCGGCATCGTCCCGGTTGCGATCGAATTCATGGACAAGCCGGCAATCGAGATCTGCGAGGCCTTCGCCCATGCCGGTTATCCCCTCGATGTCGGCGCGCTTTTGATCGTCGAGGTCGAAGGGTCGGAAGCGGAGATGGACGCCACGCTGAAGGACATCGTCGAGATCGCCCGCCGGCACGCGGTGAAGACCGTGCGCGAATGCCAGTCGGCGACCGAGGCGGCATTGATCTGGAAGGGCCGCAAATCCGCCTTCGGCGCCACCGGCCGCATCGCCGACTACATCTGCATGGACGGCACGGTGCCGCTCAGCCAGCTTTCCCATGTGCTGAAGCGGACCGCCGAAATCGTCGATCACTATGGCCTGCGTGTCGCCAATGTCTTCCACGCCGGCGACGGCAATATGCACCCGCTGATCCTCTTCAACGCCAACGATCCCGAGGATGCCGCTCGCGCGGAAGCCGCCGGCAACGACATCCTGAAGCTCTGCGTCGATGCCGGCGGCTGCCTGACCGGCGAACATGGCGTCGGCATCGAGAAGCGCGACCTGATGCGCCACCAATATTCCGAGGCCGATCTCGCCCAGCAGATGGCGGCGCGCGCCGCCTTCGATCCCGGCTGGCTCCTCAACCCGTCGAAGGTCTTTCCGCTCGAAGGGCGCCCCGCCGCATGATCGATCTGATGCCGACGAGTGAGGAAGAGGCGGCGGCAATCGTCCGCGCCCACGCGGAAAGCGGCCAGCCGCTCGCGATTTGCGGCGGCGATAGCCGCTCGGGCTTCGGCAATGCCGTTGTCGCCGAAGGCCGGCTGCGCTCGACCGGGCTTTCCGGCATCGTCGCCTATAATCCCGGCGAAATGGTCATGACCGTTCGAGCGGGCACGCCGCTCGCCGAGGTCGAGGCGGCGCTGTCTGAGAGCGGCCAGATGCTCGCCTTCGAGCCGATGGATCATCGCCCTGTGATGGGGACGTCCGGCGAGCCGACCATCGGCGGCGTGTTTGCCGCCAATGTCTCCGGCCCGCGCCGGCTCATCACGGGTGCCGCCCGCGACAGCCTGCTCGGTGTGCGCTTCGTCAATGGCAAGGGCGAGATCATCAAGGCCGGCGGCCGGGTGATGAAGAATGTCACCGGCCTCGATCTCGTCAAGCTGGTGGCCGGCTCGCATGGCACGCTGGCTTTCCTCACCGAAGTCACTTTCCGCGTGCCGCCGCGCCCGAAGACGGAACAGACGGTGGTTCTATCAGGCCTCAACGATGCCGAGGCGGCCAACGCCATGGCGGCGGCGATGGCGCTGCCGGTCGAAGTCTCGGGTGCCGCCCATCTGCCGTTGACGGTGACCTGGAAATTCCTCGCCGGCACATTGCCCGAGGGCGAGGCGACGGTTCTGCGCATTGAGGGCCTGGCCGGTTCGGTCGACGTGCGCATTGAAAAGCTTGTCGCGGCAATGTCGGCCTTCGCCACGGTCACCAGGCTGGAGCAGCCCGACAGCCGCAGGCTCTGGCAGGAAATCCGCGACGTGCTGCCCTATGCCGACGGCACCGCGCGGCCGGTCTGGCGCGTCTCGGTCGCCCCCGGCACCGGCCATCAGCTGGTCGCCGCGCTGCGCCTCGAGGCCGGCGTCGACGCTTTCTATGACTGGCAGGGCGGTCTTGTCTGGATGCGCATGGAGGCCGGTCCTGAAGCCGAGCTGGTCCGCCGCTTCATCAAGGCGCTCGGTGGTGGCCATGCGACGCTGATCCGCGCATCGGCCGAGGCGAGGGCAGTCACCGCGGCCTTCCACCCCGAGCCTGAGGCGGTGGCGATGCTGTCACGGCGGGTGAAGGAGAAATTCGATCCGGCCGGCATATTCAATCCGGGGAAGATGGGGTGAGGGAGAAGATGAGCACAACCCCCGATATCCTCCAAAAGCGGAGGTCCCTCTAAATGCAAACCAACTTCACCCCGAGCCAGCTGCTCGATCCCGCTGTCGCCGAATCGGAGCAGATTCTGCGCAAATGTGTCCATTGCGGTTTCTGTACCGCCACCTGTCCCACCTATGTGACGCTCGGCAACGAGCTCGACAGCCCGCGCGGCCGCATCTACCTGATCAAGGACATGCTGGAAAACGGCCGCCCCGCCGATGCCGAGGTCGTCACCCATATCGACCGCTGTCTCTCCTGCCTTGCCTGCGTCACCACCTGCCCCTCCGGCGTCGATTACATGCACCTGGTCGATCACGCCCGCGCCCATATCGAAAAGACCTATAAGCGCCCGTTGATGAACCGGCTGACGCGCGCCATCCTTGCCGCCGTGCTGCCCTATCCCGGCCGTTTCCGCCTGGCGCTCAATCTCGCCCGTCTCGGCCGGCCCTTCGCCGGCCTGATGCGGAGTGGCGCACTGAAACCTTTCGCCGCCATGCTGGCGCTTGCGCCGCGCCGCGTGCCTGCAGCTTCAGCCTTCGCAAAACCCGGCAGCTACTTGCCCGAGGCGGAACGGCGCGGCCGGGTGGCGATCCTTTCCGGCTGCGCCCAGCCGGTGCTCGATCCCGGCATCAACGCGGCGGCGATCCGGCTGCTGACGCGGCTCGGCGTCGAGGTCGTACTGCCGGAGGGCGAGGTCTGCTGCGGCTCGCTGGTCCATCACATGGGCCGCGCCGAACAGGCGCTTGCGAGCGCGCGCGCCAATGTCGATGTCTGGACACGCGAGATCGACGGGCAGGGCCTCGACGCGATCATCATCACCGCCTCTGGCTGTGGCACGACGATCAAGGATTACGGCCACATGCTGCGCCTCGATCCCGCCTATGCCGCAAAGGCGGTCAGGGTCTCGGCGCTCGCCAAGGATATCACCGAATATCTCGCCACTCTCGAGCTGCCGGCACACATGCCGAAGGGCATCACGGTCGCCTATCATTCCGCCTGTTCCATGCAGCACGGCCAGCGCATCACGCTCGCGCCGAAGCAATTGCTGAAAGCGGCCGGCTTTACGGTGCGCGATCCGGCGGAAGGTCATCTCTGCTGCGGCTCTGCCGGCACCTATAACATCATGCAACCGGAGATCTCGGCTGCGCTGAAGGCACGCAAGGTCAAAAACATCGAGGCCACCAAGGCCGATATCATTGCCACCGGCAATATCGGCTGCATCACCCAGATCGCCACCGGCACCGGCATGCCGATCCTGCATACGGTCGAACTGCTCGATTGGGCTTATGGCGGCGCTGTGCCGGAAAAATTAACAGGTTTGCCGCTAGGCTGAAGCTACTACAGCGCCGCGCGTCTTTTCAGATGCGCAAAGGACGCTGTAGCACTTTAAATTGCTGCATATGCAGCAGGCCCGTCGGGCCGGTCTCGGGAGGTTGGGCGATGTGGCGGGGAATGATCGTGCTTGCGGGACTGCTCGGAGCGGCAGGCGCCGCCCATGCTGATAGTCGTTTGTTCTGTTCCGCCGACGACAAGGAAGCGCGTTTCACGCTCGAAAGCGGTTTCGAAAGCGATGCCGGCCACAAGCTCAACCATTTCCGCGGTGCACTTGTGGTCAAGGACCAGGCGCAATCGACGGTATTCGGAAAACGTGTTTTCGAATCGCAGCATCTGACCAATCACTGGTCGCGTGACGGCGAACTGCTCCTGGAGGTTCTCGACGGTGGTGATGACGCCACCGGCGGAGCAACGCTGGATCTCGTCGTGGTTGCCGGCGAACGCGGCAAGCCGTCGGCAAATTTCAGCGGCACCTATTCCCTGACGATCGCAGGCGGTGAAAAGCCCTATGCCGTCCAGGGCAAGGTCAGCTGCGGCACGAAATAGAGCAATTTCAGGAAGTACGAAGCGGTTTTCCCAGGCAACGCGCAAGGCGGTTTTGCCTGGGAATTGCGTAACGATAAAAGGTTAGAGCGGTTTTGCGCTTTTATGCGCTGAACCGCTCTCACGTCGCAGCCGAAATTTGTTCTTACCAGTGGAATGAAACGCCGACGTTGACGGCATTCGTGAAGATGTTGGTCTTCAGGTCCACGCCGTTGTCGATCGGCACGTCGATGCGCGAATAGGTGCCCTTGTATTCGACGAAGGTCGACCAGCGCTCGGTCACCTTGAAGTCGACGCCGGCCTGGGCCTGCAGCGTCACGCCGCCGAATTCATATGCCCAGGTCTTGCCCTCGGGGCGAATCACTTCGACATGCGGAATGTTCACGCCGATACCGGCGCCGAGATAGGGCGTCCAGCGGCGGGTCGGATCCTGGAAGCGGTAGAGGCCGTTCACCGTGAGCAAGTTCAGGCCGTCGGTGAATTCGAAGTGCGACCAGCCGGTCTTGGCCAGCGTATCGTCGTCGGCATAGACCTTGTCATGGGTATAATCGAGCGAAATACCCCAGTTCGGCTTGTTGAAGTTCTCGAGCCACCAGGTGACGCGGCCGCCGTAATAAGGCGGGCTGCCGAAGGACTTGCCTTCCCAGCCGGCGGTGAAATGCGTGCCGTCGGAGAGATCGACGCCGCTGTGCGGTGCGGTCTGATAACCGCCATAGACAGAGAATTGCAGATCTTCCGCCGAGGCGGAAACTGCTGAACAGATTGTCAAAAACGCGATGCCCGCAAGTAGCGAAGCGGAGGAACGCAGCGCATATGTCATTGAATAGCCCCGATATTGCAAATATGTCGACTCTTAGGCAGGTGTGCCAGCTTTCGGCCGCAAAGTCTAAGCAAAACAAAAGGCGCGTCGAAATGCGCCTTTCGTTTTTTTCGTCAGTGTTGCTCAGCCGCCAAACATCGTGCGCAGCACGTCGATGCCTCGGTCCTCGAAAGCCACCTTGCCCTGCCGGTTGCCGGGGCCGATGACGATCACCTTGGTGCCGACAGGCGCGCGGTCGTAGAGGTGCGTCACATCCTCGTTCATCATCCGGATGCAGCCGGAAGACATGTTGAGGCCGATCGTCCAGGGCTGGTTGGTGCCGTGGATGCGGAAGATCGTGTCGCGGCCGCCCTGGTAGAGATACATGGCGCGGGCGCCGAGCGGATTGTCCTCGCCGCCTTCCTGGAAAGCAGGGATGATGTGGCCCTTGGCGGCTTCGCGGCGGCGCATCTCGGCCGGCGGCGTCCAACTCGGCCATTCGGCCTTGCGGCCGATCTTGACGATCCCCGACCAGCCGAAGCCGTCGCGGCCGACGCCGATACCGTAGCGGGTGGCGCGGTTGTTGCCTTCGACGAGATAGAGATATTTGTTGTTTGTATCGATGATGACGGTGCCGGCCGCTTCCGTCGTCACCAGGCGCACTTTCTTGCGCTTGAACTGCGGCTTCACGTATTTCGGCATCTGCGCCACGCGCACGATCTGCGCCGGGGCTCGTGTATTGTCCGGCGCGGAGCCGGCGGGTGCAGCAAAGGCGGATGTGGACATCAAGGACAGGACAAGTCCGGCGGCAGCCAGACCCGGCATCAATTTGATCATGATCGATTCCCCTCAAGCAAATTCGCTCGAAGCTACATGAACTTCTCCCCGATTCAAGATCGGCGTGGCCGGATAAAGCTCTTTTGGAGAAGGGAGCCGGCTATTCTCTACGGCTCCCCAGGTATTTGCCCGGTCGTTACATGACGATGACGCGGGTTCCGACGTTGACGCGGTCATAGAGATCGACGACGTCTTCGTTGCGCAGGCGGATGCAGCCCGAGGAGACGGCACTGCCGATCGACCAGGGCGCGTTGGTGCCGTGGATGCGGTAAAGCGTCGAGCCGAGATACATGGCGCGGGCGCCGAGCGGGTTTTCCGGGCCGCCGTCCATGCGCGCCGGCAGGTAATGGCCCTTGGCGGCTTCGCGGCTGATCATTTCGGAAGGCGGCGTCCAGTCCGGCCATTCCGTTTTGCGGGTGATCTTGTGGGCGCCGGCCCATTCGAAGCCGGGCTTGCCGACGCCGACGCCGTAGCGCCTTGCCTTGCCGCCTTCCATCACCAGATAGAGGAAGCGGTTGTTGGTATCGATGACGATCGTGCCGGGCTTTTCCGTGGTATCGTAATCGACCATCTGCGGCAGGAATTGCGGCTCGATCGGACGGCGGATCGACGGGATGCCGGGATTGATCGCCGAAACGGTCTGCGGTGCGGCCTGCGGCGCCTGGCGCAGCGCGCGGCGCTGGAAGATTCCGCGCTGCGGCTGCCGGATGACCGGCCGCTGATAGACGACGGGACGAACCGCGCCGCCGCCGAGCTGGTTGATCCAGGGCGCCGTCAGATCCGGGCTGAGCACGACCGGCGGGCGGGTGGCGTAGCGGTCGTCTGCAAGGGCGGCCGTGGAGACGATGCCGAAGAGGGCTGCGGCAAGAACAAGCTGTTTCATCATCGGACGAACTCTCTACAAATGACCGAAAATGGCTGGCGGGACTTCTCCGCCCGGGCGGACATGTTCCGCCCGCAAAGACGCTGCCACTCTATCCGCCAGCGAATGGTAAAGATCGATTCATGAAAAGCCGACCGACCGGATAAACTTTTCGTCAGGGTTACCGTTCGGTTTGGAAAGACGGTTTGCAAATGGTAAAGCCGGAATCATCAGCGGAGAACGAAGCGGACCCCCGCAGAATGAAGGATCATGAGCGCGACAGGCATCATCATCGGCGAGGACGGCAGGAGCCGCTGCCACTGGCACGCCAATCTGCCCGACTACCTCCGCTATCATGACGAGGAGTGGGGCCGCCCCGTCACCGACGACATCCGCCTCTTCGAGAAGATCTGCCTCGAAGGCTTCCAGTCCGGCCTTTCCTGGCTGACGATCCTGCGCAAGCGCGAGAATTTCCGCGCCGCCTTTTCAGGCTTCGATTTCGACAAGGTCGCTCTCTTCGGCGACGAGGATGTCGCTCGCTGCCTTGGCGATGCCGGCATCATCCGCCATCGCGGCAAGATCGTCTCGACCATCAACAATGCCAAGCGCGCGATCGCCCTCAGGGACGAGTTCGGCTCGCTCGCCCGTTATTTCTGGCGCTATGAGCCGGGCCATAACGAGCGGCCTGTTGTGGTCGACCGCGAGCATATCGTCGCCAATCCGACGACGCCGACATCGGTGATCATTTCGAAGGATCTGAAGAAACGCGGCTGGACCTTTGTCGGCCCGACCACAGTTTATGCTTTCATGCAGGCGATGGGTCTCGTCAACGATCATCTGGAAGGCTGCTTCTGCCGGCCCGAGGTCGAGGCGATGCGCAGCGCCCTGGTCCGTCCATGAAAGATCTGTCCGTGAGAATATTGATAACAGCCGCTGCCCTGTTTTTCCTGCCGGTCTCCGCCATGGCGCAGACACCGCAGCTCGATCCCGGCGAGAAGCTGGAGAAGCTGCAATTCCCGGCCGTCACCATGCAGCTGAAGGGCTGGACGAAGTTCGGCAATAGCCATGTCTACACGCTGCCGGTGCGCACCGGCCAGCACGTGAAGGTCAGTTTTTCCACCAAGAGCAAATTTGCCTTCCTGGCGATCTTCGACCTGTCGAAGCCGGATGACGAGGCCTTCTTCGGCACCGACGAGGATGGCATGAGCTTCGAGACGACGGTCAAGGAAGACGCCACCTGGCTGCTGCGTCCCTATTATTCCAAGGTCTCGCCGCGCCGCGGCCTCGGCGCTCCGTTCAGCATCCTGATCGAGCCCTTGGCGGCCGCCCCACAACCGCCGCAACCGCCGGCCGAGCCCGAACGCCCGTCGCTGTTTCCGAAGGCGCCTGCCAAGCAATGAGGCTCTAGCCGAGCCGGTCGATCAGTTCGCGCAATTCCCCGAGATGGCCGATCTTGCGGAAACGCGGCGCTTCTTTCGGTTCATCGACATGTTCCAGCACCCAGGTGAGTTCGTGCGGCACGAAGACGCCATAGCTGCCGGCGGCGATTGCCGGCACGATGTCCGATTTCAGCGAATTGCCGACCATCATCGCCCGCTCCGGCCCGTCGCCGACCTTGGCGAAGATGCGCCGATAGGTGACGGCGGTCTTGTCGGAGACGATCTCGACGGCATCGAAGAAATCGCCGAGCCCGGATTGGGCAAGCTTGCGTTCCTGATCGAAGAGATCGCCCTTGGTGATCATGACAAGCAGGTACTTGCCGGCAAGCCCCTCCAGCGTATCGCGCACATGCGGCATGGTCTCGACCGGATGGGAGAGGAGCTCGCGGCCGATATCGAGGATCTTGGCGATCACGCCCGAGGGAACCTTGCCCTCGGTGATCTCGATCGCCGTCTCGATCATCGACAGCGTGAAACCCTTGATGCCGAAGCCATAATGGCGAAGATTGCGTTTCTCGGCCTCCAGCAGCCGCTCGGAAATCTTCGGTCCTTCGGCGAAATCGGCAAGAAGCCTGGTGAAATGCGCTTCCGTCAGTCGGTAATATTGTTCGTTTTGCCAGAGTGTATCGTCGGCATCGAAGCCGATCGTCGTCAGTGGTCGCGTCGTCATATGCGCACCTCTTAAAATATGGCCGGCAATCTATCGGCTGCCTGTGTCGAGACAAGGGCGTCATCTTCGGCACGGTTGGGCGCAGCGTTGAAAAGCGCCGCTGCCGCACTAAATGCACTTTGCCTCACCCTGCAGCCAGCCACGGCTGTGCCTGTCGCGCGCAGGCCAATAATCAAAAAATGAAGTTCAGCGGTTCGCAAGCCCTCTTGCGGCAGACACAAAGGAATTTTTCCACCATGCGTTACAACCAGCTCGGAAATACGGGACTTTTCGTCTCGGAAATCTGCTTGGGCACCATGACCTTCGGTGAAGCCAAGCAAGGCAGCATGTGGGGCGCCATCGCCGATGTCGACCAGAATGCCGCCGACCGGATCGTCGAACGCTCGCTTGCTTCAGGCGTCAATTTCATCGACACGGCCGATGTCTATTCGGCCGGCGAGTCCGAAAGGCTGCTCGGCCAGGCGCTGAAGAACCTCGACGTCCCCCGCAAGGACGTCGTCATCGCCACCAAGGTCTATGGTGTGATGGGCGACAAGCCGAACGACCGCGGCGCCTCGCGCGGCCACATCATGGATTCCGTCGAGGCGAGCCTCGAGCGCCTGCAGACCGATCACATCGACCTCTATCAGATCCACGCGACCGATACGGTGACGCCGATCGACGAGACGCTGCGCGCCTTCGACGATCTCGTCTCCCGCGGCCTGGTGCGCTACATCGGCGTCTCCAACTGGCAGGCCTGGCGCATCTCCAAGGCGCTCGGCCTGTCCGAACGCCGCGGCTTTGCCCGTTTCGAAACCGTGCAGGCCTATTATTCCATCGCCGGCCGTGACCTCGAACGCGACATCGTGCCGATGATGCAGGAGGAGAAGCTCGGCCTGATGGTCTGGTCGCCGCTCGCCGGCGGACTGCTCTCCGGCAAGTATGGTCCCGGCGCGCCCGGCAACGGCGAGGGCCGCCGCGCCAGTTTCGATTTCCCGCCGGTCGACAAGGACAAGGCCTGGGCCTGCGTCGCCGTGATGCGCGAAGTCGCCGAAAAGCACGGCGTCAGCGTCGCCACCGTGGCGCTCGCCTATATCCTCGCCAAGCCCTTCGTCACCACAGTCATCATCGGCGCCAAGCGGGTCGACCAGCTCGACCAGAACCTCGCCGCCGTCAAGCTGAAGCTCGATGAAGACGATATGAAGAAGCTCGACGAGGTGAGCGCGCTTGCTCCGGAATATCCCGGCTGGATGCTGGCACGACAGGGCGCCGGCCGCCGCCCGGCCGATTTCGAGCCGAAGGACTGACCTCGCCAACATAAGTCTTGGGGAACGCCTGACATCCCGGCGTTCCCCTTTTCATCCACGATCGACTATTTGCCGTGGGCCTTGAGCCAGGCGGTCATCTGAGCGATCTCGGCTTCCTGCGCCTTGATGACGGCTTCGGCGAGCTTGCGGATATCGGGATTTTTTCCATATTGAAGCTCGATCCTGGCCATATCGATCGCGCCCTGATGGTGCGGGATCATGCCGCGGACGAAATCCGCATCGGCATCGCCGCTATATTCGATCATCATATCCTTGTGCATCTTGGCATTGGCCTCGCTGAAGGCGTGGCTTGCCGCATCGTGATTGCCCATCGGCTTGCTCATATCCATCGGTTTGTCTTCGGCAAGGACGGGAGCGGCAATGATGGCGAGCATGGCGGTGAGGGCGATGATTTTCAAAGACATGAGAGTTCCTTCCTCTGTCTGACAATAGGTTTGCCGGGCGGCTGAGCCACCCGATTGGCATGGATTGCTATGGTGTCAGGACAATCGCGGAGGGGGCGACTGCGGTGTCGGCTTTTCGTCGTCGAGGGCGTGGGCAGGCGCCGGGGCGGGATAGCTGAAGGTCGGCTTTCCGCCATCAGTGACCATCACCGCCGGTGGCAACAGCAGGCAGGCGGCGCAAAGCGGCATATGCGCGGAATTGCCGCCGGCGCAGGGGCCTTTCGAGGGCTCAGTCTTGCCCGCCGCCTCGGACATAGCCATGCCGTGCATTTCGTGATGCATGCCGGTTTTGACGGCAACCGGTGCATTCATCGATGCGCAGGTCGGACAGCCTGCCCATGCGGACATGGCGCTGTAGACCAGCCAGCCGAGAAACATCGCGATGAGGGCGAGCATGCGCATGCTGTTTTATAGGCGAATGACTGATGCAAGCCAAGCCGATCGGCGATCACATCCTGATCACCAGCTGGCAATGACCTTGTGCTCGATCCGGTAATCCTTGCTCTCTTCGCCGAGCGGCGCCACCGGCCATGTCCAGGTAGCTTTTGCCGGCGGCGGCAATACGCCATGCAGCAGGTCTGCCTCCTCATGCGTCCTGCCGTTGCGGTCGATGACGGCATAGGCGATGTCGGTCACCAGGCAACTGCGGCAGGAGAGGCCCGAAAGCCCGGTCAGATGCGCCGCGATCAGCCTTTCCACCGTGTCTTCGGGCATTCGCCCGGTCTCGGCGTCCGAGCGCCGTTTCACGCCGCGACCGATCTGCGACAAGAGGTTGGCCGAAACCACCAGATCGAGATAGGGCACGCTCCTGAGGAAGCCGAGCGGTTCGGGCTGCCGGCCGGCGGCAAGGTCGTCATAGCCGGAGAGGTCGCGCTCGATCAGCCGGACATTGCGGTAGCCCTTGGCCGACAGCCACAGCCGCACCGAGGCGAGATGAACGAGATCGACCAGCACGACGGTATCGAAATCGCGCGCCAGTTCCTCGATCGGCACGTCCCGCAACAGACCGGAACCGAGCACGACGGCGGTCCGCTTCTGCCTGAGACCGGCCGCAGCCGCGCGGATCGCAGTCCGGCTCTTCTCCTCATGTTCGGCCCAATCCGCCGCACAGCGCCCGGCCCGCGACCACAGATTGACGGAATAGCGGATGAACTTTCGATGCGGCTTGCCGGTCAGCGGCAAGGTCGCGGCATAGAGAAGCGCTTCAGCGATCATGAGCATATCCGCATTTCTGATGAATGCCTCCGGTTCAATCGATTCTCCCTGCGGCATCAAGACCCTTCGCCCTTGCCGCTCCCCGCCCGATCGGTTAGGAAACCGCCACTGTCACAGTCAGCGGAATTCCCGGAAATGAACGACAAGCAGAAGAAACCGCAAAAGCTCAAGGCCCGCCTGCCGCGCGGCTTCGTCGACCGCACGGCCGCCGACATCCGCGCCGTCAACGAGATGACGGCAAAGATCCGGGAAGTCTATGAGCATTATGGTTTCGATCCGCTCGAAACGCCGCTGTTCGAATATACCGATGCGCTCGGCAAATTCCTGCCCGACAGCGACCGGCCGAACGAGGGTGTCTTCTCCCTGCAGGATGACGACGAGCAATGGATGTCGCTGCGTTACGACCTGACGGCGCCGCTCGCCCGTCATGTCGCCGAGAATTTCAACGAGATCCAGCTTCCCTACCGCACCTATCGCGCCGGTTACGTCTTCCGCAACGAGAAGCCGGGCCCCGGCCGCTTCCGCCAGTTCATGCAGTTCGATGCCGATACGGTCGGCGCGCCGGGTGTTCAGGCCGATGCCGAAATGTGCATGATGATGGCCGACACGCTTGAGGCCCTCGGCATCAAGCGCGGCGACTATGTCATCCGCGTCAACAACCGCAAGGTTCTGGATGGCGTGCTCGAGGCGATCGGCCTCGGCGGCGACGACAAGGCCGGCCAGCGGCTCAACGTGCTGCGCGCCATCGACAAGCTCGACAAGTTCGGCCCGGAAGGCGTGGCATTGCTGCTCGGCCCCGGCCGCAAGGATGAATCCGGCGATTTCACCAAGGGCGCCGGGCTTGACCAGGAGAAGATCGACAAGGTGCTGTTTTTCGTCGGCATCAAGGATTATGCCGAAAGCGCTCAACGCCTCGCCGAGCTCGTTGCGGGAACCTCGAGGGGTGGCGAAGGCGTCGAGGAGCTGAATTTCATCGCAGCGCTCGTCACCAGCGCCGGCTATCAAGCCGACCGGATCAAGATCGATCCCTCGGTCGTGCGCGGTCTCGAATATTATACCGGCCCGGTCTATGAGGCCGAACTCAGCTTCGACGTCACCAATGAAAAGGGCGAGAAGGTCGTCTTCGGTTCGGTCGGCGGCGGCGGCCGTTATGACGGTCTCGTCTCTCGTTTCATGGGCCAGCCGGTTCCGGCGACGGGCTTTTCGATCGGCGTCTCTCGCCTGATGACGGCGCTGAAGAACCTCGGCAAGCTCGGCGCCAGCGAGGTGATCGAGCCGGTGCTGGTCACCGTCATGGACGGCGATGTCGAGGCGATGGGCCGTTATCAGAAAATGACGCAGCAACTGCGCGCCGCCGGCATCCGCGCCGAGATGTTCCAGGGCAACTGGAAGAAATTCGGCAACCAGCTGAAATACGCCGATCGCCGCGGCTGCCCTGTCGCCATCATCCAGGGCGGCGACGAGCGCGCCGAAGGCGTCGTGCAGATCAAGGATCTGATCGAAGGCAAGCGGCTTTCCGGCGAGATCGAAGACAATGCCAGCTGGCGCGAAGCACGCGTGGCGCAGGAGACGGTGCCGGAAGCCGACCTTGTGGCCAAGGTGAAGGAAATCCTTGCTGCGCAGGCTGAGGATCGGAAGAGGGCAGCATCGAATGTCTGAGGCGTACCTTCAGGCACGCCCTTCGCCTACTATTTGGAGCTCGGCATGCCCCTGATCAACCTCCCCGAATTCTCCAACGACCTGCTGGCCGAATTTACCGCGCGCAACGCCGAGCGCATCGATACGCCTGTCATTCAGCCGGCCGAACCTTTCCTGGACATCGCCGGTGAGGACCTGCGCCGCCGCATCTTCATGACGGAGAGTGAAACCGGCGCCAGCCTTTGCCTGCGTCCCGAATTCACCATTCCCGTCTGTCTGCGCCACATCGAGACGGCGACCGGTACGCCGAAGCGTTATGCCTATCTCGGCGAGGTTTTCCGCCAGCGCCGTGACGGCGCCAATGAATTCTACCAGGCCGGCATCGAGGATCTCGGCGATATCGACCTGTCAAACGCCGACGCCCGCGCCATCGGCGATGCCACCGGCATCCTCGCTCGCCTGCTGCCGGGCCGGCGACTGTCGGTGACATTGGGCGACCAGGCAGTGTTCGAGGCCGTCGTCCAGGCGCTCGGCCTGCCGCTCGGCTGGCAGAAGCGCCTGATCCATGCCTTCGGCAACATGACGCAGCTGGAAGCGCTGCTGGCCAGCCTCGTCAGCCCGCAATTCGTCACCGGCCTGGACGACGATATTGCCAGGCTGGTCGCATCCGGCGACGAGCAGGCGCTGGTCGTCCATCTCGAGCGGGAGATGCAGAAGACCGGCTATTCGACGAATGCCAGCCGCTCGCCCCTGGAGATCGCCCGGCGCCTCAAGGAAAAGCTGATCCTCTCCGAAACCCGCCTCGACGATGCGGCCTTCCAGGTGCTGGAAGAGTTCCTGTCGCTCGACGTGCCGCTCATCAACGCGTCCGCGGCCCTTGCCGGTTTCGCCGATGCTGCCGGCCTGAAACTCGGCAACGCGCTCGCCCGCTTCAATGGCCGGGTCGCAGCCCTTGCCAATGCCGGCGTCGATCTTTCCTGCCTCGACTACCGCGCCGCCTTCGGACGGCCGCTCGATTATTACACCGGCCTCGTCTTCGAGGTGACGGTGGAAGGCTCGAGCGCGGTGCTCGCCGGCGGCGGTCGCTTCGATCGGCTGCTGACCTTCCTCGGCGCCACGGACCGCATTCCTGCCGTCGGCTTCTCCTTCTGGCTCGACCGTATCGAAACCGAAAGGGCAGCCGCATGACCATCACCATTGCGCTTCCTTCCAAGGGCCGGATGAAGGACGACGCTTCGGCGATCTTCGAGCGTGCCGGCATGCCGATCTCGGCTGTTGGTAACGACCGCTCCTATCGCGGCCGCGTCGAAGGCTGGGACGATGTGGAAGTCGCCTTCCTGTCGGCTTCCGAAATCTCTCGCGAAATCGGCAACGGCAGCGTCGATTTCGGCGTCACCGGCGAGGATCTGATGCGGGAGGGTTTTGCCGAGATCGACAAGCGCGTCGAATTCTGCGCCCGGCTCGGTTTCGGCCATGCCGATGTCGTCGTCGCCGTGCCGGAGATCTGGCTGGATGTCGACACCATGGCCGATCTCGTCGATGTCGCCGCCGATTTCCGCGCCCGCCACTCCAGGCGGCTTGCTATCGCCACCAAATACTGGCGGCTGACCCAGCAGTTCTTTTCGAGCCAGCACGGCATCCAGCTTTATCGCATCGTCGAAAGCCTGGGGGCCACCGAGGGCGCTCCCGCCGCAGGCTCGGCTGACATCATCGTCGATATCACCTCCACCGGCTCGACATTGCGCGCCAACCACCTGAAGGTGCTCCAGGACGGCGTCATCCTGCATTCGCAGGCCTGCCTCGTGCGCGCCCGCAAGGAGAGCCATGCCGACGAACCGGCGGTGCAGGCGATCATCGATGCGGTGCGCGCTGCCCTCTGATCTCGGCTACATAACGGCACAAGAAAAACCCGCCGTCGGATGACGGCGGGTTTTCTGTTTCTGGGAGGATGTCTGCTGGTGTCAGGCCGTTGCGTAGGCGCCGCGGCGGGCGTCGAGCGAGTAGGCGCCTGCGCCATTGGTGGCGAGCATGATATAGGCGCCGGCGAGCGTGATGTTCTTCATGAAGTTGACGAAGTTCAGGCCGCTCAGCCACGCGTTAGCGGCGGCCGGGAAATCAGGAACGTTGATCGGCGAGAAGTGGAAGACGAAGCCGGTAAAGACGCAGAAGACGGCAAGCAGCCAGCCGACGATGCGGACCTGGAAGCCGACGAGCACGGCAAGGCCGGTTGCAAGCTCGAACAGGCCGGCGAGATAGGTGAGCGCGGTGGAAGCCGGCAGGCCGGCGCCGGCGATCATGCCGGCGGTCGATGCCGGATCGGTCAGCTTGCCGAAGCCGGCGAAGATGAACATGAAGGAAAGAAGGATACGGGCGATCAGGATGATGACGTTGTTTGACATGGACGTTGTCTCCGTTTGATTGGCTCTGGAGATCTTGGTGCCCCGGCACCGGTTGGACCTCGGATGCTTCTATGTCGCTCTTTTCCTTCGTTGTGGAAAGATAAACGGAAGCGGACAGATCGTTCAACAATATGGAACGATCTCCTGGTCGCCGCTGCTTGCCTTTACCGAGCCCGGTCTTTTATGGTCGGCGCCCAACATGGAGATTCCGATGGCAGATCTTTCCGCATTTCCGATCACGACGCGCTGGCCGGCGAAAAATCCCGACATCATCCAGCTCTATTCGCTGCAGACGCCGAACGGGGTGAAGGTTTCCGTCGCCCTCGAAGAACTCGGTCTCGCCTACGAGCCGCATTATGTTTCCTTCGCCGCCAACGAGCAGAAGTCGCCGGAATTCGAATCTCTCAACCCGAACGGCCGCATCCCGGCGATCATCGATCCGAATGGCCCGGACGGGAAGCCGATCGGCCTTTTCGAATCCGGCGCCATCCTGCTTTATCTCGCGGAAAAGACCGGCAAGCTCATCCCTGCCGACGCCGCGGGCCGCTACGAAACCATCCAATGGGTGTTTTTCCAGATGGCGGGCATCGGTCCGATGTTCGGCCAGTTCGGGCATTTCTACAAATTCGCCGCCGACAAGGTCGCCAACAATTCCTACCCGGTGGAGCGTTATCGCGACGAGTCCAAACGTCTGCTCGGCGTGCTCGAAGACCGGCTGAAGGGCCGCCAGTGGATCATGGGCGATCTCTATACGATCGCCGACATCACCACCTTCACCTGGGTTCGCGGCGCCGATATCTTCTATGGCGGCCGCGAGGTTCTGGAATATGCGAAATTCCCCGCAGTCTCGGATTGGCTGGAGCGCTGCATCGCCCGTCCGGCAAGTGCGAAGGGCCTCAACATACCCGTCAAGCCGGAATAACGGAGAGGCCGACCGGAAATGCCGAAGGCCGCCCTTGAGAGCGGCCTTTTCTTTGCGCTGGCGGTTTTTATCGGCGGCTTGTGATCTGCCTTGCGCCTTCAAGCTTGAAGCGCGGGAAGATGAAGACGCCGGACATGCTGCCGCTGTATTTCTCTTCGAGCCCGTTCGACTCGCCCATGCAGAACAGCGGCTGGCGGAAGCCATTCGGCATGATGATCGTCGTCGAAAAACAGAAGGAGGAATTGAGCGTCGCCGCCTGTTCGAACAGCTCCAATATGTGGCTGCGGTCTTTGGTATCGTAGCAGCGGATCAGGCTTAACAGCCCGCATTCCTGTGCGGAGAGGCCGTGCAGCATGCCGCTCCATTCGCCGAGGCGGAGCATGCCGCTCGACAAATCTCCGATCCAGCTTTCGGAGATGGAAAACTGCGCCAGCATCTCGTGATTGCGATTGGTGTCCTCAAGCGAGCCGGGCATCAGGGGCAGGGCTGCATTGGCTTTGGCGATCTTAAACAAGGCGTTCTCCCGTTCGCATGCGGCTTCTCCGCCGCACGTTCGGCAAACACAAAGAAACAGGATCATGTCGCTGCGGACATGATGTCCGCCCATCCGGCAATCGCCACGGCGTTCACGGCCTCCGGAAGCGGAGCCGTTGAAGCCGAACATTCGCGTATCGCCGTTTCGCGCTCCGACCTCGTCTATTAGCGAAAAATTATCGCCGGGCGCACTTTAATTGCAGCGCGGATTTATAGGAGCTTTTGGCCAAACGGCAACGGCTTTTTAAGGGGTATTCGGATCGGGATCATTTCTCGTGAGGCCGCGCTTCCGGGACATTTCAGGAGAATCGGCGGTGGAGGATCATCTTCGAGGGCATTGGAAGCGTTTTCACCTGATGCGGAGGCCGGAAACGGCACGGCAACGCCGCGATCTCGCACCGATGTCGGCATACTGCAAAGGTGCAGCGACGCAAGCTTCACGCAAGCTTCGGCCCGGGGGCGGGCAATAGACGGCTGGTTAGATGGGTTGATCAGCTGAATCGGGCGTGCCGCGTGGTCGAATCGCCGCTGCATCATTCCTGAAATCGGAAGCGGCTGAAAAGACATCGGCGGTGCTATCGAGACAAAAGAAAAGGGCGACCCGAGGGCCGCCCTTCCTGTTCCGGATGCCGGAATGGTGTCAGTGCAGGCTTTCGCCTATCACATCATGTCCATACCGCCAGTTCAGCGCGCTTGACGCGCTGAACCATCTTAGATGATGGGCGGTTTCATGAACGATGCTGTGAAAGGCCGTTGGCCTATCACATCATGTCCATACCGCCCATGCCGCCCATGCCGCCCGGCATAGCCGGAGCGTCCTTCTTCGGCAGCTCGGCGATCATGGCTTCGGTGGTGATCAGCAGCGATGCAACGGAAGCTGCATCCTGCAGGGCGGTGCGAACGACCTTGACCGGGTCGATGATGCCCATGCCGATCATGTCGCCATATTCGCCGGTCTGGGCGTTGTAACCCCAGTTGTCCTGATCCTTGTCGAGGATCTTGCCGATGACGATCGAAGCTTCGTCGCCAGCGTTTTCAGCGATCTGGCGAGCCGGAGCCTGCAGAGCGCGGCGAACGATGTTGATGCCGGCTTCCTGGTCGTCGTTGATACCCTTGGAGGTGATCTTGACGGAAGAACGCAGCAGGGCAACGCCGCCGCCCGGTACGATGCCTTCCTGAACGGCAGCGCGCGTCGCGTTGAGAGCGTCGTCGATGCGGTCCTTCTTTTCCTTCACTTCGACTTCCGTCGAGCCGCCGACGCGGATGACGGCAACGCCGCCGGCGAGCTTGGCAAGACGTTCCTGCAGCTTCTCGCGGTCGTAGTCGGAGGTGGTTTCTTCGATCTGCGCCTTGATCTGGGCAACGCGGCCTTCGATGTCGGACTTGGCGCCCGAGCCGTCGACGATCGTGGTGTTTTCCTTGGAGATCGACACCTTCTTGGCACGGCCAAGCATGTCGAGCGTGACGGATTCGAGCTTGATGCCGAGGTCTTCGGAGATGACGGTGCCGCCGGTCAGGATGGCGATGTCTTCGAGCATGGCCTTGCGGCGGTCGCCGAAGCCAGGCGCCTTGACGGCAGCGATCTTGAGGCCGCCGCGCAGCTTGTTGACGACGAGCGTTGCAAGAGCTTCGCCTTCGACGTCTTCAGCGATGATAAGGAGCGGCTTGCCGGTCTGGACGACGGCTTCGAGAACCGGCAGCATCGACTGCAGGTTCGACAGCTTCTTCTCGTGGAGGAGAATGAAGACGTCTTCGAGGTCGGCGATCATCTTTTCCGGGTTGGTCACGAAGTAGGGGCTGAGGTAGCCGCGGTCGAACTGCATGCCTTCGACGACTTCGAGTTCGGTTTCGGCGGTCTTGGCTTCTTCAACGGTGATGACGCCTTCGTTGCCGACCTTCTGCATGGCCTCGGCAATGTCGAGACCGACCTGACGTTCGCCGTTAGCGGAGATCGTGCCGACCTGGGCGACTTCTTCCGAGGTGTTGATCTTCTTGGCCTTGGCCTGGAGATCCTTGACGACTTCGGCGACGGCGAGATCGATGCCGCGCTTCAGGTCCATCGGGTTCATGCCGGCAGCAACGGCCTTGGCGCCTTCGCGAACGATCGCCTGGGCAAGAACGGTTGCGGTCGTGGTGCCGTCGCCGGCAATGTCGTTGGTCTTCGAAGCAACTTCGCGGACCATCTGGGCGCCCATGTTTTCGAACTTGTCTTCGAGTTCGATTTCCTTGGCGACGGAAACGCCGTCCTTGGTGATGCGCGGTGCGCCGAAGGACTTGTCGATGATGACGTTACGACCCTTCGGGCCGAGCGTGACCTTGACTGCATCGGCGAGAATGTCGACGCCGCGCAGCATCTTTTCGCGCGCGGTGCGGCCAAACTTGATTTCTTTAGCTGCCATGTTTGTGACTCCTGAATTCGAGTTGTTCGGGCAAAAGGCCCGTCAGCCATTTCGGGAAAGCAGGTCGGCCGATCAGCCGATGATGCCCATGATGTCGGCTTCCTTCATGATCAGAAGGTCTTCGCCGTTGATCTTGACTTCGGTGCCGGACCACTTGCCGAACAGAACGCGGTCGCCAGCCTTGACGTCGAGTGCAACGACCTTGCCGGACTCGTCACGAGCGCCGGAACCGACGGCGACGATTTCGCCTTCCTGCGGCTTTTCCTTGGCGGTATCGGGAATGATGATGCCGCCCTTGGTCTTTTCTTCGGACTCGACGCGACGAACGACGACGCGGTCGTGAAGCGGACGGAAATTGGTGCTTGCCATTGTCTAATCCCTCGATCGAATGACATTCGCGGACCGCAGCGGCCCACATGGATAGGTGTTAGCACTCCCTTGCGGTGAGTGCTAGCGACGAGCATTTAGGGATGGCTCCGAAAGGAGTCAATGAGAGCAATCACGAATTTTTGTGCCGGAATTGTGAAGAGACCGGAGAATAGTCGGAGATTGCAGGCGAAACCATGGCGCGACCGGGCTTTGCCGAAGTCCGTCCGCCCTTGACGATCTGCCGCTTCGGGATGGGGTCGGCAAAACCTTTTGCCCATCCGCGCCGTCGGATTGCCGGTCGCGATCTTCGCATTGGCCCGGCAGCGAAGAAAATGCCTTGCCATCGCCTTGCGCCTTTGCAATGTCACCGTGACTAAAGCAAATCGGGAAATCGGAATGGCCAAGCGGATAGAAAACTTCTCTAACATAACAGGTCACTATGATGTGGTGCTCTGCGATGTCTGGGGCGTCGTTCATAATGGCGTCGATCCGTTTCCGAAGGCGGCTGCCGCCCTTGAAGCGGCCCGCGCAAGCGGCGCCGCCGTCGTCCTCATCACCAATTCGCCGCGCCTTTCCTGGCAGGTGGTCGAGCAGTTGCGCCAGATCGGCGTTCCCGACAGCGCCTATGACCGGATCGTTACCTCGGGCGACGTCACGCGCCGGCTGATCTCCGAAGGGCCGAAGACGGTCTTTCTGCTCGGCCCCGAGCGCGACAAAGCGCTACTCGAAGGCATTGGCGTCGAGCGCCGGCCGGCGGGCGAAGCGCAATCGCTGGTCTGCACCGGCTTTTTTGACGACGAGACGGAGAAGCCGGAGGATTACACCGACATGCTTCTCGAGTTCAAAGCCCGCGACGTGCCGATGATCTGCGCCAATCCCGACCTCATCGTCGAGCGCGGCCATCGCATGATCCCCTGCGCCGGCGCCATGGCCGCCTATTACGAGCAGCTTGGCGGCAGCACCCGCATCGCCGGCAAGCCGCACCAGCCGATCTACGAGGCGACGCTGGCCGCTGCCCGCGAGCTTCGCGGCGATTTCCCGGTCGAGCGCGTGCTGGCAATCGGCGACGGCATGCCGACCGATGTGCGCGGCGCCTTGAATTACGGCCTCGACCTTCTCTACATCAGCGGCGGTATCCACGCCAAGGAATACACCTTGAACGGCGAGACCGACGAGGCGCTCCTCCACGCCTATCTCGAACGGGAAAACGCCGCGCCGAAGTGGTGGATGCCCCGCCTTGCATGAAGAGAAGCCAGCCGATGACCGTCTTCCACCGCAATGAAACCCGCGAACCCTTGCCCGCCCATCTGAAGGGCGGCGTCATTGCCATCGGCAATTTCGACGGTGTGCATCGCGGCCATCAGTCGGTGCTCAATCGCGCGCTCGAAATCTCCAAGGCCCGCGGTATCCCCGCTTTGGTGTTGACCTTCGAGCCGCATCCGCGCACGGTCTTCCGGCCGCAGACGCCGGTCTTCCGCCTGACGCCGGCGCCGCTGAAGGCCCGCATCCTGGAAACGCTGGGGTTCAGCGCCGTCATCGAATATCCCTTCGACTACGAATTCTCGCAGCGCTCGGCCGATGATTTCATCCATTCGATCCTGAAGGATTGGCTCGGCGCCTCGGAAGTCGTCACCGGCTTCGATTTCCATTTCGGCCGCGGCCGCGAGGGCGGCCCCGCCTTCCTGATGAATGCCGGCCATACCTACGGCTTCGGCGTCACCCTGATCGATGCTTTTCGCGATGAAAACGCCGATGTTGTCTCGTCGAGCCATATCCGCGCGCTGCTGAAGGAGGGCAATGTCAGCGAAGTCGCCGGCATGCTCGGTTACCGTTATACGGTCGAAGCCGAGGTAATCGACGGCGAAAAGCTCGGCCGGCAGCTCGGTTTCCCCACAGCCAATATGCGCCTGCCACCCGAGGTCGATCTTGCCGCCGGCATCTATGCCGTCCGTTTCCGCCTCGAAGACGGCACGCTCCACGATGCCGTCGCCAGTTACGGCCGCCGCCCGACGGTGACGGAAAATGGCGCACCGCTGCTCGAAACCTATCTTTTCGATTTCAGCGGTGATCTCTACGGCCAGCTCTGCTCCGTCTCCTTCTTCGGCTATCTCAGACCCGAACTGAAATTCGACGGCCTCGATCCGCTCGTCGCCCAGATCAAGCGCGATGAAGAAGAGGCGAGGGCGCTGCTTGCGGGCGTCAAGCCGCTCAGTGCGCTTGATGGGAAACTGTGCTTTTCCTGAGGTCGCCTTGAGCGCGGCTGTCGCTGGGGCACCGGCGATTCCAGCCGCTGATGCCGACTGCAGGCCGCGAATTCTTCTCTTCCTTTTCCCGGCAAAAACGCCTATGAACCGGCGCGATGATGAAATTTTGGCTGGCGATGACGATGCGAATTATCGGCCCGGCCTTCCGCGCGCGCTAAGCGGCCGGAAGGTCCGGGTTTTTGGCGCTTGGATACGAGCGCTGCCGTCACCAGCTATTTCACGCCCGTTGCGCCCTTCCTGGGCTGCCAGAAAACGATTGTCAGACATGACCGACACAGCCGAAAAGATCGACTATTCGAAGACCCTCTATTTGCCCGAGACCGATTTCCCCATGCGCGCCGGCCTGCCGCAGAAGGAGCCCGAACTCGTCAAGCGCTGGCAGGAGATGGGTCTCTACAAGAAGCTGCGCGCTTCTGCCGCCGGCCGCGAGAAGTTCGTCCTTCACGACGGCCCGCCCTATGCCAATGGCAACATCCATATCGGCCACGCGCTGAACAAGATCCTCAAGGACGTCATCAACCGCTCATTCCAGATGCGCGGCTACGACGCCAATTACGTGCCCGGCTGGGATTGCCACGGCCTGCCGATCGAATGGAAGATCGAGGAGAAGTACCGCGAGAAGGGCAAGAACAAGGACGAGGTCCCGGTCAACGAATTCCGCCGGGAATGCCGTGAGTTCGCCACCGGCTGGATCAAGGTCCAGGCGGAAGAGTTCAAGCGTCTCGGCATCGAGGGCGACTTCGACAATCCCTATACGACGATGAACTTCCACGCGGAATCGCGCATCGCCGGCGAGCTTCTGAAGATCGCCGCGAGCGGCCAGCTCTATCGCGGCTCCAAGCCGATCATGTGGTCGGTCGTCGAGCGCACGGCGCTGGCCGAGGCCGAGGTCGAATACCAGGATTATGAGAGCGACACGATCTGGGTGAAATTCCCGGTCGTCGAAGGCCCGGCCGCGCTCAAGGACGCGTTCGTGGTCATCTGGACGACCACGCCCTGGACGATCCCCGGCAACCGCGCGGTCTCCTTTTCCGCGCGCGTCTCTTATGGCCTTTACGAAGTGACGGCGGCCGAGAACGACTTTGGTCCGCGTCCCGGCGAAAGGCTGATCTTTGCCGATAAGCTGGCCGAGGAATCCTTCGCCAAGGCCAAGCTGCAGTACAAGCGCTTGAGCGATGTCTCTGCGGCCGACTTCGCAGCGATGACCTGCGCCCATCCCTTCAAGGGTCTCGACGGCGGCTATGAATTCCATGTGCCGCTACTCGATGGCGACCACGTCACCGACGATGCCGGCACCGGCTTCGTGCACACCGCACCCAGCCACGGCCGCGAGGACTTCGATGCGTGGATGTCGGCTGTCCGCACGCTCGAGGCGCGCGGCATCGAGACCAAGATCCCGTTCCCGGTCGACGATGGCGGTTTCTACACATCGGATGCCCCCGGCTTCGAAGGCGCCCGCGTCATCGACGACAACGGCAAGAAGGGCGATGCCAATGACCGCGTCATCAAGGAGCTGATCGCCCGCGGCGCGCTCTTTGCCCGCGGCCGGCTGAAGCACCAGTATCCGCATTCCTGGCGTTCGAAGAAGCCGGTGATCTTCCGCAACACACCGCAATGGTTCGTCTATATGGACAAGACCCTTGCCGACGGCACGACGCTGCGGTCGCGCGCGCTGAGCGCGATCGACGACACCCGTTTCGTGCCCGCCGCCGGCCAGAACCGCCTGCGCGCCATGATCGAAGGCCGCCCGGACTGGGTGCTGTCGCGTCAGCGCGCCTGGGGCGTGCCGATCGCCGTCTTTGCCGACGAGCATGGCGAAGTCCTGGTCGACGAAGCCGTCAACGCCCGCATCCTCGAAGCCTTCGAACATGAAGGCGCCGACGCCTGGTTTGCCGAAGGCGCCAAGGAACGCTTCCTCGGCAATGACCACGACCATTCCCGCTGGAAGCAGGTCATGGATATCCTCGACGTCTGGTTCGATTCCGGCTCGACGCACACCTTCACGCTCGAGGACCGCCCGGACCTGAAGTGGCCGGCCGACCTTTATCTCGAAGGTTCCGACCAGCATCGCGGCTGGTTTCATTCGTCGCTCTTGGAATCGGCCGCCACCCGCGGCCGCGCGCCTTACAACGCCGTCCTCACGCATGGTTTCACCATGGACGAGAAGGGCGAGAAGATGTCGAAGTCGAAGGGCAACGTCACCGCACCCCAGGAAGTGATGAAGGATGCCGGCGCCGATATCCTGCGCCTCTGGGTGATGACCTCGGATTATGCCGACGACCTGCGCGTCGGCAAGACGATCATCCAGACCAATGTCGACGCCTACCGCAAGCTGCGCAACACCATCCGCTGGATGCTCGGCACGCTCGCCCACGACAAGGGTGAGGAGATCGCGCTCGCCGATCTGCCGGAGCTGGAGCAGCTGATGCTGCATCGGCTTGCCGAACTCGACGAGCTGGTGCGCGAGAACTATGACAGCTTCGACTTCAAGAAGATCGCCCGGGCGCTGATCGATTTCGCCAATGTCGAGCTTTCGGCCTTCTATTTCGATGTCCGCAAGGATGCGCTTTATTGCGACGCGCCGTCGAGCCTGCGCCGGCGCGCCAGCCTGCATGTCATCCGGCAGATCTTCGATTGCATGGTGACCTGGCTCGCTCCGATGCTGCCCTTCACCACCGAGGAGGCCTGGCTGTCGCGCAACCCGTCCGCCGTTTCAGTGCATCTGGAGCAGTTTGCCCCGGTCGCCAAGGAATGGCGCAACGATGCCCTGGCCGAGAAGTGGAAGAAGATCCGCGCGGTGCGTTCGGTTGTGACCGGCGCGCTGGAAATCGAGCGCAAGGACAAGCGCATCGGCTCCTCGCTGGAAGCGGCTCCCGTCGTCCACATCGCCGATCCGGACCTGCTGAAGGCGCTCGAAGGCCAGGACTTCACCGAAGTATGCATCACCTCGGCGATCGAGATCAAGACCGGCGAAGGCCCGGCGGATGCCTTCCGCCTTGCCGAGGTGCCTGAGGTCAGCGTCGTGCCGAAGCTGGCCGAGGGTGAAAAATGCGCCCGCTCCTGGCGCATCACCCGGGATGTCGGTTCCGATCCTGAATATCCCGATGTCTCGGCCCGCGACGCCGCCGCCCTTCGCGAACTCGCCGCGCTCGCGTGAAGAATATTACCGGGTGAATTGCGCTTTCGCGGTTCATCCGGTAAAAGCTGCCTGAAAATGGCCGGATTTTTGCGTCAGGGGGACGGTTGTCCGGTTGGGCGACGATTGCACCGGGGTGGAAGGGTTTTCATGTTAACATCGCATTGGTTCCGTATGGGCGCCTGCCTGTCTGTCGTCATGGCGGGATGCTCGATGGTGTCCGGTTGCGCCAGCAGCCCGACCTACGGCACCGACAAGACCGCCATGGAACAGCTGACCGACGATCTCGGCCAGTCCGTGTCGTTGACCGGACCGGACCCGAAGAACAAGGGCGTCAAGTACACGCCGCGTCCGACGCTGGTGCTGCCGGCCGAGGCGCAGAAGGAAAGCCTGGTTGCGCCGCAGCCGACGGTCGCCAACAAGGACAATCCGCAATGGCTTGAATCGCCGGAGGAGACCCGCGCCCGCCTCGTTTCCGAGGCCGACGCGAACTCGGACAATCCGAATTACCGCTCGCCTCTCGCCAGCTCGGCGATCGAAGGCGGCCGGCGCACGACGGAAGCCCAGACCAAGGCCTATCGTGAAGCCCGCGCCCTGCAGAAGGGCTCCTATGTCGATCAGCGCCGCTATATATCCGATCCGCCGCCCGGTTACCGCACTGTCGACGATCCGGCAAAGCTCGATGATCTCGGCGAGCCAGAGCTCAAGAAGCAGAAGAAGCGCAAGAAGGATGCAGCGGTCGCCAACACCGGCAAGCAGTGGTGGAACCTCCTGCAATAGCTTTTTCGGCGCCGACAGGAATGACGGCGCCGCGCACAGACGCCGCTGATTACGGCGCCTCTCTCCGTTGCGAAAAGAATCTCCGCAAGATCTCGGCCGATTGCACCTCGTTGAAGCCGGAATAGACCTCCGGGGCGTGGTGGCAGGTCGGCTGCACATAGAATCGCACGCCATTGTCGACGGCGCCGCCCTTCGGATCCTCGGCGCCGTAATAGAGCCTGCGGATACGCGCAAACGAGATGGCTGCCGCGCACATGGTGCAAGGCTCGAGCGTCACATAGAGATCGGCGCCGACAAGACGTTCCTGCCCAAGCGCTTCGCAGGCGAGCCGGATTGCGGCGATTTCGGCATGCGCGGTCACGTCATTGAGCTCGCGCGTGCGGTTTCCCGAGCGTGACACGGCAATGTCGTCGACAACGACGACGGCGCCGATCGGTACCTCGCCGCGTTCTCCGGCGGCGCGCGCTTCTTCAAGCGCCATCTCCATGAAACGATTTGTCTTCACGATCGCACGAATTTCCACTTAACCGCAGATGCGTGACCTGATAGACAGGCCCAAAAGGCAGGCAAACAACAAATGACACCCAAAGACAAGCCAAAACGCCCGGGCGCAAAGCCGTTTTCACGGGACACCGAGCCGAAGACCGGCGCCAAGCCGGGCGGTGGCAAGCCGGCAAAGGCGGCGATCGCCGCCGAGGCCGATGGCGAGGCCAAGGCCGAACGCATTTCCAAGGTGATGGCGCGCGCCGGCGTCGCCTCCCGCCGCGACATCGAACGCATGATCATGGAAGGCCGGGTAACGCTGAACGGCAGGGTTCTCGAAACCCCCGTCGTCAACGTCACGCTCGCCGACCGCATCGAGGTCGACGGCGTGCCGATCCGCGGCATCGAGCGCACCAGGCTCTGGCTCTATCATAAGCCGGCTGGCCTCGTGACCACCAATGCCGATCCGGAAGGCCGGCCGACCGTCTTCGACAACCTGCCGGAAGAATTGCCGCGCGTCATGTCGATCGGCCGTCTCGACATCAATACCGAAGGCCTGCTCTTGCTGACCAATGACGGCGGTCTTGCCCGCGCGCTGGAACTGCCGGCGACCGGCTGGTTGCGGCGCTACCGCGTCCGCGCCCATGGCGAGATCGATCAGGACGCGCTCGACAAGCTGAAGGACGGCATCGCCGTCGACGGTGTGCTCTATGGCTCGATCGAGGCGACGCTCGACCGCACCCAGGGCTCGAACGTCTGGATCACCATGGGCCTTCGCGAAGGCAAGAACCGCGAAATCAAGAACGTGCTCGGCGCGCTCGGCCTCGACGTCAACCGCCTGATCCGTATTTCCTATGGCCCGTTCCAGCTCGGCGACTTGCCGGAAGGCCATGTCGTCGAAGTGCGCGGCCGCACGCTGCGCGACCAGCTCGGCCCGCGGCTCATCGAGGAAGCCAAGGCGAATTTCGACGCGCCGATCTACAATGCGCCGGCTGTCGCTGCCGAGGAAGAGGCAGAGCCTGTAGTGCCGGAAAAGCGCGAGCGACCGCGCCGCGACGAGGACAAGCGCGAACGGGCGCTGAGCCGCCTCGACACCAAGCGCGACGACCGCCACGGCGGGGGGCGCAGGGATGACGATCGCCGCGACAGCGGCCGCAGGGACGACGACAAGCCGAAGCGTCCCCAGCCGCTCGGCCAGCGCCGCAGCGCCAATGTCTGGATGGCGCCGGGCGCCCGGCCGCTCGGCGAAAAGGCCGCCGCGAAAGCCGCCAAGAATGCACAAACGGCGCGCAAGCGCGGCGAGCAGGCGCCGGCAAAGAACGCGTTCGACCGTATCGAGGATCGCCCGCGCACGCAGGTGAACCGCGTGCGCGAAGAGGATGGCGAATGGATCCGTTCGAGCGAGCAGCCCCGCCGCAAGGATGAGGCTGAAGGTTCCGGCCGCAAGCGTTCCTTCGGGGACCGCCCCGCCCGTGAAGATCGCGGTTTTGGCGACCGCCCGGCGCGCGGCGAGCGCCGCCCGCGCGAAGCGGGTGACGAACGTCCGCGCACCAGAAGCTCCGCCGGCGAAGGCCGCTCGGAGCGTCCGCGCGGCGACCGGCCTTTCGGTGACCGTCCCTCGCGTGGGGATCGCCCCTTCGGCGACAAACCGCGCGGTGATCGCAGGCCGCGTGCCGACGGCGACGAGCGTCCTCGGGCTGCCAGAGCCTCCACCGGTGAGGCCCGTTCTGAGCGTCCGCGCGGCGAGCGGCCCTTCGGTGACCGTCCCTCGCGTGGCGATCGTCCCTTCGGCGACAAGCCACGTGGGGATCGCAAGCCGCGTGCGGATGGTGACGAACGTCCGCGGGCAGCCAGAAGCTTTACCGGCGAGGGCCGCTCGGAGCGTCCGCGCGGTGAAAGATCGTTCGGCGACAAGCCGTCGAGTGCCAGGCCTTCGGGTGATAAGCCGCGCGGCAAGGGTTTTGCCGGCAAGCCCGGCGGGGCCAAGAATTTTTCCGGCAAGCCGAAAGGCGCCAAGTCGAGCAGTGACAGGCCGGGCGGCGACAGGCCTGCAGGCGGGCCGTCCAAAGGTGGTGCGAAAGGAAAGGGAATGACGCGCGGTGCGGATCGTCGGCGGTGAGTTTCGCGGACGGCCTCTCGCCGTGCCAAAATCCAACGATATCCGGCCGACTGCCGACCGGACGCGCGAGAGCCTGTTCAATATATTGAGCCATGCCTATCCGGAATGTGTTGACGGCACCCGGATCCTCGACCTTTTTGCCGGAACCGGCGCTGTCGGCCTCGAAGCCGTTTCGCGCGGCTGTCGCCACGCGCTCTTCGTCGAAAACAGCGTCGAGGGCAGGGCGTTGCTCTGGGAGAACATCGATGCGCTCGGCCTGCACGGCCGCACCCGCATCCTGCGCCGGGATGCGACCGATCTCGGCAGCGTCGGCAATCTCGAGCCCTTCGACATGCTCTTTGCCGACCCGCCCTATGGCAAGGGGCTCGGCGAAAAGGCGATGGCGGCGGCGGCCGAGGGCGGCTGGCTGCGGCCGGGCGCGATTGCGGTGCTCGAAGAACGCGCCGATATTGTCGTTTCCGTCCACCCTTCCTATGTTTTCCTCGAAAACCGCATCTTTGGCGATACGAGGGTGCATTTCTTCCGATATCAGCCGCAATAGGCGGGGGCGGGGCGTGCAGCAGGCAGAGATCATCAGTCCGAAACTGCCTGCGATCAGCGATTTGCCGACGGTCGCGGTTGCCTTCGGCGGCGGCGGCGCGCGGGGGCTTTCCCATATCCACATCATCGAGACGCTGGATGAACTCGGTATCCGCCCGGTGGCGATATCGGGTTCCTCGATGGGCGCGATCATGGGCGCCGGCATGGCGGCCGGCATGTCCGGCGCTGAAATCCGCGAACATGCGCTGGCGACCGTCGGCAACAAGACGGCCGTCATCGCCCGCATCTGGGGCCTGAGGCCGGCGACGGTGCGCGATGCGGTGGCCAAGGGCGTCCGCATCGGCCAGTTCAATCTGGAGCGGATCCTCAAGGCCTTTCTGCCATCCGAGCTGCCGGCCCGTTTCGAGAACCTGCTGGTGCCGATGAAGGTGATCACCACCGATTATTACGGGCAGTGCGAGGTGATCATCGAGCAGGGCGAGCTGTTCCCGGCGCTCGCCGCCTCTTCCGCCATTCCCGCCGTCTTCATGCCGGTGCGCCTGCGCGACCGCGTGATGATCGACGGCGGCATCAGCAATCCCGTGCCCTATGAATGCCTGATGGATCTTGCCGACATCGTCATCGGCATCGATGTCGTCGGCGCGCCGGAAGGCGATGGCACCCATATTCCGAACCGCATGGAAAGCATCTTCGGCTCCGGCCAGCTGATGATGCAGACGGCGATCACGCTGAAACTGAAGCTCCGCGCGCCGCATATCTTCCTGCGCCCGACGGTCGGCCGCACCGGCGTCATGGATTTCCTCAAGGCCCGCGAAGTCCTCGCCATGTCCGTCGGCGTCAAGGACGACCTCAAGTTCGCCCTCGACCGCGAGATCGAAGCGCGGCTAAAGCGCTAAAGTGCACTGCACGGGAACCGTTGCTTGTTTCCGGGCGACATCCATGCGCGGTTCAGTGAGCATCGCTTCGGCTATGAGTTCGGCATCGTCATTGTCGATTTCGAAGAGACCAAAGCGCAATCGATAGCCCCAGCCTCCCCGGTCGCTTGTGAAAGACAGCCGGCCGAGCAACGGCCGGATCGGCGTTTCCACGGCCCGCCACCAGGCGACATCGCGCCTCCAGGGGCGGAAACCGGGGTCAACGTCCACCTGATATGCCGCCGTCTCCTCGACCACGCCAATTGCCGTGAACGCCTGCAGGCGATCCTTGCAGCCAAATGTTTCGGTCGGCGAATAATAGATCACCCGGTCGCCAGGCGCGCTTCGCTTAAGCGGTGCGGCCTTGCCATGACAGACCTGCATGAACCCGGCTTCGCGGCCGATGCGGACATGATTTGCTGATGCGACAGCGATCCAGCTGCGGGACATGTTTCAGTCCTCCGCAACGTTGTAGACGCGCAGGCGATGCCCGTCGGGGTCGGCTGCAACAAAGGTGCGGCCGAAATCCAGGTTGGTCGGCGGCAAGAGGATGGTCGCGCCCTTGACTTGCCATTCGGCGTGAAGCGTATCGACCTTATCAGCTGTCGCGACTTTGAAGCCGACGTCGCAGCCGCCGCCCGTGGCAGCCGGCGCCGGCTCCACGCCCGCTTTGCCCCAAAGTCCCAGGGCCAGACCCGAAGGCAGGATGAACATGGCGAAGGTCGGGCTGAACTCAACTGGATTCTGCCCGAGCAGTCGGCCATAAAAGCCGGCGCTTTTTGGCACGTCGGCTACGAAAAGTAGAATGCTGTTGCTGTCGATCATTGGTGAGCCTCCTGTTTGGGTCAGGAGGATCGTCTACAGAGACATGCTGACAGATTCTGGCAGTAGCATTCGCCTCTGCCACCGTTCAATCCGGTCAAGTTTCGCACGTCCCGGAGTGGATTTATGCGTCCGCCGTCGCATCCGCGGTGCCCGCCAGCAGATCATCCTCGAAGGGATCGACGGCGCGCTTCGGCTTGACCAGCGGTTCGGGACGGACCGGGTGGGAAAACAGCATGTCGCGCCCGGCCTGCAGCCCTTCGGAAACCTGCAGCGCCAGGCGGGCCTCGTCGCGCTTGCGGATATCCTCGCCGATTTCGTAGGCGTCGACCTCGGAAACGCCGAGCGCCTCCAGCGTCCGCCGCCCGAAGAGCAGGCCGGATTCCAGCGTTTCACGCAGCTCGTAATCGACGCCCTTGTTGCGCAGTTCGATGGAATGGATGCGGTCGTAGGAGCGCACATAGAGCCTTGTGTGCGGATAATCCGCCTGCACCAGCTCGACCACCTTGTCGGTGACTTCCTTCTTCTGGGTGCAGACGAGCACGATCTTTGCCCGGTCGATGCCGGCCGAGCGCAGCACGTCCTTGCGGGTGCCGTCGCCGAAATAGATGCGGAAGCCGAAGGAGGAGGCCTGGCGGATGCGGTCGGCCGAAAATTCGATGACGGTGACGCTGCGTCCGCCGGCAAGCAGGATCTGGGCGGCGATCTGGCCGAAACGCGAGAATCCGACCATCAGCACGTCGGCGCCCGCGCCCTCGAAATCCTCGTCCAGCTCCTCCCGTTCGTCGCCGTTGAGCAGCCGTTTCGAAAGCGCCGCCCCGATCGGCGTCAGCGCCATCGACAGCGTCACGATCGCGACCAGCAGCGATGCCGTGCTCGTCGACATCAGTCCGGTCGTACCCGCGGCGGTGAACAGCACGAAACCGAATTCGCCGCCCTGCGGCAGCAGGAAGGCGATGCGGATCGCATCGTCGTGTGGCGAGCCCGAGACCCGGCAGAGCCCGTAGATGATGATCGCCTTGACGGCCATGACGATCGGCACGGCGACGATGACGAAGAGCCCGTTGTCGAAGAGAACGTCGAGCTGCAGCGACAGGCCGACGGCGATGAAGAAGATGGCGAGCAGCACGCCGCGGAACGGCTCGATATCCGCCTCCAACTCGTGCCGGTAGGAGGATTCGGCCAGCATCACGCCGGACAGGAAGGCGCCCATCGCCATCGAAAGTCCGGCAAGCTGCATCAGGCTCGCCGATCCCATGACGACGAAGAGCGCAGCGGCGATCATTGCCTCGCGCGCGCCGGTCCGGGCGATGATCTGAAAGAGCGGCGTCAGCAGGTAGCGCCCCGCAACGATCATCGCCGCGACCGCGCCGACGGCCACGGTGAAATCCAGGAGCGGCGCGTTGCTGCCTTTGCCACCGCCGTCGAGAATGGTGATCAGCGCCAAGAGCGGCACGATCGCCAGATCCTGGAACAGAAGCATGGAGAAGGAGCGCTGCCCGTATCGCGTATTGACGTCGCCGTCACCTTCGAGGATCTGCATGGCAAAGGCCGTCGAAGACAGCGCCAGGCCAAATCCGGCAACGATGCTGCCGCGCCAGTCGAGAACGCCTGAAAGCCACGCCAGCGCGGTCAGCGCCAGCCCGCTTGCCACCACCTGCGCCGTGCCGAGGCCGAAAATGTCACGCCGCATCTGCCAGAGGCGCGAGGGTTTCAGCTCCAGTCCGATGATGAAAAGCAGGAAGACGACGCCGAGCTCGGCGACGGCGAGGATCTGTTCGCCATCGGTGATCCCGTGGAAGACAGGGCCGATGACGATGCCGGCGGCGAGATAGCCGAGCACCGTGCCGAGCCCCAGCTTCTTGAAGATCGGCGCGGCGACCACGGCTCCGCCGAGCAGCAGGATCGTTTCGGAAAAAAGGGCATTGGGCGCTGACATGCTGGCAATTTCTTTCAACGGCGGGAAGCGAGCAAGCAGCCCCGATAAAGAATCGGTGGCGGCGGCCTTGATGCTTGGGAGAGTGCACAATAAATGGAAGCCGAAGGAAAGGCCAAATCATGTCCTCTGAAATTGATTCCTCGACACTTCTTTCCCGCGCAAGTCAACTGATCGATCTGGCAAGGAAGGCAGGGGCCGATGCCGCCGACGCCGTCGTCGTCCGGTCGCGCTCGCAATCGGTGAGCGTCCGCCTCGGCAAGGTCGAGGGCACGGAATCTTCCGAAAGCGACGACTTTTCCCTGCGCGTCTTCATCGGCAAGCGCGTCGCCAGCGTTTCGGCCAATCCGGGCTTCGATCTCCAGGCGCTGGCCGAGCGCGCCGTCGCCATGGCCAAGGTTTCGCCGGAAGATCCCTTCGCCTGCCTGGCGGATGAGGCGAGCCTGTCGAAAGCCTATCCCGACCTGCAATTGCTCGACACCACCGAGGTCTCCTCCGAACTGCTGCGCGAGGCGGCTCTTGCCGCCGAAGCCGCAGCCCTTGCGGTCAAGGGCGTCACCAATTCCTCCGGCGCCGGTGCGTCGGCCGGCATGGGCGGCCTCGTTCTTGCCACTTCGCACGGTTTCGAGGGCAGTTACATGGCCTCGCGTTTCGGCCATTCCGTCAGCGTCATCGCCGGCGAAGGCACTGGCATGGAGCGCGACTATGATTACGACAGCCGCCTTTATTACGCCGAGCTCGACGATCCCGCCGAAATCGGCCGTCGGGCCGGGGAGCGGGTGATCAAGCGGATCAATCCGCGTCAGGTGCCGACCGGCAAGGACGTCACCGTCATCTTCGACCCGCGTGTCGCCCGCGGCTTCGTCGGCCATATCGCCGGTGCGATCAATGGTGCTGCCGTCGCCCGCAAATCGAGCTTCCTGCGCGACAGGATGGGTCAGCAGGTGTTGAAGTCAGGCCTGTCGATCACCGACGATCCCTTGATCGTGCGTGGGCCCTCCTCGCGGCCTTTCGACGGCGAGGGCGTGTCCGGCGAGCGGCTTGTCATGATCGAGGACGGCGTGTTGAAACACTGGTTCCTTTCGACCTCGACGGCGCGTGAATTGGGTCTTACGACCAACGGCCGCGGCGTGCGCGGCGGCACATCAGTCTCGCCTTCCTCCAGCAACCTTGCCTTGGAACCCGGCGACATCTCGCCGGAGGAGCTGATCCGCAGCGTCGGCAACGGTTTTTATGTCACCGAATTGATCGGCCACGGTGTCAACATGATCACCGGCGAATACAGCCGCGGCGCCACCGGCTTCTGGATCGAGAACGGCGAACTGACTTTCCCGGTTTCCGAGGTGACGATCGCCTCGAACCTCAAGGACATGTTCATGCGCCTGACGCCGGCAAACGACATCGATCGCAAGTTCGGCGTCGCGGCCCCCACCTTTGCCATCGAAGGCATGACGCTTGCAGGGCGCTAGAGCATGATGCCGAAAAGTGTGCGCGGTTTTCGGACGACATCATGCTCTCATGATAGTTCAGAAACGGATTGATCTGATGAGCGACATGGAGAAAGCCCGCTGGCAGAGCGATCTCACGCTGATCGTCGATGCTGCGAAGGAGGCGGGTGCCGTCGCTTTCGGCTTCTTCAACCAGTCTCCGGAAGTCTGGTGGAAGAATGACGACCGCTCGCCCGTCAGCGCCGCCGATTTCGCCGCCAACAAGACGCTCGAGACTATTCTGCGCAAGGCCCGGCCGGATTATGGCTGGCTGTCTGAGGAAACCGACGACGATGCCGACCGTCTCTCACGCGAGACCTTGTTCATCATCGATCCGATCGACGGCACGCGCGCCTTCCTCGGCGGCCAGAAGGTCTGGTGCGTCAGCGTCGCGGTGGTTCATCGCGGCCGGCCGGTCGCCGGCGTGCTCTATGCCCCGGCGCTCGAAGAGCTCTATGAGGCGGTCGAGGGCGGCGTGGCGCTGAAGAACGGCGTGCCCTTCACCGTCTCTGTCGCCGACCCGGAGGAAATGAGCCGTCTTGCGATCGGCGAAGACTTGCTGAAGACCTTGCCGTCGGAATTCCAGGAGCGGGTGACGCGCGAGAAATACATCCCTTCGCTGGCCTATCGCATTGCCATGGTGGCGGACGGTCGTCTCGAAGGCACCTTCGTCAAGGCCAATTCACATGATTGGGACCTTGCCGCCGCCGATCTGATCCTCGCCTGCGCCGGCGGCGGTCTCGTCGATCTCGAAGGCCGGGCGGTCGTCTACAACAGCGTCGAAGTCACCCACAAGGTCCTCTGTGCGGGTCCGACGCCCCGCCTCGGCGAATTCCTCGCGGCCTTTGCAGGACGACGAGACAGTTGACGTTTCCGTCAAAATCCCGCAGATGGGATGGCGGAGGAGAATAGGCAGAAAGAGAAGAAAAAATGACTGAATCCGGTGACAAGAAGCAGCTTTTGCATCTCGTTTTTGGCGGCGAACTGGAAAGCCTCGATGACGTCCAGTTCCGTGATCTGAAGGGTCTCGATATCGTCGGCATTTTCCCGGATTATGCCACGGCGCTGACGGCCTGGAAGTCGAAGGCGCAGCAGACGGTCGACAATGCGCATATGCGCTACTTCATCGTCCACATGCATCGTTTGCTCGATCCGCAGGAAAAGGCCAAGGGCAACTGACCTCGGCCACGAAGCTGAGTCAGGGACCTCGGCCAGGAGCTTCGGCCGGGCACCTCGGGATGTGCCGCCGGCGCGACCGCTCGTCGAGCGGGCTTTCGTGCATCGGGCGCCGTCGATCCGGATTGGTCGATCCGGATTGTTTGACGCATTCTGAACAAATTGATCGGCCATTGCGGCCGCAACGATAATTAGGGAATGGGTGTGATGTCGATCGGTTTTGATCGGAGGCTGGCGCAATGAGCTCCCGGATGGCGCGGTTCGGTCTGAGCGCATACCGTCTGGCGGGAACCGTGGCCTCTCCGGTCGTCGGCCTCTATATCACCTACCGCACCGCCAAGGGTAAGGAAGACCGGGCGCGCCGCCTGGAGCGCTTCGGTTATCCGAGCGCCAACCGGCCGCAGGGTCCGCTCGTCTGGTTCCATGCCGCAAGCGTCGGGGAAACCAATGCCGTCATCCCGCTGATCCGTGAAATCCGCCGCCGCGATATCCATGTCATCCTGACGACCGGCACCATCACCTCCGCCAAGCTCGCCGCCGAGCGCCTCGGCCAGGAGGCGATCCATCAATATGTGCCGCTCGACCTGAAACCCTCCGTCAGCCGCTTCCTCGATTATTGGCAGCCCGACTGCGCCATCATCGCCGAATCCGAGATCTGGCCGGCAACAGTGCTGGAGCTTGGCCGCCGCCGCATTCCGCAGATCCTGATCAATGCCCGCATGTCGGATCGCTCCTTTGCCCGCTGGCGCCGCCGCCCGGCGATCGCCGAAGCCTTGTTCGAGAATCTTGCCCTCGTCATTGCCCAGTCGGATGTCGATGCCGAACGTTTTCGCGATCTCGGCGCTGTCCCGGTCATCACCTCGGGCAATCTGAAGGTCGATACCGACGCACCGCCTTATGACAGCGCCGTCCTGGCCCGCTATAAGAAGCAGATTGGCGACCGCAAGACCTGGGCGGCGATCTCGACCTTCGACGGCGAGGAGAATGCCGCCGCCATCGTTCATCGGGCGCTCAAGGAGCGTGATCATCAATTGACGATCATCGTGCCGCGTCATCCCGAGCGCAGCGACGAGATCGAGGCGGCTCTGGTCAAGCAGGGGCTGAAGGTCGCCCGCCGCACCCGCGACGATGTCTTGTCCGCCGATGTCGATATCTTCCTCGGCGATACGATCGGCGAAATGGGCCTCTATTTGCGACTGACGGAAATCGCTTTCGTCGGCCGCTCGCTCTTTGCCGAAGGCGGCCAGAATCCGCTGGAGCCTGCCATGCTCGGCTGCGCCATTCTTTCCGGCGGCCATGTGCAGAACTTCCGCGATGCCTATCAGAAGCTTGCCCGCAGCGGCAGCGCCCGCATGGTGCGCGATACCGAAATGCTGGCCAAGGGCGTGCACTACCTGCTGATCAACGACGAAGCCCGCCGCAATATGATCGAGGCCGGCATCACCGCCGTGCACGAGATGCGCGGTGCGCTGACGGCGACAGTGAAGGGGCTGGAGCCCTACATCAACCCGTTGACGGTGAAGGCGCGGCTGCTGCCCAAGGCCGTGGCCCAGCTCTGAGGAACGAAGATGTCGGCAGCCGCCCCCATCAAAGGCATTCTTTTCGATAAGGACGGCACGCTGCTCGACTATGACGAGAGCTGGCTGCCGGTAAACCGCGAGCTGGCTCGCATCGCCGCGGAAGGGGATCCGCTTCTCGCCGACCGGCTGCTTGCCGCCTGCGGCATGGATCCGGTGACCGGTCATATCGTTCCCGACAGCCTGCTTGCCGCCGGCAATACCCGCCAGATCGCCGAGGGCCTCGTGGCCGCCGGCTCGATGGTCGATGTCGGCGAACTGACGGTGCGCCTCGACGCGCTCTTTTCCAGCGCCGCCGAATTTTCCGTGCCGGTAACCGACCTTGCCGGCTTCTTTTCCCGGCTGCATCGGCGCGGCTTCAAGCTCGGCGTCGCCTCCAGCGACAATGAGCGGTCAATCCGCCAGACGGCGGAGCGCTTCGGTTTTGCCGGCTATATCGACTACATCGCCGGCTATGACAGCGGTTTCGGCGTCAAGCCGGAACCGGGCATGGTGCTCGGCTTCTGCGCCGCGACCGGTCTTTCGCCTGAAGAGGTCGCCATGGTCGGCGACAACAATCACGATCTGCACATGGGCCTGAATGCCGGGACGGGGCTGAGGATCGCGGTGCTGACCGGCACCGGTTCGCGGGATTCGCTTGCGGCCGCCGCCCATCACGTGCTCGACGATATCACCGCCATCGAGACGCTTTTGCCGGACCTGCAGCCGGCCTGACCGGTAAGGGCTTGCATTTTTTCAGGTTTTGGCTTCTCAATCCAGCCGATCGAAAAGCAGGGGACCGGCTGCGGCTGGAGCAATTCCAGCAAAAGTGCACAGCGGTTTTGCCGGGAAGAGCGCGTAGCGACTTCCCAGGAATGGCGTGAGAACAAGGCCGGCAGGGGAGCGGGACGGCAAGATGATATCCGAAGCGCCGCCGTTCTGGTGGAGGAAAGCCGATTGGCGAGCCTGGCTGCTGCTGCCGCTTTCTTTTGTCTATGGCCGCATCGCCGGCCACCGCATGGCCCATGCGCGCCGCGCCTCTGTTCCAGTTCCGGTCATCTGCGTCGGCAATTTCACCGTCGGCGGCGCCGGCAAGACGCCGACGGCGCTGACGATCGCCCGTGCCGCCAAGGCGAAGGGGCTGAAGCCCGGTTTTCTCAGCAGGGGTTACGGCGGTTCGCTCGATGTGACCGCCGTCGTCGATCCCGATCATCACCGGGCGGTTGCCGTCGGCGACGAGCCGTTGCTGCTTGCCCAGGAGGCGCTGACGGTGATTTCCCGAAGGCGTGTCGAGGGTGCTGCGCGCCTGGTGGCGGAGGGCGCCGATCTCATCATCATGGATGACGGGTTCCAGAGTGCCCGGCTGGCGATCGATTATGCCCTGCTCGTCATCGATGCGACCCGCGGCCTCGGCAACGGCCATATCGTGCCGGGCGGCCCTGTGCGAGCGCCGATCCGCCAGCAGCTGCGTCATGCGACGGCGCTGCTGAAGGTCGGCGGAGGCAATGCGGCCGACAGGATCGTCCGCATGGCGGCGCGGGCGGCAAAGCCCTATTTCACCGCATCGCTGAAAGTGCGGGGCGACAATACGCTCGCCGGCACGAAGGTGCTCGCCTTCGCCGGCATCGCCGATCCTTCGAAATTCTTCCGCACAGTGGAATCACGCGGCGCCGAAATCACGGTCGCCAAATCCTTCGGCGACCACGAGCACCTGACCGAGGAAGAGATCGACGACATCCTGACGACCGCCGAGCACCAGGGCCTTCTGATCGTCACCACCTCCAAGGATTTCGTCCGCCTCTCCGGCCATCCTGGCAAGGCAGCCCGGCTCGCCGAAAAGAGCCGGGTGATAGAGGTCGACATGGTGTTCGACGATCACCTCGCGCCCAGTCTCATCATCGACCGGGCGATCATTGCCTGTCGCGAGCGGCGCCTGCGGGAAATGAAGCCTGCCAGCCAGGGCAATCCAGGAAAAGCTGAGCCGCAGTTTTAAAGTGATAGAGGGCTTAACGCCGTTGGTTCGGCAGCACGCCGGCGCGTTTGTCGGCATCGATGGCCGAGATCACGTCGGCATAGGGCTCCTGCCGGGCGACGCTCCAGTAGCGCAACTCGTCGAGCGGGATCTGTTTCCCCGTCATCGCGCAGACGACATAGGAGCCGGGCGAGAGAATCTGGAAATCGCCATCGAGATACCGGATCTTCGCCTCGCGGTTTCCGTGCCCTTCGAACAAATTCATGCGCTCCGTTCCCTGCAGTCTGTCATTAGAGCATGTCGCACAAAAGTGTGCCGCGGTTTTGCGATCACGACATGCGGAACACCAAAGATCCGAAGCGTGGCAAGCGAATCTGAAAGATTCGCGACACGCTTTAGTCTGCCATACTCTCGAAAGGGCTGCTTTTCCAGCTTTTTTAGCTTCTGCCGAAAAGCCGCTCGATATCGCTGAGCTTCAATTCGATATAGGTCGGCCGGCCGTGATTGCACTGGCCGGAGCCGGGCGTCACTTCCATTTCCCGCAGCAGCGCGTTCATTTCCTCCGGCCGCAGCCGCCGTCCGGAGCGCACCGATCCGTGGCAGGCCATGGTCGCCGCCACATATTCGAGCTTGGCCGACAGGCCCGACGCCGTATCCCATTCGGCGATCTCATCGGCAAGCTGGCGGATCAGGCCATGCGCATCGACCTCGCCGAGCATCGCCGGCGTCTCGCGCACGGCGATCGCCCCGGGGCCGAAACGCTCGATCGCCAGGCCGAGTTCGGAAAGCTCCGCCGCATGCTGCATCAGCCGGTCGCAATCCTCTTCCGGAATGTCGATGATCTCGGGGATGAGCAGCACCTGCGAAGCGAGCCGCTTCGAATGCAGCGCCTTGCGCATCGCCTCGAAGACCAGCCGCTCGTGCGCGGCATGCTGGTCGACGATCACCAGCCCGTCCTCGGTCTGGGCGACGATGTAATTTGCGTGGATCTGCGCCCGCGCCGCGCCGAGCGGATAGCGCGCGGTTGCTTCGGGGGCGGCCGGCTGCGGCGAAAACTGCGGCTCGGCCCGCGCCGTCGGCATCGACAGCCCGTCGAAGGACGCCTGCGGCCGTTCGCTGAGACCCGTTGCCGGCTGATAAGGCCGGAAGGGCGAGGTCTCGGCCGACCATGGCGCCTGCGGCCGCTGCGCCTGCGGCTGGAAGCCGGGGCGGAAGGAGCGCAGCATGTCGCTCGCCCCGGTCGTTGCCGCCCGACTGCCGTCGCGGGCCAAGGCCTCACGGATGGCGCCGACGATCAGGCCGCGCACCAGACCCGGGTCGCGGAACCGCACGTCGGATTTTGCCGGATGCACGTTGACGTCGACAAGAGCGGGATCGAGCGTGATCGACAGCACCGCCACCGGATGGCGTCCGGAAGGGATCGTCTCGGCATAGGCGCCGCGGATCGCCGAGAGGATCAGCTTATCCTGCACCGGCCGACCATTGACGAAGGCGTACTGATGGGCGGAATTGCCGCGATTGAAGGTCGGCACGCCGGCAAAACCGGTGAGCGAGATCTCCTCGCGCACGGCGTCGAGCGCAATGCCGTTGTCGCGGAATTCCTTGCCGAGCACCTGCGCCATGCGCGCCAGGTGATCGTCGCCGGTCGCCGGAAATTCCAGCGTCGTGCGGTCCGAGCCCGACAGCACGAAGCGTACGGCGGGAAAGGCGATCGCCATGCGCTTGACGATCTCGGTGATGGCGCCGGCCTCGGCCTTCTCCGTCTTCAGGAATTTGAGCCGGGCCGGTGTGGCGAAGAACAGGTCGCGCACTTCGACGATCGTGCCGGGATTGGCGGCGGCCGGCCTGATATGCGCGATTTTGCCGCCGGCGACAGCGATCTCGTGGCCGCCGGCGCTGTCGCGCCTGCGGCTGGCGATGCTGAGCCTGGCGACAGAGCCGATCGAGGGCAGCGCCTCGCCGCGGAAGCCGAGTGTGCGGATGTCCTCGAGCGTCTCCGATATCTTCGAGGTGCAGTGGCGCCTGACCGCCAGTTCCAGATCGGCCGCGTCCATGCCCGAGCCGTTGTCGCTGACGCGCAGCAGCGCCTTGCCGCCGCCTGATGTGGCGATCTCGATGCGGGTCGCGCCCGCGTCGAGCGCGTTTTCGATCAGTTCCTTGGCAGCGCTCGCCGGCCGTTCGATGACTTCGCCGGCGGCAATCTGGTTGATGAGCGTTTCGGAGAGCTGTCTGATGGCCATGGGCTATTTTCGGGGATTCGCGGGCTGGAGGGAAGGGGTTGGCGCAAGCTTTCCCTAGGCGTGATCGGGGGCCTCCCCCAAGATCGGGGGGCGCCGCTGCATAATTTCACCCTTAAATCGGAATCGATCTAAGGATGAAATTATGCAGCAGTTCAAAGTGTTACAGCGTCCTCTGCGCGGCTGGAAAAGACGCGCGGCGCTGTATTGTTAAGCCGGTTTTAACATAAAAATGGCATTTCTATTCATATACCTCCGGAAGCTGCGAAATCGAACAGATGTGGGACGCAATAGCATGAGTGCCGGCTTCGAAAAGGCGGACACATCATCAGAAATCGATGGGACCTCCGTCGAGGCCGATCTGCAGACGGCGCTATTCGATGTGGTGTGCGACAGCCTTTCCGCAGCTTTCATCATCTACGACAAAAACGACCATCTGATCTTTGCAAGCCGCCAGACGCTGGAGTTCTTCCCGCTACCGCCGGAGATGCTGAAGCCGGGCACCCGGCTTCGCGATTTCCTCGGGGCGATGTATGACACCGGCATTCGTCAGCAATATGCTGCGAAGCAGGGCGGCTCGCTCAGCCGCGAGGACTGGCTGTCGCAGAAAATCGCCTCGCATTGGCGCGAGCGCTTCGAATCCGTCGAGCGCCATGGCGCCGACAGCTGGGTCCGCTTCGTCAAGCGCAGGCTGCCGGGCGGTTACGGCGTTACCATCATCTCCGACATTTCCGAGGACAAGAAGCGCGAGGAGCAATGGCGTTCGGATCTGGAGCGCGTACAGCTGACCGAGGACATTCTCGACAATCTGCCGTTCCCGCTCTTCGTCAAGGACCGCAATCTCACCTATGTGGCCGTCAATCTCGCCTTCTGCGAAAAATATCAGACGACCGCCGACGAGGTGCTCGGGCGCAAGAGTGGCGATCTCTTCTCACCGGAGATCGCCAAGCGCTTTGAGGAAAGCGATCGTCATGTGCTGGAGACCGGCGAAATGTCGGTCTCGCGCCAACGACAGATCTCCCGCGACGGCATCGAGCGCGACATCGTCAGCCGCAAGCACCGTATCGGCAAGCCCGGCCGCTATTTCCTGGTGTCGACCACGCAGGACCTGCCGCGCGACGGCGCCGATCTCGACGAGTTCGGCCGGGCCTCGGCGATCACCACGTCAAGCAATCAAAGCTACCGCCGAGCCTATGTGCCGGTGCCGAGCGCCGTCGAGCGCCGCGAACCGGCGGCAATGGAAGCGATCGTTCCGGAGAATTTCTCGGGCCGCAAGGTCCTCGTCGTCACGGCCGACCTCGCCGCCGAGACCGCCGCGCTGCGGACCCTGTCGAAATACGGCTTCGAATCCTGCTCGGTCCGCGGCGAGGACGAAGAGGAGCGCTTCCTGGAAATCGCCACCTCCTCCGGCATCTCGCTCGATCTCCTGATCATCGACAATCAGATGGGCATGCGCTGCCTCGAACTCGCCGAGCAATACGGCATCCCGGCGCTGGTCATGGACGGTTTCCAGATCGCCAACGAGCTCACCTTCCAGATCGCCCGCCATTTCAATCGCAACAGCCGCAGTGCTGCCGGTTCGGATACGGATTGGGAAATCAGCATCTCCGACGACGTGGTCGGCCTGCAGGTTCTCGTGGCCGAGGACAATGATATCAACCAGATCGTTTTTTCGCAGATCCTCGAAGGCCTGGGCTACAGCCATATGATCGCGGCGACCGGCGACGAGGTCGTGCGGATGTGGGCCGAACACCGGCCGCAGATCGTGCTGATGGATATTTCCCTGCCGGGCTTCAACGGCTTCGAGGCAGCGCGTCTCATCCGGCAGATGGAGGAAACCGGTGGCGGAGCCCGCACCCCGATCATCGGCGTGCTCACCCAAGCCTTCGAGCGCGACCGCGCCGAATGCGTCAAATCAGGCATGGACGACGTCATCATGAAACCCGTCAGCCCCGACATGCTGGAGACCGTATTTCAGAAGTACCTGATGGATGAGGCCGTGCGGGCGCGAGGCTAGGCGGAGAGCCCCGTCAATTCCCTAAATTTTGGGGCGGTTCAGGCGGCAGAAGCCGATGATTTACTATCGAATTGTTAAGACATGCCGGTCATTCTTTGCATGGCTCCGGAGGAAAGCTCGGGTTTGGATGATAAAATCGGCGGACATAGCCTTCTTGACCGTCGGTCAGAACGAGCTTCAGGCGATGGCCTATACCGATCCGCTGACCGGATTGGGAAACCGCAATCGCATGCGCGACAAGGTCTTGCAGATCTCTTCCGAGCGTGCCAGCGACCCGGCCCCCTTCACCATCGGCATCGCCAATCTCGACAGTTTCAAACCGATCAACGATCTCTTCGGCTCGGCAGCCGGCGATGAAATCCTTTGCCAGGTCGCCCACCGCCTCAAGGCTTGTATTCCCGATGGTGCATTGGTCACCCGTCATGATGGTGACGAATTCGCTTTCGTGCTGCCGCTGATTTTCGAGCGGGCGAGTGCCGAGAAATTCGGTCAGATGATCCGCGAGGTTCTGTCGGCTCCCTATGACCTCGGTGACCGCAACGTCCGTCTCTCCGCTTCCCTCGGCTTCTCCATCTATCCCTTCGCCGGAGAGGATTGCGATGAACTGCTGAAGAGCGCCGAAACCGCCCTCTACCGTTCCAAGCGCCGCGGTCGCGGCCAGATCACCGTCTACTCGCGCGAGATCGCCCAGGAGATGAAGCGCGCGACGCAGCTGGAGCAGGCGCTCAGAAACGCCATCATCTCCGATGCGATCGATGTGCATTTCCAGCCGATCGTCTCGCTGTCCAACAACCAGGTCGTCGGTTTCGAGGCGCTCGCCCGCTGGAACGATCCCGATCTCGGCTTCGTCCCGCCCGGCGTCTTCGTGCCGCTCGCCGAAGAGCGCGGCTTCATCGACGCGCTGTCGGAAGCACTGCTGCGCAAAGCCGCCGAAGCCGCCCTTTCCTGGCCACGCGACCTCTTCCTGTCGTTCAATCTCTCCTCGGCTCAGCTGATGGATCCGGGCACCAGCGGCAGCATCCTGTCGATCCTCGGCCGCGTCGGCTTCGATCCCCATCGCCTGGAGCTGGAGATCACCGAGACCGCGGTGATGAGCTCGGCCGATACCGCCCATCGCATCATCGCCGATCTGCGCGCCGCCGGCGTGCGCATCTCTCTCGACGATTTCGGCACCGGCCAGTCGAGCCTCGGGCGCCTGCGCGACTTCATCTTCGACAAGATCAAGATCGACCGGGCCTTCGTCTCACGCATCAATTCCGACCGCGCCTCCGAACATATCATCAAGGCGATCCTGACCATGTGCGAGGGTCTGGAGCTGGAGGTCGTGGCGGAAGGGATCGAGGATTATGCCGAGGCGGTGAAGCTGCGCACGCTCGGCTGCGGCATGGGCCAGGGCTATCACTTCGGCCGTCCGGCCGACGGTATCGCCACGCTGCGCTTCCTGCACGAGAACTATTACGATCCGACCATGGTGGAGCGGGTCAGCGCATAAAGCGATGGCGCCCCTAGGAGCGCCATCGCCTACGCTATACTACCGCGCGTGGTTTACTTGACCCCGGTCTACTTGGCCGTGGTCGAGCCTGTTGACGTGGCGTCGGTCGGCAGGGCGGTACCGGTGGCCGGTGCCTTTTCAGCCGACTGCATGGCCAGCGTCTTGAACTCAGGTGCGGCCTTCAGCGATTCAGCCGTTTCGCTTGTCGTCAGCTTGACGCTGCCGTCCTGGGTGTTCTGGGCGACGGTGATCTTGTCCATCGGCACGGCGACGTTCTTTTCGCCGATACCGAGGAAGCCGCCGACGCCGACGATCGCGGCAACCAAGCCGCCATCCTTCTTCATGATCAGGTCGTTGACGCTGCCGATACTTTCATTGTTGCCGTTATAGACCGACTGGCCGATATAAGTATTGGCGCTGATCTGATCAGGAGCCTGTTCGGTGATATAGCCGGCCTGAGCCGTGTCTGTCGTCGCGGCCGGGGCGGGAGCCTGTGCGGCATCGCCTGCGGGCTTGGTGACGTCAGGAGTGATCGGCGGCTTCGGGGCTGCCGGATCGGCAGGCGCCGCTTGGGTCGGAGCGGCGGGATCCGCCGGCTGCGGGGCCGTCTGTGAGAATGCCGCCGGTGCGAAAGCCGTGGCAAACAGCGCGCCAGCGGCAACGGTCGTCAAGAGTTTGCGTGTCATTTCGAACCTACCTTCAGTTCCCTAGAGTGATCGCTGACCCGGCAATATCTGTGTGATTGCCGCGCCGGTTCGAAGGGAAAATGACTGGTGGGCCGATTGGTTCCGGTTGAAAACACGGAAAATTTCTCGATTCTCACGGAACATTTGTCGAAGAACTGCTGCAAAAACGAGAAAAGGCGCCCCGGTCGGGAGCGCCTCTGGAGGTCGTTGGCAAAGCCGGATTCAGATCACATAGACCGGATCGAACGCGCCTTTGACCTCGATGCCGAGTTCCAGAAGCGCGCCGGCGCTCGGCTGGGCCGAACGGGCATTTTCATCCAGCCCTTCCCAGGCGGTGGTGACCGCCAGCCGCTCGGCATTGACGCCGATGAAGGCGGGGCAGGAGGGCTGGACGGCAGGAACCTTGTAGCGGGAGATGCGCAGGCCATCGGGATTGTAGCGGTCGACGACGCCCGCACCCCAGCGTGCGTTCCAGATATAACCATCGGCATCGACCACCGAGCCGTCGATGTCGCCGGGCTCGTTCATGCTGTCGACGAGCACGATCGGCTCGCCCGAGGGCAGGCCGGTCTGCGGATCGACCATGACCCGCATCAGCCGGTTGATGCGGGAATCCGTATAATAGCCGACCGTGCCGTCCGGCGAGAAGCAGATCGAATTCGGGATGCTGATGCCGTTGAAGATCTTCGTCACCTTGCCGCTGGCGACATGATAGATGGCGCCGGCCTGGTTTTCCGCCCGCTTGCTCATCGTGCCGATCCAGAGTGCACCGCAAGGATGGGTGCGGCCGTCGTTCGAACGGTTTTCCGGCCTGTCGTTTTCGAGCGCGGCGTAGAAGGTGAGGTTGCCGCTGGCCACGTCGCGCACGAAAAGCCCTTCCTCCGTCGCGATCAGCTGCCGTCCGGCGTCGATGCGGGCAAGTACGCTCGCCATCACAGGCAGCGGATGCACCTTTTTCGCGCCTGTCGAAAGATTGAGCTCGTGCAGTTCCTTGCCCAGGATGTTGAACCACCAGACGGTATTGCTGTCCGGATCATAGGTCGGGCCTTCGCCGAGGACGGAATTGGTGTTGCAAAGGGTTTTGCCCTCGAACTCATAAATATCGGTCATACGCTCACGCTCCCAATGGCTGCATCATAGGCGTAAATGGTCGCCTTGGCGCGCTCGGCAACCTCTGACGCGGTCATTCCGGGTTTGTAGATGCTGGTGCCGAGGCCGAAGGCGAAGATGCCGGCCTTGGTATAATCGCCGAAGTTCTTGTCCGATACGCCGCCGACGGCGGCAATCGTGAGTTCCGGCGGCAGGATGGCCCGGATCGCCGTGATCCCGGAAGGACCAAGCACGCTTGCCGGAAAGAATTTGAGACCGGTGGCGCCGGCGCGTGCTGCCGCCAGCGCCTCGGTCGGGGTAAAGACACCCGGCATCGTCACCATGCCGTATCCGCGCGCCCGGATGATTACCTCAGGCTCGACATTCGGCGTGACGAGCAGCTTGCCGCCGGCAGCATGCAGGCTGTCGACCGCCTCGACCGTCAGCACAGTGCCGGCGCCGATCAGCACGTCTGCCGGCGCCATCTTCGCGGCGATCTCGATGGATTTGAACGGTTCGGGCGAGTTGAGTGGGATCTCGATCGCCGTCAGGCCGTTTTCGATCAAGGCGCCGACGACGCTTTCGGTCTCTTCAGGCCTGATGCCGCGAAGGATGGCGATCAGCGGACGCTTCATGTCGGGGAAGGGGATACGGGTCATTGTGTCAGCTTTCTCAATTCGGCCAGATGGCTTCGGCGGCAGCCGAAAGCCCGCGGCGCACGGCGGCGTCGGCGTCGATGGCGGTGAAGGCAAGGGCGAGGGTTTTGAAAGCCTGTTCATAGAGCGCCTGCAGGCGCCCGGAGGCAACGAGGGTGATGTCTGAGTTGGCCGCATCCTGCAGTGCCCCGGCGATTTCGAGGCCGATCAGCGTGCCGGAAAGCCGGGCTTGCGCGGCAGCGGCTGAAATGCCGTGCAGGAGCTGGCCCGAGCGGGCCGTGAACAGCAGGTTGGAGGCAAGGGCCGGGCGCGCGAAAGCCGCCGAGACCGCCGCCTCGAAGGCCGCCGCATCCGCCGGCTGCTCTTCCGCCCCCGCAACCGCATGCGACAGGATCGTGTGTTTGCTGATGACGTCGAAAAGCTCGCCGGTCATGAAGGTCGAAAAGCCGGTAACTTTGCCGTCCGTCACATGCACCCATTTCGAATGCGTGCCGGGCATGCAGACCGCCTGCGCTCCGGAGCTTGCGCGGCCGAGCGCGCCGAGCAGCTGGGTTTCCTCGCCGCGCATGACGTCGGGTGTGGCGATATCCCGCTGGGCAAGGCCCGGCAGGATGCGGATGTCGCGGCTTTCGCCGGGCACGGAGACCGCCCCGGTGAGGATCGCGGCGAGCGGCGCCGGCACGTCGATATAACCGGCCTCGACCCAGCCTTGCCTGGCGCCGGCCATGCCGCAGACGATCACCGGCAGGTTTTCCGGCGCTTCGATGGCAGCGAGATGGCTGGCAAGCACGGTGGAAAAGCCGGTCTTTGCGGCGCTCGTCATACCTTCGCCGCTGCGGCGTTCGGCACGGACGGTGCCGTCCCGGTCGATCAGCCAGAGCCGGAAGCTGCTGGTGCCCCAGTCCACCGCGACATAAGCGGGATTTGCCATTACAGAACGCCTCCATCGACAATCAGGGACTGGGCGGTCATCGCCGCCGCGCAGTCGGATGCAAGAAACAGGCAGGGACCGACGATCGCATCGGGCTTGAGTGCGACTTTCAGGCACTGGTCCTCGACCGAACTCGCAATGCTCTCCTCGGTGAGCCAGAGCTGCATCTGCCGCTCGGTGACGACCATGCCGGGCAGGATGCAGTTGACGCGGATATTCTCCGGCCCGAGCCTGCCCGCCATGCTCTTCGTCAGCCCGACGACCGCAGCCTTGGCCGCCGCATAGGCGGGAAAGCCGCCCATGTTCAGCTTGAAGGCGATTGACGACATATTGATGATCGCCCCGCCGCCGGCCGTCCGCATCGACGGCACGACTGCCTGCGAGGTAAAGAACACATGCCTGAGGTTCACTGCCTGGTTGTTGTCCCAATAGGCTTCGGTCACCGCGTCGAATTCATGGCGGTCGTCCCAGGCGGCATTGTTGACCAGCACGCGGATCGGTCCGGACCGCGCAACGACGGTATCGACCGTGCGCCGGATCGCCTCGATGTCGCGCAGGTCGGCATGGTGAAAGGAAACCGGATGCGCCGTCTCGCGCGACAGCCTTTCGGCGAGCTCGCGGCCTGCGGTCTCGGCGATATCGATGAACGACACCTTGGCGCCCTGGCGCGCGAAACCTTCGACGATCGCAGCGCCGATGCCCGATCCGCCGCCGGTCACGAGCACGGCTCGGTCCTTGAACTCGGGAAATTGTGCTGTTGGCATCATGGTCACTGTCATCGCCAGCGGCGCCTCCCGATCTTATCGCTGTTCCATTATTTGGAACCTAATTTGACTATATGGAATTATCGAATTACACTGGCCTCTCTGTCAAGAGGTGGACGAGGCGATGAATTCAAACGGCGACCGGCCAGCACAGTCACGCGAAACCGGCACGCTCGGCAAACTGATGGTTCTGCTCGATCTCGTCACCCATGCCGATGCGCCGCTGCGTTTCACCGATATCCTGGCTCTTGCCGGCCAGCCGCGCGGCACGCTGCATCGCCAGTTGAGTCACCTGGTGGAGGAAGGCCTGCTCGAACTCGATGGCGACGGCCGTTATGCGCCGGGCCTGCGCCTGCTCGATTTCGCCGCGCGCAGCTGGGCGCGCAACGAATTTCGCCTGATTGCCGAGCCGCACCTCGCCGATCTGCAGCAGGCGACTGGCGAGACGGTGCATCTCGGCATTCTGAGAGGCCAGTCGATCATCTATCTCGACAAGGTCGAAGGCAGGCAGCCGGTGCGCATGTATTCGCAGATCGGCAATGCCTCGCCCTGTTACTGCACCGGCGTCGGCAAGGCGGCCCTGTCGCTGCTGCCGGCCGAGAGCCTCGTCGATCTCATCGCCGGCCTGAGCTTCACCAGCTTTACCGCCTCGACCCATGTCTCGGCCGAAACGCTGCTGGAAGAAATCCGCGAAATTGCCGATCAGGGCTTTGCCTTCGACCGTGAGGAGCACGAGGCCGGCATCCGTTGCGTTGCCGCACCCGTCTGGTCGGAGGATCGGACTTTTATTGGGGGCGTTTCGATCACCGGCCCGGCCTATCGCCTGTCGATGGAACTTCTGCGCCAATGGGCCGTTCCGGTTCAGCTGGCAGCTGGGAGGATCATGGAAGGCATGCGCGTCCGTCTGGGGCCGCGCCGCTGACGGAAAAAATCGCAGTCCGCCCGCCGCTGGACGCGATTGCAGAGCATGCTTATGGTGAGTGCGATATTGAGATTTGCTGGCGAATCACCACAACTAGAACGGTCAGCGAAATCTACAACCATTCAACGGCCGAACGCTAAACGCCAAAGCTGATCCCATGTGATCCCAAGCGATCATCATTCCCTATGCAATCGAAACACCCATGGCGGGCAGGTTTCGCAAACGGTTTGCCGGCCGCTGTGCCGAAGATGAAGAAATGTGATGGCACCCTTGTCGCAAGCATCCCCGGAAGAAGACGATCATGTTCAGGAAATAGCTGGACTGAAGACCCAGTTCGATATTTTCCGTTTCATGAAGCGTGTGACCGAAGCCTATCGCAGCCGGGCCTTCATGGTTCTCAACCTGCCGCCCGTCACTTCCTTCGATCTTCAGGGCAGCACGGTCATCACCAGTTGGCCGGCCGAGCTTCTGGCACTTTACGACCAGGAAGGCCTGATGGTGAACAGCCCGGTTCTGAGGCGCTTGAGAACATCGGCGCGACCCTTCTTCTACGACATGTCGCGCCAGAACTGGTCGCGGGACGACGGCAAGTCCATCCTCGTCGTCTCCCTGTTCGAGCGTTTCAAGATGATGCGCGGCGCCTATTTTCCGACGCATGAGCCCTCCGGCCTGCGCGGCGCCGTCTCTTTCGCCGGCGACCGCGAACCCTTCAGCCCGGCCGAGATGCGCGAACTCTGCTATATCGCCATCCATGTCTTCGACAGGCTCGCCGAGATCCGCAACCTCGATACGCGCATCACCGACACGCTGACGGACCGCGAGATCGATTGCCTCAACTGGACGGCGGCCGGCAAGACCAGCGCCGAAATCGCCGAAATCCTCACGCTGTCCGAGCACACGGTCAATCACTACCTCAACCGCGCCACCAAGAAGCTCGACACTGTTAATCGCACCCAGGCGGTCGCCAAGGCGCTGCGCATCGGCCTGATCAAATAAGTTGCAAAAAACAACCACATGCTTTTGCAGCCGCCCAGCGCTTAGGCATATCTATCCCGTTGAGCGCCTGCCGCAGGCGCTTTGGCGCTGCTTTTCGCCGATTTTGGATCTGGCACGCTTTCTGCTTCTCTTTTGTCAAAGGTCCAGAGGGGACTGAGCCAGCGCCAGGAAATGGCGCGGCCGACACACCGCTGCCCGACGCCGATGCCGCTTTCTCCCGGCCCTTCGGTGTCGGCGGCGGTTGTTGCGTTTTGGCATCGCTTCTTTCGCAGCTGCTGGTGACCTGGCCTGTCTTCGGCATTTTTTGCTGGCCTTTTTTCCGGCTTGCTCTAGTTCGCCCCGCATTGCGCCGGTTCTCGGGGAGACCGTTGCGGCCATCAGGGCGAAAGCCCGGCGGACTTGGTGGCCGCAACGGATTGACAATTCTCCGGCCCCTTTGGGCGCGCCGGCCATCGATTGTCCTGCCGATGATTTTGTTTGGCGAAGGCCTCCGTCTCCACTATCTCTACTGCATGATGTCAGCCTTAAATCGGCATGGATTTAGGCTGACATCATGCAATTCAAAGTGCGACAGCGTTCCTTGCGCGTCTTGAAAGACGTGCGGCGCTGCCGTCTGCAAGAAGCAGCAATGAGGGTGGAATGACCGACGTCACCAAGGAACAGGTTCTCGAAACGCTGAAGACCGTGCGCGGACCGGATCTCGAGCACGATATTGTCGAGCTCGGCATGGTCTCCGACGTCTTCATCTCCGACGGCAAGGTTTATTTCTCCATCACCGTTCCGGCCGATCGCGCCCAGGAGCTGGAGCCGATGCGGCTCGCCGCCGAGCGCGTCATCAAGGAAATGCCCGGCGTCAAGGGCGCCCTCGTCGCCCTGACCGCGGACAAGAAGGCCGCCACTGCTGCTCCCGCTGCCCGCCCTGCGCCCAACCCGCCGCACGGTCATGCCGGCCACGATCACCATGCGCATGCGCCGCAACAGCCGCCGCGCGCCGGCAAGATCGGTGTGCCGGGCATCGGCGCCATCATCGCCGTCGCCTCGGGCAAGGGTGGGGTCGGCAAGTCGACCACCGCCGTCAACCTGGCGCTCGGGCTGCTGGCCAACGGTCTTCGCGTCGGCATTCTCGATGCCGATATCTATGGTCCCTCGATGCCGCGGCTCTTGAAGATATCCGGCCGCCCGACACAGATCGACGGCCGCATCATCAATCCGATGGAGAATTATGGCCTCAAGGTCATGTCGATGGGCTTCCTCGTCGACGAGGAGACGGCGATGATCTGGCGCGGGCCGATGGTCCAGTCGGCGCTGCTGCAGATGCTGCGTGAAGTCGCCTGGGGTGAGCTCGACGTGCTCGTCGTCGACATGCCGCCCGGCACCGGCGACGCGCAGCTGACCATGGCCCAGCAGGTGCCGCTTGCCGGCGCCGTCATCGTATCGACGCCGCAGGATCTCGCGCTGATCGATGCCCGCAAGGGCCTCAACATGTTCCGCAAGGTCGAAGTGCCGGTGCTCGGCATCGTCGAGAATATGAGCTATTTCATCGCCCCGGACACCGGCACCCGCTACGACATCTTCGGCCATGGCGGCGCCCGCAAGGAGGCCGAACGCATCGGCGTGCCCTTCCTCGGTGAAGTGCCGTTGACGATGAACATCCGCGAGACCTCCGACGCCGGCACGCCGCTCGTCGCCTCCGAGCCGAACGGCGTCGTCGCCGGCATCTATCGCGGCATCGCCGCCAAGGTCTGGGAGCAGCTCGGCGGCCAGCCGCAGCGCCCGGCGCCGGCGATCGTCTTCGAATAAAGCATTGCATGATTTAAATTCGATGCGATGCGCTTTCGGGTGCCGAATCACCGTCGCGAATACCCCAAATTGTGGGTGAAACGTGGTGAAAAGCCGCGCTTCACGGAAGATGTCTTGATTATTTCATGGCTTTGCTTCATATGCCGCGGCGCCATGATGGCGTTTGCTGCAGATGCTCAATGACGGCCGTGTTCATTCCGAAGGATGTGGCCCGCCTGCGAGTTCGGAGTTGTCTTGTCGATCGAAGGATTGGTAACCGCGATGCGGTGGAGCACAATGCGCATGCCGGCCTTTGAGGTCGGATGCAGCCGGAGTCGTATGAACTTTCTTGATCCGCTTCCGCTTCGACCGATGACAAGCGACCGTCGCGTTGCCGCGCTGGCGATCGCATGGAAAGGCTTTCGATGAAAAGTGCATTGGCCGCGAAGCGCCGTGAGCATCGGAGAGGCTGCCGGTGATCACCGCTTACTGTTCCAATTGCAGGTCGGTCGAGATCCGCGATCTGTCGCATGCCGCATCCTTTCCCGAGGATGTCGTGTGGATCGACATGATCGAGCCGACCCGCGACGAGGAACTCTATGTCGAGAAGATTCTCGGCATCGAGGTCCCGACCCGCGACGATCTCAAGGATATCGAGCCTTCCGCCCGGCTCTATGTCGAAAACGACGCCGTCTTCATGACCGCTTCGCTGCTCTGGAAGGCTGATACCGACGCGCCGACGCTGACCGATGTCGCCTTCATCCTGGCCGGAAACCGTCTGGTCACCATCCGTTACGCCCATCCCAAATCCTTTGCGCTGTTCATTGCCGCCCTTCACCGGCTGCCGGAAAACTGGCGCAGTGGCGCTGCCCTTCTCGCCAAGCTCCTGGAGACGATCGTCGACCGCACCGCCGAGATCCTCGAGATCTCCGTCTCGCGCATTGACATCCTGTCGATGCATGTCTTCGGTGATCGGGCAAGGAAGGTGCGCAAACCTTCGAACTATCTCGAGGAGAAGCTCAGGGATATCGCCGGCCATCACCGGATGATCAGCAAGGTGCGCGACAGCCTCGGTTCGCTGTCCCGCCTGCTGACCTTCTTTCACACGATCCCGGCAATCCAGCAGGATCGCGAGACAAAGGAGCTCTGCCGCACCGTTTCGCGCGATATCCAGTCGCTATCGGAGCATGCTTCCTTCGTCGCCGCCAACATCACTTTCCTGCTCGACGCCTCGCTCGGGCTGATCAACATCGAGCAGAACTCGATCATCAAGATTTTCTCGATTGCCTCGGTGGTGTTCTTGCCGCCGACATTGGTCGCCTCCATCTATGGCATGAATTTTCAGGTCATGCCGGAGCTGACCTGGGTCGCGGGTTATCCCTATTCGCTGGCCCTGATGGTGATCTCAGCCGTCATCCCCTTCTTCTTTTTCCGCTGGAAAGGCTGGCTCTGAGGAGCCTGTTGCAACTTCATGTCCGAAGAGAGCCATCCGAACGAATCCCATATGACGCCGCGAAAGCTGTTCTATCTGGCGCTGGGTTCCGTCGGCGTCGTCTACGGCGATATCGGCACCAGTCCGCTTTATGCCTTTCGTGAGGCGCTGAAGCCGGTGGCCCATGACGGCGTCACCCGTTTCGAGGTCATCAGCCTGATTTCGCTGATGATCTGGGCGCTGACGATCATCGTCACCATCAAATATGTGCTCTTCCTGCTGCGCGCCGACAATGACGGCGAGGGCGGCACGCTGTCGCTGCTCGCCCTTCTGATGAAGACCGCCAACGGCCATACCGCCATCCTGATGCTGCTCGGCCTGATGGGGGCTGCCCTCTTCCTCGGCGATGCGATGATCACGCCGGCTCTGTCCGTGCTGTCGGCCGTCGAGGGCCTGAAGCTCGTCACCCCCAGCCTTGCGGAATATATCGTGCCGATCTCGGTGGTGATCCTGGCACTGCTCTTCGTCGTGCAATCGCGCGGCACCGGCGCGGTCGCCAGGTTCTTCGGGCCGATCACCGCCGTCTGGTTCCTCGTCATGGCTGCCGCCGGCATTTCCCATATCTCGGATGATTACGGCATTCTTGCCGCCTTCAATCCCTATTATGCCGTCAGCTTCCTGCTGCATGAGGGCTTCTACGGCGTCGTCGTGCTCGGCGCCGTCTTCCTGACGGTGACAGGCGCCGAGGCGCTCTATGCCGATCTCGGCCATTTCGGCCGCCGCCCGATCCAGTGGGCCTGGTTCCTGCTGGTCTTCCCGGCGCTGACGCTGAATTATCTCGGGCAGGGGGCGCTCGTTCTCGGCAATCCGGCGACGATGTCCGATCCCTTCTACCTGATGTACCCGAAATGGGCGCTGTTGCCGGTCGTCATCCTGGCGACCGCCGCGACGATCATCGCCAGCCAGGCGGTCATCACAGGCGCTTTCTCGATGGTGCGCCAGGGCATCAACCTCGGCTTTCTGCCGCGCATGGAAATTCTCTTCACCTCGGAAACCAATACCGGGCAGATCTTCGTGCCTTCGGTCAATGCCGTGCTGTTCATCGGCGTCATCTTCCTGGTCCTGAGTTTCAAGACGTCGGACGCGCTGGCGACCGCCTACGGCATCTCCGTCACCGGCGCCATGGTCGTCACCTCGATCATGGCCTTCGAATTCGTCCGCGCCCGCTGGAACTGGTCGCTGCCTGTTGCGGTGATCGCGCTCGCGCCGCTGGTCGTGCTCGAATTGATCTTCCTCGGCGCCAACCTCTTGAAGATCCACGACGGCGGCTACATCCCGATCATGATCGCCACCGCCTTTACCGTCGTCATGTGGACCTGGCGCCGCGGCACCGCGATCCTGATGGAAAAGACCCGCCACACCGATATCCCGCTTGCCTCCTTCGTCAGCTCGATCGAGCGCAAGAGCGAACATTCGCCGGCCCAGGTGCCGGGCACCGCGATCTTCCTGACCAGCGATCCGGAATCAGCCCCCGCCGCCCTGCTGCACAATCTCAAGCACAATCATGTGCTTCACGACCGCAACGTCATCCTGACGATCCGCACGGTCAACAAGCCGCGTGTGCCGAGCCAGGACCGCTATAAGGTCGAGCAGATTTCTCCGCGCTTCTCCCGCGTCGAACTACTCTTCGGCTTCATGGAATCGCAGAACGTCTCGCAGGCCTTGGCGACGCTGCGCAAGACCGGGCTGAAGTTCGACATCATGTCGACCTCCTTCTATCTCGGCCGCCGCAAGCTGGTGCCGGACGCCAAGTCGGGCATGCCCTACTGGCAGGACCGGCTCTACATCGCGCTCGCCAATGCCGCCGCCAACCCCTCAGACTACTTCCGCCTGCCGGCCAACCGCGTGGTGGAACTTGGCTCGCACGTCATTATTTGACACGGGGGGCAAAGACCCCGCCCCACGAGGGGGAGGGGCTTAACCTGTTGCTCCGCATCTCCCAAAATTCCAGCTCGGCAAACGACGAGATGATCGCGGGCAAAGCGGTGACGCTGGGCTAGTCCCTCGCCCTTGTGGGGAGGGACTTTTCCAACACATTAGAACATCCAAAAGTGCTCACAGTCACATTCCGGCACGGTCCGTTAACCGGACGTCAAGGTTAATGCGGGATTTTTAATGGAATGTTCCCGCGTTCCATGCCCGGAGTTCGTGTTGCGTCGAAAGAGCCCTTCCCGTAGCAAGCTGCGTCTTTTTCCCGAGAACTGGGTGTCTCCGGTCATCTTCGGTCTTGCCGGCTGGCTGATTTTTCCGAGCGTCGCATCCCATGCCGATCTCGCCGCCATGCTGGGCGGCCTCGATCATCAAGGAGAGAACTGGCGCATGGTGCTGACCAATTCGCCGGCCGGCTCCATCCACCAGGCCGAACTCGCTTTCGCCGAGCCGATGGTGACCGGTTCGATTCCCGCCGGTGCCGGCATGGTGCTGCCCGATGGCCGCAAGGTCGCCTTTACCGCCGAAAATAAGGGCCACGAGGACACGCCGGACGAGGATCGTGTCAACCGCTCCACCAAGAAAGGCCGCGTCGTCGCCGTCGAGAAGATGCAGCCGCCAAAGGATTTTTCCGCCGGCTCCATCCTCGAGCGCACCAGGATGCTCTTCACGCCGAGCTTCGATCTCAAGGACAGGTCGGCCTTCGTCAAGCCGAAGATCCAGGGCAAGGAAATCGAGATCGCCACTTCTTTCTATAAGAAGCAGCCTGTCGTGACCGACAATGGCGTGCCGGCAATGCTCGCAAGCCTCGTCACCAGCAACAAGGCCGATGTGCTCGCCACCGCCTATGCGCCGCCGGCACCCGACTATTCCCGCCAGTCGCCCTTCGATTCCATCCTGACCGAGAAGGATAGCGGCCGCTTCGTTCCGGAGATTGGCCCGCGCGATCATGCCTGGGCCGCAAGCGTGCTTGCGCCGAGCGTCTTTTCCGCCCGCGAACAGCAATGCCTTGCCTCCGGCATCTATTTCGAGGCGCGGGGGGAATCGGTGAAGGGCCAGGCGGCCGTCGCCCAGGTCATCCTCAACCGCGTCCGCAATCCTGCCTATCCCAAGACCATTTGCGGCGTCGTCTATCAGAATGAGGATTGGCGCAACCGCTGCCAGTTTTCCTTCGCCTGCGACGCCATCAAGGACAGGGTGAACTCGGAATATCATTGGCGAGTCGCCCGCGATGTGGCGATGGCGGTGACGGCAGGCAAGATCTGGCTGCCGCAAGTGGGCTCGGCGACGCACTACCATGCCGTCTATGTCAGGCCGACATGGGCAAGGACCATGGAAAAGGTCGGTCGCATCGGTCTTCACGTCTTCTATCGCACCTATGGCGGCGGCTGGAGCTGAGATAAATCGCCTGGGCAAGGCGATTTGCGGGGCTTTAAAGCGGATTCTTTCCATCGAATTTAAGCGATCGGCCTTAAATTGGCCTATCTCTTTGATTTGACGAATTTATTTTCTCGCTGGACAGAAGCTGTCTACGCCTTGACTATACCAATCCCTAAAACTATGTTGCGCGCGACTTCAGAACGGGCCGGAAGGATCTCAACCTTCGTGTCCGGGGTCCGAATGACCGGGGTAGCGGGAGTGCGGGCGACGGGCAGACGAGGAGAGATCCATGGCGGACGACCGCGAGGAAAGTCTTGAAAAGCGCCGTGCGCAATTGGGAGCGAAACTCGCGACCAAGGGCGTCGAGACGGGAGAAGACGAGGCTAGGGAAGCCCGCGCCGAGGTAAGCCGCAAAGGTTATGCCCAGGCGATGAAGCTTTCCAGCGAGTTCATTTCCGCAATCGTCGTCGGTGCTCTGCTTGGCTATCTCCTCGACCGTTTTGTTGGCACGGCGCCTTGGGGTTTGATTGTTCTTCTGCTTCTCGGATTTTGTGCCGGCGTTCTGAACGTGCTGCGTTCTGCGGGGGTGGTGGCCCATCCCCTGGACGACAAGGGCGACAAGAAATAAGGACCGGTTCCGGTCCAGTGCAATGACCCCGCGTTCTGCGGGCCAAAGAGAGAGAACAAGCGGTGTCTAACGATCCGACTCATCAGTTCCTGATCCAGAAGATTGTGCCGATCGAAATCGGCGGAATTGATTTTTCGTTCACCAATGCATCGCTCTTCATGGCCGCTTCTGCTGCCGTTGCCGTAGGCTTCCTCTATTTCGCGACCTCGAACCGCGCCATCGTGCCGGGTCGTTCGCAGTCGGTCGCGGAAATGTCCTATGAGTTCATCGCCAACATGCTGAAGGAAGGCGCCGGCAAGCAGGGAATGAAGTTCTTCCCACTGGTCTTTTCGCTCTTCACCTTCGTCCTGACGGCGAACCTGCTCGGCATGTTCCCGTATTTCTTCACGGTCACCAGCCAGATCATCGTCACCTTCGCGCTCGCGCTCCTGGTTATCGGCACGGTTCTCGTCTACGGCTTCTATAAGCACGGCTTCCACTTCCTGAATGTCTTCGTGCCGTCGGGCGTACCGGGCGTTCTGCTGCCGCTTGTTGTCACGATCGAAATCATTTCGTTCCTGTCCCGTCCGATTTCACTCTCTGTTCGTCTTTTTGCGAACATGCTCGCCGGTCACATCACGCTGAAGGTGTTCGCAGGCTTCGTCGCCTCGCTTGGAGCCCTCGGTGCTGTCGGTGTCGGCGGAGCCGTTCTTCCCCTCATCATGACCGTCGCCCTGACCGGTCTCGAGTTCCTCGTCGCCTTCCTCCAGGCTTACGTCTTTGCGGTGCTGACTTGCATGTACCTCAACGACGCAATCCATCCGGGCGGGCACTAAGGATAACGACATCGACGTCAAAGGGCGTCAGTCATTCGCCGCAACAACCATTTCAAAGGAGTTCAACATGGAAGCGGAAGCAGCAAAGTACATCGGTGCAGGCCTGGCTTGCTTTGGTATGGCCGGTACGGCTCTCGGCCTCGGCAATATCTTCGGCAGCTACCTCTCCGGCGCACTGCGCAATCCGTCTGCCGCTGACAGCCAGTTCGGCCGTCTGGTATTCGGCTTCGCCGTTACGGAAGCTCTGGGCATCTTCTCGCTGCTCGTCGCTCTCCTCCTCCTCTTCGCCGTCTGATATCGGCGAATAGATGGATCACGGCCTGCGACCGCAAGCCGTGATCCTTTGCATTTGCAGTCCACCTGGAGGTGAGCATGTTTTTTGTGACCCCGGCTTACGCTGAGGAAGCACCGGCGGCAGCGACGGGTACGGATGCGCATGCCGCTCCGGCCGCAGGCGAGGTCCATACCGAGACTGGTGTTGCCGAAGGCGAACACGCCCGCGGCCCTTTCCCGCCTTTCGATTCGACGACCTTCGCATCCCAGCTGCTCTGGCTGGTGATCACGTTCGGCGTCTTCTATTTGCTCATGCAAAAGGTCATCGCGCCGCGCATCGGGGCCATCCTCGATCAGCGTCACACGCGCATTTCCCAGGATCTGGAAGAAGCTGGCCGCCTGAAGGCGGAAGCCGACGCCGCCGTCCGGACCTATGAAGGTGAACTGGCCGCTGCGCGCGCCAAGTCCAACGCGATCGGCTCTGCCGCACGCGACGCCGCCAAGGCCAAAGCCGAAGAGGATCGCCGCGCTGTCGAGGCGAGCCTGTCGGAAAAGATCAAGGCTGCCGAAGTTCGTATTGGCGAGATCAAGGCCAAGGCCTTCGCCGACGTCGGCACCATTGCCGAGGAAACCGCGGCTGCCGTGGTCGATCAGTTGATCGGCGGCACCGTCGCCAAGGCCGATGTCGCTGCTGCCGTCGCAGCTGCCAAGAAGGAGGCTTGATCGATGGAATTTGCTTTTGACGCGACTTTCTTCGCCTTTGTCGGCCTCGTCCTCTTCCTGGCGCTGGTCGTTTACCTGAAGGTTCCGGGCATGATGGCACGGTCGCTCGACGACCGCGCCGACCAGATCCGCAACGAATTGGCCGAAGCCAAGCGTCTGCGCGAAGAGGCCCAGCACCTGCTCGCCGAATACCAGCGCAAGCGCAAGGAAGCGGAAGCCGAAGCGGCCCACATCGTTGCCGCCGCTGAGCGCGAAGCCGAAATGCTGACCACTGAGGCGAAGAAGAAGACGGAAGAATTCGTCGCCAACCGCACGGCGCTTTCCGAGCAGAAGATCAAGCAGGCCGAGGCCGAGGCGATGAAGGCGGTGCGTTCCGCTGCCGTCGATCTCGCAATCGCGGCCGCCGAAACCGTGCTTGCCAAGCAGGCCGATGCCAAGGTTCAGTCCGAGCTCTTCGGCAATGCCGTCAGCCAGGTCAAGACGCGGCTCAACTGAGCTGTATCGAAAAGATTGAGAGCGAAGGCCGGGCATGTCCCGGCCTTTTCTTTGTTGATGACTCGGCCTTGTGCTGGGGCGAGCCGCTGGTCTCGTCCCATCCTTCGGACCGCCGTAAACGGGGCGAAGGGACCATGCCGCGACCTCTCCGTTCCTACTCGGAAATGAGCTGATCCATCTCGGGACCATCCTCGACCTTGCGCAACGGCCGGAAGCTCATCCGGTGCAGGGAGCAGGGGCCGTGTTTTTCGATGCCGGCGCGGTGCTGTGCGGTGCCGTAGCCCACATGCGCGGCAAAGCCGTAATCCGGAAACACATGATGCGCGCGTGCCATCATCCGGTCGCGCGTCACCTTGGCGACGATCGAGGCCGCGGCGATCGAGACCGAGCGGGCATCGCCCTTGACCACCGCCTGTCCGGGGCAATCGAGGCCGGGCGGCACGTCGAGCCCGTCGGTCAGCACGTAGCTTGCCGGAATGGCGAGGCTGCAGATGGCGCGGCGCATGGCGTCGAGGCTAGCCTTGCGGATATCGGTCTCGTCGATGCGCGTCGAGCTGGAGGAGGCGATGGAGACGGTCGCGGTCGCCAGAATCTGCGCGAACAGTTCCTCGCGCCGTTGCGCCGAAAGCTGCTTGGAATCGTTCAGACCCTCGGGGATGCGTTTGGGATCGAGGATGACGGCAGCGGCGACCACAGGCCCGGCCAGCGGCCCGCGGCCTGCCTCGTCGGCGCCGGCAACCGGCCAGTGGCCGGCCTTGCGGGCTTTGAGCTCGAGTTTGAAATCCGGCACGAGCGGAGCCGTGTCGAAAAGCAGGGGAGAATCGGGTGGCGTGCGAGGTTTCATGCGGCTGAACCTCGCACGCCAACCCGATTTCCCGCAAGTCCCCGGATCAGGGCGGCGGCCGGGGACCGGTCCGGCGGATGGTGGCGGTCAAGGCCATCCGCGGGAATTGCGCTCGGGGCTCGAAGACAGGGCGGTTCTATCGAGAAGCCGATGCGCAAGCTACAAGCAATTCCAGGAAAAGTGCGAAGCGGTTTTCCGTTCGGAATTGCGTAAAGGCCAGAGAGCAGTTCCCGGCAAAGCGCGAAGCGGTTTGCCTGAACTGCGTAAAACAAAAGGTCAAAGAAGCGACAGCTGGACGCCGCTGCCGTCGGGCGGCACGAACAGGTCGTCGCGCAGCGGCACGCTGCGTCGCGTCAGGCCGAAACGCCGGGCTGCCATCTCAAATCGCCTGGCGATCTGCCAGGCATAGGGACCGGCGCCCTTCATGCGCTTGCCGAATTCGGCATCGTAATCCTTGCCGCCGCGCATCGAGCGCACCAGCGACATCACATGCCGGTAACGATCGGGGTAATGTTGCAGCAGCCAATCACGAAACAGCGGGCTGACCTCGAGCGGCAGCCTGAGGATGACATAGCTCGCCTCGGCGGCGCCGGCAGCCTTGGCCGATTCGAGAATGCGCTCCAACTCGTGATCGTTCAGCGCCGGGATCAGCGGGGCGGCCATCACAGCCGTCTGGATGCCGGCTTCGGCAAGGGTGTGGATCGTCTCCAGCCGCCGCGGCGGTGTTGCGGCCCGCGGCTCCATCGTCCGGGCAAGCTTGCGATCCAGCGTGGTCACGGAGATGCCGACGCGCACCAGGTTCTTGCTTGCCATCTCCCGCAGAATGTCGAGATCACGCAGGATCATCGCCGATTTGGTGACGATCGAGACTGGATGGTTTGCCTTGTTCAAGACCTCGAGGATGCCGCGCATGATGCGCCATTCCTTTTCGATCGGCTGATAGGGGTCGGTATTGGTGCCGATGGCGATCACCCGCACCTTGTAGCCGGGTTTGGCGAGCTCCCGCTCCAGCAACTTTGCCGCATCGGGCTTGGCAAACAGCTTCGTCTCGAAATCGAGCCCTGCGGAAAGCCCCATATAGGCATGCGTCGGCCGGGCGAAACAATAGATGCAGCCATGTTCGCAGCCGCGATAGGGATTGATCGAACGGTCGAAGGAAATATCCGGCGATTCGTTGCGGGTGATGGCCGTGCGCGGCTTCTCGACCTGCACTTCCGTCTTGAACGGCGGCAGTTCTTCCCATGTCTGCCAGCCATCGTCGAAGGTCTCCCGCTGCAGCGCTTCGAACCGCCCCGTCGGGTTCAATCCCGCCCCACGCCCGCGCCGCCGATCGACCTCGACCCTTAGACCCGAGGAAACGATCATCGCATCGGCAATATCTGCCGTATTGGCAGGCGCGAATGCGGCCTGCCCTGCCAGGGACTGCTCTCTCATCGGATTCTCCCGTGGCGGAAAGCCATCGCCTCCGCCCGTTTTGCTGATTAAATTCCTATCGGCAAAATGAGAACAATGCAAGAACAAAATGAGGAAAACGGCGCTGGCAAAAATTTGTGCGGCGCATTATAAACAGTCAATGTTGACGGTTGTTCTCGAATGTCAGGATCAGGAATCTGAACTGGCGCAGACTTTATCGGTCTTGGTGGCAGGCGCAGTGGAGGGGCTGGTGAGCGATGTGATCGTGCTCGATCACGGCTCTCGCGACGGCACCTCACGGGTGGCCGACGCTGCCGGCTGCCGCTTCCATTCGCAATGGGATATCAAGGACATCGTCCGCTCGGCGCGCGGCGAATGGCTGCTCTTCGTCGAGCCGGGCGCCAGACCGCAGGCGGGCTGGATCGATGAGATCGCCGAATATGTGGCGCTGAACAAGCTGCCGGCGCGCTTCACCGCGTCGAGGGGCTATCGCCGCCCGTTCTTCCAGCGTGTCGGCCGGGCCGTACCGCCGCTGGAACTCGGTTTCCTGGTGCCGAAAAAGCTGGCACTCGCCACCGCCAAAAGCGGCATGCGGCTTGCCGAATTCGTCAAGGGCCAGAAACCGCGGCGGCTGGCGAGCGAGCTCATTCCGTCCTGGGTCGCCCGCGCCGCACGGTAGCTGCCGCGATCCTCTCCCACCGCTCGCGCAAAAGATGGCGCCCAATAGGATTTCGCGCTATAATTCAAACATGGCGCCGTCGAAGCGCCGCGCTTCGCAACGGAATGGCCATGGAATGCCGGTGAACGGCAGAACAGGTCAGCGACAATCTCCTCTTCTGCCGGGTACCCGGCGAAAGGAGGTGCGTCATGACACGCGGTATGATCTACGGCCTGCTGGCCGTCATATTGCCGATATTGGTGATCGCGCATCCGCATTCGGCAGCATCGCAGATGATGCGCAGTTGCGCAGGCCGACCCGAAATCGTCAATTTCCTGGACAAGAACTTCGCCGAAAAGCTCACGGCAGTCGGACTGATCAACCAGAACGCCATTCTTGAGGTCTATGCCGCCGAAAGCGGCACCTGGACCCTCATCGTCACGGATGTTCACGGCGTAAGCTGCATTCTGCTGTCGGGTGATAGCTGGGATACCATGCCCGTCCTGCCGGGCCTGGCCACATAGGAATGCCGCTCTTGCAGGCAGTCTACTTCGTCGCGCCGCGTTTCAGGTGCTCGTCCAGCCGCGGCATGATCTCGACGAAATTGCACGGCACGCTGCGGTAGTCGAGTTGGCCTTTCAGAATGCCGTCCCAGGCATCCCGGCAGGCGCCGGGCGAACCCGGCAGCGCGAAGATGAAGGTGGCATTGGCAACGCCTGCCGTGGCGCGCGATTGGATCGTCGCCGTGCCGATCTTCTCGTAGGAGATCCGGTGGAAGATGGCGGAAAAGCCGTCCATCCGCTTTTCGAACAAAGGCTCCAGCGCCTCGGGCGTCACGTCGCGGCCGGTAAAGCCGGTACCACCCGTGGTGATGACGACGTCTATGTCTTTGCTGTCAATCCAGGCCTTTACCCGGGAGGCAATCTCCGTGCGATCATCGGGCACGATGCCACGGTCGACCAGCCGGTGGCCCGCTTCGGTGATCCGCGCCGCCAGCGTGTCGCCTGACTTGTCCGTCTCCGGCGTGCGCGTGTCCGAGATCGTGAGAACCGCAATACCGACCGCGATGAAGGGCCGCTTTTCGTCCAGAGCTGCCATCACATGCCTCCCGAAACCGTTTCCGTCGCCTGGAAATACCAGTCGGGCCGCGCGTCGTGAAGAGCCGCCGCCGCATCTTCGGCGGCGGTCATGGTGGCAAAGATGCCGAAGCAGGTGGCGCCGGAACCGGACATGCGGGTCAACAGAGCGCCGCTGGCCTGCAGCATCGCCGAGATCGCCGATATCTCCGCCACAAGCTCACGCGCCGGCGGTTCCAGATCGTTGCGGGCTGCACCGATCGCCGCGAGCCAGTCGGCAGTGTTGGGCACGCGCGGAGCCAGGCTCAAGGCCGGATTGTCCTTTGTTGCCAACCGGCGGAAAACTTCGGGCGTCGACACGCCCTTCAGCGGATTGGCAAGCACCATGGCAAAGGCCGGCAGATCGGGCACCGGTTCGATCTTTTCGCCGATGCCGCGGGCAATCAGCGGCCGGCTTTCCATGCACATCGGCACGTCGGCGCCGAGCTTCAGCGCGAGCATAGCAAGCGCGTCCTCGGGCAACCTCGTGCCCCAGAGGCGCATCAGCCCCCGCAAGCTCGCAGCTGCGTCGGCCGAGCCGCCGCCGATGCCGGAGGCGATCGGCAAATTCTTCTGGAGGTGGATATGGACGGGGAAGGCGAGGGCTCCGACCGCCTCGCGCAGGAGATCACGCGCCCTCAGCACGAGGTTGGTGCCGCCATCTTCGGCAAGCGCGCCGCCGAAACGGCCTGACAGGGTGAAGGCGTCGGCCTGTGCGGGCAGGAAACCCAGCCGGTCGCCATGCTCTGCGAAGGTCACCAGCATATCGAGCAGATGATAACCGTCCGGCCGCTGGCCCGTCACATGCAGGGCCAGGTTGATCTTGGCGCGCGCCTCTTCGGTGACGCCGAAAGCGTCGGCCAGGCCCTCTTCAGGCATGCGTCCCGCCCGTCAGGATTTCTTGTCGACCGGCGGCGGCGTGACGGGGGCCGGATCCGGCTGCTTCTTGTCGGCCGCCTTGGCATCGTCGCTGACGGGAGGCAGGCCGTTGGCGACCTTGTCCTTGATCTTCGGGATCTCGGCAGCCTCAGGCTCGGAGCTGAGCGCCCGGTTCCACTGGTAGACGGCTTCGAGCTTGCGCCCGACGCGCCAATAGGCATCGCCGAGATGGTCGTTGATCGTCGCGTCGCCGGCCTTGATCTGGGCGGCCCGCTCCAGCTCGTCGACGGCATCGTCGAAGCGGTTGAGGCGGAAATAAGCCCAGCCGAGCGAATCGATGATGTAACCGTCGTCAGGGCGAAGATCGACGGCCTTCTTGATCATCCCGAGACCTTCGTCGAGGTTACGGTTCATGTCGATCCAGGAATAGCCGAGATAGTTCAGCACCTGCGGCTGGTCGGGGTTGAGCTCCAACGCCTTGCGGAAATTCGGCTCCGCCTGGTCCCACTTCTTCAACCGTTCATAGGCGATGCCGCGCTGGAAGAAGACGCTCCAGTTGGCGCGGCCGGGAATGGGGCCGATCGCTTCGACGGCCTTGTCGTAATTGGCGGCCATCGCCTCGTAGTCCTTGGCGTCGGATAGCACGCTGCCATAGGCGAGGTAGCTGCGGATGTCCTTCGGGTCGGAGGTGATCAGCGCCTGCAGATGCTTGCGCGCCTCGTCCACCTTGCCGCCCTGGGCAAGGGCAAGGCCGAGCTGCAGCTCGGAGATGCGCCGCATCGGCGAATTCTCCGGCACCTTCTTGTAGAGCGCGATGGCGCGGTCCATCTGGTTCTGCTTCTCGGCGATGCCGCCGAGCAGCACCAGCGTATCGGCGCTGTTCGGATCGAGCGCATTGGCCGTCTGCAGGTAAAGCGAAACGATGTCCTCGGCGCCGTCGCGGTTCAGTGCGCCGCCGACCGAAAACAGCACGCCGGCAGCCCCTTCTTCGGCTGTCTTGACCTGCTGTTCCTGCTTCTCGTCCTTTTCGATGCTGTCGCGCAGCGCGTTCAGCGGCGCATAATTCGGCAGCAGGTTGTCACCGACGGAAACGGCGTCGAGCGCCTTCTGCTTATTGCCCTGCGTTGCTTCGAGGCGGGCAAGCGCCATCACCGCGCGCATGAAGGTGTCGGGCGCCGTCGCACCGCCTTCCTTGTCGAGCACGGCATCGTTCAGATGCTTGCGGGCGGACTTCACATCGCCGGTGGCGATGGCGATCGCCCCGGCATTGTAATTCTGGAAGATGCGGAACCAGTCCGGTCCCTTCATCTTCTCGACCATGGTGAGCGCTTCCTTGCCGCGGCCGGCGCCGACGCGGGCCCAGGCAAGCAGCAGGTCGTTCATCATCCGGTCGAGATCGTTCGGCCCCTTATATTTCAGGATGGCCTCGGCGGTCTTGTAGTCGTCGCGGCGCACGGCATCCATGCCGCGCACGATCGTGGTGATGCGCTCGACGGAAGGATCGCCCTTCAGGTCGTTGGCATATTTGACGCCCTCCTTGATGTCGCCATTGAGCAGCAGCGAGATCATCAGCCGCTGGCGAATCTCGGGATTGCCGGGTTCGATCTGCAGCGCCTTCTTGTAGAGTTCGATCGCGGTTTCGTAGTCATGATCGACATCGGCCGTGCGGGCGGCGAGGAAGGCGCCGGAGAAACTGGTGACGCTATCGGCATCGAAGAAACTGTCGGTCTTTGCGGCATCGCCCGTCTTGGCCGCATCCTCGGCGTTGACGCCGCCGACGCCGCCCAGCGAAAGGACAGCGGCCAGCGCTGCGCTCGTAAGAAGACGGATGGCAAATCTCTGCCGCATTAGGAAACCTTTCTTCGACAGCGTCCCGGCAATGGGGCCGGCCGCAAAACAAGTTGCGATCACTGATTCATAACAGGATGGCTTTTTTGAAGCGGCGCTGCAAGAAAATCAGCCTGCGATCAAGGACGATTGATCAATTGACGCGCTCGATGCAGAAGTCGATCACTTCCATCAGGGAGGATTTCCAGACGGTATCGGGAAGCGGCGCAAGCGCATCCCGTGCGATCGTGCCGTAATGGATCGCGCGGCCGATCGTGTCGCTCAGCGTGCCATATTTGGTGATCAGCCCCAGCGCTTTTTCGAGGTTGGCGTCGGTGCTGTTGCCGGCTTCGATCGCATCGCGCCAGAAGGCGCGCTCGTCCTCAGTGCCGCGGCGATAGGCGAGAATGACCGGCAGAGTGATCTTGCCCTCGCGGAAATCGTCGCCGACATTCTTGCCGAGATCGGCAGCCTTGCCGCCATAGTCGAGCGCGTCGTCGACGAGCTGGAAGGCGAGCCCGAGATTCATGCCATAGGATTTCAGGGCGTTGCGGCCGGACCGGCCGGCCTCGGCGACGATCGGCCCGACTTCGGCGGCGGCAGCAAAGAGAGCGGCCGTCTTGGCGCGGATGACGGAGAGATAATCGTCTTCCGTCGTCTCCATGTTCTTGGCGACGGAAAGCTGCAGCACTTCACCTTCGGCGATCACGCAGGCGGCCGAGGACAGGACGTCGAGCGCATCGAGCGAGCCGACATCGACCATCATGCGGAAGGCTTGGCCGAGCAGGAAGTCGCCGACCAGCACGCTTGCCTGGTTGCCCCAGATCATCCGGGCCGTCGATTTGCCGCGGCGCAGATCGCTCTCGTCGACGACGTCGTCATGCAGCAGCGTCGCCGTGTGCATGAACTCGACCGATGTGGCGAGCTTGACGTGGTTTTCGCCCCTGTAGTCGAACAGCGAGGCGGAAGCCAGCGTCAGCATCGGCCGCAGCCGCTTGCCGCCGGATGAGATCAGATGGTTCGCCACTTCGGGGATCATCTGCACGTCGGAGCCGGCCTTGGACAGAATGAGCTGGTTTACTCGCTCCATATCCGCCCTGGTGAGATCGACCAGCGGCTTTATGGATGCCAGTTTGTTTTTGCTTTCTTCAAGCGGTATGACCACGCCCAACGACCCGGACTCCTATTCATTCATTGCACCTGACAATAGAAAGGGGCGATGGACGCGGCAAGGGGTGAATTGTCGCGCTGAGCGAAATTGGAAGGAAAACGACGGCAAATGCATGAGCTTATCCGCGCCAACGACCCCGTTCTTCTCTCCTATGCCGAGAGTTTGATGAAGGATGCCGGAATTCACTGCTTCATCGCCGATCAGGGCATGAGCGTGCTGGAGGGCTCGCTCGGCATGCTGTCGCGCCGCCTGCTGGTGGACGAGGAGATGGCCGATCAGGCGCGCCGCATCCTCATCGATGCCGGTCTCGGCGGCGAGCTGCGCGAGCGGAAGTGAGCTCCGATGGCAGGCGAAACCACTGACACCATCGATGCCTTCCACCGCGGCGCCTTCCATGTGGTGCAGCCAAAGGGCAGGGGCCATCGCGCCGGCATGGATGCGATGCTGCTTGCGGCTCTCGTCGCCGACGATCGCCCGGTCAGGGTTGCCGATCTCGGCGCCGGCGCCGGTGCCGCCGGCCTTGCCGTCGCCTCGCGGCTTGCCGATGCAGAGGTGGTGCTCTTCGAGCGCTCGGCCGAGATGGCCGATTATGCCCGCCGCAGCATCCTCTTGCCCGGCAATGCCCATGTCGCGGACCGCGTCAGCGTCGTCGAGGCCGATGTGACCCTGACCGCCAAGGCGCGCAACGATGCCGGCCTTACCGATGAGAGCTTCCACCACGTCATCATGAACCCCCCCTTCAATGATGCCGGCGACCGACGCACGCCGGATGCGCTGAAGGCCGAAGCCCATGCGATGACCGACGGCCTGTTCGAAAGCTGGATCCGCACGGCCGGCGCCATCATGATCCCCGGCGGCCAATTGTCGCTGATCGCCAGGCCCCAGTCGATCGCCGAAATCATCCTCGCCTGCGGCCGTCGCTTCGGCGGCCTCGAATTGACAGCCATCCACCCGCGTCCGGGTGAAAATGCCGTCCGGATCCTGGTGACCGCAATCAAGGGATCGCGGGCGCGGCTGTCGCTGCGCGCGCCTCTGATCATGCACGAAGAGGGGAGCCACAAGTTCTCCCCTCTCGTCGATGATTTCAACAATGGCCGGGCGGCTTACACCAGAATTTAGCCGGTGACGAAGTCGAAGAGCAGCTTGACGTTCAATCCGGCGATGACGACCGCGATCACATAGGCGATGCCGCTCAGCCAGCGCGGCGCCACCAACTCGCCCATCTTGGCCTTGCTGGCGGTGAACATCACAAGCGGGAAGACGGCGAAGGAAAGCTGCAGGCTGAGCACCACCTGCGTCAGGATCAAAAGCTCGGCCGTGCCTTGATCGCCATACCAGATGGTGACGATTGCCGCCGGCACGATGGCGATCGCCCGGGTGATCAGCCGGCGCACCCATGGCTTCAGCCGGATCTTCAGGAAGCCTTCCATGACGATCTGACCGGCAAGCGTTGCCGTCACCGTCGAATTGAGGCCGCAGCAGAGAAGCGCGATGCCGAACAGCGTCGGCGCGATGGCGAGGCCGAGCAGCGGCGACAACAGCGAATGCGCCTCGCCGAGTTCGACGACGTCGGTCTTCCCATGCGCGTTGAAGGCGGCAGCCGCCAGGATCAGGATCGAGGCGTTGATCAGCAACGCGAAGCACAATGCGACCGTCGAGTCGATCGTCGCAAAGGTCAGCGCCTCCTTCTTCTCAGGGATAGTATGGCCATAGGCCCGCGTCTGCACGATGCCGGAGTGGAGGTAGAGATTGTGCGGCATGACGGTGGCGCCGAGAATGCCGAGCGCCAGGTAGAGCATCTCGGGATTGGTGACGATCTCCGTTGTCGGGAAGAAGCCGGTGAGGACGGCGCTCCATTGCGGGTCGGCAAGCAATATCTGCACGCCGAAGCAGATCGCGATGACGCCGAGCAGCGCGATGATGAAGGCTTCCACCCAGCGGAAGCCGAGCTTCTGCAGGAAGAGGATCACGAAGACGTCGAGCGCGGTGATCAGCACGCCGAGTTCGAGCGGGATGCCCATCAAGAGGTTGAGGCCGATCGCCGTGCCGATCACCTCGGCGATATCGGTGGCGATGATGGCGATTTCGGCAAAGGCCCACAGCGGCACCGAGACATATTTCGGAAAGGCGTCGCGGCAAGCCTGCGCAAGATCGCGGCCGGAGGCGATCGCCAGGCGGGCGCAGAGCGATTGCAGCACGATCGCCATCAGGTTGGAAAGCAGCGCGACGGTGAGCAGCGCATAGCCGAATTTCGAGCCGCCGGCGAGCGAGGTCGCCCAGTTGCCGGGGTCCATGTAGCCGACGGCGACCATATAGCCGGGCCCGGCAAAGGCTGCCGCCCTTCGCCACATCGAGCTGTGACGCCCGGTTCCGACGGTGCGGTAGACATCGGACAGCGACGCCTCGCCGCGTTCGTGCCGCCAGCCGCTCTTTGCATTCGGATTGAGGACGTCCATGCGATTTCCACCTGTTTTAGCGTCGGTGCACTATGACGGATTAGAATGATAATGCAATTCATTCGCAACAAGAAAATCAATCCCGATGCCTCGGGCCGATGTTTTCAGGAACGCGGCCATTGCGTTTGGCGTTCCAGCGCATACATGGATGCCGATCGCAAATTGCGAGCGTGCGACCTGAAGCAAAGGATGGGAAATGGCCGGATTCTTGAGAAAGCTGCTGCCGAAACGGTTCCGCAAGGACGGTATCACCATCCCGGTCGTCCGGTTGCAGGGGGCGATCATCAGCGGCGGCGGCCAGTTCCGGCCAACCCTCAATCTCGCCAATGTCTCCCCGGTCCTGGAAAAGGCCTTCGCCATGAAGGACGCGCCGGCGGTTGCCATCTCCATCAATTCGCCGGGCGGCTCGCCCGTGCAGTCGCGGCTGATCTTCACCCGCATTCGCGAGCTCGCCCGCGAGAAGCAGAAGAAGGTTCTGGTCTTCGTCGAGGATGTCGCCGCCTCCGGCGGTTACATGATCGCGCTCGCCGGCGACGAGATCATTGCCGATGCCACCTCCATCGTCGGCTCGATCGGCGTCGTCTCCGGCGGGTTCGGCTTTCCCGAACTGTTGAAGAAGATCGGCGTCGAGCGCCGCGTCTATACGGCGGGCGAAAACAAGGTGATCCTCGATCCGTTCCAGCCGGAGAAGGAAAAGGATATCGAGTATCTGAAGAGCCTGCAGCTCGAAATCCACCAGGTCTTCATCTCGATGGTGCGCGAGCGTCGCGCCGGCAAGCTGCAGGACGATGCGGCGGTCTTCTCGGGCCTGTTCTGGAGCGGCACGCGCGGCCTCGAACTCGGCCTCATCGATGGCCTTGGCGACATGCGCCAGGAATTGAAGCGGCGCTACGGCCAGAAGACCAAGCTGGAGCTCGTCACCGCCGGCCGCGGCCTGTTCGGCCGCCGGATTCCCGGCGTCTCGCCGGTCTCGCTCGAAGGGGCTGCATCCGGTCTCGCAACGGGGCTTGTCGAAGCGGCGGAAGAGAGAGCATTGTGGAGCCGTTTCGGGCTTTGAAGGGAGCAAGAGAGGGGCATGCCGCAGTTAATTACTATCCTGATCCTGGTTTTCTCAGCCTGGTGGCTCTACCGCCGCTTCGTCTCCGATGCCCGCAAGCTCGCCGAAAAATCGCGCCGCGCTGAAAAGGAGCGCCAGACGGGCGCCATCGGCACGCTGGTCAAGGATCCGGCGACGGGAGAATACCGGCTGAAGCGCGAGGGAGAATAGGGGCGGGACTATACCGGCCTCTCACCCGGCGCTTGCCCCTCATCCGCCTGCCGGCACCTTCTCCCCGCTCGCGGGGAGAAGGGAAATATGCCGCACCGGCATCCTCAATCTCGCCGCAGCGTTTGGCACGTCCCCTCGCCCCGCGAGCGGGGAGAGGGTTAGGGTGAGGGGCAGCCGAATTCCTCTTCCATATCGCCCCAGCCGCCTCTCGCCGCCGCAAAAGTCTTGACCCCCGTCGCCCTCCATGGCACCTGTCGCGCCGATAATTCCCAAGCAATCGGTGCCGTTCGATGTCAGCTATCCCAGACCATATGAACCCGAAGCGCTCCTTCCAGGCGCTGATCCTGACCCTGCATAGCTACTGGGCGGACAAGGGTTGCGCGGTGCTGCAGCCCTACGACATGGAAGTCGGCGCCGGCACTTTCCACCCTGCCACAACGTTGCGCGCCCTCGGCCCCAAGCCGTGGAAGGCGGCTTACGTGCAGCCGTCGCGCCGCCCGTCCGACGGCCGCTATGGCGAGAACCCGAACCGGCTGCAGCATTATTACCAGTACCAGGTCATCCTGAAGCCGAACCCGCCCAATCTGCAGGAGCTCTATCTCGGCTCGCTGGCGGCGATCGGCCTCGATCCGCTGCTGCATGACATCCGTTTTGTCGAGGACGACTGGGAAAGCCCGACGCTCGGCGCCTGGGGCCTCGGCTGGGAATGCTGGTGCGATGGCATGGAAGTCTCGCAGTTTACCTATTTCCAGCAGGTCTGCGGCATCGAATGCTCGCCGGTCGCAGGCGAACTGACCTATGGTCTCGAACGCCTCGCCATGTATGTCCAGGGCGTCGACAATGTCTACGACCTGAACTTCAACGGCCGCGAAGGCGACGAAAAGATCAGCTATGGCGATGTCTTCCTGCAGGCCGAGCAGGAATATTCGCGCCATAATTTCGAATTCGCCAATACCGAGATGCTGCATCGCCACTTCGTCGACGCCGAGAAGGAATGCCCGGCGCTGCTCGATGCCGGCGCGCCGGGGGATAACGCCAACCAGCGCCTGCACAAATGCGTCTTCCCGGCCTATGACCAGTGCATCAAGGCCAGCCACGTCTTCAACCTGCTCGACGCCCGCGGCGTCATCTCGGTCACCGAGCGTCAGAGCTACATCCTGCGGGTGCGCACCCTTGCCAAGGCCTGCGGCGAAGCCTTCCTGCTGACCGACGCCGGCGGCGTCAATCTGGCCAAAGAGACGGCGTGACGCAAAACCCTGTCGGCCGTATCATCCATATCAACGGCTGGCCGGGCACTGGAAAGCTGACTGTCGGTCGCTTGCTGGCAAAAAGGCTCGGCGCGCGGCTCATCGACAACCATACACTGCTCAATCCTGCCGAGGCTCTGTTCTCCCGCAGCGATCCGCTGCACGCCTCGCTGAGAGGGCAGATTCGCCACGCGTTTTTCGACCATGCCGCGCGCGCGGACCCTGCCGAAAGCTTCGTCTTTACCGATGCTCTATCGGACGACGCAGATGACGCTGCGACCTTCTCCTGGTACAGCGATCCGGCCGCCGCGAGAGGCGCCGATCTCGTGGCGATCCTGTTCGATTGCGCCCCGGAGGAGAATGCCAGGCGTCTTGTTGCTCCCGGCCGGGCTGAGGCGCTCAAGCTGACGGATACGGCGACGTTACAACGGCTGCGGGCAAACCATAAACTGCTGCGTGGGCTGGCTGAACGCACCGTCGAAATCGACACGACGGGCTTTTCACCGGAGCAGACGACGGCCCGGATCCTCGCCGATATCGGCGTTTGACGGCAGCCGGCAAACCCGCGTAGTCTCCGCCCCGACATTACTTCGCTGCGGGGGGATTCGCGATGTATATTGCGCTTGGCGTCATCGTTCTGGTCGCGCTCTATCTCGTCTTCATCTACAACGGCCTGGTTCGTGCGCGGCAGATGGCGGAAGAGGCCTGGTCGGGCATCGACGTCCAGCTCAAGCGTCGCGCCGACCTGATCCCGAACCTGATCGAGACGGTCAAGGGTTATGCCGCCCATGAAAAGTCGACACTCGAAGAGGTGGTTGAGCTCCGCAACAAGGCGCAGGCCGTGCCATCGGGCGATGTCGCGGGCAGGGCCCAGGCGGAAGGGCTGCTCGGCCAGGCGCTCGGTCGGCTCATCGCGCTCGCCGAAGCCTATCCCGATCTCAAGGCCAACCAGAACTTTGCCGAGCTGCAGGCTTCGCTGGAAACCATGGAAGGCGAGTTGCAGATGGCGCGCCGTTATTACAATGGCGCGGCCCGCGACCTGAACGTCAAGGTCGAAAGCTTCCCGTCCAATCTGGTCGCCGGCCAGTTCGGTTTTGCCAAGCGGGACTATTTCGAAATCACCAACGAGGCCGACCGCGCCGTCCCCACCGTGAAATTCTGACGATCCGGCATTTTGCCTTTGCCAGAAAGCGATTAAGAGCAAGGGCGGATTGCGGCCGGTAATGGTCGCCTTATGGACGGAAGAACAGCATGACACGCACAGCCAAACTCACGATCACCCCGCCGGGCAAGCCGCTTTCGGGCCGCGCCATGCCGCCGGGCTCCAAGTCGATCACCAACCGCGCGCTTCTGCTCGCCGGCCTTGCCAAGGGCACCAGCCGGCTGACGGGCGCGCTGAAGAGCGACGATACGCGATATATGGCCGAAGCGCTGCGGGCCATGGGGGTTTCGATCGACGAGCCCGATGACACCACCTTCGTCGTCACCGGCAGCGGCAGGCTGCAGCCGCCGAAGGCGCCGCTCTTCCTCGGCAATGCCGGCACCGCGACACGCTTCCTGACGGCGGCGGCGGCTCTGGTCGACGGCACCGTCATCGTCGACGGCGACGAACATATGCGCAAGCGCCCGATCGGCCCGCTGGTCGAGGCGATGCGCACGCTCGGCATCGACGTGAGCGCCGAAACCGGCTGCCCGCCGGTCACCGTCAGGGGCACCGGCCGCTTCCAGGCCGACCGCATCCGCATCGACGGCGGCCTGTCCAGCCAGTATGTCTCGGCGCTGCTGATGATGGCGGCCGGCGGCGACCGCCCCGTCGACATCGAACTCGTCGGCGAGGATATCGGCGCGCTCGGCTATATCGATCTGACCACCGCGGCGATGAAGGCCTTCGGCGCCAAGGTCGACAAGACCAGTCCGGTGACCTGGCGCGTCGAGCCGACCGGCTACCGCGCCGCCGACTTCATCGTCGAGCCCGATGCCTCGGCTGCGACCTATCTCTGGGCCGCCGAGGTTCTCACCGGCGGCGCGATCGATCTCGGTGTTCCCTCCGATACCTTCTCGCAGCCGGATGCCCGCGCCTATGACGTCATCGCCACATTCCCGCACCTGCCGGCAGAGATCGACGGTTCGCAGATGCAGGATGCCGTTCCGACGCTTGCCGTGCTTGCCGCCTTCAACGAGACGCCGGTTCGCTTCGTCGGCATCGCCAATCTGCGCGTCAAGGAATGCGACCGCATTCGCGCACTGTCCACGGGGCTCAACAATATCCGCGAAGGTCTGGCTGTCGAGGAGGGCGACGATCTGATCGTTCATTCAGATCCTGCTCTCGCCGGTCAAACGCTGCCGGCCGAGATCGATACCTTTGCCGATCACCGTATCGCCATGAGTTTCGCGCTCGCCGGGCTGAAGATCGACGGCATCACCATTCTCGATCCCGATTGCGTCGGCAAGACTTTCCCTGCCTATTGGCGGACACTGGCGGCACTCGGCGTGACATATCGGGACAAGGATTGACGAAAACGCAGCCGAGGCTGCCGACGGAGAGACAGGGATGGGGCGTCGGTTTTTCGGATTTTGCTTTGCACTGCTGTTGATGCTCGCCGCCCCGGCGGCCTTTGCCGCCGAGGTGATCGACAATTTTGCCTCCGACATCGTGCTGGAAAAGAGCGGCGCGATGACGGTGACGGAAACGGTCACCGTCAATGCCGAGGGCGACCGGATCAATCACGGCATCTTCCGCGATTTTCCGCTCTATTTCACCGATGCCTCGGGCCGTCGCCGCAGCGTCGATTTCGATATGGTGTCGGTCCAGCGCGATGGCGCGGATGAGCCTTGGCACACTGAATCGATATCGGGCGGCATCCGCATCTATGCCGGTTCTGCCGATGTGACGGTGACACCGGGCCGTCATCGATATGCCTTTACCTACAGGACCAACCGGCAGATCCGTTATTTCGACGATCATGACGAACTCTATTGGAACGTCACCGGCAATGGCTGGATCTTCCCGATCCGCTCGGCGACGGCGACGGTGACGCTGCCACCGGGTGTCACTGCCACCGAGACGACCTTCTTCACCGGCCGGCAGGGCGCAACTGGAAAGAACGCCCGCGCCAGCGAAACCGGCGCCGGCATCGTTTTTTCCACCACCGCGCCTCTCGGTCCTAACGAAGGCCTGACCTTCGCGATCAAGATGCCGAAGGGCTCGATCGATCCGCCGAGCACGGATATGGAAAGCACATGGTGGCTAAAGGACAACCGTGATTATTTCATCGGCTTCGGTGGGCTGATCCTGGTTTTCGCCTATTATCTCAGATCATGGCTGAAGGTCGGTCGCGATCCTGCCCGCGGTGTCGTCGTGCCCCGCTGGGACGCGCCTGATGGTATCTCGCCGGCACTGGTCAACTACATCGACAATAAGGGCTTTTCCGGCGAGGGCTGGACCGCCCTTTCCGCCACCGCCCTCAATCTTGCGGTTCGCGGTTACGTCAAGCTCGAAGATCTGAAGAATTCGATTGTCATCCGCGGCACCGGCAAGGCGCTCGGCAAAGAGAAATTCCAGGCCGGCGAGATCGAACTGCTGAAGGCCGCTGGCGGCGCCGGCAAGACGCTGACGATCGACAAGGCCAATGGCGAGCGGGTGAAGTCCGTCGGCCAGGCTTTCCGCTCGGCGATCGAGAAAGAGCACCGCGGCAAATATTACAATTCCAACCTCGGTTATACCACGGGCGGCATTGCGCTCAGCGCCGCCGCCCTGGTGGCGCTGTTCGTCTTTGGGTCGCTGCAGCCCGACACCATCGCGCTGATGCTGATCCCGATCGCCATCTCGGTCTTTGTCGCGGTGTTCGTCGCCGGCTTCATGCGGTCGCTGCATCGCGGCAGGTCGCTGTTCGGCAAGATCATCGCCATCATTGCCACGGCGATCGGCGTTTTCGTCGGCATCAGCATCCTGGCGACCGTGGTCCTGGCGCTTGCCTCGTCGCTGGTGGAACTGCATGAAACGCCGATGCTGTTTGCCGTCGGCGGCATAGTACTGCTCAACATCCTCTATTTCTTCATCATGGGCGCGCCGACCCCGCTCGGCGCCAAGATGATGGATGGCATAGACGGCTTGCGCCAATATCTGACGCTGGCCGAGAAAGACCGGATGAACACGGCAGGCGCGCCGGAAATGTCGCCGCAGCATTTCGAGACGCTGCTGCCCTATGCGGTGGCGCTCGGCGTCGAAAAGCCCTGGTCGCGCACCTTCGAAACCTGGCTTGCGGCAGCCGCTGCCGGTGCGGCTGCCACCTATGCGCCCGCCTGGTATTCCGGCAATTTCAACAGCGGCAGCTTTTCCGATCGTATCGGCGGCTTTTCCTCGTCGATGGCCTCGACCATCGCTTCGACGATTCCGGCACCGCCGCCATCCAGCTCATCCTCCGGTTTTTCCGGCGGCGGTTCGTCGGGCGGCGGTGGAGGAGGCGGTGGAGGCGGGGGCTGGTAGCTTTCCCGCTTGACCTTTGGGCCCTTGGCCCTTAACCGCCAGGGGCAAAAGGAAAGGGTCGCGCATGAAGGTTCTGTTGATCGGATCGGGCGGACGCGAGCATGCGCTCGCCTGGAAGCTGGCGCAATCGCCGTTGATGACCGAATTCTACGCCGCACCCGGCAATCCCGGCATCGGCGAACACGCCGTCCTCGTGCCCATCGACATCGCGGATCATGAAGCGGTCGCGGCCTTCTGCAAGGACAAGGCGATCGATTTCGTCGTCGTCGGCCCGGAGGCGCCGCTGGTTGCCGGCCTCGCCGACCGCTTGCGTGCCGATGGCCTTGTGGTTTTCGGTCCGTCCGCCGCTGCGGCCCAGCTCGAGGGCTCCAAGGGCTTCACCAAGGATATCTGTGCCCGCTACGGCATTCCCACAGGCGCCTATCAGCGTTTCAACAATGCGCCGAAGGCCAAAGCCTATATCCGCGCCCAGGGCGCGCCGATCGTCGTCAAGGCCGATGGCCTTGCCGCCGGCAAGGGCGTGACGGTCGCGATGACGCTGGATGAAGCCCTGGCCGCGGTCGACGACTGTTTCGAAGGCGCCTTCGGCGCTGCCGGCGCCGAAGTGGTCGTCGAAGCCTATCTCGACGGCGAGGAGGCGAGCTTCTTCTGCCTCTGCGATGGCAAACATGCGCTGCCACTTGCAACCGCCCAAGATCACAAACGGGTGGGCGAGGGCGATACCGGCGTCAATACCGGCGGCATGGGCGCCTATTCGCCGGCGCCTGTGATGACCGCGGAGATGGTCGAGCGCACCATGAAGGAGATCATCGAGCCGACGATGCGCGGCATGGCCGAGAGCGGTCATCCCTTCTCGGGCGTGTTTTTCGCCGGGCTAATGATCACCCGGAAGGGACCGGAGCTGATCGAATACAATGTCCGCTTCGGCGATCCCGAATGCCAGGTGATGATGATGCGGCTGAAGAGCGATCTGCTGCCGCTGCTGCTTGCCACCGCCAACGGCACGCTCGACCAGGTCAAGGCCGAATGGAGCGACGATCCGGCGCTGACGGTGGTCATGGCCTCCAAGGGTTATCCGGCCGCTTACGAGAAGAACACGCCGATCCTCTCCCTGCCGGATGCAGGTAAGGGCGAGAAGGTGTTTCATGCCGGCACGGCTCTGAAGGACGGCGCGCTGGTTGCGACCGGCGGCCGCGTGCTGAACGTCACCGCCACCGGCGGCACGGTTGCCGAGGCCAAGGACCGCGCCTATGCGCTGCTCGACAGGGTGACCTGGGAAAACGGCTTCTGCCGGCGCGACATCGGCTGGCGGGCGATCGAGCGCGAAAAAGCCTGAGATACGGTGTAAACGACCGCATTCTTTAAATTTTTACCCTTTCCCCTGACGGGATGGAAACAAAGCTGCGCTATACCGCTCCCATAGTGAGACGGAGGTGCGTTGATGCGTCAGATTTTCCTCGGTGCGGCAATCCTGCTGATGGCAGGTTCTGCGATGGCGTCCTCGATAGAGGTGGTCGGCAAGACCGCGCCGCGCGCTGACGGCAGCATCGTCACCGAAAGCTGTGCCAATTGTCCGCCGCTCCAGGCCGAAGTGAGCAAGAAGGACTACACGGTGCCGGAGCTGAAGCCCGGCGTCCTCCAGGCGAGTGAAATCCGCGACGTCGGCGGCGAAAAAAAGATCTATCGCACCGAAGGCTGGATGGGCGGCTCGCCCGTCGTCTTCGTCAGCAAGGCGACCCCGGAAGCGATGCTTGCCGCAGCACCCTCCGCCCCGCCGGCCGACGGCATCGACATGAGCGCAACGACCGCCGCCGTCATCGGCGGCGACGCCAAGCCTGTTGCCGCCGGCATGGCGGAACAACCGGCAGCCCTCAACGTTTCCGAATTCGAACTGCGCTTTTAGAGCAACTTCCAGGAAAAGTGCGAAGCGGTTTTCCGTCCGGAATTGCGTAAAGGCAAAAACTTCCCTGCCCCACCTGATCAAGGTTTCGATCGTTTGGGGGTCCACCACTGGTGGACCGAATGCACCCTCGATGAGCAGCGGGGGTGCATTCCTGTTTTGATGCGCCGGGCAAGCTGAGAGTTCGACATGATATTGGGCCGGCGGATGAAAATCCGGCGTCTGCCTTGTAACTCTACCCCCTGATTTTGAGGGAAGTTCGCGCCGCGTCCAATAAAATTAAAGCTTTTTTATAGGGTAAGCATCAATTGTTACTTACCCGGTCGCAGCATGTTTGTTTTAGCAGCGGTAGACGCGCTCTCTTTTTCGGCGCGCTCGCACAGGCGGTAGAAAACCGCACCGGAATGCAGCCATTCATTCCCGTTGCGAGGCGTCATGAAAAATTTGAAGATATCGAAGCAGCTCATATTGCTGGTCGTCGGCCTGATGATCGCCTTTGCGATCGCCACCTCCCTGCAGATCCGCTCTTCGGTCGATGCGATCTACAAGGAGCGCTATGACATGCTCCGCGCCGAGGTTCAGTCGGCGGTCTCCGTTCTCAAGCTTTACCAGGCCAAGGTAACCGCGGGCGAAATGACGCTGGAGGAGGCCCAGAAGCAGGCCTATGCCACCGTCAACGGGATGAAATACGATCCGGACGGCTATTTCTTCGGTTATAGCTACGACGTCCAGATGGTGTTCCACTACGATGCGTCGAAAGTCGGGCAGATCAACAAGGGCCAGCCGGACAGCAAGGGCAAGCTCTATCGCGATGAGCTGGTCAAGCTCGGGCAGCAGGGCGGCGGTCTCGTCGAATATTATTCCACGGTCAAACCGGGCCAACCCGTCGGCGATTATCGCAAGACCGCCTATGGACAGGCCTTCGAACCCTGGAAAATCGTCGTCGTCACCGGCGTCTACATGGACGATCTCGATGCGCAGATAAACAGCACGATCCTGACCGCGCTCTCCGGCAGCATCGTTCTGTTCTTCCTCGCCATGGCGGCCGCCTACCTCGTCATCCGCGGCATATCGGGACCTCTCAACAACGTCCATGCCGCCCTGAAGGCCGTCGCCGAAGAGGACGTTTCCATCGCCATCCCGCATATCGGCATGAACAATGAAGTCGGCATGATGGCCAAGGCGACGCAGTCGCTGCAGGAAAAGATCAGGGAGCGCCATGCGATGTCGGATCGCGAGGCGGCCCAGCAGCTGGCGCTGGAAAGCGAGCGCGAGAACAATCAGCGCCAGCAGCAGGATGAGGCAGCGCTCCAGGCGCGTGTGGTGGCGACCATCGGCCAGGCGCTGGAGATGATCGCCCGTGGCGACCTCACCGTGCGCTGCGCCGATCTCGGCCAGAAATACGCCGCCCTGCGCGACAACTTCAATGATGCGCTGTCGCATCTCGAAGCTGCCATGGCCAAGGTCAGCGCCAAGGGCACCGATATCGGCACCAGCAAGGAAGAGATCCGCCGCGCCTCCAACGAGCTGTCGCAGCGCACCGAGCGCCAGGCGGCCAGCCTGGAAGAAACCTCCGCTGCCCTCGACGAACTTACCGTTGCCGTCCGTCAGACGGCCGATGGCGCCCATGAGGCGAGCAAGCGGGTCCACTCGGTCAGCACCGAAGCCAACCATAGCGACGCGATCGTCACCCAGGCGATCGAAGCGATGAGCGGCATCGAGAAGTCGTCGTCGGAGATTACCAAGATCATCGGCGTCATCGACGAGATCGCCTTCCAGACCAACCTCTTGGCGCTGAATGCCGGCGTCGAGGCCGCGCGTGCCGGTGAATCCGGCAAGGGTTTTGCGGTCGTCGCCCAGGAAGTGCGCGAACTTGCCCAGCGTTCCGCCGCGGCCGCCAAAGAGATCAAGGACCAGATCGCCCGCTCCTCCAGCCAGGTCGACCATGGCGTCCGTCTGGTCGGCGAGGCCGGCGAGGCGCTGAAGCGCATCTCCGACCAGATCAAGGCCGCCAACGAGATCGTCGCCAAGATCGCCCACAGCGCTTCCGAACAGGACACGACGCTGCGTTCGATCTCGTCGTCGATGAACCAGCTCGATGCCGCCACCCAGCAGAATGCCGCCATGGCCGAAGAGACCACGGCATCGGCCGAGACGCTCGCCAGCGACACCGACGAGCTGATCGACCTCATCCGCGGCTTCCGCGTCAGTGGCGAAAGCGCTGCCCCGGCCATGCATCAAGGTCGCCGCGCCGCTTAAACGGCGCGGAGGCAACAAGCCTTTTCATCACCAAATTCTTAGCGGCCGTCGGTTCTCCGGCGGCCGTGCCGTTTGAAGCTCATTGCGCGATACGTTCGATCAGCCGTTCGATCTCTCGATCGGAAAACACCTCGATCCCCTCAGCTTTCAGCGCTGCCGCCGTCACGCCGTTGCCGGCCTGCTTGCGGCCGGAAAAGGTGCCGTCATAGATGAAACCGGATCCGCAGGACGGACTGCCGTCGATGAGCAGCGCATAACGGCAGCCGGCCTGCCTGGCGAGCGCCACGGCATTTTCTGCCGCCAGCAGGAACTCTTCCGTCACATCGGCGCCCGTCAGTTCGACAACCCGCGCCTTGCCGGCCAGCACCTCTTCGCCGGTTGCGGCCTCTGCGATCTCCGCCGGCGACCGCGGCACCGTCATGCCCGCCGACATCTCCGGACAGATCGTCACCAGCCGGCCCTCGGCCCGCCATGTCTCGATCACCGGATGAAGCAACGGCTTCGCCCGCCCGTCATAGCGGACGGCGTGCCCCATGAGACAGGCGCTGACGAGAATCTTGCTTTGCATGTCTGCTTGAATAGCGCCGTAATGGCGGCAACGCCATCCGGCCGAAGCAGAACATCACCCCGAAATCTTCGAGAAATCCGCAACCGTTCCGGTCGCCTCGCGGATTAGCCGCAGCAGGGCGAGACGGTTGGCGCGGATGGCGGCGTCCTCGTCGTTGACGAGCACGTCTTCGAAGAAGCGGTCGACCGGACCACGCAGCTTGGAAAGCGCTTCCATCGCCGAGCGGAAATCTTCCCGGGCGACCGCGTCCGAGGCATCCTTCGAGGCGCCTGATATTGCGGCGAACAGCTCTTTCTCGGCATCGAGCGTCAGAAGCGCCGGCGACACGCCATCGGCAATCACAGTGCCCTTCTTTTCCTCGGCGGCGAGCAGTTGCGTCGCGCGCTTGGTGCCGGCAAGCAGGTTCTTGCCGTCTTCCGAGGTGATGAAGGCCGTCAGCGCTTCGACGCGGCGCGCCACCATCAACAGGTCGTCGGCATCTGAAGTCAGCACGGCATCGATGAGATCGTGACGGGCGCCCTGATCGCGCAGATAGACCTTGAGACGGTCGTGGAAGAAGGAGAGGAGATCGATATCCTTCGTCGTCGCCAGCAGCGGCAGGCGGATCCTTCGCTCCAAGAGGATCCTGACGACGCCGAGGGCCGCCCGCCGCAGCGCGAACGGGTCCTTCGAACCGGTCGGCTTTTCATCGATCGCCCAGAAGCCGATCAGCGTATCGAGCTTGTCGGCAAGCGCGACCGTGATCGCCACTCTGTCCTCCGGCACGCGGTCCGACGGGCCCTGCGGCTTGTAATGGTCCTCGATCGCGGCGGCAACGGAGGCATCCTCGCCCTGCAGCGCCGCATATTTGCGGCCCATCAAGCCCTGCAGTTCCGGGAATTCGCCGACGGCTTCGGTGCGCAGATCGGCCTTGGCCAGCACGGCGGCGCGATCGACGAGAGCCGGGTCGGCGCCGGTGATGTCGGCCAATTGCTTGGCGAGCGCGCGGATGCGGGCGACACGCGCGCCCTGTGTGCCGAGCTTGGCATGGAAGGTCACGTCAAGCGCATCGAGCTTGGCCATGCGCTGGTCGAGCGGCTTCTTGATGTCGAGGCCGAACTTTGCCGCCGAAGCTGAGAGCGTTTCGAGATCCGGCAAATTGCCCTGATCGCGTTTCCAGAAATGCAGCGCATCCGAAAGCCGGGCCCGCACGACCTTGCCGTTGCCGTGAACGATTTCCTTGCCGCCGTCGCTTGCCTGGATATTGGAGACGAGGATGAACTTGTTAGAAAGCGTCTCTTCACCCTGTTTGCGGGTGACAAAACACTTCTGGTTGGTCTTGATCGTCAGCCGGATGATTTCCGAGGGGATCGAGAGATAATCCTCCTCGAAGCTGCCCATCAGCACCTGCGGCCATTCGACGAGGCCGGAGACTTCCTCCAGCAGGCCTTCGTCTTCCACCAGCTCCAGCCCGTTGGCAAAGGCGATGTCGCGGGCGTCGTGCAGGATAATGTCCTTGCGGCGTTCGGCATCGAGGATGACCTTGGCCTTTTCCAGGTGCGCCGCATAATCCTCGAAGCGCCGGACGGTGATCGCCTCGGGCGCATGGAAACGATGGCCATAGGTGATGTTGGAAGCGGTGATGCCGTCGATCTCGAGGGGGATGACGGTGGTTTCTTCATGCTCCGGGCCGAAGGTGCAGACGATCGATTGCAGCGGCCGCACCCAGCGCAGCGCGCCGGGCTTGGAGGAAGCCTTGCCCCAGCGCATCGATTTCGGCCAGGGAAAATCGCGGATGATGCCAGGCATGATATCGGTGACGATCTCTTCGGTCGCGCGGCCGGGCTTGGAAATGACCGCGACGTAGAAATCGCCCTTCTTCGGATCGCTTACCACCTGCGCCTCGGAGACCGAGGAAAGGCCGGCGCCGCGCAGAAAACCTTCGATCGCCTTCTCGTTGGCGTCGGTGCGCGGTCCCTTGCGCTCCTCGCGCACATCGGCCGAGCGTGCCGTCAGGCCGTGAATGTCGAGCGCCAGTCGCCGCGGCGTCCAGTATTCGCGCGCGCCCTCGTAGGACAGGCCCGCTTCGACAAGCGCATCGGTGACGAGCTTCTTCAGGTCGCCAGCAGCCTTGCGCTGCATGCGGGCCGGAATCTCTTCGGAGCGGAGTTCGAGAAGAAGGTTTGGCATGTCGAATTTCCTTGCCTCCCACGACCGGGGAGGGATGGCGTGGGCGCCGGGTCAAAACGTTGCTTCTGCTAGCAAAGAATGGCGCATCTGCACAACCGCAAAATCGCCGTCTTTCCGGCATGCTTATCCTGTGGATCGGCGTCTGCCTGATAACTCCAACATTGCCTTGCCGCTTTTCGCCGCTATGGTCCCGCCACCTCAGTCGAAACAGGAAATCCCCAGGAACCCCATGGCCGCAGACCTCCGTTTCCTCGCAGCCCGCATCTCCGCCGAAATCAACGCCCGGCCCGACCAGGCCAAAGCCGCCATCGAGCTGCTCGACGAAGGCGCCACCGTGCCCTTCATCGCCCGCTACCGCAAGGAAGTGACGGGCGGGCTCGACGATACGCAGCTGCGCAATCTCGCCGAGCGGCTGGTCTATCTGCGCGAACTCGAAGCCCGGCGCGACGCGATCGTCGAATCGATCACCGGCCAGGGCAAGATGACCGACGAGCTGATGGCCAAGGTCTCAGGCGCCGAAACCAAGGCCGAGCTCGAGGATCTCTATCTGCCCTATAAGCCAAAGCGCCGAACTCGCGCCGAAATCGCCCGCGAACGCGGCCTCGGCCCGCTTGCCGAGGCAATCCTCACTGAGCGCACCAGCGAGCCGGCGGTCCTGGCCGAAGGCTTCGTCACCGCCGACGTGGCGGATGTGAAGACGGCGCTCGAAGGCGCGCGCGACATCATCGCCGAAGGCATTGCCGAAAATGCCGACCTGCTCGGCAGATTGCGCGCTCATATGCGCCAGGCCTCGCTGCTGAAGGCCAGGGTGGTCGACGGCAAGCAGGCGTCGGGCGAGAAGTTTTCCGATTATTTCGACCATTCCGAACGCTGGGCGACCGCGCCGGGACACCGCGCGCTTGCCATGCTGCGCGGCTGGAACGAGGAGGTGCTGACGCTGACGATCGAGGCCGACGCCGAGACCGCTTCTCCGAACAAGCCGGTCGAACGCATGATCGCGGCCGCCTACGAGATCGGTGCGACCCGCCCCGGCGATCGCTGGCTGATGGAGGTCGCAAGCTGGACCTGGCGCGTCAAGCTCTCCATGTCGCTGTCCCTCGACCTGATGCGCGAACTGCGCGAAAGGGCCGAAGAGGAGGCGATCCATGTCTTCGCCCGCAATCTCAAGGATCTGCTTTTGGCCGCACCTGCCGGCTCGCGCGCGACGATGGGCCTCGATCCCGGCATCCGCACTGGCGTCAAGGTCGCCGTCGTCGACGGCACCGGCAAGGTGGTGGCGACATCGACCGTCTATCCCTTCCAGCCGAGGAACGACGTGCGCGGCGCCCAGATCGAGCTCGCATCGCTGATCCGCAAGCACAATGTCGAACTGATCTCGATCGGCAACGGCACCGGCAGCCGCGAAACGGAAAAGCTGGTGGCCGATATGCTGGCCGAGTTGCCGGCGCCGAAGCCGACCAAGGTCATCGTCTCGGAAGCCGGCGCCTCGGTCTATTCCGCCTCGGCGACCGCGGCGGCCGAGTTTCCCGATCTCGACGTGTCGCTGCGCGGCGCCGTCTCCATCGCGCGGCGCCTGCAGGATCCGCTGGCCGAACTCGTCAAGATCGAGCCGAAGTCGATCGGCGTCGGCCAGTATCAGCACGACGTCGACCAGCAGAAGCTGTCACGTTCGCTCGATGCCGTGGTGGAAGATGCGGTGAACGCCGTCGGTGTCGATCTCAACACCGCGTCTGCACCGCTGCTGTCGCGCGTTTCCGGCCTCGGCCCGTCGATCGCCGATGCCATCGTTCGCCACCGCGACAGCGAAGGCCGTTTCGAGACGCGAAAGGATCTCCTGAAGGTCGCCCGCCTCGGCGGCCGCACCTTCGAGCAATGCGCCGGTTTCCTGCGCATTCCCAACGGCAAGGAGCCGCTTGATTCCTCCTCGGTGCACCCGGAGGCCTATGGCGTCGCCAAGAAGATCGTCGCCGCCTGTGGCCGCGACCTGCGTGCGCTGATGGGCGACAGCGCCGTGTTGAAATCGGTCGATCCGCGCCAGTTCATCGATGAGAAATTCGGTCTGCCGACGGTCAAAGACATCATCGCCGAGCTGGAAAAACCCGGCCGAGACCCTCGTCCGAGCTTCAAGACCGCGACCTTTGCCGAGGGCGTCAACGAAATTTCCGACCTGAAGCCCGGCATGGTGCTGGAAGGCACGGTGACCAATGTCGCCGCCTTCGGCGCCTTCGTCGATATCGGCGTGCACCAGGATGGTCTGGTGCATGTGTCCCAGCTTGCCGATCGCTTCGTCAAGGATCCCCACGAGGTCGTCAAGGCGGGCGATGTCGTCAAGGTGCGGGTCGTCGAAGTCGACCCGAAGCGCAAGCGCATCGCTCTGTCGATGAAACGCGATGACGGTTCTGCCGCACCGCCGCCGCGTGGTGATTCTCGCGGCAACCAGGGCTCCCGGCCGCAGAACGAGCGCCGGCCGGCGCCTGCCAAGCCGGAGAGCCAGGGCGCCTTCGGCGCGGCGCTTGCCGAAGCCATGAAGAGAAAATAAGGGTTTAGCCGGTGTTTCGGCAAAAATGCAACAGTTTGGCAGCGTTCTGAAGGGAGTGCTAAATCCGGCGCTTGTAAGGCGAATGAGAGCTACTAAGTTGATGTGACCATCCTGTCACATTTGCGAGGCGTCCATGGCGTCGGCTTTCCTTTCGATCGTCCAGCAAATCATCCGCAAGGGTTCATTGAAGCTTACCCTTGCCAATGGCGAGACCCACACTATCGGCGACGGCACGGGTGAAACCGTTGTCGCCCGCCTTGCCGATCAGGAGGCCGAGGACGCCATCCGGCGCGACCCGACCATGAAGCTCGGCGAAATGTACATGCAAGGCCGGTTCATTCTCGAACAGGGCAACATCTACGATTTCCTGTCGCTGGTGAAACAGAACACCACCAACGAAATCTTCGATTTCAAGATGGCGGCACTGCTCCTCGGCCGCATCGCCTGGCAGCAGCTGAAGAGCCGCGTGCCGGTCAATCGCAACAAGCACAACGTCGCCCATCACTACGACCTGTCGGCCAAGCTCTTCGATCTTTTCCTCGACGAGGACTGGCAATATTCCTGCGCTTATTTCGAGCCGCCGGGCATCGGTCTCGACGAGGCGCAACTCGCCAAGAAACGCCATATCGCCGCCAAGCTTCTGCTTGAACCGAACCAGCGCATCCTGGAGATCGGCTCCGGCTGGGGCGGCATGGGCATGTATCTGACCGAGGCGACCGAAGGCGCCGATTTCACCGGCATTACGCTGAGCGAAGAACAGCTCAAGGTCTCGCGCGCCCGCGCCGAAAAGCGCGGTCTTTCCGATCGCGTGCGTTTCGAGCTGCAGGACTACCGCACCATGACGGGCAGGAAGTTCGACCGCATCGTCTCGGTCGGCATGTTCGAACATGTCGGCATCGGCAATTACGGCAATTTCTTCCGCAAGGTATCAGATCTCCTCGACGATAACGGCGTCATGGTGCTGCATTCGATCGCCCGCCCGAAGCCGAGCTTCGGCACCAATGCCTTCATCGAGAAATATATCTTCCCGGGCGGCTACATCCCTTCGGTCGGCGAGGTGGTGCCGCCGCTCGAAAAGGCCGGGCTGCTGGTCAAGGATATCGAAATCCTGCCGATGCATTATGCCTATACGCTGCGCCATTGGCGCGAGCGTTTCGTGGCGCGCAAGGCCGAAGCGGTGGCGCTTTACGACGAGCAGTTCTTCCGCATGTGGGAATTCTACCTGGCGGGTTCCGAAATGGGTTTCCGCTGGGACGAGCTCTTCATTCTGCAGATCCAGCTCGCCAAGAACCAGTTCGCCGTTCCCGACAACCGCAGTTACATCGCGCGCAACGAGGCCAAGCTGAAGGAATTCGAGGCGAGGCGTGCGCCGCTTGAGAAGGTGGCGTTCTGATCCCGAAGTGCCGAGGCCCGCAGGACCTTCGTCGAGGGACCGGCTATCATGAAAGGACGTGCGGATGAGCAGTGCGTTTCCCGAGATCTACCTGGTCCGCCACGGTGAAACCGAATGGAGCCTGTCCGGGCGCCATACCGGACGCAGCGATATTCCCCTGACGGCGAATGGCGAGGAGGCTGCCCGCAAACTCGCCGGCCGGCTGGCGGGCCTCTCCTTCTCCGCAGTCTGGTCGAGCCCGTCCGCGCGGGCCCGCAAGACCTGCATGCTCGCCGGATTCGGCTCGGGCGCGGTGATCAAGGAGGAACTCGCCGAATGGGACTACGGCGCCTATGAAGGCATCACGACCAAGGCGATCCTTGCCGACCGCCCCGGCTGGCAACTGTTTCGCGATGGTTGCCCGAATGGCGAATTCGCCGCCGATGTCGGCGCCCGCGCAGACGCCGTCATCCATGCGCTTCGCGAAGCGGCAAGCACCATCCTGATCTTCTCGAGCTCGCATTTCCTGCGCGTGCTCGCCGCCCGCTGGCTCGGCCTGCCGCCGGAAGGTGGGGCGTATTTCTCTCTCGATACGACCAGCATCAGCGTGCTCGGTTATGAGCACGACCTGACGGAACCGGTCATCCGCCGCTGGAACCAGCGCTAGTGTACGATCGCCTCCCTCGTTGCCGTGGTCAACATTGGGGTAACGAGATCCGGATAAATGGAATGAGCGCCGCCCTCCGCGGCTTTTGTTTTGCGTTTTCTGGAGTGCGGACGTGTTTCATCGATCAGTCGTATCGATCTCTTTGGCCATTGCCCTTTTTTCTTTTGGTTCGGCAGCCGCGCAGGAAAGCGGCCAGCACTTCTGGTCCGGCGACTGGTATCTGAGCGTCGGCGTTGCCGGCTTCTCCGCGCCGAAATTCGAAGGCTCGTCGCACAATGAATTCAAGTTCAGCCCGCTGATCTCGGTCGGCCGCCAAGGCGCCGGGCCGCGCTTTTCCTCGCGCAACGACAATCCTTCCTTCGCCCTCATCGACAAGGGCGCCTTCCGCGCCGGTATCGTCGGCAGGTTCGTCCCGTCGCGCGATGACGGCGACGGCAACGAGCTGAAGGGCATGAAGAAGGTCAAATGGGGGGCGGAAGCCGGCGGTTTCCTAGAAGTCTACCCGACCGATTTCCTGCGCGCCCGCGCCGAAGTCCGCCAGGGCATTCGCGCGCATGACGGCGTCGTCGCCGATCTCGCCGTCGATGCCTTCACCGATATCGCGCCCGACCTGCAGCTATCGGGCGGCCCGCGCGCAACCTTCGCCACCAGCGGCTATTACGACGCCTATTACGGCGTCAACGCCAAGCAGGCGGCGGCAAGCGGGCTTGATCCTTATAAGCCCTCGTCGGGCATCCAGTCCTATGGCGCAGGCACGGCGCTCACCTGGAAGGCGACGGAAAACCTCCAGGCAAGTTCCTTCCTCGAATATAAGCGGCTGGCCGGTCCCGCCGCCGACAGCAGCCTCGTGCGTGAGCGCGGCTCGAAGAACCAGCTGCTGATCGGCGTTTCGGCGACCTACAAGTTCAATTTCTCGCTGCAGTGATTGACGGCGCTGCGCGTCGTTCAGACGCGCAAGGACACCGTAACGCTTTGAATTGGCGTATAATTTCATCCCGGGATCGATTCCGGTCGAGGGAATGGCGAAGAGCAGGGCAATGATCGCTTCTTGACCGGATCGGCGGCCCGCCGCTAGATGAGCGGCATGCACGATACTGGCGACTTCAACGACCGCGTTTCCGACGCACCTTCCGATAACTGGGTCTACCGGATCCTACCGCCATGGCTCTGGCCCTATGCGCAGCTCGCGCGCTGGGATCGCCCGATCGGCTGGCAGCTCTTGATGTGGCCGTGCTTCTGGTCGGCGACCCTTGCCGCCAATGCGGCAATCGGCGAGGGGAACTATTCCGGCAGCGTACTGGTGTCGCACTTGTTCCTCTATTTCATCGGCGCGGTCGCCATGCGCGGCGCCGGCTGCACCTATAATGATCTCGTCGACCACGAGATCGACATGGAAGTGGCGCGCACGCGGTCGCGTCCGCTCCCCTCCGGCCGCGTCACCCGCCGCCGGGCGAAGATCTTCATCGGCCTGCAGGCGCTGGTCGGCCTCTTCGTGCTCTTGCAGTTCAACTGGTTTACCGTTTTCCTCGGCGTGCTCTCGCTTGGCATTGTGGCGCTTTATCCCTTCGCCAAGCGCTTCACCGACTGGCCGCAATTCTACCTGGGACTTGCCTTCTCCTGGGGCGCATTGATGGGCTGGGCCGGCATATCAGGCGGCCTCTCCTTCGCTGCCGTCCTGCTTTATGCCGCCTCCGTCGCCTGGACGATCGGTTACGACACGATCTATGCGCATCAGGACAAGGAGGATGACGAGCTGATCGGCGTCCGCTCCACCGCGCGGCTGTTCGGCGACAGGACGCGGCAATGGCTGATCGGCCTTTATGGACTGACGTTGGTGCTGATGTTCATTGCTTTCGCGCTCGCCGACGCCAATCTCATCGCGTTTCTGGCTCTGCTCGGCGCCGCCGGCATGTTCGCCTGGCAGATCGTCCGGCTCGATATCGATGATGCCGCCCAATGCCTGGCGCTCTTCAAATCGAACAACCGCGTCGGCCTGATCATCTTCTTCGGCCTCTTCGTCTCGCTGCTGTTCGCCATTCCCTGAATGGGACGATGCATGAAACGATAAACCCGGCGCGGGCGCCGGGTTTCAAAATGGTTCCGAAGCGACGTTTGCGAATGGAACTGTCGCTTTTTTGTTCAGTTGCGGGCGATGATTTCCTTACCTTCGATCTTCATGGCGACACCCAGCCGGCCGGTGGTGCGGCGCACGAGGAAGCGCGGGCGGCGATTGGCGAAGTAGGAATGACGGCGGCGTGGCTTGATGTCGCTGGTGCGCAAGGCGCCGATATGCTCTTCGAGCGGACGGGCGACGCCATCGGCTTCGACCATCAGCATCGGGATGCGGAAGGCTTCGGACCAGTTGCGCCAGTCGGCGGCGATGTCGCTGAGATCATGGGCGACGAGCAGCGGAATGCAGAGCTCCGGATCGGCGTGGTGAAGCTCGAGCGTCACGGTGACTTCGCCGTCGCCATGGTCGATGGCGCGGGCGGCGACACCCTGGAAGACGCGCTTTGGCAGCGCAATCGAGAGCGGCAGGCCGCTGGAGGGCAGGACCTTGCGCAGGACCGCGCCGCGTTCGTCTATCGTGATACTGACGTCATCCGAACAATCATGGATGGCATAGCTGACCTGTTGGGGAAAGCGGGACGGATCGAGGCGTAACGTCGTGCCAGCCCAAGCGGGCTTCATAACGGGATTGTTCATTTCATTCTACCCTTGTCTTACCTGAGAGCCGATTTCCGGTCTTCTCCTTGGGACTTTTCGTCCTCTATGGCCGACAATAGGCACCCGCCCTTCCGTACAGCTTAAAAATTGCGGTTAAGAAAACTTTGCCTCCTCTGATGGTTATCAAAACCGAATCCGGCAAGGTTTCCGGAAGGTGAACGGTGCGATGTCCTGAAACGATGCATCCAGAGGTAAGCCTCAGGTAAGCTTTCCATGGCAAAATGTGCTCACCAGCAGTTCGTCGTTCTTTTAGAAATTTTGGGTGAAAAGGGCGCTTTTCATGATCTCGGCTTCCCTCGCATATACGATCCTGTCGCGGGATATGACGTCCAGCCTCAACAAGGTTGCGTCGCAGGCGACGGTCAAGAAGGATGCTCAGTACTACGCCGACCATATCAACAAGGTCGAAAACGTCGACGACTTCCTCGGCGACTACAAGCTCTACAGCTATGCGATGAAGGCCTATGGTCTCGAGGACATGACCTATGCCAAGGCCTTCATGAAGAAGGTGCTCGAAAGCGATCTCACCGACCCCGACAGCTACGCCAACAAGCTTTCCGATACGCGTTACCGCGAGTTCGCCGCCGCCTTCAATTTCAACGCGCCGGCCAAGGATGTGCAGACGGACGCACAGGAAGACGACCTGATCGGCCTCTACAAGCAGTCCTTCATCGATGCCGACAAGGCCGCGGCCGCCGAGAGTACCTATTACAGCAACAATATCGATAGCGTGCAGAGCGTCGACGACCTTGTTAACAACACCCGGCTGCGCACCTATGTGCTGAAGACCTTCAACATCGATCCGACCTACGCGTCGACGACTTTTCTGCGGCAGGTGCTGACGAGCGATCTCAGCGACCCCACGAGCGTCGTCAACACCCAAGGCGGCGACAAGTACAAGGCGCTTGCCGCCCAGTTCAGCTTCAATGCCGACGGCACCGTCAACGGCACGGCGCAGACCGCCGCGCAAAAAGCTTCGGTCATCGAGTCCTACACCCTGAATTCCCAATCCGTCATCATCGACAATTCGGTCGGCTCGGACGTCTATTACGTCGGTCAGACGGCGGCGGACTACAACAAGGCCTATTACACGGCGAAGATCGGCACGATCACCAATGTCGACGATCTGGTCGCCGACAAGCGCCTGACTTCCTACATCACGACGGCCTACAGCATGGGCGCCGACTTCACCGCGGCCGCGCTGCGCACGGTGCTGACCGATCCCAGTTATGCACAGCTGATGGGCTTTACCAATGTCTACAATGCTTTCAACTTCAAGGCTGACGGGTCGGCCTCGAGCACGGCGCGCGTCCAGTCGGTCGATCAGTCAAACAATCTGAAGGCGGCCGCATCGAGCACGACCAACTATTATTCCGTCACATCGCAGTCGAGCAGCATCACCAATGTCGACGCCCTGCTGGCCGATAGTGTGCTGGCGCGCTACATCAAGGATGCCTACGGTCTCGGCACGAGTTTCAGCAATGCCGACCTGAAGAACATCCTGACCGATTCCACCTATGCCGCGGCCCAGGGCCATGCCGATCTCAATGCCGACTTCAACTTCCAGGCGGACGGCTCAATCAACGGTTCCGTGATCCAGACTGCGGCGCAGCGGAAATCGACCACCGACAAGTCGGCGGCGAATGCAGCGCACTTCAACAGCATGATCGGCAGCGTCACCAATGTCGACGACATCATGTCGGATGCGGTTTCGGTCAGCTATCTCAGAAACAGCATGCAGATCGCAGACAGCGTCTCCGACGCGACGTTGAGGACTTTCCTCGTCGACCGTACGGCTGCCAGCGCCCAGGGCTACAGCGACGTTCACGACCTCTTCAATTTCAAATCGGACGGTTCGATCGCGACCCTTTACGCCTCGCAGACGGCGACGCAAAGCGCCAGCACCACCAGCAAGGCCGACAATGCGGCAGTCTACTACCAGTCGACCATCGCCGGCATCTCGAACGTCGACCAGTTGCTGACCGACCAGAAGCTGAACAATTTCGTGCGCAACGCCTACGGCATCCCGTCGACGGTCAACGATGTCGCTCTTCGCGCTATCCTGACCGATCAGAGCGGCACCGGCACCTATGCCGACGTTGCCGCCGCCTTCAATTTCAAGGCGGACGGCACGCTCGAGGACGGCATGGCTGCGCAGACGGCGTCCCAGATCAGCAGCACGAAATTTGCCGCCTCGGCGCGCACGGATGATTATTCCGCCAGGATGTCGACGATCAGCAATGTCGATGAGCTGCTTGCCGACAGCGCCATTACCAATTTCCTGAAGAGCACCTACAATCTGCCGTTCAATATTTCGGACGCCGATCTGAAGAGCATCCTGACCGATGCGACGGCCGCTGCCGCAGCCGGCCATGCCGATCTCAATGCCGACTTCAATTTCGCCGCCGACGGATCGCTTCCTGTCGCCACCTCGGCCCAGACCGCCGATCAGGCGCAGACCACCAACGACAATTATGCGGCGCGCTACGATGACGAACGCGACGAGGCGATCGACGAGGTCCTATCCAACTACCAGAAGCTTATGGCCGACAGCAGCAGCCTGCTGAATTTCTCCGACGTCACCAGCGTCAATGATTTCCTGCGCAGCAATTCGTCGGCCGATTTCAGCAAGGGCAACGACAATCTGCCGGATCTCTTCCATGTGGCGCTGCAGGCCTTCGGTCTGACCGACCAGGAGGTCTCGCGCTCGATGATGCGCAAGATCCTGACGAGCGATGCCTACGACCCGAATGGCTATGTCGCCTCGCTCAAGGATGAACGCATCACCAACCTTGCCCGCGCCTTCAACTTCGGCCCCGACGGCAAGGCGGCATCCCCCTTCCAGGCACTGCCCGACGCGACCATGGCCAAATACGCCACCGACTACAGATCGCATATCACCATGCTGATGAAGGACGGTCCGGTGAAGGACAAGGCGGCGAAGGACGCGACGGCTGAGGTCGACTATTTCGCCAAGGGCATGGCGAAGGTGAAGTCGCTCGACGATTTCCTCGACGACAGCCGCCTGACCGACCTGGTGCTGAAAGCGAACAATCTTGACCCGAAGGATTACGACAAGGCGACGCTGAAGAAGATCTTCACCTCCGATCCCGACGACAAGAAGAGCTATCTCAACGCCACCGCCGATGCCCGTTTCAAGGACATCGTCGCCGCCTTCAACTTCGACAAGGACGGCAATCTGACCCGTGCCAAGATGGGCACCATCCAGAACAAGGCGGCCGAGGAGCACACCCAGGAGCTCTATGTCCAGCAGACGATGGAAACCCAGGAGGGCGAATCCAACGACGGCGTTCGCCTGGCGCTCTATTTCAGCCGCAAGGCCCCAAGCATCACCTCGATCTATTCGATCCTCGGCGACAAGGCGCTCTATCAGGTCATCACCACGGCCTACAGCCTGCCGTCGCAGATTTCGGGCATGGACGTAACCAAGCAGGCCGATCTCATCAACCGCTTCGTCAAGCTCGAGGATCTCCAGGATCCGAAGAAGGTCGACAAGCTGCTGCGGCGGTTCACCGCGATGTACGACGTCCAGAACGCCACCCAGCAGTCGCCGGCACTGCAGATCCTGACCGGCGGCGGCACGCAGTAAATCTAAGGTAATTTCAGGAAAGCGGGCAGTGGCGCAATGGCCGCCCCTCACCCTAACCTTACCGGGGCCGACCCCGGTCGATGGCGGCAGCCGGATGGGGGCCGGTCTCGTCGACCTCACGGCTCGAGGCTGACGACCTTGTCCGGGTTCATGATATTGGCGGGGTCGAAGGCGCGCTTGATGCGGCGCATCAGCTCGATTTCGATCACTGGGCGGATTGCCGCCAGTTCGTCGCGCTTCAGCTGACCGATGCCGTGCTCGGCCGAGATCGAGCCGCCATGGGCAAGCACCAGCCCATGCACGATATGGTTCATTTCGCGCCAGCGGGCGATGAAGGCGGCCTTGTCGGCGCCGACCGGCTGGGAAATATTGTAATGGATATTGCCGTCGCCCATATGGCCGAAGGCGCAGATACGGGCGCCCGGCATCGCCGCCATCACTGCTTCTGCGGCCTCGGCCATGAAATGCGGGATCCTCGACACCGGCACGGAGACATCGTGCTTGATCGACCCGCCTTCCGGCTTCTGGGCATCCGACATGCTCTCGCGCATGTGCCAGATCGCCTTCTGCTGCGCCACGGAGGCGGCGATTGCGGCATCCAGCACCAGCCCGGCCCCAAACCCCTGTTCCAGCACGCCGTTCATCATCCGCTCCGCCGTCTCGGTCGAGTCCGAGGTCGAAATGTCGATCAGCACGTACCAGGGATAAGCGGCATCCAGCGGATCGCGCACGCCATCGATATGGCGCGTGGTGATCTCGACGCCGAAACGCGGCATCAGCTCGAAACCGGTGAGCGAGGTGCCGCAGAGGCTGGAGGCCAGGTTGAAGAGGGCAAGCGCATCCTCGACCGAATTCAGGCCGGCGAACGCCACCTGATGGCCGAGTGGCTGCGGGAAGAGCTTCAGCACCGCGCCGGTGATGATGCCGAGCGTGCCTTCGGCGCCGATGAAGAGGTCGCGCAGATCGTAGCCGGTATTGTCCTTCTTCAGGCGGCGCAACCCGTCCCAGATTTCGCCGGTTGGCAGCACCACTTCGAGGCCGAGGCAGAGCTGGCGCATATTGCCATAGGCAAGCACGGCCGTGCCGCCGGCATTGGTGGATAGATTGCCGCCGATGCGGCAGGAGCCCTCGGAGCCGAGCGACAGCGGAAACAGCCGCCCATGCGCCTCGGCTGCCTTCTGCACCTCGGCCAGGATGGCGCCGCCATCGGCCACCAGCACATTCGCCACCGGATCGACATCGCGGATCCTGTTCATGCGCTCGAGCGACAGGATGATATCGCACTTGCCGGCACGCGGCGTCTGGCCGCCGACGAGGCCGGTATTGCCGGTCTGCGGCACGATCGCCGTTCCGGTCGCGGTCGCAAGCTTCATGATATCAGAGACTTCCTCGACCGAGCCGGGCTTCAGGAGGAGAGGGGAGGAGCCGCGATAGAGCCCGCGGTTTTCGATCAGATGCGGCGCCAGGTCGGCCTCGCCGCGAAGCGCGTATTTTTCGCCGACGATGGCGACGAAGCGGTCGAGCAGTTCGGTGGAAATGCTGGGACTGCTCATCGGGCTCGATCCTCCATTCTCAAGGCGACCGCAAAGCGGTCGTCCGGGCCAATCCAGGTCTTTCAGTCGCGGGGTGCGGCTGCCCGCTGCAGGCGGTCGTTGATCGCTTCGCCGAGCCCCTCTTCGGGAATCGGCGAAAAGGCGATGCTCGATGCCCCGCTGGCATCGGCCCGCTTCATGTAGTCGAAAAGATTGGCCGCCGCCTCGGCGAGATCGCCGCGCGGGCTGAGGTCGAGGACGATCCGCGCGCCGTTGGCGCCGGAGACCGCCGCGCTGCCGAAGGCGATCAGCGCTTCGCCGGGTTCCACCGTCGTCGCATTGAGGCGCACGGAAGCGCCCGGCGCGTAATGCGAGGCGAGCATGCCTGGCGCCTCGATTGCCGCCGAGGCCGTTTTCGCACGCAGCAGCGGCTGGCCCGCGACGCGCTCGATCTCGCGCGCCGCCAGTCCACCCGGGCGAAGCAGCCGCAGCCGGCCGCCCTCTGCCTTGACGATCGTCGATTCGACGCCGACGGCACTTGGGCCCGCATCGAGGATCAACGGGATCCGCGCGCCGAGATCGGCGTCGACATGGGCGGCACTCGTGGCGCTGATCCCGCCCGATGTATTGGCGCTGGGGGCTGCGAGCGGCCGTCCGACGGCGGCGATCAACGCGCCGGCAAACCCTTCCGGCACACGGACGCCGACGCTGTCGAGCCCGGCGGTCGCCAGCGAATGGATCGGACTATCAGGCTTCAGCGGCAGCACCAGCGTCAGCGGCCCGGGCCAGAAGGCCGCAGCGAGTGCCCGCGAGAGCGGGTCGAATTCGGCATGTTCTTCGGCCATCGCCAGATCGGCCATATGGCAGATCAGCGGGTTGAAACGCGGCCGTCCCTTTGTCTCGTAGATGCGGGTGATGGCGACAGGATTGGTGGCGTCGGCTGCAAGGCCGTAGACGGTCTCGGTCGGGATGGCGATGGCAAAGCCGTCGGCAAGAGCGGCTGAGGCCGCTTCGATCGCTGCCTGCCTGTCTGCCTTTATGTCGATTATGCGCGCCATGTCCTGCCCGATAAATTAGCCCCGGCAGTCATTAGGCTTTCCGTCGGCGGCGATCAATCGCCTTATAGCTGCCGGATGATTTCGCGCAGCTGTTCGTTGCGGGCGCCGAGCAGGAGGATGTTGCGGATCGCCGCCTGCGGATCATGGGTGCGGAAGAGCAAGCCGTTGCCGCGCACCGACCGGTCGATGGTCATCTTTTCCATGGAGTTCTCGCCCGGTTTGATGGCGACGGCGAAATACATGCGGGAATAGCCGACATCGATGCGCTCGAAGAAATTGTCGTTCTCGCCGATGTCGGAATAGAAATTGGCGATGTAGAAAGCCCAGCTCACGTCCTCGTAATGGGCGAATTTTGTCCGCGAGGCGGTGACGTGGCAATAGCCGAGATGCGGGCTGTCCTCCAGCGTCCGGTGGAAGATCATCTTCGGAAACTGGATCGAGTGGTGAAAGCCGTTGATGTGCTGATGCGTCTTCTCGCCGGCAACCTGCAGCTTGCGCGCGGTCTTTGCGGCGACCTCATCGTGGGTGAGATAGCGCTTTTCCTCTGCCAGCCAGTGGCGCCGGTCGCGGGGGATGCGGCCGGTGCGCAGGAATTCGGAATGCGCGGCAATCAGCTGCGGCTCCTGCGATCTGCTCGCATCTTTCGCGTCGAAATAACGGAGTTTGGCCATGGTTCGCGTTCTTCGGTCGGTCGGTAATCGTTAGAAGGATAGGACGGTATGCTTAAGGCGATGTTAAAAATGACCCGGTGGCCGGCCGGCTGACCGGCAGGCGCCGGCAGATGTCGCAAACGCGACGGCGATCGATGTCAGGCAGCCGACCTCTTGCGTGACGGCTCTTTACGCCATGTCGCAATTGAGGATAATTGCCCGGAGAGTCGGACGATGAGAGTCGGGCGATGTGATCGACCGGGATGAGCCGCTTCAAGCCTTGCCGCATCCTGTCGTCAATTTCGAAGCCGATGTCGCATTACAACCAAGCGGCAACCATGCTCGGTGATTAAATGGCGCCATGAACAATTCTCCCGAAGGAGAAGGAAGCGGGCGCGCTTCCGCCAGCCCTCTGTTCGAGGGTGGCAACCGGGTGCACGAGGACATGAAGATGGATATTCGCAGCAACGTTTTGCGTCAGCTCAAGAGCCGCCGTGAGGGCTTCAGCCTCGAACAGCCGTTCTACATAGACGAGGATTATTTCCAGCTTGACATGGAGATGATCTATTATCGCGACTGGCTGTTCATCGGCCATGATTGCGAACTGCCGAAGCCGGGCGCCTATTTCACCGTCCAGATCGGCAGCTATCCCGTCGTCATCGTCCGCGGCAAAGACAATGTCATCCGCGCCTTCCACAACAGCTGTCGCCATCGCGGCTCGCGCGTCTGCACCAAGGAGCACGGCTCCTCCGTGCGGCTCGTCTGCCCCTACCATCAGTGGACCTATGATCTCGAAGGCAAGCTCGCCTTCGCCCGCCACATGGGCGATGATTTCGACAAGACCGGCTTCAATCTGAAACCCGTCCATTGCGAAGTCGTCGCAGGCTATGTCTTCATCTGCCTTGCCAACACCGCCCCGGATTTCCAGCCGGTGCGCGACAAGATCGAACCCTATGTCGCGCCGCACCGGATCAGCGAGAGCAAGGTCGCCTTCCAGAGCACGATCATCGAGAAGGGCAACTGGAAGCTCGTCTGGGAAAACAACCGCGAGTGCTATCACTGCGCCGCCAATCATCCCGAACTCTGCCGCACCTATCCCGAAGCCCCGAGTGTCACCGGCACGGATGGCGGCGCCGACGATCCGGAGATCGCCGGCCATTGGGCGCGCTGCGAGGCTGCCGGCCTGCCGAGCAAGTTCCAGATTTCGCCGGACGGCCAGTTCCGCACCGCCCGCATGCCGCTGATCGAAGATGCCGAAAGCTACACCATGTCGGGCAAGCGCGCCGTCAAGCGCCCGCTCGCCGACGATATCTCGATCAGCCATATCGGCACCATGCTGCTCTTCCACTACCCGACGACCTGGAACCACCTGCTGGGTGACCACGCCATCTCGTTCCGCGTGCTGCCGCTCAGCGCCAACGAGACGGCGGTGACGACCAAGTGGCTCGTCCACAAGGACGCCGTCGAAGGCGTGGATTACAATCTCGAGGAACTGACCCACGTCTGGACCGAGACCAACGACCAGGATCGCCGGATCGTCGAGGAAAACGCCTTCGGCATTCACTCGCCCGCCTATGAGCCCGGCCCCTATTCGTCCCTGCATGAAGGCGGCGTCATGCAGTTCCTCGAATGGTATTCGAACTTCATGGTGAACCGTCTGCAGGGCGACCAGGCGAAAATCTCGGCCGTTGCCTGAACGCACACTGGCTGAGCCGGGCGGTTAATCTCCGGTTCAGTTCGGATTCTCTAAAAGGAAGCTGCCGGTCCCGGCGGCTTTTGGAACCATTCAGGGGCAAAAGCGTTGCTAGGCAGGCGGTGCTCGCTGTTGAATGGGAGAAAACAATGATCGGGCTGAGAAACAAGATTGCAACCGCAGTTCTGGCCGCCGCCGTCGTTCTGACGGGCTTTGCGCCGTCGCAGGCCATCCAGATGCCGACCGCTCCGCAGGTGGAAAAATCCTCGGCGGTCGAGGACGTCCAGTACCGCCGTTATTATCGCCGCGATTATTACCGGCCCGGCTATCGCCCCGGCGCCTATTACCGGCCCGGCTACTACGGCGGCTATCGCGGATATTCCTATTATCGCCCGGGCTATCGCCACTATAACGGCTACTGGTATCCGCTCGCCGCCTTCGGCGCCGGCGCAGTCATCGGCGGCGCCATCGTCGCCCAGCCGCGTTACGCCGAGCCCGCGCCCCGCATGGGTTCAAGCCATGTCGCCTGGTGCGCCAACCGCTATAGGTCCTATCGCGCCTACGACAATACGTTCCAGCCCTATAACGGCCCGCGCCAGCAGTGCTATTCGCCGTATTGAGGCAGGAAGCGCGCCGCGCTTCCGATCGCTCCGTGTCAATGCGGTGTGATGTGGTAGTCGTAACACCGCGCCATTCGCTGCATCGGCGGCGAGTTTGGCTGGAGCGTTCCCCCACCCTCCGTCATCCTCGGGTCAGGCCCGAGGATGACGGAGGGTGGGGCGAGCTCTGTGGCAAGTTCCGCGACGTGTGATGGATAGCGAACCCAAGCTTCCCCCGCCAGTTACGCCAAACGCTTCCGCCTCAAAGAATATCCACCCGCCGCAGCAGCCACCAGGCAAACGCAATGGACGCGACAATGAGGGCGACGGCGTATTCGGTGCCGTAGTCGCCGACGGCGAAGGGCAGGTTGGCGGTGTTCATGCCGAAGAAACCGGTCACCAGGGTCGGCGGTAGCAGGAAGGCCGTCATGATCGACAGCAGATAGAGGTGGCGGTTGGTTTCGGAGGATTGTTTCGAATCGATTTCTTCGTGCAGCAGGCGCGCCCGGTCCTGCAGCGCATAGATATCGTGGTCGACCGTTTCCAGCCGGCTGGTCAGGCGCCGCGCCACATCGTCGAAGCCGAAGGGCATCTCGTCGTCGTCGGCCGCCGCCGCCCGGCGCATCAGCGCCAGCACCGTGCGCAGATGCCGATGCAGCCTGACCACGGTTCGCCGCACAGGCGCCAGGCGCCGGCGTTCGTCGCGCGGCGCGTTGTCGTAGACGATATCCTCGATCTGGTTCAGCTCTTCGGTGAGTTCGATGACGATCGTAATCAGCGTGCGCTGGAATTCGATCACCAGCAGTTCGAACAGATCGACCGGCCGCGAAAATTTGCCCGGGTTCTTCTCGATCAGTGCCCGCGCCCGTTCGACGCTGCGCAGCGGCTGCAGCCGCGTGGTGATGATGAAGCGATCGGACATGGCGAAATGCAGCCAGCCGAGATTGTTGGTGTCCTGGGCGAAATCGCGCTGGCAATCGACGAGCGTGCCATAGAGCATCTGCTCGTCGACGGTGATGGCCGCATGCGTATCCCGCGTCGTCAGCGCCGATTTCGCATCCTCCGTCAGCCCGTCCAGGGTTTCGAGCAAGGCCGGCACCCGGGCGTCGACGAGGTTGAGGTGCAGCCAGTAGAAACAGTTGTCGGCGGTCAGTTCCGCCACCGTCGCACTATTGTTCAGTCGCACCGCGGTCTTTTCGTCGGGCGAGAAACGATAGGCCCAGACGAAACCGGGTATGGTGACGGGCAATGTATCCATTGGTCGCCGATCCTTTGCGAAGGCGATATCGTTCTTTAAAGTGTCTTCATGAAGTTCATTTGCGCAAGGGTGCAAGAGCCAAGCGCCATCTTCAGGCAAACTATCACATGGCAGCCAAAGAAATCGAAATTGACGTTTACGTAAAAATCAATTAGCCCTTGCCTCGGAGGGGCTTTGCTGGGGTGCGAGGCCGTCTGCGGAGGAAAAGAGCATGTACAAGGCGCCCGTCGAGGAAATCGCGTTCACGTTGAAGCACGTAGCGGGCATGGGCGAGGCGATGTCGCAAGGACTGCTCGGTGATCTCGGCGAGGATCTCGTCGACGCCATCCTGGCCGAGGCGGGACGTTTTGCCACAGAGGAAGTGGCGCCTCTCGCCGACATCGGAGACCGCCAGGGCGCCCGTCTGGAGGGCGGCGAAGTCCGGCTGCCGGATGGCTGGCGCGATCTCTATCGCAATTGGATCGCCGGCGGCTGGAACGGACTGACCGCCCCCGAGGCGTTTGGCGGCCAGGCGTTGCCGCATATGCTGAATGTCGCGGCGCTGGAAATGTGGAACTCCGGCTCCATGGCCTTTGCGCTCGCCCCGACGCTGACGATGGGCGCCATCGAGGCGGTCAGCACCCATGGCAGCGCTGCGCTGAAAGACAAATATCTGGAGAAGATGGTGTCAGGTGAATGGACCGGCACCATGAACCTGACCGAGCCGCATGCCGGCTCCGATCTCGGCGTGCTGAAGGCCCGCGCCGAGCGCCGCGATGACGGCAGCTACCGTCTGTTCGGTCAGAAGATCTTCATCACCTGGGGCGAACATGACGCAGCCGACAACATCATCCATCTGGTGCTGGCCCGGTTGCCGGACGCGCCGGCCGGCACGCGCGGCATCTCGCTCTTCCTGGTGCCGAAATTCCTGGTCAACGATGACGGATCGCTTGGGCCCCGCAACGATCTCTTCTGCCATTCGCTGGAGCACAAGCTCGGTATCCATGGTTCGCCGACCTGCACGATGATCTATGGCGACGGAAAATTCGGCAGTGAAAAAGGCGCTGTCGGATGGCTGGTCGGCGAGGAGAACAAGGGACTGGCCTGCATGTTCACGATGATGAACAACGCCCGCCTTGCCGTCGGCATGCAGGGCGTGGCGATCTCGGAGGCCGCCACCCAGAAGGCCGTCGCCTATGCCAGGGAACGCACCCAGGGCAGGGCGCCGGGTTCAACCAGCGCCGGCATGAGCCCGATCGTCGACCATCCCGATGTCGCCCGCATGCTTCTGACCATGAAGGCGCTGACCCAAGGGGCACGCGCCATCTCCTATGCCTGCGCTCACGCGATCGACATGTCCCATCGCGCCGGTGACGATCGTCGCCACTGGCAGGAGCGCGCCGCTTTGCTGACGCCGATCGCCAAATCCTTTTCGACCGATGCCGGCGTCGACGTCGCCTCGCTCGGCATTCAGGTCCATGGCGGCATGGGCTTCATCGAGGAGACAGGCGCGGCGCGGTATCTCCGCGATGCCCGCATCGCCCCGATCTATGAGGGCACCAACGGCATCCAGGCGATCGACCTCGTCACCCGCAAGCTGCCGCTCTCCGGCGGCGAGCAGGTGAAGGGCTTCGTCGCCGAACTTCAGCAGATCGCCGATACCGTCCGCGGCTCCAATCTCGATGGTTTCGGCGAGACTGCCGTAAGGCTCGATGCCGCGATCGTCGATCTCGAACAGACGACCGCCTGGCTGATGAAGGCGCTTGCCGAGGAGAGGGCCGCCGAGGCGCTCTCGGGCGCGACGCCCTATCAGCGCCTCTTCGGCCTCGTGCTGACCGGCTGTTATCTTGCCAAGGGCGCTCTCGCCGAGGCCGCCGATGGTGCAGGTGAGGGCCGCATCGCGCTCTGCCGCTTCGCCGCCGAAAACCTGCTCGCCGAGACCGCAGCCCTTCGCGACCGGGTCGTCAATGGCGCGGCAAGCCTTGCCGCTGCCCGCATCCTGCTTGCCTGAGGAGACCCCATGACCGACCACATCATCGTCGAGCAGCCTTCCGCCTATCCCGGCGTTCAGTCCATCCGCTTCAACCGGCCGGAAAAGAAGAACGCCATCACCCGCCCCATGTACCGCATCATGGCCGATGCTTTGAATGCGGCCAATGCCGATCCCGGCATCCGCGCCACCGCCCTGCTCGGCACCGAGGGCTGCTTCTCGGCCGGCAACGACCTGAACGATTTTCTCGCTGCCGCAATGGGCGGCCGCGGCCTGGAGCAGGAGATCCTCGATTTCCTCTATGCACTGGTGAATGCCGAAAAACCCGTCGTTTCCGGCGTCGATGGTCTGGCGGTCGGCATCGGCACGACGATCCATCTCCATTGCGACCTGACCGTCGCCTCCAGCCGCAGCCAGTTCCGCACGCCCTTCGTCGATCTGGCGCTGGTGCCGGAGGCCGGTTCCAGCCTCGTCGCGCCGCGGCTGATGGGTCATCAGCGCGCCTTCGCCATGCTGGCCGCCGGCGAAGCATTTTCGGCCGAGGAGGCAAGGCAAGCCGGTCTGGTCTGGAAGGTTGTCGAGCCAGGCGAGGTCGATTCACTGACGCTTGGCCTGGCTGCCAAACTCGCGGCCAAGCCGCCGGAGGCGCTGCGCATCGCCCGCGATCTTATTCGCGGCGATCGTGGCGAGATCATCGCCCGGATAGACGAGGAGGCCCGCTATTTCTCCGCGCGGCTGAAAAGCGCCGAGGCCCGGGCGGCCTTCGAAGCCTTCATGCGCCGCTAAGCGTCGCCTGACATCGTTTCTCAGGCAGCCGGCACGTTGAATACCTCGCCGGCCCTGAGCGGCCGGAACCGTTCCGGGGGAATATCATGCTCGCTCATTGCGTCTTGCAACGCTCTTGCCGGCGCGTCGACCGATTCATTTGTCAGTTGGAACGTGGCGAAGTGATGCCCGGCCACATAGGCCGCATTTGCCAACTTCATCCCGATCACCGCCTCCTGCGGATTCTGGTGCTGCCCTTTCATGAACCAGCGCGGCTCATATGCGCCGAAGGGTAAAATGGCCAAGCGAAAGCCGCCATGTTTCCGCTGCGCCGCTTTGTAATTGATGCCGTGGTGAAAGCCCGTATCTCCGACGTGATAAATTTTTCCGGCTGGAGTCGACAAAACGAACGACGCCCAGAGTGCCATCCGGCGATCGGCGGTTCCGCGCGCGGACCAATGGTGTGCCGGCTCTGCATCAATGTTTATTCCGGCATGGGAAATGCGCTCGCCCCAGTCCATCGATGTCGTCTGTATATCGGGCACGGCACGGCGAATGATCGTGTCATTGCCGAGTGGCGTCACGACACGCGGCCGATGCTTCGCACCCAACCGCCTGAGCGTTGCGATATCGAGATGATCATAGTGATTGTGCGATATCAGCACGAGATCGATTGGCGGCAAATCATCGAACGCGATGCCTGGTGGGACGACGCGCTTGGGCCCAGCAAAAGCGAAGGGACTTGCGCGTTCCGACCACACCGGGTCGGTGAGGATATTGAGCCCGGCGACCTGCACGAGCAGTGTTGCATGACCAACCATGGTCACCCTTAGATCCTCGCCGTCCACGCATGGATCCGGCTTGGCCGCCGGGTACGGACTTGGGACCGATTGCGGCCAACGCTGACGGCCACCGCCGACTTGCCAGCGCAGCAGATCGCGGAAACCAAGGGGCTCGATGCCGTCGGGATTGAAGAAATGCGCGCCGTCGAAATGATCGGACACCGGGCCGTTATAGTAGGGGTTGCGCCTTTTGGTCTTTCCGACAGGCACGCCTATTTCTCCAGTGTCGCCACCACCTCGACATGCGAGGTCCAGAGGAACTGGTCGATCGGCGTTACGCCAGTGATCCGGTAGCCGCCCTCGACGAGGATCGCGAGGTCGCGCGCCAGCGTCAGCGGATTGCAGCTGACGGCCGCGATCTTCTTCACGCCTGAGCGGGCAAGCTCCTTGCACTGGAACTCGGCGCCGGCGCGCGGCGGATCGAAGACGACGGCGTCAAAGGGCTTGAACTCCTGCGTCATCAGGGGACGGCGGAAGAGATCGCGCTTTTCGACGCTGACCGGCTTCAGCCCCTGCGTATTGCGGGCGGCGTGATCGAGGGCTGCGAGCGCCTTTGCCTCGGCTTCGACGGCATGCACGCGGCCGATCCGCGCCAGCTGCAGCGAAAACGTGCCGGCGCCGGCAAACAGATCGGCGATCCGTTTCGCCTTGCCGACATGAGCGAGCACCAGCTCCGCCATCGCCTGTTCCGCCGGCTTCGTCGCCTGGGTGAAGCCGCCCGGCGGCGGCGAAACCTGGATGCCGCCGAAATCGAACAGCGGCTTCGACGGCTCGATGAGGATTTCGCCATTCAGCGAAACGCGGGCGATGCCGCGCAGGCTGAGCACCGTCTCGACCGCCTTGCGCCGCTGCGGGTCGGAAAGTTTCTTCACCTCGTCGACCGAGATATCGAGGCCGGAAAGCGTTTCGAGCACGGAGATCCGGAAGGGCTCGGCATTGGTCGCCAGCGATGCGGCAATCGCCCTGATCGCCGGCAGCCGGGCGATGATCCCTGCCGACGAGATCGGACACTCCTCGATCGCGACGATATGATGGCTTTCGGCCTGGTTGAAGCCGATCAGCATGTCCTTCTCGGTCTTGCGTGCCGCAAACACCACGCGCCGCCGTTCGCCAGGGCGGGCCGGAACGATCTCGCCGACCTCGGGTGTCAGCCCTTTCGATTTCAGCGCGTCGATGACCAGCTGGCGCTTGAAGGCGCGGTAGGGGGCATCTGCCAGGTGCTGCAGCGTGCAGCCGCCGCAGGTGCCGTTGAGGCCGTCCGGGCCGAAATGCCGGCAGGGCGGCTCCTGCCGGTCGGGCGAGGGCGTGGTGATCGACATGATCGTGCCCTGGCTCTTGACGCGGGCGATCGCCACCGTTTCTCCGGGCAGGGAGAAGGGCACATAGACAGGTCCGCCGGCATTGCTGGCGATGCCGTCGCCCTGGGCGCCGAGCTTTTCGATCGTGACGGTTTCGGTGCTCACGGTTTCAATCCTGCCAGAAGGAATTCCTGATTGCCGTCGCCGCCGGAAATCGGGGAGGGGATGAGGCCGAGGCTGTTCCAGCCCATGTCCTCGATGAACCAGCGCTGCAGTTCCGCCGCGACGGCGGGCGCCGAGGCGGGATCCTTCAGCAGTCCGCCCTTGCCGATCGCCTCGCGCCCGGCCTCGAACTGCGGCTTGACCAGCAGCACGGCGATGGCACCCGGCTCGGCGATCTCCAGCGCCGGCGCCAGCGCCAGCTTCAGCGAGATGAAGGAGACGTCGGAAACGATGAAGGTGGCGGGATGGCCGATATCCCCAGCCGTCAGGTTGCGGGCGTTGAGGCCTTCCTTGCTGGTCACGCGCGGGTCGCCTGATATGCGCGGATGCATCTGCCCATGGCCGACATCGATCGCGGTGACATGGACGGCGCCCCGTTGCAGCAGCACCTCGGTGAAGCCGCCGGTGGAAGCGCCGATATCGAGACAGTGATGACCGGCGGGATCGAGCCGGAAATGATCGAGCGCGGCGGCAAGCTTCAGCGCGGCGCGCGAGACATAGTCCTGCGCCGGATCGTCGATCTCGATGACGGCATGCTCGCCGAACAGCGCGCCGGCTTTGGTTACCACCTGGCCGCCGATCCTGACGGTGCCGCGCTGGACGGCGTCGCGGGCGCGCGAGCGGCTGGCGAAAAGGCCGCGGGAGACGAGAAGCTGGTCGAGACGTTGACTGTTTTGATCGGACATCGGCTGTGAATGACCGGCAAAGCCGCCGGTTGCAAGCATTTTGTTCCCAAGTGCGTCATTGACCCTCAAAAGCTTTCGGCGATAATCCTGCCGCGGCGATCGCGGGGCGGGCCGCAGACACGGGGGTGTTTTATGCTGAAGCTCTTCACTCTGCCTGTCGTGGGGCCTGTCGCGGTGGGGCCTATCGCTGCGGGGCTTGTCGCGGCGGGGATAGCATCGCCCGCATTTGCGAACGATACGATGGCCGAGGTCAAGACCGGCGGGCTGATCTTCGCCCAATCCGACGATGTCAGCATGGCGCAAGAGGATCTTTTCATCTCCGCTTCGGAAGTGCGGGTCGACTATGTCTTCGAGAACAGCTCCGACAAGGATGTCGAAAGCCTGGTCGCCTTCCCGATGCCTGACATCACGGGCCAGATCGACAACATCTCCGCCATCTCGGATTATGACAGCGATAATTTCCTGCATTTCTCCACCGTGCAGGATGGCAGGCCGATCAGTGCCAAACTGCAGCAGCGCGTCGTCTCGCTCGGCATCGACGTCACCGACGAGTTCGCCAAACACGGCATTCCTGTCCTGCCCTACAGCCAGAAGACCGCCGAGGCGCTCGCCAAGCTTCCCGAAGCCGTCCGCAAGGACTGGATCGCCCGCGGCCTGATCTATTCCGTGGGTGCGGGCGATGCCGGGGGCGATCTCATGCCGCTCTGGACGCTGCGCTCGACCTATTGGTGGCGCACCACCTTTCCGGCGAAGAAGAAGGTCAGCGTCGAGCATCGTTACAAGCCGGCCGTCGGCGGCACCGTCGCCATCAGCTTTCTCGAAAATGGCGAGCCGAAGGGTGAACGCTTCGAGGAATATTCCCGCAAATACTGTCTGGACGGAGATTTCGTCAGGGTTGCCCAGCAGCGGGCCAGGGAAGCCGAGGCCGGAGGGGCGAACTATACCGAAAGCTGGATCTCCTATGTGCTGTCGACCGGCGCCAACTGGGCGGGGCCGATCCGGCGCTTCCAGCTGACGATCGACAAGGGCAAGCCCGCCAGCCTCATCAGCTTCTGCGGCAGCAACGTGCAGAAGATCGGTCCGACGACCTTCCGGATGACGGCTGAGGATTTCGATCCCGCGAAGGATTTCGACATCCTGATCCTCAATCCGCCGGAGGCGGCACAATAATCATCGGCCCCGACCGCCGCAGCGCACAAATTTAAACAAATTTAAAGCCCGTCCGCATAGGTTTGGCTTGATTGCAGCGGTTCGTCCGAACTGTTTCGTGCCATGACGGCGCCGGCGTCCTATCGCCAATCATGTTCTCAGGTTCAGAAGTCCCTGCGGTTGCGCTTTTCGCGCCACCCGCCTTTCGCCGCGTCGACTGTCGTCAGGAGAAATCACCGATGTCCGCCAAAAACATATCCTTGAACGGTAAGCTTGCGGCCACGTTCGCAGCCCTCATTCTCATCTTCGTCGCCGTTTCCGCTTTCGTTTATTCCAAGGCGATGGCGTCGGCGGCCGCTTCCGCCGAGCAGGAAAAGTCCGAGCTGCTCGTCAACCAGATCGACGATGCGCTGCAGGCGATGCTCGAACAGGCCGTCAATCTGCGCGGCTTCATCCTTTTCCGCAGTGACAGCACCTATGGCGATGTCTTCGCCAATCGCGAGCGCATGCTGAAGGCGATTGCCGCTGCCAAGCAGACGGCGGCTGATGAGCCGCAGCTGGTCGAGATGATCGACGGCATGCAGAAGGCCGCCGACCTCTATTTCCATGAACTCGCCGAGCCGCAGACCAAGGCGCGCAAGGAAACCGACATGCCGATCGAAGAGGTCGTCAAGATCGGCGTCAACGCCACCAAGGGCCAGCTCGACGGCTTCCGCCAGGCCTCCGCCAAGATCAAGGCCAGCGCCCGTGAAAAGTCGAATGCGCTCGCCGCGGTCCGCGCTGATGCCAACCGCGATCTGAAGACGACGCTGCTTGCCGGCGGCATCCTCGCCTCGCTGGCCGCTGCCGTGCTCGCCTGGCTGATGTCGCGCACCATCGTCCGCCCGGTCGTCGGCATGACCGCGGCCATGGATCGCCTCGCCGGCGGCCAGAACGACATCGAGGTTCCGGCGGTTGAGCGCGGCGACGAAATCGGCCGCATGGCCCAGTCGGTGCTGGTGTTCAAGCAGGCTGCCATCGAGAAGCTGCGCCTTGCCGGCGAGACCGACCGGATGCGCGATGACGCCGAGCGCCAGCGCCGGGCAAACGACGAGCAGAAGGCGCGCGAGGAAGGCGAGCTTCGCCATGCCATCGACGCTTTGGCGGGCGGCCTTGCCGAGCTTGCCAATGGCGATATGGCCGGTCGTATCCAGACGCCGTTCGCCGCGCAATATGACAGCCTGCGCAATGACTTCAACCAGGCCGTCGAAAAGCTGCAGGCCGCTCTGCAGTCGGTCGGCCGCAACGCCTCGGCGATCAATGCCGGCGCCGGCGAAATCCGCTCGGCTGCCGACGATCTCGCCCATCGCACCGAGCAGCAGGCTGCCGCCGTCGAAGAGACCGCCGCAGCGCTTGAGGAAGTGACGACGACCGTGCGCGACAGCGCCAAGCGCGCCGAGGATGTCGGCAATCTCGTCGAGCGCACCCGCCTCGGCGCCGAAAAATCCGGTGAAGTCGTCCGCAAGGCGGTCTCCGCCATGCAGCAGATCGAGAAGTCCTCGGGCGAAATCTCCAACATCATCGGCGTCATTGACGACATCGCCTTCCAGACCAACCTCTTGGCTCTGAACGCAGGCGTCGAGGCAGCGCGCGCCGGCGATGCCGGCAAGGGCTTTGCCGTCGTCGCCCAGGAAGTGCGCGAACTCGCCCAGCGTTCGGCCAAGGCCGCCAAGGAGATCAAGGCTTTGATCACCACCTCGGGCGAACAGGTCGTCGCCGGCGTCTCGCTCGTCGGCGAGACCGGCAAGGCGCTGGAAGCGATCGTTTCCGAGGTGCAGGAGATCAACCACCACGTCAACGCCATCGTCACCGCCACCCGCGAACAGTCGATCGGCCTGCAGGAGATCAACACCGCCGTCAACAACATGGACCAGGGCACGCAGCAGAATGCCGCCATGGTCGAGGAGCAGACCGCGGCAAGCCATGCGCTCGCCCAGGAGGCAAACGCCCTCGACGAGCTGCTGCGCCAGTTCAAGCTCGGCGAGGCAGCCCCGGCGCCGCGGGCAGCCGTTGCCGGCGCAAACGCCCGCCCGGTCGCCTCTCCGGCCCACGCTCTCACCCGCACCGTCGCCAAGGCCTTCGGCGGCAGGCAGGCGAGTGCCGCGGCTACCGTTCAGGAAGAGTGGACGGAGTTCTGAGAAGCGCTTTCTTCGGAAAGGCACGTTGAACAAAGGGGCGCTGCAGTGATGCGCCGCCTTTTTCTATTGAGATGACCTGCTTGGCGGCACCTTCTCCCCGAGGGGAGAAGAGTTTTGCGGCGACGTTTCGATTCCCTCTTCTCCCCTCGGGGAGAAGGTGCCCGTAGGGCGGATGAGGGGGGCACACGGCACGCCCTCACGTAGCCTCGGCTACCCAGCAACCCCGACAGCAACACCGCGCCCCAGCGCCTTGAACACCGTCGAGACGATGCCGGCGCGGTCGAGGCCGGCATGGGCGTTCATCGCTTCGGGCTTGGCCTGCTCCATCCAGATGTCGGGCATGACGAGCGAGCGCAGTTTCAGGCCGTTGTCGAGCAGGCCTTCGTTGGCGAGGAAGTGCATCACATGGCTGCCGAAGCCGCCGATCGAGCCTTCTTCGACGGTGATGACGATCTCGTGGTGGCGGGCAAGCTGGCGGATCAGCTCGTGATCGAGCGGCTTGGCGAAGCGCGCATCGGCGACCGTCGTCGACAGCCCCGCGGCATCGAGATCCTCGGCGGCGAGTAGACAATCGGCCAGCCTTGTGCCGAAGGAGAGCAGCGCTACCTTGGTGCCTTCCTTGACGATGCGGCCCTTGCCGATCTGCAGGATTTCGCCGCGCGCCGGCATGTCGACGCCGACGCCTTCGCCGCGCGGATAGCGGAACGAGATCGGCCCGCCATCATAGGCGACAGCCGTGCGCACCATGTGCTTGAGTTCGGCCTCATCGGCGGCCGCCATCACCACGAAGCCGGGCAGGGTGGTGAGGAAGGCGGTGTCGAAGGAGCCGGCATGCGTCGGCCCGTCGGCGCCGACGAAGCCGGCGCGGTCGATCGGGAAGCGCACCGGCAGTCCCTGGATCGCCACGTCGTGCACGACCTGGTCGTAGGCGCGCTGCAGGAAGGTGGAATAGAGGGCGGCGAAGGGCTTGTAGCCTTCCGCCGCAAGGCCGGCGGCGAAGGTAACGGCATGCTGTTCGGCGATGCCGACATCGAAGCAGCGAGACGGAAAGAGCTCGGCGAGCTTGTCGAGGCCGGTACCATTCGGCATGGCGGCGGTGATGCCGACGATCTTGTCGTCGAGCGCAGCCTCCTGCACCAGCGCTTCGGCAAAGACGCTGGTATAGCTCGGCGCATTCGGCTTGACCCTGGCCTGGGCGCCGGTGATGACGTCGAACTTGTTGACGCCGTGATATTTGTCGGCAGCTGCTTCCGCCGGCGGATAGCCCTTGCCCTTCTGGGTGACGACGTGGATCAGCACCGGTCCGCGGCCATTGTCGCGCACATTGCGCAACACGGGCAGCAGGTGGTCGAAGGAATGCCCGTCGATCGGTCCGATATGGTAGAAGCCCATCTCTTCGAACATCGTGCCGCCGGTGACATAGCCGCGCGCATGCTCGACGGCGCGGGTGATCGCCCGGTCGATGTTCTTGCCGAGATAGGCCGTCAGCTTCTTGCCGAGATCGCGGAAGCCCATATAGGTGCGGCCCGAGGCGAGGCGGGCGAGATAGGCGCTCATCGCGCCGGTCGGCGGCGCGATCGACATGTCGTTGTCGTTGAGGATGACGATCAGCCGGGCATCGAGCGCGCCGGCATTGTTCAGCGCCTCATAGGCCATGCCGGCCGACATCGCCCCGTCGCCGATGACGGCGATGACCCGGCGATCGGTCTTGTCGAGATCGGCGGCAATCGCCATGCCGAGGCCGGCCGAGATCGAGGTCGAGGAATGCGCCGCCCCGAAGGGATCATATTCGCTCTCGGCCCGGCGGGTGAAGCCGGACAGCCCGTCTTCCTGGCGCAGCGTGCGGATGCGGTCGCGCCGGCCGGTGAGGATCTTGTGCGGATAACATTGATGGCCGACATCGAAGATCAGCCGATCATCAGGCGTGTCGAAGACGCTGTGGATGGCGATCGTCAGTTCGACGACGCCAAGACCGGCGCCGAGATGACCGCCGGTACGCGACACCGCATCGATCATCTCGTCCCGGACTTCGCGGGCGAGCTGCGGCAGGTCGCGATCCTCGAGCTTGCGCAGGTCGGCGGGATAGATGACCTGGTCGAGCAGGGGGGTCTTCGGCAGTTGTGTCACGGGCGGGCGCTCTTTCTTGCTTTTCCTTGTTCCGCTTTATTCGATTAGATTGCGGCAAAACAAGTGCATTTCAGGAACCGAAGGTTTTCACCCTAGAGCATGACGCTGAAAAGTGTGAGCGGTTTTGCACGATATCACGCTCTATTTCTGTGGTTAATCGAAGCCGGGTCGGCGAAATCGCCATGAGGTGGGGAGGCCCGATCTTCGCCGGGGCGTGTGCCTCTTCTCCCTGCTGTCGCGGTGGCAACCGAAGGAGAGGCGCTTGAATATGACACGGAATGGTAGCAAAGTCGCCGCACTGGCTGGGGGGACGGGGCATGGGAACGATTGTTGCAGCGCACGCCTATGTGAATAACGAGGTCGCCTATGTGGCCTGGGACATAGACGCCAAGATCGATGGATGTCTCGGATTTGAAGTCGTCCGCGTCTATCTCGACGAGCAGGGGAACGTCGCGAAAAGACCCGATGGTGCGGATGACCGCGTAACCTGTGCCGCGTGGGTCGCCTTCAAGGGTCAGCGCAATCGACACTGGCTGCCGCAAACGACGTCGCTCTGGCCGGTGCAGAAGCTGTCCTGGCGCGATCTCACGCTGCGCAAGCGGCGCAACGAAATGAGACGGCGGCCGGACGAGGTCCACCTGCGTTACGAAATCCGTCCGCTCGGCGACCTGAAGCCGGGCATGCAGGCAGCACCCGATCCGACGCCGCAGCTCGTCGAAATCAACAAGCGGGACGGAAACGGCAGGCCGGTCAAGAAGGCCGACGGCACCTATGAGAAGATCGCGGTCAAGGCCTATGAGGGGCCGCCGCGGCCGCTCGGTTATCTCGGGCCGGCTGTCGCCAGCAATCCCGTCCATGTGACGCGCAAGCGTGGCGCCTTCGAGTCCACCTTCACCAACGGCATTCTCGCCGCGCAGTGGCTGAGAAACGTCCTGCTGGAGGACGGCGTGAAGCAGCCGAACGAGCTGATCGAGATGATTTCCAACCCGTCGAACGGCATCCGTAAATATCTTGCCGGCGATGTCATTCCGATGCTCAAGGGCTTCATCAATGCGCCCGGCCGCTTCCTTGTCGCTCTCTATGAGCTGGAGGACGAGGAACTGCTGGAGCTGCTGCTTGCCAACAAGGATAAGTTGCGCATCATCCTCGCCAACACCGGAAAGGTCGGCGACGCCTGGGATGTGCGCAATGCGCATGCACGCCAGGCGCTGGTCGATGCCGGCGTCGAAATTCACCACCGGATGTTCAACAATTCGAGCCAGATCGGCCACAACAAATTCGTCGTGCATATCCCCTCCGATGGCGCTGCGCGCAGCGTCTTCACCGGCAGCACCAACTGGACGGCGACCGGGCTTGCCGGCCAGTCCAACAACGCGTTGATCGTTCGCAACGATGCGGTTGCCGCCGCCTATGTCACCTATTGGGAGCGGATGCTGGAAGACAATGCGACGCTGGAAGCGCCCATCGAATTTAATGACGGCATGCCCGACAACCAGCAGAGCAAGAAGTTCCGACGCTTCAACGAGACGCCCTCTCTTGTCCCGATCGGCGATGAGGCCTTGGGGGCTTCGGTCGAGGCGTGGTTCTCACCGAACATGCAGAGCCGCAGAAAGGGCAAGGCAACGCCGCCCGATCTTCGCGAAGTCTACCGGCTGATGCGCCGTGCCGAACATGCGGTGCTGTTTCTGGCCTTCTATCCCGGTCAGTCGGGCAGGGATTGCATTGTCGGCGAGGCGATCGATATCGGCCTCAAGGACCAGAAGCTGATCGTCACCGGCGCGGTTTCCAGCGCCCAGGCCATGCCCAACTACGTCGCCGGCAAGAAGAACGATCCCGACGATGAGGACGACGATGTCGACGCCGTCTCGCCCCACACATTCGAGGAGGCCAATGTCTCGATCGTCCGGGCCTCGCGCATCGACGACCGCCAGCTGTTGGCGGATTTCGGCGCGGAGGAACTGACGGCCAAGAAGGTGGGCGCCATCATCCACGACAAGGTGCTGGTGATCGATCCCCTGTCGGAGGATTGCGTCGTCGTGCTCGGCAGCCACAATCTCGGCTTCAAGGCCTCTTACGGCAATGACGAAAACATGCTGATCGTCAAAGGCGACCGCGCGCTTGCCGAGGCCTATGCGGTGCATATTCTCGATGTCTATGACCACTATCGGTTCCGCGCCGTCGAGGCCGAGTTGAAGCGCCAGGGCAAGAAGGGCTGGTCGGGCTTTCTCAATGTCGACGACAGTTGGCAGGACGGCTACGTCAACCGCACGAAGGGCGCGCTGACGCGATATTTCGCCAAGGGTTGAAGGTCCGGAGAGGTCGACAGCCGCGCTCCGCTGCTGCCGTCAGCCCTCCGGCAAAGGCACGAATTCCTCTTCGTCGCCGGGCACGATGTCGAAGCGGCCGGAGCGCCATTCCTCCTTGGCCTTTTCGATCCGCTCCTTCGAGGACGACACGAAATTCCACCAGATATACCGTTTCGAATTCAGGCTGGCACCGCCGAAGAGCATCAGATGACAGCCATCGCGGCCGGCTTCCAGCGTGATTGCATCGCCCGGCCGGAAGACCAGCAGCTGGTCGGCGGCAAAACGGTCGCCCGATATGACGACCTCGCCCGAGAGCACGTAGACGGCGCGCTCTTCATGGGCCGCGCCGAAGGGAAATTTGGCGCCGGGCTGCAGGTCGAGATCGACATAGAGCGTGTCGGAGAAAACGCCGACCGGCGACGTCATGCCTTCGAACGAGCCGATGACCACACGCCCGCGCACGCCTGTTGTCTCGATCAGCGGCATCTCGGTCTTTTCCGTATGGGCGAAGGAGGGATCGATCTCCTCCTTGTTGTCGGGCAGCGCCAGCCAGGTCTGCAAGCCCGACATCAGCAGCGGATGGCCGCGCAGATTGTCGGGCGTGCGCTCGGAATGCACGATGCCGCGGCCCGCCGTCATCAGGTTGATATCGCCGGGGCGGATGACCTTTTCGGTGCCGAGGCTGTCGCGATGGCGGATCTCGCCGTCGAAGAGATAGGTGACCGTCGACAGGCCGATATGCGGATGCGGCTTGACGTCGAGCGCCTCATCCGGCTTCAGGATCGCCGGACCCATGCGGTCGAAGAAGATGAACGGCCCGACGAGCCGCCGCTGTCTCGTTGGCAGCGCGCGGCGCACCTGAAACCCGCCGATATCGCTGGTGCGCGGGATGATCAGGTTCTCGATTGCGTCGCAGGCGAAGGCATCGCCGGGCAGGGGATCTTTACCGGGAAAGAAGGACATCAGGGATCTCCGATCGCAAAGGCTTCAGGCACAGATAGTGCCTGGAGCGCCGCACGTCCAATCGGACGCGCTAAGGACGCTCCAGCACCTGAAAGCGCGCCGCGCGTCCAATCCGACGCGCTAAGGACGCTCCAGACGTGAAAGTGCGCCGCGCGTCCAATCGGACGCTGCATGGCTCAGATCGCCGTGAAGCCGTTATCGACGAAGAGATGGGCGCCGTTGACGAAGCTCGACTCGTCGCTGGCGAGATAAAGGGCGGCGCGCGCCACATCCTCCGGCTCGCCGATCCGTCCCTGCTGGGCGGCAATGGCGGCGTCGGAAACATCGACGCCGAGCGCCTGCAGGTCGGCCACCTCGCGCAGGCCGTGCGGCGTGCGGATGAAGCCGGGGCAGACGGCGTTGCAGCGGATGTTGCGATCGCGGAATTCCACGGCGATGGCGCGGGCAAACATATGCACCGCCCCTTTGGTCGTGTCGTAGAGCACTTCCATCGGCGTGGCGGCGACCGCCGAGATCGACGAGGTGCAGACGATCGATCCGCCGCCGCTTTCAATCATCTTCGGCAGCACCGCCTTGGTCATCAGGAACATCGAGCGCACATTGACGGCGTGCAGCCAGTCCCATTCCTCGACGGTCGTTTCCAGGAAAGGTTTGATGACGATCGTGCCGGCATGGTTGAAGAGCACGGTGACGGCGCCATAACGCGCCTCGACAGCGGCGACGGCGGCATTGACGGCGGCTTCGTCGGAAACGTCAGCCGTCCAGCATTCGGCCTCGCCGCCGGCATCACGGATCGCCTTGACGGTCTCGGCGGCGGCATCGCCATTGCGGTCGATGATCGCAACGCGCGCGCCTTCCGCTGCAAAAAGCTTCGAGGCGGCACCGCCCATGCCGGTCGCGCCGCCCGAGATAATGGCGACCTTGCCCTTCAATCTGTCCGACATTTTTCCGTCCCCTCATTGTTTGCAAGGGGATCATAGATCGGTCTGAAGCCGATCGCCAAGCGCCTTAAAGAGAGTTCCGGTACGCCTCAGGCGCCGTCGAGCGGCTCGACGGCCTGCGGCTTGCCGGCGCGGTCGAGCCGGATCTTCTCGATGCGGTTTTCCGCTGCCGAAAGCAGGGTCTCGCAATGTTTCTTCAGCGCTTCGCCGCGCTCATAGATCTCGATGGATTCGTCCAGCGCCACATCGCCGCGTTCCAGCCGGGCGACGATGCTTTCGAGTTCGGCAACCGCCTTTTCGAAGGAAAGGCCCGATACCTCGGGCTTGGCGCTGTCAGTCATTCTCAACCCTTCATCATTCTCAGAATATGCATGCCCGCCGATTCGGCGAGTCCCTCGAGATCATAACCGCCTTCGAGCAGGCTGACGACCCGGTTCTTGGCGTGCCGGTCGGCCAGTTCGAGCACGCGCCCGGTCGCCCAGTCGAAATCCTCGCCGGTCAGGTTGATCTGCGCCAGGGGATCGCGGTGATGCGCGTCGAAGCCGGCGGAGATGATGATCAGATCCGGCCGGAAATCGTCAAGAGCCGGCAGCACGCGCGATTTGAACGCCTCGCGGAAATGATCGCTGCCGACATTCGGCGAAAGCGGCGCATTGACGATGGTGTTGTGCTTGCCCTTCTCATCCTTGGCGCCGGTGCCGGGATAGAGCGGCATCTGATGTGTCGAGCAGAACAGCACCGAGGCATCGTCCCAGAAGATATCCTGCGTGCCGTTGCCATGATGCACGTCCCAGTCGACGATCGCGACGCGCTCGGCGCCATGCATCTTCTGCGCATGCCGGGCGGCGATCGCCGCATTGTTGAAGAAGCAGAAGCCCATCGCCGTCATCTTCTCGGCATGGTGCCCCGGCGGGCGGGCGGCGACGAAGACATTGTCGGCCCGGCCGGTAAAGACGTCGTCGACTGCGGCCATCGCCCCGCCGATGCCGGTCAGCGCCGCCTGCAGGCTCTTTGGGCTGGCATAAGTATCGGCTTCGATCTGGTTGATCTCATCCTCTTCCTCGGGGATCTCCCGCATCACGGCGATCAGATGTTCTTCGGGATGGGCCAGCAGCACCGCATCATGGCTCGCCTGCGGCGCCTGCCGGCGCTCCAGCCGCTCGAAATTCGGATGTTCCAGCGCGACATTGATGGCGCGGATCCTGTCCGATCGCTCCGGATGGCCGGCGGGGGTCACGTGTTCCAGGAAGATCGGGTGTTCATATAGACGGGTGCTCATGGAGACACTCTATCGGTCGCTTATGTCATGTGCCACAGCAGATGGGGCATCGCCCGACGATTTCAACAAGCACCGTTGCCGCGCCGTCCGACCGTCCGCTGTATCATTGCGGCATTGCGGCGGTTACCTCGGAGGCGCTGTAACACTTTGAACTGTTGTATAATTTCATCCCTAAACCGGTTTCAGTTTAAGGAATTATGCAGTACTGTCGTCAACGGGGAATTTTGTAAGGCAGTTGCGTTGATGAGTCAGTCGAAACGTCCTGATGTGACGGACATACGCGTGCCGTTTCGCGATGTCGATATGAACGGCCGAATGTTTCTGGCCTCCTATATTTCCTATGCCGAATCCGTACTTGCAAGCTTCTGGTCGTCGCGGCCCGATGTCGATGACGAACCGGTCTATAGCCCCAGCAAGGTTTCCTGCATGCTCCACCGCCCACTGCACTACGACGAGCCGGTCACCTTCACCACCACCGTCGACAAGATCGGCATGCATTCCATCGGCTTCCTCGTTTCGATCGACACCGGGGAGGAGCGTGCCGCCGAGGTCGAGATTATCTGGCAGGCCCGCACCCGCGAGGACCAGTCGCCGGCCTCGCTGCCGGAGGAAACGCGCGACTGGCTTTATCGGTTTTTGGATTAGGGTGCCGTGCGGACGGCGGGATACGCTTCCGTTTTCAAGCTGGAGTCCAATCACCTGGCCGCCATGCTTGCGACCAGATCGCTGAACCTCTCTCCCTGAATGCCGACATGCGTCCGCAGCAGGCGGCGGGCTTCGTCGCCGTCTCCGGCAAAGATCGCCTCGACGATGGCGCAATGTTCGGAGAAGGAGGTCGACAGGCGGTTGCGCACGCGCAGCTGGAGGCGGCGATAGGGCCGCAGGCGGCGGTGCAATTGCAGGCATTGCTCCTCGAGGAATTCGCTGCGGCCGGCTGCGTAGATGGCCTTATGAAATTCCTCATTGTCGTAATAATAGGCATCGCTGTCGCCGGCGGCGGCCGATTGTTCGCAGCGGCTGTGGGTGGCGGTGATCGCTTCCCGGGAGGCCTTGTCCAGCCGTCGGGCGGCGAGCGACCCGGCCAGGCCCTCCAGCTCGGCCATCACCTCGAACATTTCATAGACGCGGTGTGGCCCCGGATCGATGACGATGGCGCCTCTGCGCGGTCGGATTTCGATGAGGCCGATCGCATCGAGCTGCATCAGCGCTTCCCGCACCGGCGTGCGGGAAACCCCGAAACGCGTGGCAAGCACCATTTCGTCGAGCCGCTCACCGGGGGAGAACTCGTTGGAAAGAATGGAGTTTTCAATTTCATCCCGAAGCCATCGGCCGACATTTTCGGACATTCGTCTCACTTCCATCATACATAAACACGATTCTTGTATACACGATTGTTGACCTCGTGTACGAAGAGTGGCATTCTACATACTACCGGTGAAACCCGACGATGGGAAGCAGCCGTCAAAACGATCCGTGCACCCGCGGCCGGCAGAAGAAACCAGCGGAAGAGAGGAGAATGGCATGTCTGAGGCTTCCTTCTTCACCGACATGCTGCAGAGCATCACCGATCGCGGACGCCAGCTTCTGTTTTCCGGCGCGCGCGCCACGCAGGCCGCAGCCAAGGCCGATCTCCAGACGCTCTGTGAAATGCTGCTGTCGAGCCGGGGCGAAGCCTCGGGCATGGCGCTAGCCGCCGAGATTCTCGATCGCTGGGAGGCGCTCGACAGTGAGGGCGCGCAAGCATTTCTCGATATGCTGCATGAAAAGTTCGGGCCCGACACGGTGAGGCTCGACCAGGCGATTGAAAACTACCGCACCGACAAAAGCTCTGCCGCAATCATTGCCCTCCACCAGGCAGCCGAGCCGCGTCGACAGGAGCTTCTGCGCCGATTGAACCATGCCCCGAACGGCACGGCCAAGCTCGTCCGGATGCGCCAGCAGCTGCTTGCTTCCAAAGACCAATCCGAAGGTTATCACGCGCTTGACGCCGACTTCACCCATCTGTTCGGCTCCTGGTTCAATCGCGGTTTCCTGACGCTGCGTCCGATCGACTGGACGACGCCGGCTTACATCCTTGAAAAGATCATCAAATACGAGGCCGTGCACGAGATCGCCGGCTGGGAGGAACTGCGCCGCCGTCTGGCGCCGGCCGACCGTCGATGCTTTGCCTTCTTCCACCCCCGGCTGGCCGACGAGCCGCTGGTGTTCGTCGAGGTGGCGCTGACACGATCGGTGCCGAGCGCGATCGGCGATGTGCTCGTCGAGGGCAGGGAACAGATCAATGCCGACGAGGCGACGACGGCCGTCTTCTATTCGATCTCCAACTGCCAGGACGGCCTGCGCGGCATCTCGTTCGGCAACTTCCTGATCAAGCAGGTCGTGGAAGACCTGCGCAGAGATCTGCCCGGCCTGAAGAATTTCGTAACACTGTCGCCGGTGCCGGGTTTTGCCCGTTGGCTCGCCAAGGCGCGCCCGGAAACGCTGACGGCGCTCGACGACCCGAAATGGCCGGACAACGAGAAGACGGCGGCCGAAGTGGAGCGCGTGCTGCTGCCGCTTGCGGCGCGCTATTTCCTGACCGAACGGACGCCGGAGGGCCGCCCCGTCGATCCCGTCGCCCGCTTCCATCTCGGCAACGGCGCTCGACTGGAAAGACTGAATTTTCTCGGAGACCGCTCGGCCAAGGCGATGCAGCAGGCCCACGGCCTGATGGTCAACTATCTCTACAAGCTCGACGACATCGTGGCCAACCACGAGGCCTTAGCGCAGCGCGGCGAAGTGATTGCCTCGCCTGCCGTCAAAAGCCTGCTCAGCCAGACCGACGAAAGCCGCCGCAGCGGCAATGGCCAGCAAGGCTCCCGGCCATTCGCACAGATAATGAACACCACGCTTGGAGGAGGGCGAAAGTGAGCAACCATCTTTTCGACGCCATGCGGGCGGCTGCGCCCGGTGACGCACCGTTCATCCGGATCGATGACACCCGCACATGGACCTATGATGACGCCTTCGCTCTTTCCGGCCGGCTTGCCGGCGCGATGGATACGCTCGGCATTCGCCCGGGCGACCGGGTGGCGGTGCAAGTCGAAAAAAGCGCCGAGGCATTGATCCTCTATCTCGCCTGCCTTCGAACCGGCGCGGTCTACCTGCCGCTCAACACCGCCTATACGCTGGCCGAGCTCGATTACTTCATTGGCGATGCGGAGCCGCGTCTGGTGGTCGTGGCGCCGGCTGCCCGGGAAGGCGTGGCGGCGATCGCCAAGTCCCACGGCGCGATCGTCGAAACGCTCGATGCCGATGGCCGCGGCTCGTTGCTGGATCTCGCCCGCGATGAGCCGGCCGACTTTGTCGATGCCTCACGCACTGCTGACGATCTGGCGGCGATCCTCTACACTTCGGGAACGACGGGCCGTTCCAAGGGGGCGATGCTCACCCATGGGAACCTGCTCTCGAACGCCCTGACCTTGCGGGACTATTGGCGCGTCACATCAGACGACCGGCTGATCCACGCCTTGCCGATCTTCCACACCCATGGGCTGTTCGTCGCCACGAACGTCACGCTGCTCGCCGGCGCCTCGATGTTCCTGCTGTCGAAATTCGACGCCGACGAGGTCGTTTCGCTGATGCCGGAGGCAACGATGCTGATGGGCGTGCCGACCTTTTACGTGCGCCTCCTGCAGAGCCCGCGCCTCGACAAGCAGGCGGTCGCCAACATCCGCCTGTTCATCTCCGGTTCGGCGCCACTGCTTGCCGAAACCCATACCGAGTTCCAGGCCCGCACCGGTCACGCCATTCTCGAGCGCTACGGCATGACCGAAACCAACATGAACACGTCGAACCCCTATGAGGGGAAACGCATTGCCGGAACGGTCGGCTTCCCGCTGCCTGACGTGACGGTGCGCGTCACCGATCCCGCCACCGGGCTCGAGCTGCCGCCTGATGAAACCGGCATGATCGAGATCAAGGGGCCGAATGTCTTCAAGGGCTATTGGCGTATGCCGGAAAAGACCGCGGCCGAATTCACCGCCGACGGTTTCTTCATCAGCGGCGATCTCGGCAAGATCGACCGGGACGGCTATATCCACATCGTCGGCCGCGGCAAGGACCTGGTGATTTCGGGCGGATACAACATCTACCCGAAGGAGGTCGAGGGTGAGATCGACCAGATCGAGGGTGTGGTCGAGAGCGCTGTCATCGGCGTGCCGCATCCCGATTTCGGAGAAGGTGTCACTGCCGTCGTCGTGTGCAAGCCCGGCGCCGTGCTCGATGAAACGACCATCGTCAGCGCCCTTCAGGACCGTCTCGCCCGCTACAAACAACCCAAGCGCATCATCTTCGCCGAGGACCTGCCGCGCAACACGATGGGCAAGGTTCAGAAGAACATCCTGCGGCAGCAATACGCCGATCTTTATACAAGGACCTAGAGCAATTCCAGGAAAAGTGTGAAGCGGTTTTCCGCCGGGAATTGCGTAAAAACAAAGACTTAGAGCGGTTCTGCGTTTCCATGAAAAGCTGAACCGCTCTAAGGCGGCCGCGCCCTCTGGGAGGAGGGTGCGCCGGCATCCCGCATCGATCTTGAACACAACAGCTACGGCGCTGGAGGCGTCGGAGGGAGGGGAATCATGGGTATTGAATTACTGGCCATAGGCCTGCTGGTCGCCATGTTCATCATTGCGACGATCCAGCCGATCAACATGGGTGCGCTCGCCTTTGCCGGCGCCTTCGTGCTCGGCTCGATGATCCTCGGCATGAAAACCAACGATATATTTGCCGGTTTTCCGAGCGATCTGTTCCTGACGCTCGTCGCCGTCACCTACCTCTTCGCCATAGCGCAGATCAACGGCACGATCGACTGGCTCGTCGAATGCGCCGTTCGCCTGGTGCGCGGGCGGATCGGCTTGATTCCCTGGGTGATGTTCCTGGTTGCCGCCGTCATTACCGGTTTCGGGGCTCTTGGGCCGGCTGCGGTCGCCATTCTCGCACCCGTCGCCTTGAGCTTTGCCGTGCAGTACCGCATTCACCCGGTCATGATGGGCCTGATGGTGATCCATGGCGCGCAGGCGGGCGGCTTTTCGCCGATCAGCATCTATGGCGGCATCACCAATCAGATTGTCGCCAAGGCCGGCCTGCCTTTCGCGCCGACCTCGTTGTTTCTCTCCAGCTTCTTCTTCAACCTGGCGATCGCGGTGCTGGTCTTCTTCATTTTCGGCGGCGCAAAGGTGATGAAGCAGGACGCCGCATCGCTTGGCCCCTTGCCCGAACTCCATCCCGAGGGCGTGTCGGCGTCGATCAGAGGTCACGGCGGCACGCCGGCAAAACCGATCAGGGAACATGCCTATGGGACGGCGGCCGATACCGCGACGACGCTGCTCCTCAACAATGAGAGAATTACCACCTTGATCGGCCTGACGGCGCTCGGCATCGGCGCCCTGGTCTTCAAGTTCAACGTCGGCCTCGTCGCCATGACCGTGGCGGTCGCCCTGGCGCTGTTGTCGCCGAAGACCCAGAAGGCGGCGATCGACAAGGTCAGCTGGTCGACCGTGCTGCTGATTGCCGGCATCATCACCTATGTCGGCGTAATGGAGAAGGCCGGAACGGTCGATTACGTGGCGAACGGCATATCCAGCCTCGGCATGCCGCTGCTGGTGGCGCTGCTGCTTTGCTTTACCGGTGCTATCGTCTCGGCCTTCGCCTCCTCGACCGCGCTGCTCGGCGCGATCATCCCGCTCGCCGTTCCCTTCCTCCTGCAAGGGCATGTCAGCGCCATCGGCGTGGTCGCGGCGATCGCCATCTCGACGACGATCGTCGATACCAGCCCATTCTCCACCAACGGCGCCCTTGTCGTCGCCAATGCGCCGGACGACCGGCGCGAGCAGGTGCTGCGGCAGTTGCTGATCTACAGCGCGCTGATCGCCATCATCGGCCCGATCGTCGCCTGGCTGGTGTTCGTCGTGCCCGGGCTGGTGTGACGGCGCATGTCGGCAGACGCGCTTGCCGGCCTGACGGTCGCCCACTCCTCAGGCTTGATCACCGTGTCAGACGATGAGTATGGCGCGGATATCGTTGACATTGGTCAGGGTCGGCCCGGTTTTGACGAGATCGCCGATCTCGTCGAAGAAGGAATAGCTGTCGTGCGAAGCGAGATGGGCCCGGGCATCGAGTCCCTTCTTGAGGCCGCGCTCCAACGTGTCGGGAGTGACCACTGCACCCGCCGCATCTTCGGTGCCGTCGATGCCGTCGGTATCGCCGGCAATCGCCCATATTCCGGCATGTCCCTTGAGGGCCACCGCAAGTCCGAGGAGGAATTCGGTGTTGCGGCCACCGCGGCCCGCGGCTTCGCGGCCGATCGACACCGTCCCTTCGCCGCCCGACAAAAGAACGGCAGGTCCGCGAACGGGAAGCCCCTTGATCTTTGCCGATAGGGCGATGCCCGCCATGACAGTGCCGAGCTCGCGCGCCTCTCCCTCGATGGCATCGCCGAGGACAAGTGGTTGCAGGCCTGCGCTGGCGGCCGCTTTCGCTGCGCTCTCCAGGGCGAGCGAAGGGGCGGCGATGATGCGGACATCGCTCTCGAGATCGGCGGGCTTCGGTGTCTCGTCACCGCTGTCGAGGACGGCGCGTGCCGTATCGGGCAGGACGATCCTGTAGCGGGATAGGATGCCGCGAACCTCGTCGATCGTGCTTTGATCGGCGATCGTCGGGCCGGATGCGATGGATGCGGGATCATCGCCCGGCACATCGGAGATAACAAGGGTAACGACTTTCGCGGGCCGGGCGGCCAGGCCGAGACGGCCTCCCTTGATCCGCGAGAGGTGTTTGCGAACGGCGTTCATCTCGGAGATCGTCGCGCCGCTCGCAAGAAGCGCACGATTGACGCTCTGCTTGTCCGCCAAAGTCATGCCGCCCGCCGGAGCGACCAGAAGCGCCGACCCGCCGCCCGAGATGAGAGCAATCACCAGATCGTCCGGTGTCAATCCGCGAACGGCCTGCAAAAGGTCGGCAGCCGCCGTTTGGCTCATCGCATCCGGAACGGGGTGCGATGCCTCGATGATGCGGATACGACCGGCAGGCACCGCGTGACCATAGCGTGTGACGACGACGCCGGAGACATCGACATCGGGCCAGGCGCTGTCGAGAGCGGCGGCCATGGCCGCCGACGCTTTTCCGGCGCCGACGACGATGCATCGGCCCTTTGGCTTGTCCGGGAGGTTCTTAAGAATCGCCCGCTGCGGATTGGCGCTTTCGACTGCCGCGCCAAAGATCTGATGCAGCACTGCCCGTGCTTTCCGATCGGTCCAGACCATCGGTGGATCGTTCAGACGTTCGATGCGTGGATCGCATCGACGACCGCGTCGGTGACTTCCTTGGTGTTGGCCGTCCCCCCGACATCAGGCGTCAATATGCCTGCCCCCGTCACCCGTTCGACGGCCCGCATCAGGCGTGCGGATGCATCTGTTTCACCGAGATGGTCGAGCATCTGCGCTGCTGTCCAGAAGGTCGCCACCGGGTTTGCGATGCCCTTGCCGGTGATGTCGAAAGCAGAACCATGGATCGGCTCGAACATCGACGGGAAGCGGCGTTCCGGATCGATGTTGGCGGTCGGCGCGACGCCGAGGCTGCCCGCGAGCGCGCCGGCGAGGTCCGAGAGGATATCGGCATGGAGATTGGTGGCGACGATGGTGTCGAGGCTCCTGGGATTGAGGGTCATCCGCACGGTCATGGCGTCGACGAGCATCTTGTCCCAGGTGACATCGGGGAATTCCGTGGCCACTTCGGCCGCGATTTCATCCCACATCACCATGCCGTGCCGCTGGGCATTGGACTTGGTGACCACGGTCAGGAACTTGCGCGGCCGGGACTGGGCGAGCTTGAAGGCATAGCGCATGATGCGGGTGACGCCGACACGGGTGAAGATGGCGACCTCAGTGCCGACCTCTTCCGGCAGCCCCCTGTGGGCACGGCCGCCATGGCCGGAATATTCGCCTTCGGAGTTTTCGCGGACGATAACCCAGTCCAGATCGCCCGGGCCGCAATTGCGCAGCGGCGGCGTGATCCCGGGCAAAATCTTCGTCGGGCGAACATTCGCATATTGGTCGAAGCCCTGGCAGATCGGCAGCCGCAAACCCCAGAGCGTGATGTGGTCGGGAACATCCGGCGCGCCGACGGCGCCGAAATAGATGGCGTCGAACTTCTTCAGCTGCTTCAGGCCATCGGCCGGCATCATGACGCCGTGCTTTTTGTAGTAGTCGGATCCCCAGTCGAAATTCTCGACGTTGAACTTGATCCCGCCTTCGCGCTTCTCGATGGCAGCCAGGACGCGTGTGCCGGCCGCGATGACTTCAGGACCGATACCGTCGGCGGGGATGGTGGCGATTGCATATTCACGCATGGGTATTCTCCGATCGTGTCAGGGGTGATCAGTGTTGACTGGCGGCGCGGGTATCAGCCGCCTTGGGGCCGGACCGCGCCAGGACGAGTGTGAGGATTGCCGAGATCACCAGGAGCCCGGCGACGAAATAGAGGCCACCGGCGAAACTCCCGGTCGTGTCCTTGATCCATCCGATCATCGACGGACCGACGAAGCCGCCGAGATTGCCGATGGAGTTGATGGTGGCGATGCCGGCCGCCGCAGCCGGGCCGGACAGGAACAGGGTCGGCATGCTCCAGAGCGGCGGCTTCGAGCAGCTGATGCCGATGTTGACGAGGGTGAGAGCGATCAGGACCGTGTATACGCTGGTCGCACCGGTTGCGAAGGCCAGTCCTGCGGCCGCCAGCAGGCAGGCTCCAACCACGTGCCATGTCCGTTCGCCCGTCCTGTCGGAATGACGCGCCCAAAGAACCATGGCGACCACGGCGAAAATGCCGGGAACGGCATTGATGAAGCCGACCTCGAACGCCGACAGTCCGAACTGTTTGATGATCTGCGGAGCCCAGATGCCCAAGGTGTAAAGCCCGGCGGAGGTGCCGAAATAAACCAGGGCGAGGGCAAAGACGCGGATGTCGGCCAGTCCCGCCAGGATGCTGTGGCTGGCCTGGCTTTTGCCCGCCTGTTCGGCATTCATTGTTTTGACGAGCCAGCTGCGCTCTTCATCCGTCAGCCATTTCGCCTTTTCCGGGCGATCGGTGAGATAGAAGAGGACGATGACACCCAGGATGATGGCTGGGGCTGCTTCGATCAGGAACATCCACTGCCAGCCGGCAAGGCCGAGAAGACCGTGCATTTCCATCAGCGCACCGGAGACCGGCGACCCCAGGACCGTGGAGAGCGGTGCTGCGGCCATGAAGATCGCGGTCACCGCGGCGCGGCGGCGGGCCGGGAACCAGAAGCTGAGATAGAGGATGATGCCGGGGAAAAAGCCCGCTTCGGCGACGCCGAGAAGAAAGCGCAGGATGTAGAAGCTGGTGGTCCCCTGCACGAACGCCATGAGGCCGGAGACGATCCCCCAGCTGATCATCACCCGAGCGATCCAGATGCGGGCGCCGACCTTGTTGAGAATGAGGTTCGAGGGAACTTCGAAGAGGAAATAACCGACGAAGAAGATGCCCGCGCCGATGCCGAAGACGGTGGACGAGAAGCCGAGGTCCTGATTCATCGTCAGGGCGGCAAAGCCGATATTCACGCGGTCGAGGAACGCGATGAAATACAGCAGCATGATGAACGGTACGATGCGGAATGTGATTTTGCGCAAGACACGCGTTTCCAAGTCGTGAGTCACGACGGTCTCCTCCCGGAATGGATGATAACAGAGCGCACCTCCTGCGCTTGTGAACATCTATGACCACCGCCGGCTTGATCCTCAAGCGACACAAGAATATATAAAAATTTGATATAATCGAATTCCGGAGCAGACGTTCGTGGACCTGAACCAGCTTCGATGTTTCGTGTCGGTGGCCGATGAGCTTCATTTCGGGCGGGCCGCTCAAAAGCTCGGCCTCCTGCCGGCGGCGCTGTCGCGGCACATACGCCTGCTTGAGGAATCCCTTGGGACGCGGCTGATGGCGCGAACGACGCGCAGCGTATCGCTGACGGAAGACGGCCTCGTCCTCCTGGAAGGCGCGCGGGAGATCCTGGCCAAGACCGAAGCTCTTCAGCAACGGTTCCACACGTCCCGCCAGGCAAGAGCGGATGTTCTGCGGATCGGGGCGATCGACAGCGCGGCAGCAGGGCTCGTACCGATGTTGCTGCACGATTTCCGGCAGCAGTGCCCCGAGGTCTCGACGCAGTTGTTGGAAGACAAGACAATCAGGCTGATCCCCAAACTCCTGTCGGGCTCATTGGATTTGGCATTCATCCGCGCCCCCGATATCGTCGACCCCAAGCTGAAGACGATGTTTCTTTTCCATGAGACCGCGGTCGTCGCCATGTCCGAGAACCATCGGCTGGCGTCGAGAGCCAGCGTGAGAATCGAAGACCTCGCCGACGAACCGTTGATCGTCCCGGAGCGTCGGTCGCGCCCGCATAGCCACGACCTGACGATGAAGCTGTTCATCGAGGCGGGACTGCAGGCACGGGTGGCCCAGCTTGCGGAAGAAAAGCAGACGATCGTCAACCTCGTGGCCGCGCAGATCGGGCTGGCGATCGTACCCCAATGGACATCCCGGCTCGCCGTCAGCGGCGTCCGTTACATCGCTCTGGACATGGAGGGGAGGGCTGCCATGAACAAGCTTCCCCTCTCGGTCGCGTGGTTGAAGGGCGTCCGCGATCCCGGACGAGACCGCATTCTGACCATGCTTCAAGACAAGCTTGCCCATTATGCCGAGCTTGCCTGACACTCGAGATTGCCGCTGCGTCACAATGACGGCGGGCACCACCGCGCACGCTTGTTCGAAACGGCTCTCGATGATAAGAAAATCGCATGGACAACACCCTGATCAGCACTTTCGTGATGATGATGCTGCGCTCATAGCGTGGCGGGTTTCGTGCGTCCATAATGCACCCGTGACCGCCCTCGAGGCGGTCTTTTCATGGGTCGATCCGTCTCGCGGGGCAAACAGCCTTTCGAAAGGAAACGCCGATGAACAAGATCTACATCACCACCTCGATCCCCTATGTGAACGCCGCGCCGCATGTCGGCTTCGCCCTCGAACTCGTCCAGGCCGATGCCTATGCCCGCCATTTCCGGCTTCTCGGCCACGACATCAGGTTCCAGTGCGGGACCGACGACAACAGCCTGAAGAACGTCCGGTCGGCGGAAGCCGCGGGGCTGCCGGTGAAGGACTTCGTCAATGCCAATGCCGACAGGTTCGAGCGCCTTGGCGGACTGCTCGATATCTCCAACGAGGAATTCGTCCGCACCTCCCGCGATCCCAGGCATACCGCCTGCGTTCACGCCCTGTGGAGGGCATGCGCTTGTAATGGCGACCTCTATCGCAAGGCATATGAAGGCCTCTATTGCGTCGGTTGCGAGCAATTCTACGAGCCGTCCGAACTCGATGACGGGCGCTGCCCGGAACACGGCATTGCCCTTGAGACCATCCGTGAGGAGAACTGGTTCTTCCGTCTCTCCCGATATGGCGACCGGCTGCTTGAACTCGTCGAGACCGGCGAACTTCGGATCGTTCCGGCCCACCGGCGCAACGAGGTCCTTGCCCTGCTGCGGCGGGGCCTGAGCGATATCAGCGTGTCGCGCAGCGCCGAGCGGGCGCGCGGCTGGGGCGTTCCCGTCCCCGATGGGGATGAGGTCGTCTACGTCTGGTTCGATGCCTTGGCGAACTACCTCACAGGTCTCAGCCACGGGTCCGATCCAACCCTCCTGCCGCACTATTGGAACGGCGGCCAACGCATCCACATCGTCGGCAAGGGCATCTCCAAGTTCCATGCCATCTACTGGCCGGCCATCCTGCTCTCCGCAGGCCTGCCACCGCCATCGTCGATCCTGGTGCACGGCTACGTCACGGTGGACGGCCGGAAGATCGGCAAGTCAGCCGGGAACGGGATCGATCCGGAAGGCATCATCCAATCTTACGAAACACCGGACGCACTGCGATATTATCTGCTCCGGCATATACGCTCCGGAGATGATGGCGACTTCTCGGGCGAGCGTCTTGAAGCCGCCTGGTCGGGAGAGTTGGCAGGGCAACTCGGCAATCTCGCCAACCGGGTGCTTGCGCTGCTGTCCACCTCGTTCAACGGCATCGTGCCGCCCGTGCCGGACAATGACTTCGTCGAGGCGGCGGCCCGCCTTCCGGCGAAGGTGGCTCAGGCCTTCGATGCCTACGAACTCCATGTCGGCCTCGCGGATATTTTCGAATTTGTCGGCGAGGCGAACAGGCGGTTCACACAACGCGCACCATGGGCGGATGCCAAAACGCTGCTTGACGATCTCGCGCCGGAGGACCGGAAGGCGACCGCCGCGCGTCTCGGCGCTTGCCTGGCCGAACAGGTCCACGGCCTTGCGATCGTGGCCCGCTGCCTCCTGCCGTTCTTGCCAAGCTCGGCCGCAAAGCTGCATTCCAGGCTGAGGATACCGGCTCCGCGCCTCTACCGGGACCCTTTGATCGTGGCTGGGATCAAAGCCGCTCCGCAGGCCGTGCTCTTTCCCCGCAGAGCGACGGCTTGAAGGGGAACCAGTCTAGGGATTCTCTGCGCTGCAATTTAGGCAGCGCGGAGTTCGAGCCTGCTAGGAGGAGGCAACGCGGAAAACGCATGACCGGAGATTCCGGTGGTTTTCGCTCGGGTCTTCCCGGCTCGGACACTTGTTCTTGATGACCGATGATACGCTTGCTATGATTCACTTCTGGGGGCCCCTCCAAACCTGCTGCCGGGTTGAAGGGCAGATTTTCCATTGAAGGCGACCGTGTCCATAAAGGTCGAAGTGTAATCGGCAGACTTCGACCAAGACAACGGATCGTCTGATGTTACACGCCACAATTAAGTTTGCTCCCTCCAATATAGCTGCACTGAAAAAGGCACTGAGAAAACAGTACGCGAATGTCAGATCATCGCATGCCGATGAAGCACTGGCTGCCTCGTTTGGGTTCAGATCATACGCAGCAATGCTCAGCGTTTTACATCAAGTCAGTGGCTCGGCTCGGTTGATGATTCAATTGGACGCTGCTCTGCTCCTGGTTCGCCTTGAGCAACTGGGATATAACGGGATCCCTCTACAAGCCTTGCGGCGGCTGACTTGGGAAGTGCCATACCCTGACCGCTGGCAAGACGACGAATTGCAACAGTCTCTCAAGGGCCGCTTCGCACCAATTGCAGCGAATTCGGAATGAAGAACAGATTCCTTCCGCGCCGCGTCCCCATGCCTGGCGTGGAGACCCATTGCTGAGGTCTGCCATGCGCCGCCGTAAGAGGCGTAGCACGACTATGACGCGGGCGGCCGAACGAGAGCCCATCACGCCCGCCCTTGATGCAGCCGGCGACTTCCTCTGCTCACGGAGCAAATAGCTCTCTTTTTTGACGTGATCCTGAATGTCATGAAAGTTTCATATTCAGGCTATTTCCAGGAGTGGGAAAGTAATCTACTATTTTAGTCAGGAAACGAGATTTCCTGAAACAACGAAAGGATACTGATTGGAGACATTTCTTGTGGCTACCGGAATCGTTGGAGGCTTCGCACTGATCTTTGCGCTGATCGCAAGGGCAGAAAGAACCACCCAGACCACCGCAAACACCAAGCGCAGGTGGGGCAATTCGGAAGGCTCCGGCGACGGAGGGGGAGGCTGGTTCGACGCCTCAGGCGACGGCGGCTGTGATGGCGGGGGAGATGGTGGAGGAGGAGACTAAATCAAACTGAAATCGATAGAATGCCCGACCGCCTCAAGGCGGTTTTTTGTTGCCCGGATTCCGGGCTGGGCCGAGATGGCGACCGGCTTCTGTGCCAGGCGCGCACCGACAGCAACGAATAGCCGCACACGCCTGCCGGTTATGTGGCCCTATCGATCCAACGGCATCACAAAGGTGAAACGCGTCTCGTTATCATCGGAACTTACCATGATCGTCCCGCCATGGGCGCGGGCGATTTCCGAGGCGATGTGCAGACCGAGCCCCAATCCTCTTTGACTTGTCCCGGCTTCGCCTTTGAAGAAAGGTTGAAAGAGCCCTGTCATCGCATCGCTGGAAATCGGGGCGCCGCCATTGGCGATCCAAAGCTCCAGCCTTTGCTCGTCAGTTGCCGCAGAAAACCGCACCGGTTCATCCGGCGTTCCATGGGTCAGGGCATTTCCCAGAAGATTGGAGACCAGCTGACCGATCCGGCCGCTGTCGCAATTTATCGGTCCGTCGAATTCGATGCTTACCTCGATTGCGCGGTCGGGATGGCTGGAGCGGAGTTCATCGATGACCTGCCGCAAGATCGGCTCGAGATCCTCCACTTGCCTCTTGAGCGTGATGCCGCCGCCCAATTGTCCGCGCGCGAAGTCGAGCACGTTGTCGATCAGGCCGGACATGCGGATGACGCTGCCCTGCATCAAATCGAGAATTTTCGTGGCGCGATCGGTCTGCTCTTCCTTTCGCAGCATGCGCGCCGCGGCCGCGATCGAGGCAAGCGGGTTGCGCAGGTCATGGCCGAGGATGGCGATGAACTGTTCCCGCAGCTCGGCGGTTTCCTGTTCGAGCTCGAGCTGGGATTTGACCATGGCACTGGCCGCGTCCGCGGCGGCGCGCGCGTCGACCAGTTCCCGTTCATACCGGCGACGCTCGGCGGCCTGAAACATCGTCACACGGGTGAAAAGCAAGGCGCCGTCTTCGGCACGCCGTTCCATTGCATTGGCGAGCACGGGCAGCTTTCTGCCATCTGATGTCACAAGATCGAGGGCAACCTCGTTGAAAAACCCCTGCATGCGCAGCAAGGGCGCAAAATGGGTTTCGTAGAATATCCGGCCCGGCATGTTGAGCAGATCATGGAGCCGTTTGCCGAGAAGCTGATCGACAGGGATGCCGATCCAGGCCGAAAGCGTCCGGTTCACCTTGACGATGCGCCCGTCCGGCTGCAGCGAAAGATAGCCGCAGGGTGCGTTTTCGTAGAGGTCCTCGAGGTCCTCGGTCGGCGGGGAGCCTTGCGTGCCGGCGCCGGTCATCAGACGAACCGCCGGATTGCCGATATGACCTCGCCGGGAGCGCTGAGGTTGGGGCAGTGGCCACTGGCGTTCAGCACGACCAATTGACTATCGGGGATCTGTTGATGGACGAATTCGCCGATCTCTTCGGAGGCGATGATATCGTCGCGGCATTGAAGGATCAGCGTTCTGGCGGTGACGCGCTGGAGGTCGCTGCGATTGTCCGACGTGAAGGTCACCCGTGCGAAGGCCTTGGCGATCTCGGGATCGGTGCGGCAGAAACTGTTTGTCAGCTCTTCGGCGAGTTCCGGTCGATCCGGATTGCCCATGATGACAGGCGCCATGGCGGCAGACCAGCCCATGTGATTGTCGTCCAACGACTGCAGGAGGTCGTCTATATCAGCCGCGCTGAAACCGCCGATATAGTCACCGTCGTTGATATAGCGCGGCGACGGCCCGACAAGGACCAGGCTTTCAAACAGGTCCGGCGCCTCAAGCGAGGCGATGACGCCGATCATCGCGCTGACGGAGTGCCCGACGAAGACCGTTTGCGTCAGGCCGAGCGCGCGGCAAATTTCCACGAGGTCATCGGCATAACCGGATAGGGAAGAATATTTTCCGGCATCATAAGCCGCAAGATCGGATCGTCCCGCGCCGACGTGATCGAACAGCACCGTCTTGAAGTCACCTTCGAAAGCCGGCGCCACGAAGCGCCACATGTTCTGGTCGCATCCGAATCCATGCGAAAAGATCATCGCACGCTGGTCTTCGCCGCGGACTTGAACATGATTTCGATCGATGACGGTCATTTCGTCCTCTTCCCTGCTTTCGTAGCATGTTCGGGCTGTTTTGGATTGAGGAAAGATTATCCAGCCGCCAGCCGTTTGCTGCACAGCTCAGTCCATCACTTTCCGGAGCTTGAAGAAGAACCGCCGGGAGTCGTCGCGCACGCACATCATTCCGGCAATCTCGTCATCGTCAATCCTCCGGAAGTAGTCCACGATCGGCTGTTTGTCGTAGATCATCGCAGCCGTTTCGATGCCGTCGAGGGCCTGAAGCCGCAACGAAGCGGTCGTGCCTCTCGCTCGAAGCATCTTCTGCAGGTATGAGAACCAGCTGCGGGCGACGAACGTCCGGCCAAAGGGCGCCAACTTGATCGCCAGCCTAACCGGTAAGAAACTTGGCTCGAGCGGCACGAGCCGGCCCGGTCTCCACGTGAAGAGCAGGGCGTCCGCCCGCATGTCGGAATGGAAGCGCTTGCCAAACCAGTTGAGATTCTCGAGCACGCCGTCCAGTGGATGATCCGACGGAATACCGAGGCCGCTCCAAAGGCCGACCATCTCCTTCGGCTGGACAGGATCCAGCGAGCGGAACCAGGCAGCCATCTCCTCCTGCTGGTCGCCTCGCATGGGTTCTCCTTCAGGAACGTTCATTGCGGAAAAATGAAAGGAAGGTTTGGAAGTTCCCGTTCCTGCGGACCGGGCGGAGCGCCCGGTGAAGGCTTTCGCTTTTGGCCATCTGCGTCTTTAAGCCCAACGGCCCCCGAAGGGGCCGTCGGGTATTCGTAGACAATAACGGCTTGTGCGTCAGGCGCGCGACGGCAGCAGGGGATAACCGACCATGACGGCACGGCCAAGCAGGGCTGCGACGAAAGCCTTGATTACATCGCCGGGAATGAAGGCCATCGAGCCGACGAAGGCTTTCGTGAAGCCGAGGCCGGCGACGGTGGCGAGATAGGTGATGCCGAAGGCGTAGAGCACGACGATGCCGCCGGCCATGGCGGTGAGGAAGAAGCTCACCGTCTGCACCAGAGCGGATTGCTGATGGTTGACCAGCCGTTCGCTGAGATAGCCGGTGACGAAGGCGGCAAAGATCCAGCCGATCAGGAAGCCGGCCGTTGGTGACGCGAAGATCGCAAGCCCGCCGCGGCCGCCGGAAAGCACCGGCAGGCCGATGGCGACCAGCACCAGCACGATCAGCACGGCAATCGCCCCGCGCCGGGCTCCGAGCACGACGCCGGCCATCATGACGCCGAGGGATTGGGCGGTGATCGGCACCGGAATGAAGCCGAGCGAGATCGGCGGCAGCAGGCCGAGCGCCACGATGATCGCGGCAAAGAGGGCGGTAAGAACGAGGTCGCGAGTGCTCATCATGAATTCCGTGTTTATTAATCTTTAACTCACATGCCGCCGAATACCGCGCGCGTCAATCGCCGCGGCGATATTATCCGCATCCCTGAGCGTCAGGATGATCAGCGGCGCAAGCAGCGTTATCGGCCGGATTTTCAGCCCGCGCGCCCTGTGCGCCTCGCGAATCGCCTGATAACGGCCGACGATCTCAGGCACGAAACGGAGCACCAGCCCAAGCGCCAGGCCGATATCGTCGGCCTGCACCCAGCCGGTGCGTTCGAGCGGGCGGGCAAGGGCGGTCACCTCGTCGATGAAGGCGCTGATCGACGTCGTCGCCGTCACCGTGGCGGCGAGCAGCATCAGTGCGGTCAGCCGCAGCAGGGGTACCAGCGCCTGCTGCCAGGGATTGAAGATCAGGTTGAAGAGCGCCACGACCGCAATCGTCAGGAAGATCGGCCGCAGCCGCCTGAGGGCATCGGCAAACGGCAGGCCGACCATGCCATAGAGAACCGCCGTCAGCAGCACGGCGATCGAAAGCAGGACGAGGTTCTGGCTGATAAACAGCAGGACGCCGAAGGCCGTCAGCGACAACAGCTTCAGCCGCGGCGAAAGCCGGTGCATCACGCTGTTGCCCTCGACATAGAGCGATTGCATCAGGCGGCGATCTCCCTGTAGCGGGCGATCGCCTCGGCAGCCGGCGCATCGGCGGCAAGCCGGCCCTCATGAAACAGCAGCACCCGCTCGAAATCGGCGATCAGGTCGAGATCATGGGTGATGACGATGGCGCTTTCCGAGAGCCCGGCGATGATCCTTTCGACCAGCGCCCGGTTCTTGAGATCGAGCTGGTTGGTGGGTTCATCGAGGATCAGAATGCCCGGCCCCGTCGCCAGCACCGAGCAGAGAGCGGCCACCTGCAGCTCGCCGCCGGAAAGCTCGTGCGCGCGGCGATCGGCCAGCGCCTCAGCGCCGAAGCGGGCCAGCACCGCCTGGACCTTCGCCTCGATCTCCGCCTTGGTGAAGCCGCGCCGCTTCAGCCCGAAGGCGATGTCGTCTTTGACGATCGGCAGGATGATCTGGTTCTGCGGCGATTGGAAGATGAAGCCGACATCGGCCACCGCAGATTTCTCATTGCCGGTGTCGCGGCCATTGACGGTGACGCGGCCGATCGACGGCTTGGTCAATCCGTTGATCAGCCGCGCGAACGTGGTCTTGCCCGAACCGTTCAGCCCGATGACGCCGATGCGTTTCCCACTGATGCCAAGCGTCAGCGGCTGCAGCGCCACCCGCGCCCCGAAACTGACCCCCGCACCTTCGAAACGAATATCCAAACCCATCCCTCGCATTTTTCATCGGCTGAGATTGCCGATGCCGGCCCCTCATCTGCCTGCCGGCACCTCTGCCTGGGTCGGGCCACGTGTCTCGACCCGTCCTTCCGACCCCCGCTCGCGGGGAGAAGGGATATGCCGCGCCGGCTTCCTTTACCCTCGACGTTGCGTTTGGCACGTCGCCTCGCCCCGTTTGCGGGGAGAGGGTTAGGGTGAGGGGCAGCTACAACCATTGCGCCAACCTGACAGCAGTGCTTCTACACGGGGAATCGAGGATGATGAAAGCGCAAATCGCGATGTTGATATTGGCTCGATATCGGGTGGCCGGAGCAACTCCAGCAAAAGTGCGCAGCGGTTTTGCGTCCGGGATTGCGGAAAAACAAAGCTAGCGCATTTCCGTGACTCGAAGAAAAACGGAATGCGCTAGGAAGATTTTCCGGATTATGATGCGGTCATGACGAATCTGCTTTCCAATTCCGACGCCCGCCGTGTCTTTCTTGCCAAGCAGGGCCTCAGCGCTCCGCCGAACCGCGCCTTGACCAAGGACGGCCTGCTGCAGCTCATCCATGAGCTGGGTTTCGTCCAGGTGGACAGCATCCAGACGGTGGAGCGGGCGCATCACCAGATCCTGTTTTCCCGCAACCAGACCTACAGGCGCGAGCATCTCACGGCACTGCTCGAAAAGGATGGCGCGCTGTTCGAGCACTGGACGCATGACGCTTCCATCCTGCCGAGCGCCTTCTTCGTCTATTGGAAACACAAGTTCCGCCATCAGGAGCAGGTCATCATCGAGCGCTGGCGCAAATGGCGCGGCGAGGGTTTCGAGGCGGCTTTCGCCGAGACCTATGAGCGCGTTGAGCGCGATGGCGCGATCCTCGCCCGCGAGATCAAGGCCGACGGTCACGTTTCCGGCGGCTGGTGGAACTGGCATCCGAACAAGACGGCGCTCGAATATTTCTGGCACACCGGCAAGTTCGCCATCGCCGGCCGCTCGAACTTCCAGAAGATCTACGATCTCACCGAGCGCGTCGTCCCGGCCGAGTTCCGCGAGCCGGAGGTGAGCCGCGAGGAATTCGTCGACTGGGCCTGCCGCAGCGCGCTTGCCCGGCTCGGCTTTGCCACCCATGGCGAGATATCGGCCTTCTGGAACCTGGTCTCGCCCGATGAGGCCAAGGCCTGGGTCTCAGCCCATCGCGACGAACTGATCGAAGTGCTGATCGAGCCGGCGCTCGGCGGCAAGGCGCGCCCGTCCTGGGCCTTTGCCGATTTCCTCTCGACCCTCGACGATTACCCCGGCGCGCCGCCACGCATCCGCGTGCTCAGCCCCTTCGACCCGATGATCCGCGACCGCAACCGCACCGAACGCCTGTTCGGCTTCTTCTACCGCATCGAGATTTTCGTGCCCGAGCCGAAGCGCGAATATGGCTACTACGTCTTCCCGCTGCTCGAAGGCGACAGGCTGATCGGACGCATCGACATGAAGGCGGATCGGAAAAAATCGACGCTCGACGTCAAACGGCTCTGGCTGGAACCGGGCGTGAAACCTTCGGCCGGGCGATTGGAGCGGCTGGAGGCGGAGTTGGATCGGGTTGCGCGGTTTGCGGGTGTGGAGAAGGTGGTGCTTTTGGATGGGTGGAGAGGGTAGTCGAATTACCCTCTGTGCCTCATCACGCACTCCCTCATCCCTGTGCTTGTCACAGGGATCCAGCGCACCCAAGTCCTTGGGTGCGGGAAACTCTCTTCGTAGAAGCAAATGAGTCATTCACGGCGCGGACGCGCCGTGGCTGGATTCCTGTGACAGGCACAGGAATGAGGGATGGCGAGGGTCGAAGCCCAAGCCTCCTCAGCAGATCTCTGTCTTGCTGATCTTGATCCCGAAACCTTCCAGGCCGACATAGTGGCGCTCGCGGCTGGTGAGCAGCTTGATCGAGCTGACGCCGAGATCCTTGAGGATCTGGGCGCCGAGGCCGATTTCCAGCCATTCGCTGTCGCGTGTCTGGGCTTCGGCATGGGCTTCGCGGCCCTGGTTTCGGGCCTTGCGGCCGTTGTCGTGGTGGCCGACGCCGACCGAGCCTTCGCGCAGATAGACGATGACGCCGCGGCCTTCCTCGGAAATCTTCCGCATGTAGAAATCGACCGGGCTGTTCTTGCCGAAGAGATCTTCGGCGACATTTTCCGGATGCAGGCGCACCGGGATGTCGACGCCGTCGCGGATGTCGCCGAAGACGACGGCGAGATGCTGCATCGGGTCCCAGGGCAGGGAATAGGTATGAGCCTTGGCCTTGCCGAACGGCGTGTCGACGTCGAAGCTGGTGCCGAGCTCGATCAGCGTTTCCTTGCGCTGGCGATAGGCGATGAGATCGGCGACGGAGACGAGTTTCAGCCCGTGCTGTTCGGCGAAGTCGACCACCTGCGGACCGCGCGTCACGGTGCCGTCATCGTTGACGAGTTCGGAGATGACGCCGATCGGCGGCAGACCGGCAAGCTTGCAGAGGTCGACAGCGGCTTCGGTATGGCCGGAGCGCATCAGTACGCCGCCTTCGCGCGACACCAGCGGGAAGATGTGGCCGGGGCGGACGAAATCGGCGGCGCCGACATTCGGATTGGCGAGGTTGCGCACCGTCAGCGTCCGGTCGTCGGCGGAGATGCCCGTCGTCGTGCCATGCTTGAAATCGACCGACACGGTGAAGGCCGTCGTATGGGCCGAATCGTTTTCCGCCACCATGGCGTTGAGGTTGAGGCGCTTGGCCTCTTCCTTCGGCATCGGGGCGCAGACGATGCCGGAGGTGTGGCGCACGATGAAGGCCATCTTCTCCGGCGTGGTATGGACGGCGGCGACGATCAGGTCGCCTTCGTTTTCGCGGTCATTGTCGTCCATGACGACGACGATCTCGCCGGCTTCGAAGGCCCTTATGGCGTCGACGACACGCTTTTGGTCATAAGACATGGGCGAGCGCTCCTATTTCAGACGGCCGGTCTGGCCGCGGTCGCGAAGATAATGGTCGGCGATCGCGCAGGCGACCATCGCCTCGCCGATCGGCACGGCGCGGATGCCGACGCAGGGGTCGTGCCGGCCCTTCGTTCGGATGTCGACATTCTTGCCATCGGCATCGATCGACTGGCGTTCGGTCAGGATCGACGAGGTCGGCTTGACGGCGAAACGCGCCACCACCGGCTGCCCGGTGGAGATACCGCCGAGAATACCGCCGGCATTGTTGGAAAGGAAGATCGGCGTGCCGTCATTGCCCATGCGCATCTCGTCGGCATTGTCTTCGCCCGAGGTTTCGGCAGCGGCAAAACCATTGCCGATTTCCACGCCCTTGACGGCGTTGATCGACATCAGCAGCGAGGCGATATCCTGGTCGAGCTTGGCATAGATCGGCGCACCGAGACCGGCAGGCACGCCTTCGGCGATCACTTCGATGACCGCGCCGATCGACGAGCCGGTCTTGCGGATGCCGTCGAGATATTCCTCCCAGACCGGCACGATCGCCGCATCCGGCGAGAAGAACGGGTTCTGCCCGACCTGGTCCCAATCCCAGTTGCGGCGGTCGATCTTGTGCTTGCCGATCTGCACCAGCGCGCCGCGCACGGTAACACCTGGTACGATCAGGCGGGCGATGCCGCCGGCGGCAACCCGCGCGGCGGTTTCGCGCGCTGAGGAGCGGCCGCCGCCGCGGTAATCGCGAATGCCGTATTTGAGGTCGTAGGTATAGTCGGCATGGCCGGGGCGGTACTGCCGGGCGATCTCGCCGTAATCCTTGGAGCGCTGGTCGGTATTTTCGATCAGCATGGAGATCGGCGTGCCGGTGGTCGTCATCGTCTCGCCATCGGCGTCGAGCATGACGCCGGACAGCACCTTCACCAGATCGTCCTCGCGCCGCTGCGTCACGAAACGGGATTGCCCTGGCTTGCGCTTGTCGAGCCAGACCTGCAGCTCCTCGAGCTTGAAGCGCAGCCCCGGAGGGCAGCCGTCGACGACGCAGCCGAGCGCCGGACCATGGCTTTCGCCCCAGGTGGTTACGCGGAAGAGGTGACCGAATGTATTGTGCGACATGTGTTCCCACGGTGGCGCGCCAAAGCCGGTTGCGCCATTGCTTGAAAAGGCGCGACACTCATAGGCCAAAAAACCGTCCAGGCAAAAGCCTTTCTTTGCGTCAAACCGGCAGGTGCGGAAATGCTGTTTCGGTCTTCTGGCGCGACCCTCTTTTCGCGGGCTGGGAAGGGGTCAGGCTGAGGTCGATCGGCAGGGCGGCGGTCATGAGGCCAGCCGCCACCCCGTTCCTGTGGCTTCCGCAGAGAAATCGTCGAAGGAGAGGGGCCGCGAGAAGGCAAAGCCCTGCAGGATATCGCAGCCGAGATCGCGCAGCAGTTCGGCATGCGCTGCCGTCTCCACCCCTTCGGCCACCGTCTCGACGCCGAGCGAGCGGGCGATCTCGATGATCGAGCTGACCAGCGCCCGCTCCTGCGAGGCGTTGACGATTGGCTTCACCAGCTGGCGGTCGATCTTCAGCCGCTTGGGCTTCAGCTTCAACAGGCTGACGATCGAGGTATGGCCAGTGCCGAAATCGTCGATCTCGATATCGATGCCGAGCGCCTTGATGCGTTCGAGATTCTGCGAGGCAACATCTTCGCTCTCGTCAAGGAAGATCGATTCCACCAGTTCGAAGGAGAGTTCGCCGGGGCGGATATGCAGATCGGCGAGCGATTCCAGAAGGCTGCCGTCATGCAGCCGCCGCGCCGAGACATTGACCGAGACCTTGGGCACGGTGATGCCGTGCGCCGCCCAGCGCATCTTGTCGCGCAGCGCCGTTTCCAACACGATCCGGTCGAGCATCTGCACGACATTGATCTCGTCGGCGATGCGCAGGAACTTGTCCGGCGTCAGCAACCCCTTGGAAGGATGCTTCCAGCGCACCAGCGCCTCGACGCCGGTCAGTTCCATCGTCCGGGCCGAGAATTGCGGCTGGTACCAGGCGGTGAATTCGCAATTGTCGATGCCGGCGAGGATCTCGTCGGCCGTGCGCTTGGTGTTGATGATATCGGCCTGGAGATTGTGATTGAAGAATTCGAAGCGGTTGCGGCCCATGCTCTTGGCGCGGTAGAGCGCGATATCGGCATTGATCAGCACCTTGCGTGCATCGACATGGATGCCGTTGGCAAGCGCCACCCCGATCGACACGCCGCAGCGGCAGGAGAAACCCTGGAAATCGATCGGCTGGCGCATCTCCTCGATGATCCGCGCCGATAGCTGCGCCATCTCCTTATCCCCGACGTCGAGCGCGAGGATGACGAATTCGTCGCCGCCGATGCGCGCGACGACGTCGCTGCCGCGGACATTCTTGGCGAGCACCTTCGAGGCATGCACCAGCATCGCATCGCCGGCGGCATGGCCGAGCGTGTCGTTGATGTCCTTGAAGCGGTCGAGATCGATGTGCAGGATCGAGAATTTCTGCCGCTGTTGGCGGCCGTCATTCGTCAGGCTTTCCAGGGCGATGTCGAGCTTGCGGCGGTTGGCGAGCGCGGTCAGCGGGTCGTGCAGCGAATTGTGCTCGATCCTGTTCTTGGCAGCCTCGAGCTCGATATTCTTGGCGACCGCCTCGTCCTTGGCGGCCTTCAGCCGGATCGTCATCAGCACGTCTTCGGTGGCGTCGAAGGCGATGCCCATGATCTTCATCTCGCCGGTCCCCGTCTGGTGGACCTTGCCGACCGAGCGCACATAACGCACCGAGCCGTCGTCGACGATCACCCGGCAGACGAGTGTGTGCGTATCTCCGTTCTGCCTGAGGTGGCGGGCGCTTTCGAGTGCGAGAGACCGGTCCTCGGGGTGGATGCAGCCAAGCCAGGTCTCCTCGGTCATGAAGCCGTTGCGCGGCGCAAGCCCATAGAGCTCGTGCATGCGCTCGTTCCAGATCGAGCCGCCCCGGCCCGGCCGCGCCTCCCATATGCCGCACTGATAGGAATTGAGCGCCAGGTCGAGCCGGCTCGAAAGCTCGGCGAGCTGCCCCTCGCGGCTCGACAGCTCTTCAAGCGCCAGCTCCAGCTCGGCATTCTTGACCTCGCTCATATCCTTGGCCTTGCGCAGCGTGTCGGTGGTCACCGCATCGGCGGTCACGTCCCAGACGATGCCGATCGTCTTGCCGACGCCGCCGGCATCCGTATAGAAGGCGCCGACCGAGCGCAGATGCCGGATGCCGCCGTCGCCAAGCAGGATGCGGTATTGCGCCGTGCAGGCAACGCCGGCGACGCTGCAGCTGAAGAAATGCACCTCGGCGGTTTCACGGTCCTCGGGCAGGACCGCCGCCAGCCATTCGTCGAGCGCCCGGCTGCCTTCCTGCGCTGGCTTGCCGTGCAGGGCGGCGGCGCGCGCGTCCCAGAGCAGGCTGCTCGAATCATCCTGCAGCTCCCAGATGCCGATATTCGAAGATTCCAGCGCCAGATTGAGCCGCTGCGACAGTTCCAGCAATTTCGCTTCGCGCGTCTCCAGCTCGGTAATGTTGCGATTGCGCTCGCCGAGCAGGAGGGTCGCGAAGAAGATCGGGATGATGATGATGCAGCCGGCGGCAACGACGATCAGCCGCAGCTCGGTCTGGTTTTCCGGGATCGCGTCCCAGCCGCTGTTCGGCACGACGGAAAGCTCCCACTTGCCGCCGGCAAAGCCGATCTTCTGGCGCATCGGATCCTTGGCGTCGATATCGGACGACCCGAAGAAGGGGGCTGCCGTTGCGCTCGCCGCCGGCAAGCCGATATCGCGGATGGCGATGGAGAGATGGTCGAGATGCGGATAGCGTTCCTGGTTCTCGCGGTCGCGCGCCGGCATCAGCCCGGTCGCCTCGTAGAACATCTTCTGGTCGATGACGAGTTCGACCGCTCCCCAGATCCGCCGCTGGCCGTTCTCCTTGACGAAGACAGGGAAGAATATGGCAAAGGCGCCCCGGCCATCGGTGCTGACCGGACCGTAGAAGCGCGCCGACTGGTCGCCGGTGGCGGGCGTCATCGCCTGGCGGAAGAAGAGGGATTCGCGCACGTCGCGGCCGATCCGCTCAGTGCCCGATTGCGGCGGGTAGACGTTGCTGACGATGAAATCAGGTGCGACGGCGATATGAATGAAAGGCGGATTCTGGATCAGCAGCCAGTTGATCTGGCGCTCCATCTCGTCCCGGTTCGCCGCGCTGACGGAGATCAGGTTGGCAAGGTCGCGGACGATGCTGAGGTCCATGCTGATCTCAGCCATGACCCGGGCGCGGATGAGATTCGCCTCGCTTTCGGTGCGGATATGAAGTTCGCGTTCATAAGCTGCAGTATTGGCCCGGTCGAGGCCGAAGCCGACCATGATGACGACAAGGGCGACGAGCGACGAAACCAGAAACGAGACGCGGGTATTCTTCAACACGCGCCGCAACTGCTTGCTGTCGCTGAGCCTGGATAACAAAATGAAACTCCCCTGTTGGCGAGCAACTGTAGGACGCGCGGGTTAATTTACGATTGCCCGCAGGCAGTGCCGAAAAATCCTGGGAAGGGAAAAACCGCAGTGAATGCGGCATCTTGATTATATTTAAAATCCTATTCATCAATTGGGCGGGAAAAGCCATTCTTACGGGCAATTTTCGCCATATTCAGGAGCTTATCTGTGGCCAGCCATTTTTTCGTGCAGCCTCTCGTGCAGCGTTTCAAAAGGATTGTCGCCATGCGTTTCGTCGTCGCCACGCTTTTGGCAACAGCAAGTTTCCTGTCGCCGATGAGCGGTTTTGCCGAGAGCGCCGATGTCGAGGCGACGATCAAGAAGGTCGACACAACAAACCTCGTGCTGACGCTCGATGACGGCAAGACCTATCAGGCGCCCGAGGAATTCAATTTCGACGGCCTCGAAGCCGGCGTGAAAGTGATCGTCTTCTATACCGAGGTCGACGGCAAGCGCGTCATCAACGATCTCGATATCGTCAAATAGGCAATTCTCTGGAGAATGACCGGATGAGGTCGCGCTCATGGTTGCCCCTCACCCTAATCCTCTCCCCACTCGCGGGGCGAGGGGACGTGCCCTACGAGATGTAGATGGGGACGGAGAGGCGCGGCATGTCTCTTCGCCCGGTTTACGGGGGTCCGAAGGACGGGTCGAGACGAGGGGCTCGACCCCGGCTGGTGGCGGCAGCCGGATGAGGGGGCTCATATCGGCAATCTCCCGGGACAAACAAGTCGCTCCTATCCCCCTCCGACCTAACTGAGCGCCCTGCGGCGCCCTACAGCCAGACGATCGTCCGCTCGGCGGTGTCGATCCTGGCGATCCGGTCCTGCGGGATTGCGCCTTCCGCAGCACTGCTCTTCGGCAGGTCTGAAATCGTCTGGAAAAGCGTGCGGATGACGCCGCCATGCGTCACGCAGACCGTCGGGCGATCGACGGATTGCAACCATGAGCCGGTGCGCCAGGAGAGGATTTCATAGCTTTCCGCGTCATCGCCGGGCGGGATGAAATCCCATTTGGAAGCGTTGCGTTCCGCCACCCGCTCGCGCTGCGTCGCCTTCAGCTCCTTGAGCGTCGAGCCCTCCCAGTCGCCGAAGGAAATCTCCACCAGCCGCGGATCGGTGCGATAGGCGAGCGGCGGCAGGCCCATGGCGGCGCGCATGATTTCCATCGTCGCGCGCGTGCGTCCGAGCGGGCTTGCGACAAAATCGAATTCGTCGACTCTGTTGCCGAGAATCTCGGCAAGTGCCACGCCGTTCTGCCGGGCCTGTTCCAGGCCCGTGGCATTCATCGGGATATCTTTTTGACCTTGCAGGCGGCGCTCGGCATTCCAGGCGGTCTGGCCGTGTCTGATCACGTAGATAAGCACGGTCTCAGCCCCACTCGAAATGCTCTAGTCCTTGACGACGGAAATGTCGGGCGCGTCGACCGCCTTCATGCCGATGACATGATAGCCGCTATCGGCATGGTGCACTTCGCCGGTGACGGAGCGCGACAGATCCGACAGGAGATAGAGGCCGACATCGCCGACTTCCTCGATGGTGACGGTGCGGCGCAGCGGTGCGTTATATTCGTTCCACTTCAGAATGTAGCGGAAATCGCCGATGCCCGAGGCGGCAAGCGTCTTGATCGGTCCGGCCGAGACGGCGTTGACGCGGATGTTCTGCGGTCCGAGGTCGACAGCGAGGTACTTGACGCTCGCTTCGAGCGCAGCCTTGGCGACGCCCATGACGTTATAGTTCGGCATCACCTTTTCGGCGCCGTAATAGGTCAGCGTCAGCATGGCGCCGCCATCCGTCATCAGCTTCTCGGCGCGGCGTGCGACCGAGGTGAAGGAATAGACGGAGATCTGCATCGTCTTGGCGAAATTGTCGGCCGAGGTGTCGACGTAGCGGCCGGTCAGCTCGTCCTTGTCGGAAAAGCCGATCGCATGCACGAGGAAATCTATCTTGCCCCAGAGCTTTTCGACGTTGCCGAAAACCTCATCGATGGTGGCTTCGTCGGCGACGTCGCAGTGGCCGACGAGCGTCGCGCCGATTTCGGCGGCCAGCGGCTCGACGCGCTTCTTCAGAGCATCGCCCTGATAGGTGAGCGCGACTTCTCCGCCCTGCGCATGAATGGCCTTGGCAATACCCCACGCAATCGAACGATTGTTGGCGACACCCATGATGACGCCGCGTTTGCCTGCCATGAGGCCGGATGCTTGAGCCATATTTCGCTCCCTAGGAATTCTGATCGATCCTGCCTATGGCATAGGCCGTTAATCGGTTCAAGCTTGGCCTGGATCATCAACTGTTAGGTATCGTAACAAAGGGTGCGATTGTCATAAAAATTTCACAGGAACAGGCCTTCGCGCATGCTCCGCATGAGATCGGTGACTTTGTCGTCGGGCTTTTCCCACAGGATAATGCGCAATTCGACGACGAGATCGCCTCTCCCACCCTCTTCGCGGGGCAATCCCTGGTCGGGGATTCTGATCGTCTTGTCCGAGCCCGACCATGCGGGAATGGTAATCTTGAGCGGCCCGCTCGGCCCCTCGATGCGCGCCTCGGTGCCGAGCACGGCATTTTCGATGCTGAGCGGCAGCACCGCGTGCAGATCGAAACCGTCGACGGTGAAGCGCGGATCGGCTGCGATGCGGATGTTGATGACGGCGTCGCCCCGCTGCATGCCCGGCAGCTTGAAGCCTTGACCCTTGAGCCTGATCTCATGACCGTCCGTCGTGCCTGCCGGCAACGCGAAGCCGATTTCGCGGCCCTCCGGCAGCGACGCGGTGATCCAGCCGCTCTTCAAGACGTCGTCGATCGTCACCGTCGCCGTCGTCACCTCATCCGGTGCCTTTTCCAGGCCGGTATCCTTGGCGCCGGTGAAACGGCGCACCAGGTTTGTCAGGATGCTGAGCGGCAGCGGCAGGTTGGCGCCGGCATTGGCCGCAGCCTCGCCGGTCTCCTCGTCGCCCTTGGGCTCGGCCTCGGCGGCGTCGCCGTCTGCGCGCCTGCCGGTCTCGCCCGTCTGCTGATTCTGTGTCTGCTGGTATTGTGCCTGCTGGGCGCGGCCCTGCGCCTGGCCGCCGGCCGCAGCGCGCGCCTGGGCGCCGAAAATGCGCTCCACCATCTCGTCGGCAGGCTCAGCCGCTCCCGCCTGTTGCCTGGCGCCTTCGGCGGCCGACTTCTGGGCGGCGCGTGCAAGCTCTTCCATCACCCGCTCGGCATTGGCCTGCGCCGCCTTGGCGCGGATCGCAGCCTCGCGCGCGGCCTGGCGCTGCTGCATGATCGTCTGTTCTTGTTTCTTGGCTTCCGCCATCCGCACGGCATTGTCGAACAGGCTGCGTTTACGCGGGTCCTTCAGCGTTTCATAGGCGCGGCCGATCTCGGCGAACCGGGCCGTCGCCGTCGGGTCGCCCTGATTGTGGTCGGGATGGGCTGATTTGGCCATGTTGCGCCAAGCCGCCTTGATCTCGTCTGCTGCCGCGTCGCGCTTGACGCCCAGAATTTTGTAAGGATCGCGCATGTCAAAACCGCCGGTGTTGCGATGCGGGAAGCCACGTCCTTGCCCGGCACCCCGAAACTCCAATATCAAGTGCGCGGCGCCACCCGCCGCAAAAGGCAGGGAGAGCCACTCTCAACGCCGATCGTGCGTTGGAGTTGCTAATCACTTCTTATTTCTATGGAGAGATGTGGGGTGTTTCGCCCCGAATGGTTAGCTCTTTGCTAAGCATTCGGCGGAAAGGCGTCGGGCGTTAACCTGTCGGCGAGCCGGATCAGCTTTCCCGCGGGATCAACTTTCCGGCTGAAAGCTCAAAAGCTGCCAGTTGCCGCCGCCGACGAGGCAGGTCTTGCCGTAGAATTTGGCGATGCCGACATAGGAATGCCGGGTCGTGCGGAACTGGCGGCAGACCTGGCCTTGCTCGTTGTTCTCGACGATGGTTTCGATGACGCCGGCGCTGCCCGTCGATGCATTCGCCCAGGGAAGCGGCTGGCCCTCGAGCCGCTGCACGTCGGCCGAGGTCACGGCGTTGCGCACGGTCATCTCGTCGGAAAGCGTGTCGGTGCTCGGCGGCGTCTGCGGCACGGTGCCGGTGGCAACCGAGCGGTCGACCTTGGCCTCGCTCAAGAAATCCATGCCGCTGCCAACGCAGCCGGAAAGCGAAAGCATGGCGACGCCGATGACGAAGAACGCGCTGCTGCGTCGCCGCAGGCTCTTTGTATGGCGATATGACTTTGCTATGACTTCCACCCTGCGTCCTGTCCAGTTACCAAAAGCTGGGCGAGTTTTGAATAATCCGGGGCATTTGAACCAATATGTCGGCAAACGAGTTAACAAGCGGTGACTTTACCGAAAGTGGCGAACCCTTCAAGCTCTTTGCCGAATGGCTGAAAGAAGCGGAGGCTTCCGAACCCAATGACCCGAACGCGGTGGCGCTGGCAACGGTCGATGAGGATGGTCTTCCCAATGTCCGCATGGTTCTCCTGAAGGGATTCGATGAAGACGGTTTCGTCTTCTACACCAATTTCGAGAGTCAGAAAGGCCGTGAAATTCTGGGCCAGAAAAAGGCCGCCATGTGCTTTCACTGGAAAAGCCTGCGCCGCCAGGTGAGGCTGCGCGGCCCCGTCGAGATCGTCACCGATGCCGAAGCCGACGCCTATTTCAAGACGCGTGCGCGCGGCAGCCGCATCGGCGCCTGGGCGTCCAAGCAGTCCCGCCCGCTCGAGAGCCGATTCGCGCTGGAGAAAGCCGTGGCCGAATATACCGCCCGTTATGCCATCGGCGAGATTCCGCGCCCGGCCCACTGGTCGGGCTTTCGCATCCGCCCGACCTCGATCGAATTCTGGAAGGACCAGAAATTCCGCCTGCATGACCGTGTCGAATTCCGCCGGCCTTCACCGGAAGGCGAATGGGACAAGGTGCGGATGTATCCCTGACAGGCTTACCTGCCCATCAGCTTCAGCGGGATCCCGGAGGCGAGCGCCGAGACGTAGCGCCGCTTCTGGTAGAAGCCGTTGAGCGAAAGGCGCGGGAGATAGCCGGTCAGCTGTGCTGCCGGCAGCCCGGGTTGCGTGGTGACCGCGAGGGTAAAGCCGAGATTGCGCGCAATGCGCGCCTCGCGGGCGGTCGCAGCCGCCGGCGTGCCGTAGGGATAGGCGATCGTATCGGGACGGATGCCGGCCACCGCCTCGACATAATCCGCCGAAACCTGCATTTCGATTCGCGCTTCGGCTTCCGGCAGGCGGGCGAGCGCGCGATGGCTGATCGTATGGGCGCCGAGGGATGCGAGCGGATGTGTCGCCAGCCATTGCAATTCGTCGGGATCCATCACCAGATCGCGGACGATATCCGTCGGCTCGATGCCGTTTTCCCGTGCCAGCATATCGATGGCGGCGACGGCATGCGCCTCGTTGGAGCCGTGGATGTAAGCGGCGAAACGATCGAAGGCAGTCCATTGCTGCTGCGGGGTGTCGAGCCCCAGCCGCTCGCTGCCGCGGCCGAAATCGAAGCGGATTTCCGGTGCCCGGCGCAGGAGGATGGCGAGCGTCTCCCACCAGATACTATGCGAGCCCTCGGCAAAACCCTTCGCGACGAATACCGTAAACGGCGCCTGATGCCGCTCGAACACCGGCAGCGCATATTCCACATTGTTGCGGTATCCGTCGTCGAGCGTGAAGGCTGCGAACGGCGGCCCGCCCTCGGATTCTGCCAGCAGCACCGGCACCTGATCGAGCGGCACGAAGCGATAGCCCTTCCGCCGCAACCGGCTGAGCGCCGCGTCGAGAAAACGCGGGGTGATTTCGAGATGCGCATTCGGCGCGAAGGCTTGCGGTACATGCGGGCGGACATGGTGCAGCGTGAAGACGACACCACGTCCGCGCGCTTCGCGCATCAGTCCGGCAGCGGCGAGCAGCCAGGAAAGCTCGAGCCCGGCGCCGATCGCCGCGCGTTTTGCCAACCGCTTGAATTGTCCCGTCATGCGCCGTCCGTCCCTTGCCTATGCGGGAACCTAGCAGCGGCGACTTAAGCCTTGCTGAATCCCGATTCGGCACGGGTCTTTGATTTCTTGTTAACCAAGGCGATGAAAAGACTAGAAAAATGATAGGCGTTGCCTCAAAGTCGCGCCAAACTTACGGCTTCTGTCACATTACGGCACAAATGCCGGTCCTGTCGCGGATCAACGTTTGAAGGGCCAGCGCATCAGGGGCCAGCGTCAGGGGCAAGCAGATGAGGGGAAGTGTATGAGAAAGCTTTTGGCGGCTGTTTTGACCGTAACGCTTGCCGTTTCGGCGCCGCTTGCAGCCCTTGCCGGCAACGCTTCGCTGATCCTCGATGCCCGTACAGGCAAGGTTCTCGCCGCTGAAAACGCCGATACGCTGAACCATCCGGCCTCGCTGACGAAGATGATGACGCTCTATCTCACCTTCGAGGCGCTGAAACGCGGCAAGATCGCCTGGGATACTCCGATCACAATGTCGAAATACGCCGCCGCCCGGCCGCCGACCAAGCTTGGCGTCAAGGCCGGCGGCACGATCACCGTGCGCGAGGCGGTCTATGGCATGATCGTCAAATCCGCCAATGATGCCGCCTCCGCCATGGGCGAGAAGCTCGCCGGCTCTGAAAGCGCTTTTGCCCGGATGATGACGGCCAAGGCCCGCCAGCTCGGCATGAGCCGCACCGTCTTCGTCAACGCCTCCGGCCTGCCGGACGGCCGCCAGGTGACCACGGCGCGCGACATGTCGACGCTCGCCGTCGCGCTGATGAAGAACTATCCGAACGAATACCGCCTGTTTTCGGCGGCAAGCTTCAATTTCCGCGGCCGCACCGTGCGCGGCCACAACAATCTCATGTACCGCTACCAGGGCATGGACGGCATCAAGACGGGCTACACCAACGCTTCCGGCTTCAACCTCGTCAGCGCCGTCAAGGACGGCAACCGCCGCGTGGTCGGCGTCGTGCTCGGCGGCCGCACCGCCCGCAGCCGCGACGCCAAGATGGCTGGTTTGCTCGACCGTTACCTCGGCCGTGCCTCCTCTTCCGGCGGCGCCAAGCTGGTGGCGAGCGTCGGCGCCAAGGAGGCTGTCGAAGTCGCGTCCGCCGCCGACGATTCCGATGTTCCGGTGCCGCTCAACGCACCGCGGCCGGCCGATGATCTCGGGGCCAAGAGCCTGGCTTATGCCGATGACGCCGTCGTGCCGCTGGAGCGTCCGGTCGCGATGGAGGAGATCCTGAACGCCGGCAAGACGCCGAAGACATCGGCAGAGAGGGCCGATGGCGACTGGCAGATCCAGATCTCGGCTGCTCCCAGCGCCGATGCGGCGCGTGCGCTTCTCGCCCAGGCGCAGTCGGAAGGCGGCGCGCCGCTCGTTTCCGCCTCGCCCTATACCGAGGCTGTCGGGCAGGGGGCCAACAGGATCTATCGCGCCCGCTTCGTCGGCTTCGCCAGCAAGGATGCCGCCGTCTCGGCCTGCGATGCGCTGAGGCAACGCTCCTATGACTGCATGCTGCTGCCGGACCACAGCTGATCGCCGCGACACCACTGCGACAATTCACCCTGGACAAGCAACGGGAATCAGCGTCTCCTCCGTAAACAAAAGGAGAACATCCATGTTGCGTCGTCTCGCCGACCAGTTCGAAATCTCATCCTCTGTTCACGTCGCTGCCAACAACATCGAGCGCGATGCCGACTGGTTCCTGCTGAAACTGCAGGAGGAAATGGGTGAACTGACCCAGGCATGGAACCGGCTGACTGGCCGCGGCCGTGCGAAAGGCCGCTCTCCTGAAGACATGCAGCGCGACCTGGCCGACGAGACCGCCGACGTTCTCGGCCATCTTCTGCTGTTTTCCCGCCACAACGATCTCGATCTTGCCGCCGCGATCGAACGCAAGTGGCTGTTTCGGCCGGGCAACACGTTTTAAGAGGGATCGTCTATCTTCGGAAAATCCGGCTGCGCCTCCGGCCTTGCCGACCGGAAGGCTTCAAGCGTCACGCAGCGCTGTTCGACCGCAAGCAGCAGCGGATAGGGCGAAAGATCATGGCCGAGACGGCGGGCATTGCTCATCTGCGGAATGAGATGCAGGTCGGCCCAGCCCGGACGATCGCCGAAACAGAAGGGCGACGAGACCTTGCGCTGTCTGAGCGTCTCTTCGAGCGCGGTAAAGCCGAGGCCCAGCCAGCGCGCGAGCCACCGTTTCACCTCGGCTTCGCCAGCGCTGAGTTCATCGCGCAGGAAATGCCGGACGCGCTGAACTGTCAGAGCGTGCATTTCCGCAGCGATATGGGCGGCAAAACCTCTCGCCTCGGCGCGCAGTGCGGGATCCTCGGGCAGGAGGCTCGGGTCGGGATAGGCCTCCTCGATATAGGAGAGGATCGCTGACGACTGCGGCACGACACGGCCGTCGCCGATATCGAGTGCCGGCAGCAGCCCCTGCGGATTGAGTCTGTGATACTCTCCGGGCTCAAGCGAACTCACCGGAACGTAACGATAGGAAATGCCCTTGAGGTTGAGGGCGATCCGCACCCGTTCACCCGCCGAATTCTGCCATCGCGAGATCAGCAGCATCATTACCGTCCCAAAGCTGGAGTCAGCCGACCTTATATCGGTAGAATTTGCTGTCCACCGCCATCAGCGGAAAGGAGCGGGGCAGAGCGCTCTTGGCAATCTCGCTAAAGCCGTTCTTCTCGTAAAAACGATGCGCGGCGACGAACTTGTCCGTCGTGCCGAGGAAGATATCGGTGATGCCGGCATCCCTGGCGTGAGCGATCAGGCGATCGAGGAGCAGCGCCGCCACGCCGTGTTCGCGGCCGCGAACCTCGGCTGAGACGAACATCTTGCGCAGCGCCGCCTGGTTGTTGCCGATATCCTTCAGCCCGACCGTGCCGACGATGGCGCCGTCCTTGACGGCGACCCAGAACTGCCCTTTGCCGGACTGGTAGAAATCCGGGATGACCCTGAGATCCGGCTGCGCATCCGCGGTGATGTCGATGCCGAATTCCTCGCGCTGGATCGGCAGGATCACCGAAAGCACGGCATCGGCGTCATCTGATGTGAAGGTTCTGATTTCGATGTCCGCCATCTGAGAATCCTTTCGCCTCAGGTCTGCGTGCCGCCGACCGTCACCTGATCCATGCGCAGATGCGGCTGGCCGACGCCGACGGGAACCCATTGGCCGGCCTTGCCGCAATTGCCGATACCGGTATCGAGCTTCATGTCGTTGCCGATCATCGACACCCGTTTCATTGCATCCGGTCCGTTGCCGATCAGCATGGCGCCCTTGATCGGCGCGCCGACCTTGCCGTTCTCGATCAGATAGGCCTCGGTGCAGCCGAAGACGAACTTGCCGGAGGTGATATCCACCTGGCCGCCGCCGAAGGAGACGGCATAGATGCCCTTCTTCACCGAGGCGATGATCTCCTCGGGCGTCTTGTCGCCACTGAGCATATAGGTGTTGGTCATGCGCGGCATCGGCACATGCGCATAGCCCTGGCGGCGGCCGTTGCCGGTGGGCGCCATACCCATCAGCCGGGCATTCTGCCGATCCTGCATGTAGCCGACGAGCTTGCCGTTTTCGATCAGCACGTTGTAGGCCGACGGCGTGCCCTCGTCGTCGATGGTGATCGAGCCGCGGCGGTTGTCGATCGTGCCGTCGTCGACGACGGTGACGCCGGGCGCGGCGACCATCTGGCCGAGAAGGCCTGAAAAGGCCGACGTCTTCTTGCGGTTGAAATCGCCTTCCAGCCCGTGACCGACCGCCTCGTGCAGCATGACGCCCGGCCAGCCGGAGCCGAGCACAACGTCCATCGTGCCCGCCGGCGCATCGATCGCCTCGAGATTGACGAGCGCCTGGCGCAGCGCCTCGTCGGCGCCATATTGCCAGCTGCCCTCGGCGATGAAGTCACCGAAGCCGATGCGCCCGCCATGGCCGTAGGAGCCGCTCTCCTGCCGCTCGCCTTCGCCGACCATCACCGAAATGTTGATGCGCGTCATCGGCCTGATGTCGCGCACGCGGTGCCCGTCAGCGCGCAGGATATCGACGACCTGCCAGCTGGCGGCGACCGAGGCCGTCACCTGCCGCACCTTATCGTCCTTGCCCCTGAGATAGGCGTCGATGTCCTGCAGGACCTTGACCTTTTCCTCGAAGCTCGGCTGGCCGATCGGGTTCTCGTCGCTGTAGAATTTCTTGTTGGTGCCCTGGGGTGCGGCGGCATAGGAGCCGGAATAGCCGCGCGTCACCGCGCCGACCGCATCGGCCGCCCGCTTCAGCGCTGCCACCGACAGATCGCCGGCATGCGCGTAACCCACAGCTTCGCCGGCAACGGCGCGCAGGCCGAAACCCTGTTCGGTGTTGAAGCTGCCGCCCTTCAGCCGGCCATTGTCGAAGGTCAGCGCTTCCGCCTGCGCATGCTCAATGAACAGTTCGCCGTCATCGGCGCCGGACAGCGCCTCGGCCACATGCTTGCGCATCGTCGCTTCATCGGCATCGAAAAGCGTCAGGAGATCGGTGGTCATGTCTTGTGCTCCGCTGAAGAGCAGGAGTGCTCATAGCCGATGTAGGTCTGTTGGATAGTCCGAGCAAGCCCCGGCCTCAGGGCAGGGCGTCGAAGCCTTCGGCGAAGCCCTTGAGGTCGACCGGGATGCCGATGCCTTCTTCCGGGGTCTGGAAGACGATGAAGGTTGCCTGGGCGCCGCTGCGGAAGGTCTTGAGCAGTTCGTCCTCGAGCACGACCTCGGCATAACAGCCATCGGCGAAGCAGCGGACGAAATAGGCGCGGCCGATATCCTTGCCGTCGACATTGAGCCCGAGGCCGTTCGGCAGCAGCACGCCGAGCGGCGCGAGCACGCGGAGAATCTTCGACTTGCGGTCGGCCGTCTTCAAGACGACGACGGAAAGCCCGACTTCTGGACGATCCTCGGCGATAACATTCTGCATCAGCGCGCATTGTTCGGTCGCAGCCCCGGCCGGCTTGTCGCAGACGACAGACCATGCGCCGTGATTGGACTTCACCGTGCCCGGCGCCTGCGGCTGCGTCTGGCCGGGCGTCACCTGTTCGATATTCGGCTTGGCGGCATTCGGCTGTTGCGGCGCGGGGGCAGGGGCCGGCGCGGCAGCGGGCGGCTTGGCCTGTGACGGCGTGGGTTGCTGTGCGAAAACGGGCGTCGTCGCTGCGGCCGCGATGCTGGCAGTCACGAGAAGCGACTGCACGAGGGAACGGAAACCCATGGAAACCTCTGGATATCGAATCATTGCGGCTATTGTTGAAGCTGCCCACCAAAAATGAAAAGCCCCACCCCGTGAAAACCGGGGGACTGCGGCGGAAATTGGACCTTTCCGAAATAATGTGCGGCGCGCGGATTGGCCGGAAAGCCGATTTTTCATATGCTGATGAAAAACTTGGGATGTTTTGCCGTTCAGGGCTGCCTACACTTTGAGCAAAAATGCCGCATAGACAATTGCTCTGACCTGTTGCGGCAAATGCCAAACTGTGGTTTGAAGCGCTGAAGATGGCAAGGATTCTGCGTTCTATTTTGCAGGTCAAGCGCTCGAGGGAGATAATAAGGTGATGAAGAAGGCTTATGCAGCCCTGACCACGCTGGTCTGTCTGCTTTTTGCTTCCGGCACATATGCCGACCAGCCAACGCCGTGGCAGGCAACGCTGCAGCCGGCGGCAACGCCGATCATGCGGGAAATCCACTGGTTCGAACAATATACCCTGTGGTTTATCGTTCCGATCACGCTCTTCGTTCTGGTCCTGCTCATCGTCGTCTGCGTCAAGTTCCGCGCCAGCGCGAACCCGGTTCCCTCGAAGACGAGCCACAATACGCTGATCGAGGTTGCCTGGACCGTGGGGCCGGTCCTGGTGCTGCTCCTTCTCGCCATTCCTTCGTTCAACCTGCTGACGGCGCAGCTGACGCTGCCTGAAAATCCCGACGTCACCATCAAGGCGACCGCCACCCAGTGGCAGTGGAACTATGAATATGAAGGCTCGGGCGAAAGCCCGCTCGCTTTCGATTCCTACCTCCTGAAGGATCAGGACCGCGCGAGCGCCGGCAAGGAAGACAAGTCGATCTATCCCAGGCTTCTCGCCGTCGATAACGAGCTGGTCCTGCCGGTCAACAAGACGGTCCGCGTTCTCGTGACCTCGGCGCCGACCGACGTCATCCACGCTTTCGCCATGCCGTCCTTCGGCGTCAAGATCGATGCCGTGCCGGGCCGTCTGAACGAGACCTGGTTCAGGGCCGAGCGCGAAGGCCTGTTCTATGGCCAGTGTTCCGAGCTCTGCGGCAAGGACCATGCGTTCATGCCGATCGCCATCCGCGTCGTCTCCGAGGACAAGTATAAGCAGTGGCTGACCACGGCCGCCAGCGACCTGCCCGGCGCCTACAAGACACTCATGGCCGCAACCGATGGTCCCGCAAAGACCCTCGACGTTGCCGAAGCACAGTAATTAAAGGGGATCGGGACAATGGCTGGACCTTCCGCTCACGACGATCATTCTCATGATCACGCCCATCACGACCACGCGCATGACGATCACGATCACCACGATCACGGGCACAAGCCGAGCTTTGCCAATCGCTGGCTGTTCTCGACCAACCACAAGGACATCGGCACGCTCTACCTGATCTTCGCGATCATTGCCGGCATCATCGGCGGCGCGCTGTCGGTTGCCATGCGCATGGAGCTGCAGGAGCCGGGCATCCAGATCTTCCACGGCCTGGCCTCGATGGTCTACGGCTATGAAGGCGATGCCGCGATCGATGGCGCCAAGCAGATGTTCAACATGTTCACCACAGCGCACGCGCTGATCATGATCTTCTTCATGGTCATGCCGGCGATGATCGGCGGCTTCGCCAACTGGATGGTGCCGATCATGATCGGCGCGCCCGACATGGCCTTCCCGCGCCTGAACAACATCTCCTTCTGGCTGATCGTTCCCGCCTTCGCGCTGCTGCTGCTGTCGATGTTCGTCGAAGGCCCGGCAGGCGCCTATGGCACGGGTGGTGGCTGGACGATGTATCCGCCGCTGGCGACAAGCGGCACGCCGGGACCGGCGGTCGACCTTGCGATCTTTGCGCTCCACATTGCCGGCGCCTCGTCGATCCTCGGTGCGATCAACTTCATCACCACGATCCTCAACATGCGCGCTCCGGGCATGACGCTGCACAAGATGCCGCTGTTTGCCTGGTCCGTGCTGATCACCGCCTTCCTGCTCTTGCTGTCGCTGCCGGTTCTGGCAGGCGGCATCACCATGCTGCTCACCGACCGCAACTTCGGCACCTCCTTCTTCTCTCCGGAAGGCGGCGGCGACCCGATCCTTTACCAGCACCTGTTCTGGTTCTTCGGTCACCCCGAGGTCTACATCCTCATCCTGCCGGGCTTCGGCATGATCAGCCACATCATCTCGACCTTCTCGAAGAAGCCGATCTTCGGCTATCTCGGCATGGCCTACGCCATGGTCGCGATCGGCGCCGTCGGCTTCGTCGTCTGGGCCCACCACATGTACACGGTCGGCCTGTCGCTCGACGCGCAGCGCTACTTCGTCTTCGCCACGATGGTCATCGCCGTTCCGACGGGCGTGAAGATCTTCTCCTGGATCGCGACGATGTGGGGCGGCTCGATCTCGTTCCGCACGCCGATGCTCTGGGCGATCGGCTTCATCTTCCTGTTCACGGTCGGCGGCGTCACCGGCGTCCAGCTCGCCAATGCCGGTCTCGACCGCTCGCTGCATGACACCTATTACGTCGTGGCTCACTTCCACTACGTTCTGTCGCTCGGCGCCGTCTTCGCGATCTTCGCCGGCTGGTACTACTGGTTCCCGAAGATGACCGGCTACATGTACAACGAGTTCGTCGGCAAGCTGCATTTCTGGATCATGTTCATCGGCGTCAACCTGGTGTTCTTCCCGCAGCACTTCCTCGGCCTCGCCGGCATGCCGCGCCGCTACATCGACTATCCGGATGCCTTTGCCGGCTGGAACTATGTGTCCTCCATCGGCTCCTACATCTCGGCCTTCGGTGTGCTGATCTTCCTCTACGGCGTCTTCGAAGCCTTCGCCAAGAAGCGCGTCGCCGGCGACAATCCGTGGGGTGAGGGTGCGACGACGCTCGAATGGCAGCTGCCTTCGCCGCCGCCCTATCACCAGTGGGAACAGCTTCCGCGCATCAAGTAATTTGCGCGGACATCAGGACGCCGCATTCGATACGGCGTCCTGATCTTGAGACATGCAGGACGGAATGATGACGGTCATCGACAATCACGGGGCGCTTGCAAAGGACGGCGAATTGTCGGAAGCGAGTGCGCGCGATTATTTCGAATTGTTGAAGCCACGGGTGATGTCGCTCGTGGTCTTCACTGCCTTTGCCGGTCTCGTGCTGGCGCCGGGCCATATCCATCCCGTCCTCGGCCTGATCGCCATTCTCTGTATCGCCGTCGGCGCCGGCGCCTCCGGGGCGCTGAACATGTGGTATGACGCCGATATCGACGCCGTCATGAGCCGCACCGCCAACCGTCCGATCCCGGCCGGCCGCATCGCGCCGTCGGAGGCGCTCGCCTTCGGCCTGGTGCTCTCGGGCTTTTCGGTGGTGATCCTCGGCCTGGCCGTCAACTGGCTCTCGGCCGGCATCCTCGCCTTCACCATCTTCTTCTACGCCGTCATCTACACCATGTGGCTGAAGCGCTCGACGCCGCAGAACATCGTCATCGGCGGCGCCGCCGGCGCCTTCCCGCCGATGATCGGCTGGGCCTGCGTGACCAACAGCGTGACGATCGAGAGCACCGTGCTGTTCATGATCATCTTCCTGTGGACGCCGGCGCATTTCTGGGCGCTTGCCCTCTTCAAGATGCGCGATTACGAGGCCGTCGGCGTGCCGATGCTGCCGAATGTCGCCGGCGAGCGGGTGACCAAGCATCAGATCGTCGCCTATGCGGTGCTGACCGCCATCTGCGCAGTCTTGCCGACCGTCCTCGGTTTCGCGAGCCTCGGCTACGGCTTCGTCGCTGCGGTGCTCGGCGCGATCTTCATATACTGTTCCATCGCCGTCTGGCGCATGCCCGACGGCGATCTGAAGATGATCCCGGCGAAGAAGCTCTTCGGCTTCTCGATCTTCTATCTCTTCGCCGTGTTCTCCGCCTTGATGATCGACCGGCTGGCTTCGGTGCTGGTCTCGCATGCGGGAGGTTGGTTCTGATGGAAATGGTCAAGCTGACGGAAGCGCAGCGCAAGTCGCGCCGCAACCGCAACGTCGCCCTCGGGCTGGTGCTTGCCGGCCTCGTCATTCTCTTCTACGCGATCACCATCGTGAAGATCGGCGGGGGAATGGCGGGATGAGCGAAAACGCCGGTACACCGAAGAAGCAGGGCCGCAACAACGGCGCCGTCGTGATGATGTGCCTGAGCTTCGTCTTCGGCATGGGGGCGATGAGCTATGCCGCCGTACCGCTCTACCGCATCTTCTGCCAGGTGACCGGTTATAACGGCACGACCCAGCGCGTCGACCAGGTGTCGAGCGTCGTGCTCGACCGCACCATGCGCGTCACCTTCGACGCCAATGTCGCGCCCGGCCTGCAGTGGGACTTCAAACCGGTCGAGCGTGAGGTCAATCCGAAGATCGGCGAGACCATTCAGGTGAATTTCACCGCCGAGAATCGCTCGAACGAAACACAGCGCGGCCAGGCGGTGTTCAACGTCACCCCGGGCGAGGCGGGCGTCTATTTCAACAAGGTGCAATGTTTCTGCTTTACGGAAACGGACCTGAAGCCGGGCGAGAAGCTCGACATGCCGGTGGTGTTCTACATCGATCCTGACATCGTCAAGGCGGTGGAATCCAAGAACATCCATACGGTGACGCTGTCATATACGTTCTACCCGAAAGAGGGTCCGAAGCCGCTGGCTTCGAATGAGGGTGGAGCGGAGAAGATTGAAAAGAAACTTTGATCAAGGCTCGTTTCCGGCTATGCCGGGAGCGGAGTGAAGGAAGACATCCGGGGATAGCTACATGGCCGATGCTCATCAGAAGAATCACGACTATCACATCATCGATCCGAGCCCGTGGCCGATTCTCGCCTCGCTCGGCGCCTTCATCATGGCGATCGGCGGCGTCTGCTACATGCGCTACCTGAACGGCGGTTCGTTCAAGGTCGCCGGCGCGGAGCTTGCCAATCCCTGGCTTTTCTATATCGGCTTCGCTCTGGTCATCTATGTCATGTACGGCTGGTGGGCCGATACGGTGAAGGAAGCCCATGAGGGCGCCCACACCCGCGTCGTCTCGCTGCACCTGCGCTACGGCATGATCATGTTCATCGCTTCGGAAGTGATGTTCTTCGTTGCCTGGTTCTGGGCCTATTTCGACGCCAGCCTCTATCCGAACGAAGCGATCCAGGCCTCGCGCCTGCTTTACACCGGTGGCGTCTGGCCGCCGAAGGGCATCGAGGTCCTCGATCCCTGGCACCTGCCGATCTACAACACGGTCATTCTGCTGCTCTCGGGCACGACGGTCACCTGGGCGCACCATGCGCTGCTGCACAACGACCGCAAGGGCCTGGTCCAGGGCCTGACGCTGACGGTGCTGCTTGGTATCTTCTTTTCCAGCGTCCAGGCTTACGAATATGCCCACGCGCCCTTCGACTTCAAGAATTCGATCTACGGCGCGACCTTCTTCATGGCGACCGGCTTTCATGGTTTCCACGTTCTGGTCGGCACGATCTTCTTGGCTGTCTGCCTGATCCGCGCGCTGCGCGGCGACTTCACCCCGAAGCAGCATTTCGGCTTCGAGGCAGCCGCCTGGTACTGGCACTTCGTCGACGTCGTCTGGCTGTTCCTGTTCTTCTGCATCTACGTCTGGGGCGGCTGGGGCGCACCGGTCGCCGGCTGATCGGAACGATATTTGAGAAAAGGCGGGCCTGGTGCCCGCCTTTTTTGTTGGTGGGTGTCGGTTTACTCGACCTCGGTCACGACTGTTCGCGCCAATGGCGGCCCCTCATCCTAACCCTCTCCCCGTTCTGACGGGGAGAGGGGACGTGCCCCGCGAGAGGGCCTGTGGGAACGGAGAGGGTGCGGCGTATCCCCTTCGCCCCGTTTACGGGGAGAAGGCGCCGGCAGCCGGATGAGGGGCCGCCGCCGGCAATCTCTGCGACCGAGGTAAGGGCTCCGCGCCCGCTCACCATCGCCTCAGCGCGCCCCGGCGATCCGTTCGAAGGCCGAAGGTTCGGGAATGCCGAGATCCAGCTGATGGCGGATCGCCTCGGCGCATTCGAGCGGTGTCAGCACTGACGTATCGACCTCCATATCGTAGATGCCGGGCCGATGCACCTCGTCCTGCCAGCGTTGCACCGGTTCTGGAATGGGCACTTCCTCCGTGGCCCTGAGATAAAGCGTCTCGCGCCCTTCCTGGGCAGTTTCGCGCCGCTGCATGATTGTCTCGATCGGACAGCGCACGCCGACGAACAGCACGGGAAAATCCTCCAGTCGCCGGGCGCAATCGGCAAGAATGCCGAGCGGCTTGGTATAGCTGTCATGGTGGCCGAGATCGGCGATGACATTGAGGCCGAACCCGGCATGGATGGCGATCGACTCGTAAAGGGCGGCATAGAGGAACGGCACCAGCTCTTCGAGGTCCGGCCGTTCGCCGCCCGGCCTGAGGCCGATGCCCGGGAGGTAGCGCTTCGGTGTCATGGCATTGTAGCTGTCAACGCCGAGGTTGATCCACGGCCCGTCGAAATGTTCCTGGACTGCGCGCGCAATGCTGGATTTTCCGCTGCGCGGCGCGCCGTTCAGGATGATGATCTGTGCGGAGTGGCTATCGTTAGTCATCAGTCTTCTTCTGTTTGGCGCGAATCGCTGAGGCGAAAAAGCGCAGGCATTTCCCTTCGTCCTGCGAATAATTTATGGGAGAGTTAAGGCAGCGTCGAAAAAGCCGCGGCCGCAAGGGTACGCAAAGGAATGGCATGAACGAGGACAGCGCCCATTTTCCCCCCGTCGATCCGGTAAAAACCGGCATCAAGGGCTGCTGCCCGCGCTGCGGCGAGGGCAAGCTGTTTGATGGCCTGTTGGCCCTGAAGCCGCGCTGCGCCGCCTGCGGCCTCGATTATTCCTTCGCCGATTCCGGTGACGGCCCGGCCGTCTTCGTCATCCTCATCGTCGGCTTCATCATCATCGGCATGGTGCTGTGGCTGCAGGTGAATTACGGACCGCCGATCTGGGTGCATATCATGCTCTTTGCTCCGCTGACGATCGTCCTGTCGCTCATGACACTGCGCTGGTTCAAGGGCATCCTGATCGCCATGCAATACCGTCATAATGCCCGCGAAGGACGCCTGAGTGATTGATATCGACCATGCCGCCCCGCGCCGCCGGCTGCCTGTGGCAACCGGCATCCTGGTGCTGATCGCGCTTGCCATCCTGATTTCGCTCGGCACCTGGCAGGTGGAACGCCTCCACTGGAAGGAGGGCCTGCTTGCCGATATCGCCGAACGGCAGGTCGCAGCACCCGTGCCGCTGGCCGATATCGAGGCGATGGCGGCTGCAAGTGGCGATATCGAATACCGCAAGGTCACCGCCACCGGTCGCTATGTCAACAACAAGGAGCGGCACTTCTTCGCCACCTGGCGCGGCCAGACCGGCTATTACATCTATACCCCGCTGGAGCTTGCCGACGGGCGCGCGCTCTTCGTCAATCGCGGCTTCGTTCCCTTCGAGAACAAGGAGCCGGAGATGCGCATGCAGGGCCAGCTGACGGACCAGCAGACCGTCACCGGCCTGGCGCGCCAAAAGCTTCCCGGCAAACCGTCCTGGGTGGTGCCCGACAACGACGTCGCCAAGAACATCTTCTACTGGAAGGATCTCGACGTCATGGCGGAGAGCGTCGGGCTGGACAAGGCCCGCGTCATTCCCTTTTTCGTCGATGCCGATTCCACCCCGAATCCGGCCGGCCTGCCGATCGGCGGCGTCACCCAGGTCGACCTGCCGAACGACCATCTGCAATATGCCTTCACCTGGTACGGGCTTGCCGCCGTGCTCATCATCGTGGTGGCGATTTCCTGGTTCCGCAAGGGGAGCAAGGCACCCCCGCAATAGTATTGCTTCAATTCCTGGCCATATTGGGCTAGAGGTCCCTTATTCCCATGCGGGACGGAATTCTTGACGGAACAGACATGAATATTGCGGCGAAACCTCCTTTGACGATCAGGCTCTGCGGCCCGCGCGGCTTCTGCGCCGGCGTCGACCGCGCCATCCAGATCGTCGTGCTGGCGCTGAAATCCTATGGCGCGCCGGTCTATGTGCGTCACGAGATCGTCCACAATCGTTATGTGGTCGAAGGGCTGGAGGCCAAGGGCGCCGTCTTCGTCGAGGAACTGGACGAAATCCCGGCCGAACATCGCGCCCAGCCGGTGGTCTTCTCCGCCCATGGCGTGCCGAAATCCGTGCCCGAGGATGCGACAAGCCGCAACCTCTTCTATCTCGACGCCACCTGCCCGCTGGTCTCCAAGGTCCACAAGCAGGCGATGCGCCACAATCGCCTCGGCCGCCATGTCGTCCTGATCGGCCATGCCGGCCATCCCGAGGTGATCGGCACGATGGGGCAACTGCCGGAGGGCTCGGTGTCGCTGATCGAGACGATCGAGGATGCCGACGCCTATACGCCTGCCGATCCCGACAATCTCGGCTATGTCACCCAGACGACGCTGTCGGTCGACGATACGGCCGGCGTCATCACCCGCCTGCATGAGCGCTTCCCGAACCTGACGGCGCCGGCGGCCGATTCGATCTGTTATGCGACGACCAACCGCCAGGAAGTGGTGAAGCAGGCGGCCCCCGGCTGCGATCTCTTCATCATCGTCGGCGCCCCGAATTCGTCCAATTCCAAACGCCTCGTCGAAGTGGCGCTCAGGGCAGGGGCGAAGAAATCGATCCTCGTGCAGCGCGCCGCCGAGCTCGACTGGGATGAGATCGGCGCGATCTCGACGCTCGGCCTTTCCGCCGGCGCCTCCGCCCCGGAGGTCATCGTCAACGAGATCATCGAGGCCTTCCGCGCCCGCTTCGACGCCCGTGTCGAACTTGCCGAGACGGTGCAGGAAAACGAACATTTCCTCGTCAACCGCGAACTGCGCAGCATCGAGCTGACGACGGCCGACATGGCCTTCGTCAACGGCTAGATCGAGCCTTATCGCAGCCCGGCCAGTCGGTCGGGCAATCCAATATCAACAATGCAAAGACGAGACCTCACTTGGCAGTCTATACCGATATCGCCGAAGACGATCTGAAATGGTTCCTGACGGAATATGACGCAGGCACGCTGCTATCCTACAAGGGCATCGCCGAAGGCGTCGAAAACTCCAACTTCCTGCTTCACACTTCCAAGGACCCGCTGATCCTGACGCTCTATGAAAAGCGCGTGGAAAAGACTGACCTGCCTTTCTTCCTCGGCCTGATGCAGCATCTCTCCGCCCGCGGTCTGTCCTGCCCACTGCCGCTGCCGCGCCGCGACGGCGCGCTGCTCGGCTCGCTGTCCGGCCGTCCGGCGGCGCTGATCTCCTTCCTCGAAGGCATGTGGCTGAGAAAACCGGAGGCCAAGCACTGCCGCGAGGTCGGCCGGGCGCTGGCCGAAATGCACGTGGCGGGCGACGGTTTCGAGCTGAAGCGGGCGAATGCGCTGTCGATCGACGGCTGGCGCGGGCTCTGGGAGAAATCCGAGGCGCGCGCCGACGAGGTCGAGCCCGGCCTGCAGACCGAGATCCGCAGCGAACTCGACTTTCTCTCCGCACACTGGCCGCAGAGCCTGCCTGCCGGCGTCATCCATGCCGACCTCTTTCCCGATAACGTCTTCTTCCTCGGCGATGAGCTCTCCGGCCTGATCGATTTCTATTTCGCCTGCAACGACCTGCTCGCCTATGACGTCTCGATCTGCCTGAATGCCTGGTGCTTCGAGAAGGATGGCGCCTATAACATCACCAAGGGCACGGCGATGCTTGCGGGCTACCAGAGCGTCCGGCCGCTGAGCGAGGCCGAGACAGCTGCCTTGCCGGTGCTGTCGCGCGGCTCGGCGCTGCGCTTCTTCCTGACCAGGCTCTATGACTGGCTGACGACGCCCGAAGGCGCCATGGTCACCAAGAAGGACCCGCTCGAATATCTCCGCAAGCTGCGCTTCCACCGCCAGATCAAGTCGCCGGCCGAATACGGATTGAGCCTATGAAACACGTCGATATCTTCACCGACGGCGCATGCTCCGGCAATCCCGGCCCCGGCGGCTGGGGCGCGGTGCTGCGTTATGGCGATGTCGAAAAGGAGCTTTGCGGCGGCGAGGCGGATACGACCAACAACCGCATGGAGCTGCTGGCGGCAATTTCGGCGCTATCGGCCTTGAAGACGCCTTGCGAGGTCGATCTCTATACCGACAGCGCCTATGTCAAGGACGGCATCTCCAAGTGGATTTTCGGCTGGAAGAAAAACGGCTGGAAGACCGCGGACAAGAAGCCGGTGAAGAATGCCGAGCTCTGGCAGGCGCTTGAGGAAGCCCGCAGCCGCCACAAGGTGACGCTGCACTGGGTCAAGGGCCACGCCGGCCACCCCGAAAACGAACGCGCCGACGAACTCGCCCGCCGCGGCATGGAGCCGTTCAAGAAGGGCAAGGCGGTTTCGTTTTAGGGGTGTAGCCTCACGCATGCGGCCGGAAAAGCCCGCATGCGTGAATTGCCTTCCGCCCACCCCACCCTCCGTCATCCTCGGCCTTGAGCCGAGGATGACGGAGGGTGGGGGCCTGTTTCAGCCAAACTCTCGGTCGGCGGGATAGCAGATCGGGTTCCATCGGGCGGACACTTACCTGACGGCGAGGATATCGCTGCACCTCACGGCAGCGATGCGACGGCTTTTCCAGCTCCTCTCGCCGCCTGCTGCTACTGCGCCGCCCCCGCGCCCTGGATCAGCCGGTGCAGATATTCAAGCTTGGCCACGACAGGTGAAGACAGCACGAAGGGGTAGGAGTCCGGCTGGCCCATGCTGCGCTGGATGGCGTTGATCGCCAGGCTGAGCGGCACCCAGGCGCTGACCAGCTGTTCGGCGCTTCTGGCCCGGTAGGGGATGAAATCCACCTCGCCTGATATCTCCTCATGGCCGCGCGGATCGATCGCGATGCCGAAGGCGCGGGCCGTTTCCAGCGTATCGACGATATGGAGGTAATGGGCGAAGCATTCGGCGAAATCTTCCCAGGGGTGCGACGCCGCATAGGCGCTGATGAAATTGTCCTGCCATCCCAGGGGGGCGCCGCCGGCATAATGGCTCTGCAGGGCTGCGGCATAATCCTGCCGCTCGTCGCCGAAGACGGCGCGGAAATCGGCAAGACCGCCGCGATCGCGCACCAGCTTGTTCCAGATGAAATGGCCGGCCTCATGGCGGAAATGGCCGAGCAAGGTGCGATAGGGTTCGTTCATCGAACTGCGCGCCTGTTCGCGCGTCGCATCGTCGGCCTCCGCGGCGCGGATGGTGATCAGGCCTTCCTCGTGGCCGGTCATAGCAGGCACGACATAGCCGTTGCTCTCGATCGAATCCTCGAGGAAATCGAAGACCAGGCCGCCCTGCGGGTCTTGCGCCCGATCGGGATGCGGCAGCCTCCAGCGCAAGAGCGAATAGAACAGATGGCGCTGCGCCTGGCTGATGCGCCGCCAGCGGTCGATGCCGTCCTGGGTGTCGGTGTTCGGCACCAGCCGGTTATGGCGGCAGGCCACGCAGAATTCGCTGTTCCCATCGCCGTCCACCAGCCAGTTGCAGATGTCGAGGCCGGCATTGGCGCAGAAGCGGACCTCACGCTCGGGATCGGAAACCAGCTGCCAGAGGATCTCGTCGCGCGGCTCCAGCGCATGCATGGCGAGATCGCCGGGCAGGAAGCCGAGGCGATGATTGCAGCGCACGCAGTGGCGATTGTCGAAGTGGACGACCTGATCGCAATTGTCGCAGGCAAAAAGCTTCATCGTGTCTATCTCTGCAAAGCATTGGGGTGGGGGATTAAAAATGCCTGCCGCGCGAGGGCGCAGCAGGCATGGTGATAAAGGATGAGCGTCTGGCTCAGAGCCGGTCGACGGCGCCCTTGAGCTTGTCCTTGACCTTGCCGGTTGCGACCTGGCCCTTGCCCTTGGCTTCCTGGACGGCGCCCTTGGCCTGCATTTCGCGATCGTCCGTGGCCTTGCCGACGGCCTGCTTGGTCTTGCCGGCAATTTCGTTTGCCTTACCGGAAATCTTGTCGCTGGTGCTACCCATATGTGATGTCTCCTTGGTCGGCATGGGCCTCTTGCCCATGCTTGCCGAAATGAAACGTCACTTGCGGCTATTCGTTCCCACTGGCGCAAGCCAGCTGTTTCTCACGCCAGCTGTTCTCAGGCCAACTGCTTTTCAGGCATGCCCGGCTTCAGCCGAAAGCATGGCGGCGGTCACGCCCATGCCGGCGAGCGCCCGCTCGTATTTGTCGTCGAGACTGCGGTCGAAGATCAGTTCCTCATTGGCCGGGCAGGTGAGCCAGCCATTGTTGACGACTTCGCTTTCCAGCTGGCCGGCTGCCCAGGAGGAATAGCCGAGCAGCATCGTCGCCCGCGTCGGCCCGTTGCCCTTGGAGATGGCGCGCACGATGTCGAGCGTCGCCGTCAGGCAGATATCGTCGCTGACCGGGATCGAGGAGTCGCTGGCATAATCGTCCGAATGCAGCACAAAGCCGCGGCCGCTCTCCACCGGGCCGCCGGTCTGGATCGGGAAGTCGCGGGCGCGCTTCGGCAGCACGATCGAATCTTCCTGCTTGATCATGTCGAGATGCTGCAGCACATCGGTGAAGGTGAGGCTCTGAGGACGGTTGATGACGAAGCCCATGGCGCCGGCATCCGAATGCGCGCAGATGTAAATCACGGTGCGCGCAAAATTGCGGTCTTCCATGCCGGGCATGGCGATGAGGAACTGGCCATCGAAGAAGCCACGTTCCCGTCTGTTCTTCAGCGTCGATAAGGACATCGTTCCTCCTGCTGCCAGACCGCACCAAGGCCTCGACAAGAGAAACATGGGCCAATGTCACACATCAATCAACTGAAAATGAAGATTTAAATCGCCGCGACTTCTGGCGGTCAAACACCGCTTTCGGTAAACCTTTGTTCCATGATGATTATTTCCTCAGTCCCGCGCGGTTTTTTGATTGCGGTCGTTTCGGCGGTCGCAGCACTTGTGCCGTTTTCTTCGGTTCATGCGGAAATGAGCGGCTGGGTGGAGAACGAAGGCGGCCGCATGCGCCTGGTGGCGCTTGCGCCCGATGCCGGCGGCAAAATCCGCGCAGCGCTTCAGATCGAGCCGAAACCCGGCTGGATCACCTATTGGAAAGAGCCCGGCGGCAACGGCATTCCGCCCCAGTTCACCATCGCGACGGAAAGCGGCGTCACGCTCGATGCCATCGCCTATCCCGTTCCGAAACATTTTTTCAACGGCGCGATCGAGGATATTGCCTATGATGCGCCGGTGACGCTGCCGCTTTCGCTGAGCGCGGCCGGTAAGGGCCCGGTCGAGATCGATGCCGGCGCCTTCATCGGTATCTGCAAGGATATCTGCATTCCCTTCCAGGCGAATTTTCAGCTGAAGCTCGGCCCGGCCATGCAGTCGCGTCCGCAAGAGGAGGCGATCCTCCAGGCCGCCGATGCGAGCCTGCCGAAGCCGCCATCGGCGGATTTCGACGTGACCGCGCATGCGATGTCGCCGGACAGGAAGACGCTGTCGCTGACGCTGGTTTTGCCGAGTGAGGGGCCGAGCGACGGGAAAGCCGCGCCCGATATCATCGTCACCGGCCCGAGCGGCTATGCCTTCACCAAGCAGATCGGCGGCAAACGCGACGGCGCCACTTTCAAGGTCGATGTATCCATCGGCAAGCTGCCGAAGGATTACGACATATCGGGCAAGCGCTGGGGCGTGCTGGTGATCGACGGCGCAAGGGCGATGGAGACGACTCTTGCCTTTGAATGACTGGTCTTGCCTTTGAATGACCGGGTCTTATAGTCGCCGCAGAACCCCCGCGGCGCCCGCCGCCGCCAAGGCAGAACCCCAAAGCCACAACTCAAGGAGAAGACCATGACCATCGCGATCGGCGACAAGCTTCCTGCCGCCACCTTCAAGGAAAAGACGGCCGACGGCCCGGTCGAAATCACCACCGATCAGCTCTTCGCCGGCAAGCGCGTCGTGCTCTTTGCCGTGCCGGGCGCCTTCACGCCCACCTGCTCGCTGAACCACCTGCCGGGTTATCTCGAAAACCGCGACACCATCCTCGGCAAGGGCGTCGACGATATCGCCGTCGTTGCCGTCAATGACTGGCACGTGATGGGCGCCTGGGCGCAATCATCAGGCGGTATGGGCAAGATCCATTTCCTCGCCGATTGGGATGCCGGCTTCACCAAGGCCGTCGGCCTCGACGCCGACCTCTCCGCCGGCGGCCTCGGCCTCCGCTCCAAGCGTTATTCGATGCTGGTCGAGGACGGCGTGGTGAAAGCCCTCAACGTCGAGGAAAGCCCCGGCCAGGCAACCGTCTCGGGCGCTGCCGCGATGCTGGAACAGCTGTAAGCGTTTGAACAAGATCTGCCCCTCACCCTCTCCCCGTAAAAACGGGGCGAGGGGACGTGCCCTGCAACAGCGAGGTGGGAACCGAGAGGTTGCGGCTATCCCCCCTTCGCCCCGCCTGTGGGGAGAGGTGGCGGCAGCCGGATGACGGGCACGCGCCGATGGCAGGTTTGGAGAAACGCGCCTCCCGGAGCGTCGCATCCTTAAGCATCATGACAGATGAAGGCGGCCGTTCGGTCGCCTTTTTCGACTATGCAAGCGTCACCGGCTTCCGCCGAGCCGTCAGACGAGCGACGAGCCCGCAAAAACCCAGGACCACCATTGGCGGAACTGCATGCGCATATTCGCCGTGGAAGAGAACCGTCGCCACAGCCGCCAGCATCACGGCACTCCCGAGCAGGGAACCGTAAAGGCGCAATGGTTTGACGATGAGCATGACTGCTGCGGTGAATTCGCAGACGGCGGTCAGATAATGGAAGCTTTCCGGATAGCCCCACCGGGCGTAGTCCGCGGCAATTTCGGGGCTGACGAAGGTGTTGCCATAGGCGCCGATGAAGAAGAAGGCTGCAAGCAGCCAGGCAATGACGTTTGCCAGGGATAGGTTGACGAGAGACATCGGCGCGATCTCAACGCGGTGCTTGCAGAGCGAGAATGCGGCTCGCCAGACGCCAGCCTTTCGGCGTCCGCCGCAGCCGGTCGGTATAGGTCACGCTCGCCACCGCCCCATTCGACAACAGGCCAAGCCCCTTCGAGACGGTGGTGATCTCGTCGCCCGCGCCTTCCTGAACATACACATTCGTCGTGTGATGTGCTTTCGCATGACCGTCCCGGCTGGCCATATGGCAGATCGCTGCAATGCCCGTGACCGGAGCAAAGCCGAAAACGCTCGAGTCGAAATATGCATCCTCGGTAAAGACTTCACCGAACCTGTCCCATGCATGGTTGTCGACGAGGTGGGCCCAGAGCGAGAGGATTTGGTTGATCTCGACGATGTCATCCGTCGTTGGTTTCATGTCTCATGGTCCTTGAAAGGGGATGGGAGCGAATTCGCTGTCGCGGGCGGAAAGGCGGATGCCCCGTCCTCGGGACGCCACATCCGCCGTGTCGGCTGAACGGTGGTGCGCATGCCGGGCCGTCAAGCGCCCGGCCGCGGGCCGTTACCAGTTGATCGGGCCATTGGTGTTGAAAAACTGGCCGGTGGGTCCGGCGTCATCCAGCAAAGCATATTTGACCGGGGCCCGAACGCCGTCTTCGATCGTGATGTAGCCGCCGCCTCTGTTCAATTCGGTCATGACATAGCCGGGGCAGACGGCATTCACCTTGATCGGCGTATCTTTCAGCTCAAGGGCAAGCTGCACGGTCAGCATGTTGACCGCCGCCTTGGAGGCGGCATAGCCAAGCCATTTGACATCGGGGGAGGGATTGTTTGCATCGCCCGTCCACCAGAGCGAACCCACGCTGCTGGAAAGGTTGACGATGCGGCCGCTGGCCGCCTTGCGGATCAGCGGCAACAGTTTCTGGGTCACGATCACCATTCCGATGAAATTGACCTCATAGGATTCACGCAGGGTTTCGATGGAGGCGACGCTGGGGAAATCGTCGGTGTCGAGCAGCAGGATGCCCGCATTGTTGATCAGGATGTCGAGCCTGCCGAACCGCTCGCCGATCGAAGAGGCGGCGGCGTCGATCGTCTCAGGGCGATGGAGATCGATCTCGATCGCCTCGACCGCCAAGCCCTCCGCCCGCAATGTTTCGGCCTTTGCCCGCCCTGCGGCAAGATCGCGTGCGCCGAGAAGGACGAACACGCCTTCCCGGCCGAGCTGGCGAACCGTTTCAAAACCAAGGCCGCGGGTCGCGCCGGTGACGAGTGCAATCTTTTGATGTGTGGACATTTTATCTCCCAAGCAGGCGCGCTCGCAAGGCGAGGCTGTTTGCAATGACGTTGCTCAGCAACGCATCGTGAAATTGCATGGGAAATTATGTCTGTCAACGACAAATGTCACTAAGTGACATTTTATTTAAAGTGAACGACACCGGCGGCGCGATCGAAGAGATCGGCAAGTGACATGGCGGCTCCGCCATCCACCCAACTGTTTATCGATGCCCGAATGAGCGCGAAAACCGTTCCCGCGATCGTATAGGCGACAACATCCGGCAGCGGAGACCGTCTGTCCGGCGAGGCGAGAATATGGGCGATTTCGTCGATCAGTTCGGCGATCATCTGTTCCTTTCGCGCAGAAATGCTCCTGTTGGAGCGGATTGCCGTCTCGATGGCGAGAAAGAAACGCGACCTTTCGTCGAAAGCCGTAAGCATCGCCCGCGCGGCAGCAAGCAGTGCGACAACCGGCGGCTCCGAGGCGAGCCGCTCCGTCAGTTCCGCACGGATGATCGTCATGCCATCCTGCACCCAGCTGACGATCACATCCTCCTTTGTCGGGAAGTAGCGAAGCAGGGTGCGGGGCGACACGCTGACGGCGGCAGCGATATCGGCAATGGTCGTTTCCTCGAATCCACGCTTGTGGATCAGCTCCAACCCGGCCTCGAGCAGCTGCGCGCGCGTGCGATCCTTCTTATCTTCCCGAAGTCCCAAAATTGTCTCCACGCTGAACGGCGAGCTTCTTTTGACACATCATGCCATTTGTCGTCCAGCGACAGAAATTTTGGGTGGAGGGGTGCCGCCATATCAGCCCCGTCCTTCGAGGTCCCGCGGGGCACCTCAGGATGAACTGGAGAAAGGGCGCGGAATGGACCGGCGGCCGTTTGTCGCGCTTTACAATTGTGTGAGCAACTGCGCGCTCCCCGCCTCAATCTCGCCGCAATCGTTATAACATAACGGTAATGTTATTACATTGTAGGATGCGCTATGCCCCCGAGCCCCGACCGCCCCTCCGTCAGCCTGCTGGGACAGTCGGCATTTTCTAGGGTCATCGGCATCACGCTGGTCCTTGCCGTGCTCTGGCTGGCGATCCACTGGGCGGTTCTGCTGCCATGACGCCGCTGATCCGTCTGGAGAATCTGACCGTCGCCTACAACAGGCACCCCGCCGTCCACCACGTCTCCGGCGCCTTCGCCTCCGGCAGCCTGACGGCGATCGCCGGGCCGAACGGGGCGGGCAAGTCGACGTTGCTGAAGGCGATCATGGGTGAGCTTCGCCCGGCCGAGGGCAGGGTCGAGCATCGGCTGGGGCGGGCGGAATTCGGTTATCTCCCGCAGGCGACCGAGATCGACCGGCGCTTTCCGATCTCGGTGATCGACACCGTCATGCTCGGCGCCTGGAAGAAGGTGGGAGCCTTTGGCCGCATCGCGTCCGGCGAGATGAAAAGGGCAGGCGAGGCGCTCGCCGCCGTTGGCCTCGAAGGTTTCGGCCGGCGCCATGTCGGGTCGCTCTCGGCCGGCCAGTTCCAGCGCGTGCTCTTTGCCCGCCTGCTGCTGCAGGATGCCGGCATCATCCTGCTAGACGAGCCGTTTACCGCAATCGATGCCCGCACGACCAGGGACCTCGTCGATATCGTCACCCGCTGGCATGGCGAGGGCCGCACGGTGATCGCCGTGTTGCACGATTTCGAGCTCGTCCGCACGCATTTCCCGCAAACCCTGCTGCTCGCCCGCGAGCTGGTCGGCTGGGGTCCGACCACTGAGGTCATGTCGTCCGCCAATCTGTTGAAGGCCCGTGCCATGGCCGAGCGCTGGGATGAGGATGCCGCTGCCTGCGATCCCGAACAGGCGCCGGCGGCATGACGGCTTACGATCTCTTCCTCGCGCCCTTTGCCGATTTCGGCTTCATGCGCCGCGCCCTCGTCGCCTGCCTCTGCCTCGGGCTCGGCTCCGGCCCGATCGGCGTCTTCCTGATGCTGCGGCGCATGAGCCTGATGGGCGACGCGATGAGCCATGCCGTGCTGCCGGGAGCGGCGATCGGTTACCTCGTCGCCGGCTCCTTGTCGCTGACGGCGATGGGCCTCGGCGGCCTGATCGCCGGCCTGTCGGTGGCGCTGCTGTCCGGCGCCGTCAGCCGGATGACCGTGCTGCAGGAGGATGCGAGCTTTGCCAGCTTCTATCTCGCGTCGCTGGCGGTCGGCGTGCTGATCGTCTCGTTGCGCGGCTCGAATATCGATTTGCTGCATGTGCTCTTCGGCACCATCCTGGCGATCGATGCGTCGGCCCTTTATCTGATCGGCGCGATCACCTCGCTGACCCTCGTCATCCTCGCCTTCATCTACCGGCCGCTGGTGGCCGAATGCTTCGATCCGGGATTTCTGCGTGCCGTCGGCGGGCGCGGGCCGGTCTATCATGTGCTCTTCCTGCTGCTCGTGGTGCTGAACCTGGTCGCCAGCTTCCAGGCGCTCGGCACGCTGATGGCGGTCGGTCTGATGATGCTGCCGGCAGCCATCGCCCAGCTCTGGTCGCGCAGCCTGGCGGTGATGATGGCGATTGCGGCCGGAAGTGCCGCCGCCTCCGGCTATCTCGGCCTGATCGCCTCCTACCATCTCGAACTCGCCTCCGGCCCGACGATCATCATGACGGCGGCGATCCTCTACGGCTTTTCGATTTTTTTCGCGCCCTCCGGCCTGGCCCGGCGCTTCTTTCCCCGCCCGCATTTGAAGGGCTGATCCCAAGGAGACTTCGATGAACCCGAAAAGACTGCTTCTCTCCGCAGCAATCCCCGTTTTGATGGCGCTGTCGGCCATGCCCGCCTCCGCCGAAACACTGAAGGTTGTGGCGTCTTTCACGGTGCTTGCCGACGTCGTCAAACAGGTCGGCGGCGAGCATGTAAAGGTGACGAGCCTCGTCGGGCCGAACGGCGATCCCCATGAATTCGAGCCGTCGCCGGCCGATGCGAAGAATTTGAACGCGGCTCAGGTGACCTTCGTCAGCGGCGAGGGGCTGGAAGGCTGGATGGACCGGCTGATCACCGCCTCGGGCTACAAGGGCAAGCCGGTCACCGTCTCCGAAGGCATTGCCACCCGCACCATGGAAGAGGACGGCGAGAAGATCACCGATCCGCATGTCTGGAACAGCCCCGTCAACGTCAAGATCTGGGTCGCCAATATCGAAAAGGCGCTGTCGGCGGCCGATCCGGCCGATGCGAGCGCCTTCAAGGCCAATGCCGAGAACTACACCAAGACGCTTGACGCGCTGAACGCCTATGCCCATGCGAAATTCGACAAGGTCGCCGACGATCGCCGCAAGGTGCTGACCAGCCACGATGCCTTCGGTTACTTCGGCCGCGAATATAATATCAGCTTCCTCGCCCCGCTCGGTCTGTCCACGGAGAGCGAGGCCTCTGCCGCCGACGTCGCCAAGCTGATCGAGCAGATCAAGAGCGAGCGGGTGAAGGCCTATTTCTTCGAGAATTCCAACGATCCGCGCCTGGTCAAGCAGGTCGCCAAGGCAACCGGCGCCGAGCCCGGCGGCGAGCTCTATGTCGAATCGCTCTCCGACGCCAAGGGACCGGCGCCGACCTATGAAAAGATGTTCAAATACAATGTCGACCAGCTCGCCGCCGCCATGGCGAAATCGAGCTGATCAGTTGAGGCACTGCGGGGTTTGACCCCGCAGTCTTCACTGATTGAGGTCGAAGACCAGAATGCCGGCAAGGCCTCCATCCGTCGAGGAGACGATGCGCTCGCCCACAGCCACATGTTCGGGATGGATGAGATAAGCGTCGCGGGCTTCGGCGCTTTCGAAGGTCACCGCAAAACCGTCGACGAAGCCGCCATGCAGCCCCTCGGGCGAAACGTTCGGCCCGTATTTGATATCCAATATGCCGGGAATGACCTGTTTCAGGGCAACGATCGCGTCGAACAGCGATTGCTTGTCGTCGGCCGTCATCGCCGTCTTCAGCCGCAGGAATACGCAGTGCAGGATCATCATGGTCCTCCCGATTTTCTTTGGCTGGAGAATAGCGGCGAAAACCGGGAGAGCAATGAGATTTATTTTCACGCAGGCGTTGCGCTGCGGGCCGGGCCCCGGGCAGATTACATCTGGTCGGTCTTGACCAGGGGCCGCTTGTAGATCTTCTGGACGAGATCGCTCGCCAGCGCCCGGGCTTCGTCTTTCTGGGCCGCCGTCATCGGCCGGCAGGTGTTCCTGGTGTTTGAACTGTCGAGCACGGTCGTCGAACCGGAATTGGCGATGACCAGATGCCAGCTGCAGGAGGCGACCCTGTCGATGGCGACGGCACCATGGCAACCGGTGGACAGGCAGAAGGCAACGGTGACCTGCGCCCCGTGGTCGCCTTTATAGGCCAGCTCGACGGCTTTCTTGATATCCGTGACCCATCGCTGGCATTGCGCCTGTTTTGCCCCCGGCTCGCAGCTCTTGGTGACGGGAGTGATGTCGCCGGCCTGAAGCGGCGATACGCAAAAAACACCCATTGAGAGGGCGAGCAGAAACTTTAGCATGGGATTTTCCTTGTGCAAGCAATGAGAGGCGCACATCGCAGGCCGTTGGTCAATGGCCGTTTATGGGAGGGAAGGGGCGTGGCCGACAGCTTTCAGCCAACACCATCCTGCAATCGAACGCTCTCGTCTGCTGCTGGACGATGATTGGGGCGGCGCTTTCCGGAAAGGCCTCTGCTTGCTGCTCGATCGCCTTGCTGGGAGACAATGAACATTCGTCATTTCCGGACGAGACAGTGCCGGATTCCGAGCGCGTGCCATGGGTGATCGCGGATGCTTCCGCGACATGGATTCCTGGCTATTTCCGCAGGATTTTCTCCATCGCTTTCCCCTTCGCGAGTTCGTCGATCAATTTGTCCAGATAGCGGATTTCCCGCATCGTCGTTTCTTGGATGTCTTCCACGCGGACACCGCAGATCACGCCGGTAATCAATGATCGGGAGGGATTCATCTGAGGCGCTTGCGCAAAGAAATCCTCGAAGTTGGTCTTCTCAGCCAATTGATCGTCCAGGCTCTGCTGGCTATGGCCCGTCAGCCAACAGATGATGTCATCGACCTCTGTCTTCGTGCGTCCCTTCTTCTCTGCCTTGGCGACATAGTGAGGGTAGACGCTCGCGACGCTGACTGAATAGATGCGATGCTTCGTCATGCCTGCTCCTCAACGTTCCAGATGTTTTCAGGCTTGAGATAGCTGATTTCTAGACCTCAGACGACCGCCACGGGGCCGGCTGCGGACCGGAAGCTTTGAGGTCTTGGCCAAGAAGAGGCAGGTCATCCGCTCTCCACGCCAAAATTTTCTGCCAAGACGCCTTTGATCTGAGGTCCGCTTTCGGGCGATGCAAACCTATCGGAACGACAGAAATGACGGCGCGTTGCCGCCCGGCAGCATTGGCTCGGTCGGTGATCTCTGACCGCATTTCTGCTAAAGCTCGGAAGCAAATCGCGCGCGACGTCACCCACTGCCGAAGTGTGAAGGGCGCAACGGACTGAAGGGCCTCTCGCTTATCAGGCCTCTTGTCTTGAAGGAGGAATGCCAGGATGAGCACCGACCTGGATACCGTGCGGTCCTATGATACGGTCGCGGCGGAGTACGCTGCGGAGGCCGCGGCGATGCCCGAATGGGTCGCGACAGAGATCGATGCGTTCGTGACCGGGCTGGGCGGCTCGGGCAGGGTGCTGGAGATCGGAAGCGGTGGCGGGCGAGATGCACTTGCGCTTGAGAAGCGGGGAATTAGCGTCCGGCGCACCGACATTGCAAAGGGTTTCGTCGAACTGCTTCGCGAAAATGGCTTCGAGGCCGACCTGTTGGACCCGCTGACCGAAGACTTGGCCGACCCGCAGCGTCCCGGCACGCCGTACGACGGGATCTGGGCCTGTGCCTGCCTGATTCATGTCGCGCGCGAGGATTTCGGCACGGTGCTCGGACGGCTTGCCGAGGCGACCCGGACCGGTGGCCGATTGCACGCCTCGGTAAGAGAGGGCGAAGGCGAGGACGTGTCCACACATGGCAGTGCTGCAGCGCCCCGGCGCTACGTCGAGACGTACTGGCGCGAGTTTGCCCTGCGGTCCGCACTCACAGACGCCGGCTGGATCGTCAGCGAGGTGCGTCTGTGCGTCGGAAAGCCCCATGATCGGTGGCTGACCGTCCGGGCGAGCCGGGCGTGACGCACATAGAACTTGCGGGAATGGCCGTTCCGCTCAGGCCCGTTTCGTCAGCGGAAAGCGGTCGCGCAGCAGCCGCAGTACCGATTCCGAAGGGATCGGCGGCCCGAACAGGTAGCTCTGGCCGTAGCTGCAGCCCATCTTGGCGAGTTCGATCGCGTCCTCGTTGGATTCGATCCCCTCGGCCACCACCTTCATCTCCAGCTCGCGCGCCATCGATATCACCGACCGGAGCACGGTCGCCTTCTTGTCGCTGCCGTCGCGCACCAGCGCCTTGTCGAGCTTGATCGTGTCGAAGGGGAAGCGGGTGAGATAGGCGAGCGACGAATAGCCGGTGCCGAAATCGTCGAGCGCCAGCCCGATGCCGGCCTCCTTCAGCTTCTGCAGCACGAGGCGGGCCTGTTCCGGATTTTCCATCACCATGGATTCCGTCAGTTCGAGCTTGAGCCGCGAGGGATGGCAATGCGTCTTGGCGAGAACCGAGCGCACGTCGTCATAGAGTTCGTTGTTGAGCAGCTGCACGCTCGACAGATTGATCGAGACGAAGATCGGCAATTCGCCGGTCTGGTGCTGCCAGCTCATCAGATCGTTGGTCGCCTGTTCCAGCGCGAACATGCCGAGCGGGCCGATGAGATCGGAGGACTCGGCGATCGGAATGAATTCGGATGGCGGAATATTGCCGCGTTTGGGATGTTCCCAGCGCATCAGCGCCTCGAAACCGGCAATCTCGACATCCTCCAGCCTGGCGATCGGCTGATAGACCATCGACAATTCCTTGCGCTCGATGGCGCGGCGCAGATCCGTTTCCAGCTGCAGCCGATCGGTGCCGAAATCGCGGAAGGCCGGCTGGAACGGTTCGACGCGGTTGCCGCCCGCCCGTTTTGCCCGGTACATCGCAAGCTCGGCGTCACTGAGCAGGCCGGTGGCGCTTTCCTGCCGGTCGACCCAGGAGGCGAGCCCGACCGAGGCCGTCAGGATGATCTCGCGATTGGCGAAGTTGATCGGCACCATGATCGCCTTGCTGATCGCATCGGCGAAATCGGCGACCTTGGCCGGATTGTGCTCGGACACCAGGATCAGGCCGAACTGGTCGCCGGCAAGCCGGGCCAGCGTGTCCTGCGGCTTCAACAGCCGGCGCAGCCGCCGCGTCAGCGCGATCAGGATGTTGTCGCCGGCAGCCACCCCGAGCGAATCATTGACCAGCTTGTAGCGGTCGATGTCGATCACCATCACCGTCGGCCGCAGCGTGTCGCCGCCCGGCGCCAGCGCCAGCACCGATTGCAGCCGGTCGAGGAAGACCTGGCGGTTCGGCAGGCCGGTCAGATTGTCGTGCAGCGCATCGTGCAGCAGCCGCTCGACGGAATTCTTCTGCTCGGTCACGTCGACGATGGTGCCGACGCAGCGGATGATCTCGCCGTTCGAGCCGAGCACCGGCCGGGCGCGGATCAACAGCCAGTGGAAATGCCCGTCCTCGGCGCGGATGCGGAACTCGTGGTTCAGCCGCCCGCGGCGGTGTTCGAGCAGCACGTCGAGTGTCGCGCGGAAGCGGTCGCGGTCGTCGGGATGCAGCCGCGGCAGCCAGTTGCGCGCCGCGCCATGCATGGTGCCCGGCGATAGGCCGAGCTTGGTCGAGACATCGGGAATGGTAACGACGCGGTCGCGCGCCACATCCCAATCCCAGACCATGTCGCCGGAGCCGGTCAGCGCCAGCGATTGCCGCTCGAGATCGGAAAACAGCCCCTGCTGGAACGCGCCGCCGGCAAAGGCATGCTGCATCACGGTGAAGCCGATCAGCAGCACGATGAGCACCAGGCCGCCGCCGAGGGCGGGCTGGATGATGTCGTTGTCGAGCCGCCCGGTGACCGTCAGCCACGCCCCGAACAGCCAGACGAGGATCAGCGCCCAGGCCGGCACCAGCAGGATGGCGCGGTCGTAGCGGTTGAAGCCGAGATAGATGATGAGCAGCAGCCCCATCGTCGCCGTCAGCGCGAAGGAAAGCCTGGCGATACCGGCGGCGATCGACGGATCGTAGATCGCCACGCCGAAGAGCAGGGCAAGGCCGAGCACCCAGGCAAGCGTGGCGTAGCCGAGATGCGCATGCCAGCGGTTGAGGTTCAGATAGGTGAACAGGAAGATGACGAAACTCGACGCCAGCGCCACCTCCGCGCAGGCGCGCCATATTCGCTGGTCTGCCGAGGCGACGCTGATGAGCTTGCCGAGAAAGCCGAAATCGACGCAGATATAGCCGAGCACCGCCCAGGCGAGGGCCGCCGTCGCCGGCAGCATCGAGGTGCCCTTGACGACGAAGAGAATGGTCAGGAACACGGCGAGCAGGCCGGCAATGCCGAGCACGATGCCGCGATAGAGCGTGAAGGCGTTGATCGTATCCTTGTAGGCGTTCGGTTCCCAGAGATAGATCTGCGGCAGCTCCGGCGTCGACAGTTCGGCGACGAAGGTGATGACGGCGCCGGGGTTCAGCGTGATGCGGAAGACGTCGGCCTCGTCGCTCGGCTGCCGGTCGAGCGCGAAGCCTTCGCTCGGGGTGATGGCGCTGATGCGCTGCGAGCCGAGATCCGGCCAGAACAGCTTGGAATTGACCAGGCGGAAATGCGGGGCGACGATGACGCGCTCGAGCTGTTCTTCCGAGACATTGGCGAGCGCAAACACCGCCCAGTCGCCCTGATGGTTCTCCGAGCTCGCCCGGACTTCGATGCGGCGGCGGATGCCGTCCGCACCCGCGGCCGTCGAAACCTGGAAGGCCTCGCCCTGGTTCACATAGATCTCGGTCGTCGCGGTCAGGTCGAGCGCGGTATCGTCGCGGGAAATCTTCACCGGTTCGGCCGCCTGGGCCGTACCCGCCACGAAGGCGAAGGCCGCCAGGAAAAGGGCTGCGATCACCGCGATCACTCGTCCGGACGGTGACTTGGGCAGCATGCGGTCTCTGGTCATCGGCTGTCGGTTTTCCTGCCTTTATCCGTATCGGTGGCGAGACGTGAAAACATCACATGATCATGCCACTGACCGTTGATCTTCAAATATCCGCGCAGATAGCCTTCTCGCTGAAACCCGGCCTTTTCAAGCAGACGGATGCTGCGCGCGTTATCTGGAATACAGGCTGCTTCGATACGGTGCAACTCAAGCCCGGTGAAGATGTAAGGAATAACCATTTGCAGGGCGGCGAACATGTGCCCCTGGCCGGCATGGCGCTCGCCCATCCAGTAGCCGATCATGCAGCTTTGTGCCGCACCCCTCCTGATGTAGCCGATGGTGATGCCGCCGACGAGCGTCATGTCGCCTTTGAGGAAAATGAACAGCGGGACCGCCTGGCCCGAGGCATATTCCTGCTTGCCGCGGATGACGCGGGCGCGATAGGCGCCCTCGGTCAACTCGTCGCGCCGCCAGGTCGGCTCCCAGGGTTCGAGGAATTTGCGGCTTTCGGCGCGCAGCCGGTGCCACTGGTTGAAATCCTGGTAGCGCGGCAGGCGCAGGAGATATCTGTCGTTCTCCAGCTCCACCGCTTCCGGCTGCCGCGACAGAAACCGAAAAACGGATTTTGCCATCGATTACTCCCGGCAGACGGACGTCGGATCAGCTTGCCTGCAGCGTCTTCGACGCCGGGACCGAAAGCGAGGCGGTGATATCTTCCATCGGCGCGAGCTGCTCCAACGGCCCGATCGCCGAAAGCGTCGGCACCGTGTCGTAGAACAGCCGGCCGGCAAGGTCGGTCAGCCGCTCGATGGTGATGCCTTCCAGCCGCTCCATCATCTCCGGATTGGAAATCGGCCGGCCGTAGAGCATCATCTGCCTGGCGATCTGGCCGGCGCGGGCAGCCGGGCTCTCCTGGCCCATCAGCAGCTGGGCGCGGATCTGCGCGCGGGCGCGCTCGATTTCCTTCTGGTGGATGGCATCGGTGGACTTGTGCAGCTCGTCGATGATGACCGGCAACAGCTCCGGCAGGTTTTCACCGCCGGTTGCGGCATGAATGCCGAAGATGCCGGTGTCGGAAAAGCCCCAGTGGAAGGCATAGACGGAATAACAGAGGCCGCGGAACTCGCGCACTTCCTGGAAGAGCCTGGAGGACATGCCGCCGCCAAGGATATTGGCGAGGATCTGCGAGCAGTAGAAATCGCGGGCATGATAGGGCTTGCCCTCGAAGCCGAGCAGGATCTGGGCGTCCATCAGGTCGCGCGGTTCGCGCACGCTGCCGCCGATATAACGCGCCGCTTCCATGACGGGCGGGGCGGAAGGCGAAGTCGGCAGGCTCGCAAAACGATCCTCGACCATGCGGACGAATTCATCATGCTCGACGGCGCCGGTCGCCACCACGAACATGCGGTCGGTCGTGTAGTTGCGGCCGAGATAGCCGCGGATCTGCTGCGGCGTGAAGGAGACGACGGTCTCCGGCGTGCCGAGGATCGCCCGGCCGAGCGTCTGGTCGCGATAGGCGGCTTCGGAGAACCGGTCGAACACCACGTCGTCGGGCGTATCGTTGGCGGCGTTGATCTCCTGCAGGATCACCTGCTTCTCACGCTCCAGTTCCTCCTCCTCGAAAGCCGATTCCGTCAGGATGTCGGCGAGGATATCGACGGCGAGCGGCACATGATCCTTGAGCACGCGGGCATAATAGGAGGTCGTCTCGGTCGAGGTCGCGGCGTTGACTTCGCCGCCGACATCCTCGATCTCCTCGGCAATCTGGCGGGCCGAGCGGCGCGCCGTGCCCTTGAAAGCCATGTGTTCGAGCAGGTGGGCGATGCCGTGCTCGTCTCCCGTCTCGTTACGCGATCCTGATTTGATCCAGACTCCGAGCGCGACACTTTCAAGGTGCGGCATGGTTTCTGTGACTACTGTCAGCCCGGATTTGAGCCGGGTGCACTCAACTGTCATTGGCTATCTTTCTGCGCCTGCTGTCGTCTCGCCACGGGCATGTTTGCCGATAAAAGTCTCAACGGCTTTCAGCTCCGGCTTGATGATCTGGAAACGCTCCTCCCTGTGCATCACATCAGCAAGCCACGTCGGAAGCGCCGGGTCAATACCGCAAGCGGATTTTACGGCGACGGGGAATTTCGCCGGATGCGCGGTCGAAAGCGTCACCATCGGCGTATTCGGCTTCTCTTTCTTCGCCGCAACGAAGACGCCGATCGCCGAATGCGGATCCAGCAGATAACCGGTCTCGGCATGGGTCTTGCGGATCGTCTCGGCCACCTGTTTCTCGCTGGCGCGGCCGGCGCGGAAGTCGCGGCGGATCGCCTTCAGCGCTTCAGGAGCAATCTCGAAGCCATTGGATTGTTTGAGACTCTCCATCGCCGCGCGCACCTTCGAGGCGTCGCGCCCATAGGCTTCGAACAGCAGCCGTTCGAAGTTCGACGAGATCTGGATGTCCATCGACGGCGAGCTCGTCGCCTTGACCGCCTTCATGTCGTAGCGGCCGGTCTTCAGCGTCCGCGCCAGGATGTCGTTCTCGTTGGTGGCGATTACCAGCCGGTCGATCGGCAGGCCCATGCGCTTGGCGCAATAGCCGGCGAAGATGTCGCCGAAATTGCCGGTGGGCACCGTGAACGAGATCTTCCGGTCCGGTCCGCCGAGGGCGACGGCCGCCGTGAAATAATAGACGATCTGGGCCATGATGCGCGCCCAGTTGATCGAATTGACGCCGGATAGACGAACCTTGTCGCGGAAGGCCACGTCGTTGAACATCGCCTTCACCAGGTTCTGGCAATCGTCGAAATTGCCCTCGACGGCAAGCGCATGCACGTTTGGCGAAGACGAGGTCGTCATCTGTCGCTGCTGCACCGGCGAGACCTTGCCGTGCGGGAAGAGAATGAAGATATCGGTGCGCTCGCGGCCCGCAAAGGCGTCGATCGCCGCCCCGCCGGTATCGCCCGAGGTGGCGCCGACGATCGTCGCCCGCTCGCCGCGCTTTTCCAGCGCATAGTCCATCAGCCGGGCGAGCAGCTGCATCGCCACGTCCTTGAAGGCGAGCGTCGTGCCGTGGAAGAGCTCCATGACGAAGCTGTTCGGCCCGGTCTGGATGAGCGGCGCGATCGCCGGGTGGCGGAAGGTGCCGTAGGCCTCGTCGATCATCGCCCGGAACGTGTCGTCGGGGATCTCGCCGTTGGTGAAGGGCGACAGGATGGTGAAGGCCACTTCCTGATAGGTCTTGCCGCGCAGTGCCCGGATCTCCTTCTTCGAGAAGCTCGGCCATTTACGGGGAACGTAGAGCCCGCCGTCGCGCGCCAGCCCGGTCAGCAGGGCGTCGCAAAAGCCGAGGGAAGGGGCCTCGCCGCGGGTCGAGATATAGTCCACGTTCGTCATCCTTGATCTATCGCTGGAAGAAATCCGGCCGGGCGCAGCCGTGGCTTGCTCTGCCGAAAATTGGAGAGGGGCTGCCCCGTAGGCACGCCATCGCGGGTATCCTGTTGAAGTTGCCCGCATCCGGCGGCGAAAAGTGCATCAAAACGGCGCTTACCCAATCGATTTTTGTTTGCGCCGCTGATATAGACCATCGCAAACCGTCATGAAAGGCCTCGCGGAAAAGACATGGGGCCTCCAAGAAACGCTTGTACAAGGGATGGAATATGGTGCTCGGCAAGGTCTCGCGTCTCATCGTCTCCGCATCTTTTCTTGCCCTGCTCGCCGGCTGCAACTCGCTCGGCATAGGCGGAGACAGCAAGTCGTCTGCACCGCCGACCCAGCCGAACGGCACCGCCCAGATCATGCCGCTGGCACCCGCCAATCCCTCGTCGAACAATCCGTCGATCGGCACGGCCACGACCGCGCAGGGCACCGTTGCCCCGGTCGTCCAGGGCGCCTGCCCGCAGATCTTCATGCGTGACCAGGATGCGATCTTCCGCACCTATGCCAAGGGCAAGAAGGACGATCCGCAGCAGATCGTCTACCAGGCCTCCTTCGGCGATTACACCCGCCAGTGCACGCTGAACGACACCAACCTGACGATGACGGTCGTTGCCCAGCTGCGCCTGATCACCGGCCCGGCCGGTGCGCCGGGCCCGCTGACGCTGCCGATCCGCGTCACCATCCTCGACGGCGAGAACGTGCTCTATTCCGAGGTCACCAAGTTCGCGACCGAGATCCCGGCGGGTGCGCCTGGCACGCAGGTGATCTTCCGCAAGGAAGGCATCAAGATGCCGGTCGGCGCAGGCGCCCTGGTGCGCGTCAATGTCGGCTTCGACACCCAGCCGGCGAAGACCAAGAAGAGCAGCTAAGCAATTCGGCCTTCGGCCTACACTGGCCTGGGAGCTCATCGATAGCGGCCCCTCATCCGGCTGCCGCCACCCGGTCAGGCTAGGGTGAGGGCAGCCGTACGCTCAAACCAGAGCGGGCTAGCGGCGCTTCGGGCGCCTCAAAGAACGTTGTCCCAGGCGGCCAAGGCGGCGACGACGCCCGGCAGGTCGTTCATGCGCGAGATCGCCGTTTCGGCGCCGGCATCGGTCAATTTATCGGCATGGGCGGGATAGCTGTGCGAGGCGCCGGTAAAGCCGATGACGCGCATGCCGGCGGCACGCGCCGCATGCACGCCGTGAACGGAATCCTCGACCACGACGACCTTGTCGGGCGAAACACCCATCTGGCTTGCGCCGTGCAGGAAGATATCGGGCTTCGGCTTGGCGCGGTCGGGGCCGAGATCCTTGGCGGAGAAAATGTTGGGTGCAAAAAGCGGCTTCAGCCCCACCTTGGTCAGCATCATGTCGAGCCGCTTGGTGCTGGAATTCGAGCAGATGCAACGCTTCATCGGCAGCCGGGAGACGGCGAATTCGACGCCCGCAATGGCCTTGACGTCCTGCGCCAGCCGGAGGTCGAGCATCTTTTCCGACTTATCGAGCAGCGAGGCCGAAAGCGGGATGCTCGCCTCGCGCTCGATCTGCAGCAGGATGTTGCGCCATGTCATGCCGGCGAAACGCTCGCCCATTTCCTCGACGCCGATCGGATAGCCGGCCTCCGTCAGCAGCGCGGATTCGACTTCCGCCGCGATGATTTCGGAATCGACGAGAACGCCGTCGCAGTCGAAGATGATGAGGTCGAAGCCGTCCATATGTTCACGCCTTGCTGAAATCTGGGCCGAAAGCCTGGGTCTTGTCCGGGGATGCTGCGGCTTTACACGATGCCCGCCCAAAGCTCAACCGGATCTCAAGCATGGCTGCGATGCGGCAAGCGACCGGCTCCGGCGTTGCTGCCGGATCGACGGCGTAGGCCACCGTCATCCCGGCCTCGACAAGCAGGAACTCGCGTGCCACCGAAGGCGCATCGGAGGGAGCCGGAAGGCACAATCGCACGCCGCATCAGCCGAATGCTCGCCTAGCATCGTGCGCGGCGCTATCAGGTGAGAGCGCCTGGAAATGACCGTGGAATGACGTCGGCAGGATTGCCCGCCAACGTCATGGCAAGCTTAAAGCGAGCTCAGAAACGCGAGGGACGGCATAAAGAAATATTCGCCTCCCTTCATCTTCACCGCTTGAGGAACGGTTGCAACGGTCTTGAGGGAGCCGGGATCACCCCAGATGGCGGCCCCTTCCATATCTGGTCGCGCAGCATCTTGTTTTGTTTGACCGATGACCGGATCGACCCCAGGCGCTGGAAAGCCGGTCGGCACAGCTGGGAAACCGGGATTGTTGGCCCAATTTTTCTGCGTGAATTCGAACTGATTGCCTATATCACTGTTGAACGCCATGAATAACAGGCCGACGTATTTACTCGGTTTGTTCTCGATCTTGCCATCGTTCGGATTATCTGTTCGCACGCCATAGGTTTGGCCGCGTCGGGCCATGAGGTGCTTTCGTTCGCCAGCACTGTTTTCGAACCCGCCCGACCCGCGCGGATTGGTTTTTCGGATATGCCCTGAAAAGGGACACTTCGCGCCGCTCTTGTCGCTGAAGTAGTTGAAGTTGTTCGGGACGGGTGACTCAACGCCGTCTTCTGACTGCATCGTGACCGGCGTTCCGTCCTCAAAGCGCCCGACGACCATGGCGCCGGCCCTTTCGTCATCAGCTCCGAACAAGCGATCTGCAAGTTTCTGCTCTTGCCTTTTGAACCGGCGGACGTTTTGTTCCAGCTTCCGGTATACGAAGTAACTTCCGAAATGAACGGCCGGATCGGGCGCTGCTGGATCTGGAACAATAACCTGTTCTAATGGGAAAGCCGGATCCCAGTTCGCAATTCCATCTGTCACGTTTTCTTCCGCGTCGATGTCTTCCAGCAGAAACAGCGGCTGGCTGCGCCCATCGACATAGCCGAAGTGTTCGATACCTTCTCTATTGTCATTGTGAAGGCCCAGGCCATCTTGCGTCCCCACGATTGTTACCCCATGCGAGGCCTGGATCAAGTTTACCACCTGATCGTGAGCGGTGACCTTGGTGTCATTGAGCATATCTCCCACCAGAACGACCGCATGGATGGGATTGCGAAAATAAGAATCCCACCTGCTGACATCAGGGTCATTCAAGTCGGATTTTTGCATGCCCGCGCGAAATATCGGATCGCTCGGCCTTTGGGCGATTTGGAGGGCTTGATAGCCCTCGTCAGTAAGGCCAAGCCCGATGTACGGCGTTCCCGGCGTCGAAGGTTTGGCTTTGAATGCTTCAATTTCGATTAAATGCTGCTTTGCCGATTTCATCAGCGTCGTGGAAATTGCCCGAAGGAAGCTTTTGGCAGCTTCCTTATTGTCAAACCGCAGAAAAAGCAGAGTCAAAAACTCACGAACATGCGCCTTGATGATGTTCGGCTGAAGGTTGTCAAGCATAGTGCTGTCGTCGGCAGATGGATTTTTCCATGAGATTGGAGAATTTAACGTGACGGACATCTTGCGTTCCTCCGTTAATGACATCGTCATTAAACAACAGGTAGCATATTAGAGTCAACACAACCATTTATTGTTTGATTTGTATTTCCGATGGCGTGTTGAATCTTTTGCCGTTTTTGATCTGCAAACGAACCTATTGGCATCAGGCTGCGCTAGATGTCCTCGATGCTGCGGGTGAGGGGTGGTGGACTTTGATCTGATTTATCACCCGCCCTCTTGGATAGGCTCTGCTGCCACTGCCGGAGGGTGCAGTCGCTGCCGGTCGCCTTCCGCTGAGAAGATGATCGGGCGACTTTCCGCCGCCCGGCGCGCCCAGACTTTGTCGAAGAAACTTGACAGCAGGGCCTCGCCGAGACGGCCGGCAAGATCAGCCCGCCTTTCGTTACAGTCGAGGCAGGAGCGGCAGCCGCGATGATCTGAGACCCCCGGCGTCGCGGGAATGGAAATGGCGAGCAGACAGAAGCCGTCAGGCTGCCAGCTGCCCGCTCCGGCGTCCAGCGGCAGATGGCGTCGAAGCCGTCGCGCGCAGCTTGAACCGGGAAACGAGTTCACGCAGCTTGGCGGCTTCCTCGGCGAGATGACCGGATGCCGCGGTTGACTGCTCCACCATCGCCGCGTTCTGCTGGGTCACCTGATCCATGGAATTGACGGCGGTATTGACTTCGGCAAGGCCGGTCGACTGCTCTCTTGCCGAGACGGCGATGGCATCCATGTGCTGATTGATGCGGGCGATCTGTTCGCTGATCGCCTTCAGAACCTGGCTGGTGTCGAGAACCAGCTTGACGCCGCTTTCCACTTCCACCGACGATTTCTGGATGTGACCTTTGATTTCCTTTGCCGCCTGGGCCGATCTCTGCGCGAGTTCGCGCACTTCCTGGGCCACCACCGCAAAGCCCTTGCCCGCCTCTCCGGCGCGCGCCGCTTCGACGCCGGCGTTCAGCGCCAGCAGGTTGGTCTGGAAGGCGATCTCGTCGATCACGCCGATAATGCTGGAGATCTGCTGCGACGAAGCCTCGATGCGGCGCATCGCCTCTTCGGCATGCGACACGACCTCCGAAGACTTGGCGGCATTGCGGTTCGCATCGGTCGCTTCCGTGCGCGCCTCGTCGGTGCGCTTGCTCGAGTTCGAGACATTGGCGGTGATCTGATCGAGCGCTGCGGCGGTTTCTTCGAGCGAGGCAGCCTGCTGTTCGGTGCGTTTGGACAGATCGCCGGCCCCGGATGCGATTTCCCGGGTGCCTTCGTCGATCGCGGCAATGGCGGCCGCAATGGCGCCGAGCGTTTGGTCGAGCTGGCGGATCGACATGTTGAAATCATGCCGGAGGCCCTCGAAATCAGGTGCGAACGGCTCGTCGATCTGGAAGGCGAGATCGCCGGATGCAAGCCGCTTCAGGCCGGCGGCAAGGCCGGATGTCGCCGCCCGCAGCCGAATGGCTGCATCTTCGTCGGCCTGTTTGCGGGCGGTCAGCCGTTCGGTTTCGCCCTGCAACCGGGCTGCCTCGGCGTCTTGCTCGAGCTGCCTGTTGGCAATTGCCGCCTGGCGGAAGATTTCGACGGCCGATGCCATCGTTCCGATTTCGTCCGAGCGGCCGATCCCGGTGCAGGCAATGGCCGTGTCACCGCCGGCAAGCCTTTGCATATCGTTGGAAAGCGCCAGGATCGGCTTGGTTACGGTCTTCCGCGTCAGGAAATAGAGACCAATGGCGAACAATGCGGCTGCGGCCAGAAGTGCTTTCAGAGCGATATCGACCGAAGCCTTGACGTCGGCGCTACGCTTGGAGATTTCGTCTGACGCGGCGGTGATCTCATCGCCGGCCTGTTCCATGGCCGTTTCCAACGTCGAGAACTGCTGCATGAATGCGGGCAAGGCCTTCAATGCTGCCGAGGGATCCTGGCTTGCCAGATCCACGATTTTCGTGGCGCTCTCGATATAGCTCAGAAGCGGAGGTTCGATGCTGGCAAGCAGCGCTTTGGTCTTGTCGTCGGCGGCAAGTGCCTTGTTGGCGGCAATCATCTCGCGAAACGACGCGTCGTGTTCCACCAGGTCCGCCTTCACCGCGGCCGCTTCCATGCCCGCTGCCGGATTGGACGCCAGCATCGATGCCAGCACGTCCGCGCGCATCGCGTCATGCATCATGTCTGCCTGCATGTGGTTGCGCAGAATTTGCGCCGACCGGGCAACGTCGGCGTTGTTTTCCGAGAGGGTCGAGGCCGACCAGATGCCGACCCCCGTGGCGCCACCCGCCAAGGCGAAAATCGCGATGCTCGCAATGATGATCTTATGCTGGATCGACGCCATGACAGGGCTCTCTCGTTAATTTAGAACGTGAGAGTACCGGAATATGCTTAATGATTTCTCAGCACCGGTCCTTAGTGGCGTGAAAACAACAGGTTGCATTCGATATTTCATTTTCGATGAAAGGTTGATCCGCCCATCGTGGCCGCTCATTGCTGCTTCATGGTCTCAGGCGTAGCATGCAGGTGCACAAGGAGAGGGACCATGAGGCTTTCAGCTTTCGTCCGACCGGCGGCAGCCGTAGTGCTGCTGTTTGCCTTCACATCCACCGACGTCATCGCCAGGGGCAAGCACCGAAGCTGTGCGCAGCTGCAGGCGATGAAGGATAATGCCCTGACCGGCGGAAAGCATGCCGGGGATGGCACCGACAAGAGAGCCAAGGTCGAAAGGAAGATGAGGAAGAAGGGCTGCCAGAGCTAAGCCGCCGATAGCGTCCGAGTCCCGAGAGAACATGCACGGGCAGCAGGCGAGCCTGTTACCGGGACGGCAGAGATGCGCTTTCGTTGAGAACGGCGCGACATCCATCAAATCCGCGTCATGCAGTTCTAACCGCGGCCCCAGGACTACCTTTGGCATTCTGATGCACTAGATGGCGATCGAGGAGGACGTCACCGCCGCTATGGGGAGGAGAACAAGCGGCATGCCAAGGAACGGACGAAGAGGAAGACCGCATGACGATCGAGGACATCATCGAGACCCTGGAAAAGACTGATATGCCCGACAGCCGGATCGACGCCTTCATCACCTGTGCTTTCCTGCTGAAGCAATTCCGGCCGGCCGAACCGGACGATTTCGACGGTCCCCACGACTACATGCCGAGCAGTATCAAGTCGCCGCATGGTTTCCTGATGGCGCGCTCCTTCACGCATGATGTCAATCACGCCATCGATCTGTGCCGGGAGGTGCAGCCGGATGCGGTTTGGCACCTCGCCTGCGGCCGCCAGACATCGGACGAGTCGCTTTACGGTGCGCAGCTGCGCGAGATCGATGAGGGCGAAAGCGTGCTCGGTGAAGCCGAGAGCAACCACGCGGCGCTGGCGCTCACTCTCGCGGCGCTGCGGGCGCATGTGCGGCAGGAAGATGAAAAGAGGGCAGGGGCATGAGGCCGCCGGATACGGCCTTGGACCCTCCTGCAGACCGGCAATAAGCTACGGATCGACCGGAAACAGCCTCAGAAACTGCCGGTCGCCTTCCGGCGAAAACAGGATCGAGCGGCTTTCGGCCGTTCGCCGCGCCCAGCCCTTGTCGAGGAAGCTTGACAGCAGCGCCTTGCCGAGGCTGCCGGCGAGGTGGGCGCGTCTTTCGCTCCAGTCGAGGCAGGAGCGGCAGAGCGGGCGGCGCGAGGATCTGAGGTCGCCGACATCGATGCCGATGCATTTGAGGTCGCCTTCGCCCTTTTCCGTCAGCGCCAGGCCTTCGCCGACCGCCTCGATCGAGCCGGAGGCAATCAGGCTGTCGAGCATGCGCACGCCGTAATCGCCGGCAAGATGATCGTAGCAGATGCGCGCCTTGCGCAACGCCGGCTCCTTCGGTCCCGGCTGGTGGCGCAGGTGCCCGCGTCCGGCGGCAAAGCCCATCATGCTTTCGATCAGCCGGGCGACGGCCTCGTCGGCGAGGGTGAAATATCGGTGGCGGCCCTGCTTGCGCTGGGCAAGCAGCCCACCGGCTTCGAGCTTGGCGAGATGGGTGCTCGCCGTCTGTACGGTGATGCCGCCGACGCCGGCAAGCTCCGTCGCCGTCAGCGCCCGGCCGCCAATCAGCGCCGCCAGCATGTTGGCGCGGGCGGGATCGCCGATCAGCGCGCCGATCTGCGCAATGTCTGGGCCTTCCTTCATAGTTCGATCGTAACCGAAGCATCGCCGTCAGGCAATGTGCGAAAACGGCCCAGGAGAGCACTGAGACAGCAAAGGAGAAACGATATGATCACCTGCTTCATCCGCTATCAGATCGACCCCTTCAAGAAGGAAGCGTTTGCCGAATATGCCCGCAACTGGGGCCAGGCGATTCCGAAGAATGGCGCCGACCTGATCGGCTATTACGGCCCGCACGAGGGATCGGCGACCACGGCTTACGGCGTCTACAATATCGAGAGCCTCGCCGCCTATGAAGCCTATCGCGCCCGGCTGGCGTCCGACCCGCTCGGCCGCGAGAATTACGAATTTGCCCGACGCGAGCGCTTCATCCTGAAGGAAGATCGCATCTTCCTCAAAAATGTCTCCGCCCCTCACGCCAAGCTGGTGCTGCCATGATCGCCGTCATCTTCGAAGTCGTGCCCTATATGGGCGAACGCCACAAATATCTGGATCTTGCCGGCGAGTTGCGCAGCGAACTCGAAAAGATCGACGGCTTCATCTCGATCGAGCGTTTCGAGAGCCTGACGAACCGCGGCAAGCTTTTATCGCTCTCCTTCTTCCGCGACGAGGCGGCCGTCAAGGAGTGGCGCAATCTCGAGGCGCACCGGGCCGCGCAGCAGGCCGGACGCGGCGGCATCTTCGCCGATTATCGCCTGCGGATCGCCAGCGTCGTCCGCGATTACGGCATGTTCGAACGCGACGAAGCGCCGGCCGACAGCCGCAGGGTTCACGACGCCGCCTGATCGCCGGCGTTGGCAAAGTCTGCCGCTCAGTCATCGGCCGGCCGAATAAATTCCCGAAATCGGCCACCGCTTCAGGCTTTGGTAACTAAGTTGCGTAACCATAACGGACAGTTAAGCGTAGAGCGTATGAGTGAGTATCAGAATGGCATCAGTTTTTCCGCTTGCCGACCTCAAGGCTTCCGTCAAGTCGGATTCCCGGCCGGGATCCCGGTCGGATTCCTGGGTTGACACGATCATCAAGGGCGATTGCGTCAGCGCCCTCGAAGCTTTGCCCAGCCACTCCGTCGATATCATCTTTGCCGACCCGCCGTATAATCTCCAGCTCGGCGGAACGCTGCATCGTCCCGACCAGTCGCTGGTCGATGCCGTCGACGACGAATGGGATCAGTTCGCCTCCTTCGAGGCCTATGACGCCTTCACCCGCGCCTGGCTGCTCGCCTGCCGGCGGGTGCTGAAGCCGACAGGCTCGATCTGGGTGATCGGCTCCTACCACAATATCTTCCGGGTCGGCGCCACGCTGCAGGATCTGAATTTCTGGATCTTGAACGACATCATCTGGCGCAAGACCAACCCGATGCCGAATTTCAAGGGCCGCCGTTTCCAGAACGCCCATGAAACGATGATCTGGGCGAGCCCCAACGCCAAGGCCAAGGGCTATACCTTCAATTACGATGCGCTGAAGGCCGCCAATGACGACGTGCAGATGCGCTCCGACTGGCTGTTCCCGATCTGCAATGGCGGCGAGCGGCTGAAGGGCGAGGACGGCAAGAAGGTGCATCCGACGCAGAAGCCGGAAGCGCTGCTTGCCCGTGTCATCATGGCCTCGACCAAGCCCGGCGATATCGTGCTCGATCCCTTCTTCGGCTCGGGAACGACGGGTGCCGTCGCCAAGCGTCTCGGCCGCCACTTCGTCGGCATCGAGCGCGAGCAGGAATATATCGATGCGGCCTCGGCCCGCATCGCCGCCGTCGAGCCGCTCGGCAAGGCGGAACTGACCGTCATGACCGGCAAGAAGGCCGAAGTCCGCGTTGCCTTCAACGTGCTGGTCGAAAGCGGCCTGATCAAACCCGGCCAGGTGCTGACCGACGTCAAGCGCCGCTACAGCGCCATCGTGCGCGCCGACGGCACCGTGGCCTCAGGCGGCGAGGCCGGCTCCATTCATCGTCTCGGCGCCAAGGTGCAGGGTCTCGATGCATGCAACGGATGGACCTTCTGGCATTTCGAAGACGGGCAGTCCCTGCGCCCGATCGACGATCTCAGGTCCGTCATCCGCAGTGATCTGGCAAAGGCGGAGTGAGCACCACCTTCGCGAGATCGAGATACCTTCTTCCGATTTCCCTCCAGTTGCGGGAGAAGGCCAAGGCGCCCGGGGTCAAGCCCCGGGCGTCCTCTTTTTGTTTTTGCGCAATTCCGGACGCAAAACCGCTGCACACTTTTGCTGGAATTACTCCAGTCAAAACTCCTGATAATCGGTGACCTCGACCCGCGTGATCCGCCCTTCCGCATTGAAGGTGATCGTCTCCTCGCCCTCGCGGATCAGCGGCTTGCCCGTCTTGCTGTGGGTGGCGCGCACCGACCAGACCGATCGGCCGGAGAGCGGCGTCAACGTTTCCACCAGCGAATTTTCCGCCGTCTGATCAGGATAGTCGTCGAAGTAGCGCCGGAAGGCGGCCATGATCTCAGGCCGGCCGGCGAGACTGCCGACGCCGTTCGAGACATAGGTCGCATTCTCGGCGAAATAGGCCTCGATGGCGGGAAAATCGAGGGCGTTGATCGCGGCGTGAAAGCGCTCGATTTCTTCTGCGGGGTCGAAGGCCATGGGTTTCAGACCTTCAATCCGTAAGCGGCGAGATCGCTGCGCAGCTTCTCCGCACCCGAAAACAGCACCGCATTCCAGCCATAGGCCTTGGCGCCTTCGACATTGACCGGCGCGTCGTCGATGAAGATCGTGGCCGCCGGATCGAGGCCGAAGCTTTTCGTATGCGTCTCGTAGATGGCGATATCCGGCTTGATCAGGCCGACATCGCCGGAAACGGTGACGCCGCGCGGTCGGTTGAGGAAGGGGAAGCGTTGCTGCGCCTCGCGGAAGGTGTCGGAGGCGAAGTTGGTCAGCATCGTCACGTCGCGCCCTTCGGCGATCAGCCCCTCCATGATCGCGACGCTGTCCTCATAGGCGTGCGGCACCATCTCGTGCCAATATTTGCGGAAGGCGCGGATCTGTTCCTCACGCTCCGGGTGCTGTTCGATCAGCAGCGCTTCGGCCTCCGCCCAGCTGCGGCCGCGGTCCTGCTCGATGTTCCAGTCATGGGTGCAGATATTGGCGAAGAACCAGTTGCGCTCGGCCTCATCCGGGATCAGGCGGCTGAAGGGAAGATGCGGATCGTAATGAATGAGGACTTTGCCGATATCGAAAACAATATGCTTTATGCCGGTGGTCATGGTCATCCCTTGGATGTTTTAAACGCGAGAGGAATAGCCGCTGCGATCGCTTTTTTCATGACGGTCGGCAGCGCCTGCGCTTCAAGATTTGTAACCGGCTCCCACCATCCGTCATTCGTGCCGACCTTATCGGCAATCGCTGCGCGCCAGATCGACAGCCTGAGCTCGAAATGGGTGAAGACGTGGATGACGGTGCCACAGGCCTGCCATGCCGCCTCGAAGGGCGCGGCCTTGGTTGAGGTCTCGCCGTCCATGCGCGCCGTCCAGGCTGTCGTCGGCACCTCGGTCATGCCGCCGAGCAGGCCGCTGTCGATGCGCCGCCGCAGCAGGATTTCGCCATCGTCGGTCACCGCTATGAAGGCCGCGCCGTAGCGCACCGGCTTCTCCTTCTTCGCCGCCTTGACCGGAAACAGCTCGGGATCGGAAAGCTTGAGCGCCTCGCAGGCGCCCCGGAACGGACAGAGCGAACAGGCCGGCCGCTTCGGCGTGCAGATCGTCGCACCGAGATCCATCATCGCCTGGGCGAAATCGCCGGGCCGCGCGGCCGGTGTCAGCAGCGCCACCTTCTCCTTCATCGCGGGCTTTGCAGCCGGCAGCGGTGTTTCGATCGCATAGAGCCTGGAGATCACCCGCTCGACATTGCCGTCCATCACAGCCGCCTGCCGGTTGAAGGCAATGGCCGCGACGGCGGCGGCCGTATAGTCGCCGATGCCGGGGAGCGACCTCAGCCCCTCTTCGGTATCGGGAAAGATGCCGCCATGCTCTGTCGCCACCGCCTCGGCGCATTTCTTCAGGTTGCGGGCCCGGGCGTAATAGCCGAGCCCCGCCCAGGCGGCCATGACAGCGTCGCTCTCGGCCGCGGCAAGATCGGTCACCTCGGGCCAGCGCTTGAGAAAGCGCTCGAAATAGGGTTTGACCGCCTGCACCGTCGTCTGCTGCAGCATCACCTCGGAAAGCCAGACGTGATAGGGATCGGCCTTGACGCCGCGGGCCGCCATGCCGGGCGAGACACGCCAGGGCAGGTCGCGGTGGTGGCGATCGTACCAGTCGAGGAGGGGCTTTGCCGAGGGCGTGTCGAGTGTGGTGATCGTCATGATTTGCCGCGATGGGGGGAAGTGCCTATACTTGGCGAAGCAATGCCGCGCGATCAAGTCGGCCGCGCCAATTGCCTGTGCGATTGACGGCAGGGCCCAAGGGTTTCGATGAGTTATCCACGCAAAGATGTAAAGCAGATTTCCGAGCTGGCAAACGGGCTGATCGATCCCGTCCTGGCGCGGCGCGCCGGCATCAACACGGCGCTGCTCGGCTCGTGGAGCGAAATCGCCGGCGAGGATTTCGCCGATTGCACCCGGCCGGAAAAAATCGCCTGGGCCCGCGGCGGCAATGAGGCCGGCGGCTTCCGCCCCGGTGTGCTCACCATCGCCTGCGAAGGCGCGCGCGCGCTGTTCCTCACCCATGCCCAGGGCGAACTCATCCAGCGCATCAACAGCTTCTTCGGCTTCGCCGCCGTCCACCAGATCCGCATCGTCCAGAAGCCCGTCTCACAACCCATCCGCCGCTCCCGCACCCCGGCGCCGCTGAAAGGCGAAGCCGCCCGCAAGCTCGAAGGCATGATGGAGGGGATCGAGAACGACAAGCTGCGCCAGGCGATCCAGCGCTTAGGGACCGCGGTGATGGGGAAGCGGGGGAATCAACGCTGATGTCCAGGACCGCCGCTAAACGACACCCTTCTTCAGGATGAAATTGCCGTAGGGCCGGATCTCCCCCGTCTGAACCACCGCAAAGCAGGCTTCAGCCAGTGGATAATAGGCGAAGCGCTCGATGGGCCTGCTCGTGATGCTTCGCTTTTCCGCCGTCGAGCAGAGCAATTCCACATCCGCATGAACCGGCAGCATGATGCCGGTCTGATCCGGATCCTCCATATGCATGAGCGGCTGTTCGACGAAATGATCGAGCGGCATGACCGCCAGGATCGCCGCTATGGCGTCTGGCGCGCTGGCCGCGTTCATTGACACGAGTTTGCCGCTGACGGTCTTTTTCGACACGCGGCACGCCGAGAAATTCTTGTCGACGATGGCGATCTCGTCGCCGTGGCCCATCGCGCTCAATAGCCACAAAAGATCCGGGCAAAGAATCCCGGGAATGTTTTTCAGTGCCATGTTCGTTCCTCCCTTTGGATCCGTATATCACCATAATCGCAGAAGAAAACGCTTGCGCAAACGTTTCGATGGCCATATAGCGGTTTTCAGCATTTCATTGGAGGATGAAATGGGCCGGGTGACCGCCGAGGCTGGGGAGGCTTGTTCAGGGTGGTTGAATCTTTCGATTTTGTTCTGGGAATTGACGCGGCGGCAGTTTGAAGCTGCGCGTCAGGCGTGACGGGGAGGTCTGCAATCATGGCGACAATCACTGACGTTGCACGCGCCGCGGGCGTCTCGGTCTCGACCGTGTCGCACGTCGTCAACGGCACCCGGCATGTGAACGAAGCGACGGCGGCGCTCGTCAGGGACGCGATCGAAAGTCTCGGATTCGTGCCGAATGCTGTGGCCCGGTCTCTGGTGCGATCCTCGACCGATGCGGTGGGTATCGCGATCTCGATCAGCACCAATTACTATTTCAACGATATCGTATCTTCTATCGAGCGAGCCTGCGCCGCCATCGGGCAGCTCGTTTTTCTCTGCGACACGCAGAACGATCCGGAGACCGAGTTGCGGCTGGTCCGTGAACTCGTTCAGCGGCGGGTGGATGGGGTAATTCTGGCTCCATCCTGTGATCCGGAAAACCGCGCCATCGACTATCTCAAATCGTCTCGCATGCCCTTCGTGCTCGTCGACCGTCTGACGGTTGCCGATGCGGATGGGGTTTGCCTGGACAATGAGACGGCGATGGAGACGCTGATCGACCATCTGGTGGGCCACGGCCACCGCCGCATCGGCCTCATCGCCGGCGAGCCGGGGCTGCTTTCCACGATCGAACGCGTGCGTGGATACGTCGGCGCCATGCGCAAGCACGGGCTCGAGATCGATCGTAGCGTGATGAGCGAAGGCAATGCGAACAGCGCGGATGCACGCCAGTCGGCGCTTGCGATCCTCAGTCGGGCGGACCGACCGACGGCGATCGCCTCGGGCAACAATCTGGCCACAATCGGCGTCATGCGCGCGGTGCGGGATCTTGGATTGCGCATCTCCGAGGATCTGGCGCTGATCGGCTTTGACGATTTCGATTGGGCTGACTGTTTCGAGCCGCGGCTGACCGTCATGGCGCAGCCGAGCGAGATGATCGGCATGCAGGCTGCGGAAATGCTGGCCAGGCGGATCAAATCGAGCACGGAAAACGCGCGGCAGGTCCGTCTGCCGGCAAAATTGGTAATTCGCCGCTCCTGCGGCTGCGGAGGGCATTGAAATGACGTCGGCGCTGGCTCTTGCTGGGATCACCAAATCCTTTCCGGGCGTGCGCGCCCTGAAGGGCGTGTCGTTTTCCCTGCAGCCCGGAGAAATCAGGGCGTTGGTGGGTGAGAATGGGGCTGGAAAATCGACGCTGATGAAAATCCTCTCCGGCGCCTATTCGGCCGACGAGGGGAGCATCGAGCTTTTCGGCGAAGCGGTGCTCGATCCGACGCCGGCCGGGATGATTGCCCGCGGCGTCGCGGTCATCTATCAGGAACTGGCGCAGGCGCCGCACCTGACCGTCGCCGAAAACGTTCTGATGGGGCGGCTGCCATGCAAGGGCGCCCTGATCGACTGGGGCGAGGCAAAACGCCGGACGATGGAGGTCGTTGAACGGCTTGGTTTCGACGTCGATCCGACCGCACGGATCGGCACGCTCTCCGTTGCCAAGCGCCAGATGGTCGAGATCGCCAAGGCGCTGGCCCGCAATGCGAAGATCATCGTTCTCGACGAGCCGTCGGCGGTGTTGGCGCAGGCAGAGATCGACCAGCTGTTCCGGGTTGTCCGGCAGCTGGCTCGTGAGAGCGGCGTTGCCTTCGTCTATATTTCGCATCGCCTGCGCGAGGTTTTCGAACTGAGCGACACGGTCACCATCCTGCGCGACGGCACAGTCATCCACAACGGACCTTCCAATGGTCTGACGACGGACGATCTCATTCGCAGCATGGTCGGCCGGGAAGTGGGCGACGTCTTCCCCACCCGCACGCCCCGGATCGGCGAGGAAGCGCTGTCCGCTCAAGGCATTTCGACGCCAGCGCTGCTCAAGAACGTCAGCATCCATGTTCGAAAGGGCGAGATTGTCGGTCTTTTCGGGCTGGCGGGTGCGGGCCGCACCGAGCTTCTGCGCGCCATCTACGGCGCTGACCCGCGCGGTGCCGGCGAGGTTAGGATCAACGGCGCAATGGCCAGCATCGGTTCGCCGCGCGCCGGCATCACCAAGGGGCTCGGCCTGGTGCCGGAAGACCGCAAGACGGAAGGCCTCTTCCTGATACAGAGCGTCGGCTTCAACATCATGTCGGCCAGCCTCGCGCAGATCGTCCGTTTCGGGCTTCTGTCGCTCCGCCGCGAGCGCAAAATCGTCAACGGTCTGATCGAGCGGCTGCGGATCAGGACGCCGAACGCCGCGGCAGCGACGCAGAACCTTTCGGGCGGCAATCAGCAGAAATGCGTGCTGGCGCGGCTCGTCAGCGCCGGATGCGAGATTCTGCTGGCCGACGAACCCACACGCGGCGTCGATGTCGGAGCCAAGCGCGAGATCTACGACCTGCTGGTCGAACTGGCCGAAGCCCGTGGGCTGGCAATCGTCATGGCTTCTTCCGAACTGCCGGAAATCCTTGGTTTGTGCGACCGGCTCTACGTTTTGAGAGAGGGTGAGGTGACGGCTGAACTCGACGCGCGCACAGCAACCGAAGAAGACGTCATGCACTTCGCGGCACTACATTAATGAGGGGACTACCATGAAATATCTTCCGCGCGGAACGGGTCTTGCCGGCGCACTGATCGTACTGATCATCGCCGCCTCGCTGATCTCTCCTCATTTTCTCAATCCCATCAATATCCTGAACGTCCTGAGGCAGGTCGCCCTCTATGGGATCCTCGGCATCGGCATGACATTCGTGATCCTCACCAAGGGGATCGATCTTTCTGTGGGCTCGACCGTCGCGCTGGTTGGCGTCACCGGCGCGGTCCTGATGGAGCAGGGGATGCCCATCCCGCTCATGGTGCTGATCTGTATCGCCATCGGCGCCCTCGTCGGCTGCGTCAACGGCTTCGGCATTTCCTATTTCCGCATTCCGGCCTTCATCATGACGCTCGGCTGCATGGTCATGGTGCGCGGCTTCGCGCTGATGATCGCCGATGGTGGAACCGTCAATCCGGGAAAGCTCGCCGACAGTTTCTTCGTGCTCGGCGGCGGCTACATGCTGGGCGTGCCGACGCCGATCTACGTCTTTGCGGCGGTCTGCATCATCGCCGCCGTCGTGCTCAGCTTCACGCAGTTCGGCCGGGCCATCTATGCGGTCGGCAGCAATGAGGAAGCGGCGAGGCTCTCCGGCATCAACGTGCCGCTCGTCATCTTCAGCGTCTACATCATTTGTGGTGTGCTGGCAGCGCTTTCCGGCCTGATTTTCCTGTCCCGTCTGTCCGTCGGCGACCCGAATTCCGGCCTCGGCCTCGAACTGGAAGCGATCACGATCGCAGTGATCGGCGGCACGTCGCTGTTCGGCGGCGAAGGCACTGTTCTCGGCACGATCGGCGGCGCCATGGTGCTGGCCATCATCGCAAACATTCTCAATCTCGCAGGCGTTTCACCATTCTCACAGCAGGTGGTGAAGGGTGCGATCATCGTTCTTGCCGTGCTGCTCGAAGCCGGAAGAAAACCACGCAAGTAGCGTGTTAACCAGAGGGAGGACTTAAAATGCTCAACATCACCAGACGTATGCTCATCATCTCCGCCGGGCTCGCCACCGTCTTGACGGCCGCACCCGCCTTCAGCGCCGACAAGATCATCATCGGCTTCTCGCAGGCGAGCTCGAACTCGGCCCACCGCAACACGATGACCAAACGCAACCAGGCCTATGCGGCGGAACACTTCAAGGATGTCGATCTGCTCGTCACCAACGCCGAAGGCAAGTCCGCAAAGCAGATTTCGGATGTCGAAAGCCTGATGGTCCAGGGCATGAAGGTTCTGATGATTTCGGCGCAGGATAGCGCCGCTATCGCTCCGACCATCAAGCAGGTCCTGGCTGCCGGCATTCCGGTGATCACGCTCGAGCGCAGCCTCGATATTCCCGTTACGCTGCATGTCGGCCCGCACAACAAGCCCATCGGCACGCTTGCCGGCAAGTACATAGCAGAAGCGCTGAAGGGCAAGGGCAATGTCGTCGAGATCAAGGGCGACCCGGCTGTCGCTCCCGCGGTTGAACGCCATGAAGGATTTGCCGAAGCCATTGCCGGCACCGATATCAAGGTGATCGCCGAAACCCACGCCGACTGGGACCAGGAAAAGGCGCTGAAGTTCATGGAAGACACGCTTCAGCGTTTCCCGGCCGGGCAGATCCAGGCCGTTTACGCCCATAACGACAATATGGCGTTTGGTGCACTGCGGGCGATCCAGGCTGCCGGCCGTGACAAGGAAGGCATCCTCATCATCGGCATCGACGGCGAGAATGCCGCCATCCGCGCCGTTGCCAAGGGCGATCTGACCGCGACCTTCACCTATTCTACCGTCGCCCCTGAAGGCGTCATTGCCGCGCACGCGCTTGCCACCAACGACACCGCAGCGTTGGAAAAGCTCGGAACTTTGACGAAGAAGGACGATGGCTCGATGGAAATCGAGATCGCGTCGAAGATGATCACCAAGGAAAATGCCGCCGAGTTCTTCTGCAAGGGCTTCGGCGACGACCCCGAATGCAAGTGATCCGGTAGACTGCGAAGTCCGGCGCGACAACAGAAGCGCCGGACTTTGTTTCGAGATACAAAGATCAGGCCGCCCGGTCGGCGGCGGGTCGAGCGGCCGAACGTCAGCTAGAAGCTTGAGCATAAAGCCTCTTTTGAACTCCGTTCCAAGTGTATTACACTGTAATCACTTGATGGGAGTAACAGGAATGCGCAGCAGCAAACCTATTACCGTGACGCTCGGCAGCCAGCAGAAAAGCCTGGAAGCGCGGCTGGAATCTGGCGCCTATAGTTCGGCGAGCGAGGTTATCCGCGCTGCATTGCGCGCGCTCGACCGGGAAGAGGATGCGATCAACGAAATCATGCGTCTGAAAATCCGCGAGGCGATCGACGGCCCGGGTTCGGATATCGATGCCGATCTTGTCTTCGAGCGGCTCGAACGTCTGCATGTTAAGCGGATGAAGGCTAAGGGCGGTGGCGCATAAGGTTGCGTTTCGTCCGAGAGCAGAGATGGATCTGCTTGATATCTACGAATTCATCGTTTCCGACAATCCGTTGGCGGCCATCGAATTTATCCGCCGGTTGAAGCAGGTTTGTCATGATCTCGAGGACATGCCGGAAGGGGGAGCGCTGCGCGAGGATTTTGCCCCGGGCGTGCGAATTCTGGGTTTCGAGCGGCGTGTGACGATCGCTTACCGGATCGTGAACGATCGGGCGCAGGTGTTGAGACTGTTTTATGCCGGCCGAAATACGCCTTCGGCCTTCCGTGAAAACTGAGAACCGCCGATTTCGGACGCAACGTGCGCTTTTGGTCCCATCACGGTCACAATTCTTTGAAGGAAGTTGGTGATCCGTGGCTTGTGAGCGGCCGCAAGCCGTTATATCGCACAATCACGCCGTCAATCTCATTAGTTATGGGGAATCCATGCAGATGTCCGAAATGCAACTGACGAAACGCCGCCTGCTCAGCGGTATCGCCATCGCCGCAGCTGCCGTCGCGCTTGTCGCCTGCAACGACAGCAAGGACGCTGCCGATGCTTCGTCCTCCGGCAAGACCATGGCCGACGGCACCAATGTCGACACCATGCAGACGGCGGCCACAGCGGCGACCGACATGCCGGAGTCTGACGGCGATGTCGATATGGCCGAGGTGCTGAAGCCCGGCGCGCTGCCGGAGATGGCGCTGGGCAAGGCCGACGCCCCGGTCAAGATCGTCGAATATATGTCGATGACCTGCCCGCATTGCGCCCACTTCCACAACACCACCTTCGACACGATCAAGCAGAAATATGTCGACAGTGGCAAGGTGCAGTTCATCATCCGCGAATTCCCCTTCGACCCGCGCGCCGCCGCAGCCTTCATGCTCGCCCGCTGCAGCTCTTCCAATCCGGAACAGTTGAGCACGCCGGAACAGTATTTCCCGATGGTTTCGATGCTGTTCAAGCAGCAGCAGATCTGGGCCGCCGCCGATGACGGCCGCGCCGCACTGCTGCAGATGTCGAAGCTTGCCGGATTTACTGAGGATAGCTTCACGAAATGCTTGACGAACCAGAAGCTTCTGGATGAAGTGAACGCCACGCGGGAAAGAGGTTCCAAGGATTTCGGCGTCAACGCCACCCCGACTTTCCTCATCAATGGCAAGCGCTACTCTGGAGACATGCCGGTTGACACCATGTCGAAGCTCATCGACAGCCTGCTCTGAACCGGATCGTTTCGATAGAACGGGCGACGGCGAAAGCCGTGCGCCCGTTTTTTTGTGGCTGCGTGACAAGCCCGCCCGGCACGCCGGAGCGTCTGCATGAAGTTCAACAAGCTGCGCCTGGTCGGCTTCAAATCCTTCGTCGAGCCGACGGAATTCATCATCGAACGGGGGCTGACCGGCGTCGTCGGGCCGAACGGCTGCGGCAAGTCGAACCTCGTCGAGGCGCTGCGCTGGGTGATGGGCGAGAATTCCTACAAGAACATGCGCGCCTCCGGCATGGACGACGTGATCTTTTCGGGTTCCGGCAACCGCCCGGCGCGCAACACCGCCGAAGTGGCGCTCTATCTCGACAATGGCGAGCGCACCGCACCGGCCGCCTTCAATGACAGCGACGAGATCCAGGTCACGCGCCGCATCGAGCGTGAGCAGGGCTCGCTCTATCGTATCAACGGCAAGGAAAGCCGCGCCAAGGATGTGCAGCTGCTGTTTGCCGACGCCTCCACCGGCGCGCGTTCGCCGTCGATGGTCGGGCAGGGGCGCATCGGCGAGCTGATCCAGGCAAAACCGCAGGCCCGCCGCCAGCTGCTGGAAGAGGCGGCCGGCATATCGGGCCTGCATTCCCGCCGCCACGAGGCCGAACTGCGGCTGCGCGCCGCCGAAGGCAATCTCGAGCGTCTCGACGACGTCACCTCGCAGCTCGAAAGCCAGATCGAGAGCCTGAAGCGCCAGGCCCGCCAGGCCAACCGCTTCAAGACGCTGTCTGCCGACATCCGCGCCCGCGAGGCGATGCTTTTGCATATCCGCTGGGTGCAGGCGAAGGAGGCCGAAGCCGAGGCCGACAGCGCGCTGAACCAGGCGACATCAGTCGTCGCCGAAAAGGCGCAGCTGCAGATGGAGGCGGCGAAGAACCAGGGCATCGCCAGCCTGAAGCTGCCGGAACTGCGCGAGGGCGAGGCCCGGGCGGCCGCAGCGCTGCAGCGCCTGCAGATCGCCAGAAGTCAGCTCGAGGAAGATGCCGGCCGCATCCTGCGCCGCCGCGATGAGCTCACCCGCCGTCTCGCCCAGCTTGCCGAGGATATAAGACGCGAGGAGCGGCTGGTGGCCGACAATGCCGTCATCCTGGCCAAGCTCGATGCCGAAGAGGCGGAGATTGCAGAAATCCTCGCCGATTCCGGCCGTTATGCCGAGGAGACCCGCGAGGCATTCGAGGGCGCAGCGGTCAAACTGGCCGATAGCGAGCGCATCTTCACCCAGCTGACGGCCGAGCGCGCGGAAGCCGCTGCCGGCCGCAACCAGCTGGAACGCGCCATCCGCGATCTCACCGACCGCCGGATGCGTCTCGAACGGCAGATGGACGAGGCAAACCACGAACTCTCCGCCATCGGCGAGAAGATATCAGGCCTGCCCGATCCGGACGAAAAACGCGCCATCGTAGAGGCCGGCGAAATCGCCCTTGCCGACGCCGAAGCCGCCGTCCAGGTGATCGAACAGGCGCTGACTGCTGCCCGCCAGACCGAGGCGCTGTCGCGCGCCCCGGTCGAGCAGGCCCGCTCGGCGCTGAATGCGCTGGAGACCGAGGCGCGAACCATTTCCCGCATGCTCGCCGCTGGTGCGGCCGCCGGCAAATTTCCGCCGGTTGCCGATGAGCTGAAGGTCGATCGCGGCTTCGAAACCGCCCTGGGTGCCGCGCTTGGCGACGATCTGGAATCGCCGCTCGATGCCGAGGCCCCGGCCCATTGGTCGGTCAATGGCGACGGCGCCGCCGATCCGGCATTGCCATCCGGCGTCACACCGCTGCTTGATCACGTCCGCGCGCCCGCGGCACTCACCCGCCGCCTGCGCCAGATCGGTCTTGTCGCGGGAGCGGAAGCGCAGTCGCTGATGGCGGCGCTGAAAACAGGCCAGCGGCTGGTAACCAAAGAGGGCGCCGTCTATCGTTGGGATGGCCATGTCACCGGCGCCGATGCCCCGAGTGCCGCGGCCCTCCGCCTTGCCCAGAAGAACCGCCTGGCCGAACTCGAAGGCGAAGCGACCCTTGCCCGTGACGTGCTTGCCGAAGCCGAGGAGCGGCAGGCGGCGGCCGCTGAGGCGATCCGCGCCGAGGAGCGCCGGCTTGCCGAGGCCCGCGACATGAGCCGCCTGTCGGCGCGCCATCTCGCCGAAGCCCGCGATGCGCTTGCCGCCGCCGAGCGTGCCTCCGGCGATCTCATCCGCCGCCGCGACGTCGTCAGCGAGGCCACCAGCCAGCTGCGCGCGCAGCTGGAGGAGATCGCCGTCCAGGAAGAGAATGCTCGCATCGAGCTGGAGGACGCGCCCGATCTCACCGCGATCGACGAGCGGCTGCGCTTCCAGCAGGCCGAAGTTGCGACCGATCGCGGCGCGCTCGCCGAAAGCCGCGCCCGCCATGAAAGCCTGGCCAGGGAAAACGAGGCCCGCCAGCGCCGTATCATGGCGATCGGCCAGGAGCGCGAGACCTGGCGCCAGCGGGCGGCAAGCGGCGAAGACCATGTCGCCACGCTGCGCGAGCGCGAGGAAGAGGCGCGCGAAGAGGCAGCCGAGCTCGAACTGGCGCCGGACGAATTCGACGACAAGCGCCGCGCTCTGCTCAGCGAATTGCAGAAGGCCGAGGAGGCGCGCCGCCAAGCCAGCGATCTGCTGGCTGAGGCAGAACGCATCCAGCGCGAGGCCGACCAAAAGGCGACGACGGCATTGTCGGAACTTGCCGAATGCCGTGAACGCCGCGGCCGCGCCGAGGAGCGCCTGGTCTCTGCCCGCGAGAAGCGCCAGGAAAGCGAAGGCCGCATCCGCGAGGTCCTGAACGTCGCCCCCCACGAGGCGCTGCAGCTGACCGGCCGCCCGGCCATGCAGGCGCTTCCTGATCCGCGCGAAGTCGAGCGCGAGCTGGAACGCCTGAGGATCGAGCGCGAGCGGCTCGGCGCCGTCAACCTGCGCGCCGATGAGGAACAGAAGGAACTGAGCGAGAAGCTCGAAGCGCTGATCAAGGAACGCGACGACGTCATCGATGCGATCCGCAAGCTGCGCGGCGCCATCCAGAGCCTCAACCGCGAGGGCCGCGAGCGGCTGATCGCCGCCTTCGACATCGTCAACGCCCAGTTCCAGCGGCTGTTCACCCATCTGTTCGGCGGCGGCACCGCCGAGCTGCAGCTGATCGAATCCGACGATCCGCTCGAAGCCGGCCTGGAAATCCTCGCCCGCCCGCCCGGCAAGAAGCCGCAGACCATGACGCTGCTATCGGGCGGCGAACAGGCGCTGACGGCAATGGCGCTGATCTTCGCGGTCTTCCTCACCAATCCGGCGCCGATCTGCGTGCTCGACGAAGTGGATGCGCCGCTCGACGACCACAATGTCGAGCGCTACTGCAATCTGATGGACGAAATGGCGGCCTCCACCGAAACCCGCTTCGTTATCATCACCCACAATCCGATCACCATGGCCCGCATGAACCGCCTCTTCGGCGTCACCATGGCCGAGCAGGGCGTCTCCACCCTCGTCTCCGTCGACCTGCAGACGGCCGAGCGCCTGCGCGAGATTGCCTGACGCTCCGCGCGAGCCACGGAAACGCTCTATCTCTACAGCTGATATCGGCCGCGCTCTTCAATGAGTGCTTCGATACGATTGCGCCGTGCGACGGCAATTGCGATCAAAGGCGTGACAAGAACCGCTAGCGCCAAGCTTACAACCGAAAGCGCAAGCAGCCACCGTCCCAACTGCCGTACCAGGGATGCAAGATCGGCAGAGAACCAGTCCATCTCGGGGGCAGTATGACCATTGGCGGAGACCCAATCCCGGATGATAGCCATGCGCTCGCGGTGAACGTCAGGATGTAGATCTTTCACATCCTCAATCTGGCTCAGCAAATGCGAGGCGTCGCCAGCCTCGCCCTCAAGATAGGCAATCTGCGCAAGGGTATAGGCCGCAAGCGAAGGATCGACGGTCGCTCTCCCGACCGAGGAAGGGGTATTCTTATCCGCAGCGATCGAACCACGAAGATTGAGAGCCAGGCCCTGGAATCCCTGCGTGTTCGGCTGTGGATTATTTCCGGGCGCGACGGTTGATCTATCGGCGGCCAGTTTCAACGTTGAACGCAGAAGCTGCGAGAATTGCGAGGGTAACGCTTCACGGCGCGAGTGCTGTGCAAGCTGAACATTTTGCAGAGCCAAGCATGCCAAGAAAACCACCGCCGTGAAAACTCCTAGATATCCTGACCGGCGTGTCGCAAGAACAATCGCGACAATGCATGCCGGATATTTGAGCCAGTTGATTGCGATGGACCAGCCCGTCCAGTCCCCCACACCGACGATGACAGTAACTCCATCCTGCTGCGCATAATCGGCCGTATTTCCCGCAAGCGCCACAAAATGGAAAGCCGTGTTTTTTTCAGCATCGGGCAGCCAGACCCAATAGGCGGCCAAAGCTGAAAGCGCGGCGAATGTCAGGAGACTGAGGGATATTAGAAGATAGGTGCGTGCGCGGGAGGCGATTGCTTCAATCGCACGCTCGCCATTTGCAACGGAAGGCGATTGAACCGACTTTTTGGCGATGCTGGTGCCAAACAATCTACCCGCTTTCTTCAATGCATCCGGCAGCCTGACCCGGCGATGTTCCAACTCGCGCTCGATCGAGGAAACCCTGCGGCTCCGGCGAGCGACCAACCAGCTGACCCCGTTCGTCAGAGGGGCTGCAATTCCAAACAGCAGTCCTGCCAAAAGCAATAGAAATGCCTTTTGCGATTGAGCGGCATTGTCGGCGATGAGCTTTTCGCGAGCCTCCGGACCAAAGCCGCCGGATGCGAGCGTAAAGTTCCGTATCGCCTGAAAGCGGGCGCGGTCGAAATTATTCTGAGGGACGCCGCTCGCCTCCAGCCTATCAAGTGCAGCCGCAGCCGCTGCGGCATCGCCGCGAAGGGCCGCCACTTGCGCCAGGAAGTAAGGTGCGATTTTCGCATCTCCGTCCGCATCGGCGCTCTGGTCGGCGTTGGAAGGCAGTTCGGAAAAGCGGATCACCCGATACCTGGCATAGGTCTCCGGGACGCCGACATGCCTGGAGAGGTCGAAAATCAGTCCGAAAATAAGAGGGCTGGCCAATAGGCCGACTGCAACAAAGGCAATGATCGCGCGGCGAGAAAGCGGCGCGTGGAAAGCCACGGCAATGAAGGCGAACAGTGCAAGCGCATAGGGGGCGAAGTACAGGGACTGGCCGAGCAATCCCCATGGGATCAGAAAAAATGCTGCGGTCAGGCCAGTGAAAAACCAACGTCCTTTGATGACGGTGAAAACGGTCGCAACCGCCAGGATGCCAGATACCATTTGCGCCAGCTGGCCGAACGGCATCGATCCGATGGGAACTGAAACAACGGCTGATTTGACCTCGGTTAGCGCCAGTGCGTTGGTGAAGGCATCGAGCACGTAGATCGAGCCATCCAACATCCTCAGATCATTCGGATCAGATGGTTTCATGCACGCTGCAGCAAAGAGCAGCATGAACGCGACGAAAGCAAATCCCTGGGCAATAAACGACAGTAGACCGGAGCGACGATCCAATCCGGCACGATGTTCGTCGATCGCTTGGCTGGTGGGCTTTCCTGTTACAGAGCCGGAGGCAAGTGGAGACGAGGTCGAGCCGAGCGCCCGCCTCCCAAAAGCCGAAGCGTCAGCCACGGGTGACCCCGGCCGTTTTCACGCTGGACAACATCTCGCTGCGAAGTCGTTCCAACTCGCCAATCGCCTGACGACGATCCGTTGCGCCCTTCTCATGAACATCGCGCACGTCGGTCAGCGTCAGCAGGATTTTATCATGGACGTGCTGAAGCGTTTCGACATCGACGACAAGACGCTGGTTGGATTTCGCCGTCGCCACCGAATTCTGGTGCAGAAGTTCGGCGTTCCTGCGCATGATGGCGTTCGTCGCATTGTCTATCGTGTCGGCCAAAGCGACGGCGCTTTTTTGTTCGTCCAGGGTCAATGCCAGCATGAATGCGCGTTTCCACGCCGGCAACGTCAACTGGCGAATCGTCTGGAACTTGTCGACGAGTGCGAGATTGTTTGCCTGGATGATGCGAACCATCGGAAGGGTCTGCATGGCCGCATGCTGAAGCACGCGCATATCGTCCGCCCGCTTCGAAAGCTGCTGACGGTTTGCTTCGAGGACAGCGAGATATTCGGTCGAGGCAAGGTCGCCGGATGCGTTATTCTGGCGGCCGATCTCGTCCTCCATGTCATGAAGCCGCATCTCGATCGCCTCGACATGCTTGCCGAGTGCGGCGTATTCCGAGCGAACGCCCTCATACATGAGTTGATAGTCATGGTTTCGCCGCGACAGTGTCTGGGCGGTCGTCTCGATTTGCGCAACGAGCTTGTCGACCTGACCCTTGACGGTGTCGAACCGTGCGATGGCACGCTCCTTTGATCGCGCGATCCGCTTCAAAAGGCCGCCGATGACGGGAATTCGTCCAGTCGAGTTATCGAGTGACGACAAATTGAACTGTTGCGCCGCTAGCACGATCTCGTTCAACTGAGCCCCGGTATCGTCGAGGTCGGTCGCGCGTGCCGTTCGAAGAATCTCATCGGCATACTGGGATGAGCGCTCGGCGACTTCCTGGCCGAACAGTCGGATGGAGAGGGCCGACGACAGGTCAATGGTGGCTGCCAGGCGCGCGACTTCCGGATCGATTTGGTGTTCGCTGGCGGCCGCACTCGTCGCGTCGTGCAATGGCACTGCTGCTTTGATCATTCTTGTCCAACCTTCTTCAGAAAGCCTATGAGATTGCGGTGAGCATCAAGAAACGCGGTCACGACGGAGCTGCGCGGCGTTATTGCTTCGCCATGAATGATCGCCAGCGCATTTCGCTGCCAAAGCGGCAGCAACAGTGTTTCAATGTCGGTAAATCGATCGAGCAACGAAGCAAGCACACTCCCAGACAGCTCGATCTGCTGAATCGTCAGCGTGTTGGCTGCCTCCATCGCCATGATGTTGGAAAGACGTCGCTCGAACCGGGCGACCAGGGCCAGGTCTGAGCCGCTCGACTGCGAAACAAGCAGCTTGGCATCCGAGATCACGCGGGCAAGGCGCGCCTGTTCGTCGATGAGCTCCAATCGAGTCCTGTCGAGGATTCCGCGTAGGCGCCCCCCCGCCTGCGCAGTCCGGCTCAATTGCCGGAACAAATCGGCGACCCTGTGGCTTGCAAGTTCGAATTCCAGGCGCGCCTCGACGGCTGCGCCGGTGAACCGGCCAATCGGGCCCTGTTTCCGCAACATCTTCCGGAGGTCGATCTCCTCCAGCATTTCGATCAGCTCGTTCGCGGAGCTGCGGATGTCGCGAGCCGGGGCCGAACTCAGAATGTTATTATCCATCCTCGGCGCGCGAGCTGCCATGTCCAGGGCTGCAATGGCGTCGTCATCGATCGCCGCAGCTGGAGCAGGCTGTTCTTCCGAGTCGTTCGGAGTGGGACAAGAATGATTGGTGCCGAGGGCCATCGCAATATCGGGCTCAAAGAATGCAATTTTTTCGAAGGACAATCTCGGCGGGAATATTGAAAATAGAATGAATCTGGTCGTGCGCCTTTTACTTGCACCGAAAATGTCAGCCCGTTCGATCTCCGAGTTCCCGCTCGCATCGGTCGGTCAACGGTCCGCAATTGCGTGAGGCAAGAGGGCAACTCCCATATGCGACAGCGCAATTTCAGCAAAGGTATGGTGCGGTTTTGCGCCCAGAAATTGCGTAAAATCAAATGGAAGGAAATAAACACCAAAAAAGGTCGGCTTCCCAGCGTCCCGTACCCCATTTGGGTGATGCTCTTTTCGCTGACTTGCATTAGAAGTTGTTTCAACGCAACCTAATTACTTTGCTGCAAAGCGAGCGATCAAAGGTTGTGAGTTGTCGAATTTACGTGCGGTTTTCCGGGCGAGGGCAAGAACCGGAAACCGTTGGAGCAATTCCAGGAGAAGCAGCGATCTGTTTTCCCCGGAATTGCGTAAAACGAAGGTCAGAGCGGTTCTCTTTATAAAGAGCTGAACCGTTCCTGGGTTGAGGGACCCCCCGTCCGGTTTTCCTGGCCGGACGGAAACAAGGCTTTGCGGGACTTTGTTGCAGTCCCGCAAAGCTTTTTTTATGCCTTCTCTTATGTCCGGGCGATGTTTCAATCGTTTCGCCTCTGGCCGCAGCCAAGATTTATTGTGCAACGCAACATTTTGCCGCATTTGTCGATTTTCATTTCAACTCCAAGGCATTAAGCTGATAACTCAGACTGATGACACTGCCTGCCTGCTTCTCTTTCGTCACGCTCGGGCTCGTGCCCCGGCATCTGCAACCGATCTACGCAGCAGATCCTCGGCACAAGGCCTGGGATGACGCCGAGAAAAGAGCGAGCTTTGTCAACAAACTGAGGGATTGAGCTGATCCCGGTTTGGTGTTGGGGGGAAGATGACCAAGTGGGTCTATAGGTTCGGCGACGGGCAGGCTGAGGGCCGGGCGCGCGATCACGAGATTCTGGGCGGCAAGGGCGCCAATCTCGCGGAGATGTGCAGCCTCGGGCTGCCGGTGCCGCCGGGGCTGACGATCGTCAGCGATGCCTGCACCACCTATTACAAGAACGGCCGCCGCATCGAGGAGGCCGTGAAGGCCGAGGTCCGCGCCGGCATTGCCGAGATAGAGGCGATCACCGGCCGCCATTTCGGTTCCGTCAGCCAGCCGCTGCTCTTGTCGGTGCGCTCCGGCGCCCGCGTCTCGATGCCGGGCATGATGGACACGGTGCTCAATCTCGGCCTCAACGACGAGACGGTGCAGGCGCTCGGCCACGATGCCGGCGATGCGCGTTTTGCCTGGGACAGCTACCGCCGCTTCATCCAGATGTATGCCGATGTCGTCATGGGTCTCGGCAACGACGCCTTCGAGGAGATCCTGGAAGACGAGAAGGCCAAGCTCGGCCATGAATTCGATACCGAGCTCAGCGCCTCGGAATGGCAGCATATCGTCTCGCTCTACAAGAAGCTGATCGAGGAGGAACTGGAGCAGGAGTTCCCGCAGGATCCCGAAGTCCAGCTCTGGGGTGCGGTCGGCGCGGTCTTTTCCAGCTGGATGAGTGCGCGCGCCGTCACCTACCGCCAGCTTCACAATATTCCGGAAGGCTGGGGCACGGCGATCAACATCCAGGCGATGGTCTTCGGCAATCTCGGCAATTCTTCCGCCACCGGCGTCGCCTTCACCCGCAACCCCTCGACCGGCGAGAAGGCGCTTTACGGCGAATTCCTGGTCAATGCCCAGGGCGAGGATGTCGTGGCCGGCATCCGCACGCCGCAAAGCATCACCGAGGAGGGGCGGATTTCCTCCGGCTCCGAAAAGCCCTCGATGGAAAAGCTGATGCCGGAGGCTTTTCGCGAGCTCTGCCGCATCTGCACCGAGCTCGAGATCCATTACCGCGACATGCAGGATATCGAATTCACCATCGAGCGCGGCAGACTGTGGATGCTGCAGACCCGTTCGGGCAAGCGCTCGACCCGGGCGGCGATGAAGATCGCCGTCGACATGGTCGATGAGGGCGTGATCACCGAGGACGAAGCGGTGCTGCGCATCGAACCTTCCAGCCTCGATCAGCTGCTGCATCCGACGATCGATCCGCGTGTCACCCGCCAGGTGATCGGCACCGGGCTGCCGGCCTCGCCCGGCGCTGCCACCGGCGCCATCGTCTTCACCGCAGAGGAGGCCGTCGAGGCGGAATCCGAAGGCCGCAAGGTCATCCTGCTCCGGGTCGAAACCAGCCCCGAGGATATTCACGGCATGCATGCCGCCGAAGGCATCCTGACGACGCGCGGCGGCATGACCAGCCATGCGGCGGTGGTTGCCCGCGGCATGGGCATCCCCTGCGTCGTCGGCGCCGGCACCATGCGCATCGATCAGCGCAACGAGCGGCTGCTCGGCGTCGGCGTGACGCTGAAGAAGGGCGACATCATCACCATCGACGGTTCGGCCGGCCAGGTGCTGAAGGGTGAGGTGCCGATGACCCAGCCGGAGCTGTCGGGCGATTTCGGCCGCATCATGGGCTGGGCCGACCGCGCCCGGCGCATGACGGTGCGCACCAATGCCGACACGCCGGCCGATGCGCGCGCCGCCCGCTCTTTCGGCGCCGAAGGCATCGGCCTTTGCCGCACCGAGCACATGTTCTTCGAGGGCGAGCGCATTCATGTGATGCGCGAGATGATCCTGGCCGTCGATGAGAAGGGCAGGCGGGTGGCGCTCGACAAGCTGTTGCCGATGCAGCGGCTGGATTTCACCGGCCTCTTCACCGTCATGCACGGCCTGCCGGTGACGATCCGCCTGCTCGATCCGCCACTGCACGAATTCCTGCCGAAGACCGACGACGAAGTGGCCGAGGTCGCTTTCGCCATGGGCATGGAGGCGACCGTGCTGCGCCAGCGCGTCGATGCGCTGCACGAATTCAACCCGATGCTCGGCCATCGCGGCTGCCGGCTGGCGATCTCCTATCCCGAAATCGTCGAGATGCAGGCCCGCGCCATCTTCGAGGCGGCGATCGCCGCAGCCCAGGAGACGGGGGCTGCCGTCGTGCCGGAGATCATGGTGCCGCTGGTCGGCCTGCGCTCCGAACTCGATTACGTCAAGGCGTGTATCGACGCGGTGGCCGGCGACGTGATGAGCGAGGCCGGCATGAAGATCGATTATCTCGTCGGCACGATGATCGAGCTGCCGCGCGCGGCCCTTCGCGCCCATGTGATTGCCGAAGCCGCCGAATTCTTCTCCTTCGGCACCAACGACCTGACGCAGACCACCTTCGGCATCTCGCGCGACGACGCCTCGGCCTTCATCCCCACCTATCAGCGCAAGGGCATCATCGAGCACGATCCCTTCATCTCGCTCGATTTCGACGGTGTCGGCGAATTGATCAGCATCGCCGCCGAACGCGGCCGGCGCACCCGCAACGATATGAAGCTCGGCATCTGCGGCGAACATGGCGGCGACCCGGCTTCGATCCGCTTCTGCGAAACGATCGGCCTCGACTATGTCTCCTGCTCGCCGTTCCGCGTGCCGATCGCCAGACTGGCGGCAGCGCAGGCGGTGATCTCAGGCGGTCTGGAAGAGATCCGGCGGGGTCCGAAAGACCTGCGGGGAAGCTTGTAAGACAGTCGGTGGCGCGTAAAAAAAGATAGTGCGGTTCTGCGCTTCCGTTAAAAGCGGAACCGCGGGGCAGGGGTGTCCGCGGCACTCAGTGATGATGCCGCCAGTGATCGCGGTAGATATACGGCCCGTTCAGATCCCAGGCCATGCTCTGCATCAGCTCGGCGCTCTGCGCCCGCGATTCGGCCCGCCGGTCGAGTTCGATGCGCTGCAGGCAGGTGGCAAAACCATCCGTGCCGCGCCGAAAGCCGTAGCCGAGGCACCGCTGTTCATCCGCCGCCCGCCGCTCCTCCGGCGTCATCGTCTGGCAGGCGGAGAGCCCGGCGATGATGGTGGCCAGGGCGGTGACGAGAAGGGGATAGCGCATGGGTTTATTCCTTGGAATGCATTTCCCAGAGGAAAGTCCTTTCAGCCGATGCCGTCAAGCCGCCCTTGGCTGGGGAGATTGTCGAGAGCGGCCTCTCATCCGCCTGCCGGCACCGACCGGGGTCGACCCAGGTGTCTCGACCCCGGTAAGGTTAGGGTGAGCGCCAGTTGTTGCTCACAGAGGGCGATGTCTACGCCGCCCCAGCCGGATCCCCGATCGGCAGCAGCGCCGGATTGAGCGGCGGATCCTGCGGGTTCTTCGTATCGGCCGGGTCCTGCGCCGGCGTCAGCGGCGGTTTTTGCTGGATGGGGTCGGGAATGCCGGGGGTCGGCGTCGGGCCGCGCGGCGTATCGGCATTGGGTGTCGGGATCGGGTCTTTGTTGGGCATGAGTGCCTCCTTTTCGAAAAAGGAACGGCATCGTCCGCATATGGTTCCACTTTCGCCACCGGACATTCCTCTGTATGAGGGGACTGGAAAACACTGGAACGAGCATGGCCATTCGCGATCGATTTTCGAAAAAACTGAGCTGCCCGCAATGCGGCAATGAGGGCTTTGCCGAGGCCTCGGAAGTCGACGATCCCAAGCGCAAGCACCCGGATTTCAAGGTCGATCAGCTGCCGCGCGGTTTTGGCGTGCAACGGCCTGCCAATCATCAGGAAAATTTCGTGATCAAGTGCGAATGCGGGCGCAAGTTTCCCTTCCGCAGCGTTGCGGAAGCCGCGGCCGAGCGCCGCTAAAATCTTGAGCTAGAACTCAGATCCGCTCCAGCAATTCGACGAAGGCATCGGCGAAACGCACCAGCGGCGCGGTGTCTTCATCCGGCGCCTGCATGCGGATCTCCGTGCCGTGATCATCGAGCAGCGCCAGCACGACGCGCATCGCCTGGCCGTCGCCTGGAATGCGCAGCACCGCGATGCGGCGGCAATCCTGGACGAGGCCGGCGGCCGGCAGGTCGAACAGCAATTCGCCGCCGGAGCGTTCCGCTGCCCGGCGCACCGCCTCGCAGAAGCCAGCCTCGCCGCCGGTATAACCTTCGAGCGAAAGTTCGAGCTCGAGCAGCTCCATCGGCAGCGTCGGTTCGGACTGGTGGTCGATCCCGCCAAGCGCAGACGCCTGCGGCCTGGCTGCTATCTCGGGTGAAATCATCCCGTCTCTCCTGTCTCTCTATCGGAGATGAAACCGTGGCAGAATGGCCTTTTTTTGACATATCAGCAAGGGCTTATGAAGCAGCCCCTGTTTCGTCATGGCCTTCGCCGCGGATTCAAACGCAATGCTTCAGACAATGGTTTCAATTTAGCCGAATCTTGCCCCAGATCCGGATGATTTTAGGCCGGGCCGGCCTAAAATCTGAATCCGGATCTAAATCAAAGAATAGAGCATGATGTCGTCCGAAAACCGCTTCACACTTTTCAGCATCATGCTCTAAACAGGGGTGAGGCGATTTGCGTGGTCGAACCCGCGGGCGCTGACGAGCAACCGGTAAGTTTGATGGCCATCCGCTTCGACCGTCCCGTTTCCAGCGCCGCCCGCTTTTCGCGGCTGCTCGGGGCGTTTTCCCTGGTGCTGGCGCTGGCGGTGATCATCGCCCACCGCTTCGGCGGTCTGGCCACGCCCTATCTGGTGCTGCTGCTGATTGCCGCCGCCGGCGGCGCGCTGCTCGCCGCCATGCTCGCAGCCCTCGGGCTGCGCAGCCTCTGGATGACGGGGGCCGAAGGCGGGCTGGCGGCGCTGGCAGCACTGATCTATGCCGCCTTTCCGCTTACTATCGGCGCCTTTGCTACCGAGCACTATCTGACGCTGCCTGATATTTACGACGTCTCCACCGATCCGGTCTCCGCACCCGACTGGCTGTCGCCGCCGCACTCCGACCAGATCTGGCTGAAGCGCAATCCGGAGGTGACGCCGGAGGATCGCGAAAAACAGCTCACCGCCTATCCCGAACTGACCGGCCGGCGTTATGAGGGCGCACTCGACCGCGTGCTGGAAGCGGTGCGCAAGGTCGCCAAGATGAGCGGCATTACCATCACCAGGAGCAATGGCGACACCGAGCCGGGCCGCGACCCCGAGGACATGCCGGTCAAGCCGCCGCAGCCGGGCGACGATGCCGTGGCCGATGCGCCCGATATCATCCCCGTGCCGACGCCGCGCCCCTATGACGACGACGTCGCCAAGCTGATCCGCGGCGCCAACGGCGTGACGCTGCAGGGCACCACCCGCACGCTGATCCTCGGCCTGCGCTTCGATATCCTCATTCGGCTGCGCGAAGAGGCCGAAACCACCTTCGTCGACATCCGCGTCGCTTCCCGCTACGGCCAGCACGACCTCGGCTTCAGCGCCGAAATCGCCGGCGATTATCTGAAGGCGCTGGATGCCGAACTGCTGGGAATTGCGGGTGGGTGAGCCGCGGTGGCGCCGCAGGCGGCAGCAATCGATCCGGCGAATCGATTGCAGCGGCGAACGCCCTGAGCCCAAGCGAAGGGCCGGGAGAGGGTGCGGCGGACTCGACGCCCTGCGAGCCGCAGCCTCTTGATTCCCTCTTCTCCCCGAGAGGAGAAGAGATTTGCGGCAATCTCTCCGTTCCTCGCTCGCTCTCGCAGGGCTCGACCTCACTAAGGTTAGGGTGAGGGGCGGCTATCCGCGCAAACCAACAGGCACATCACCGTCACCCCTCCACCACCAACCACCCCGTATACCGCACCACCAACCCCGTCAGCCGCCCGCCGATCTCCACGTGGAAGTGGAACCGCCCATCCCGCTCCTCCTCATAGGTATCCCCGCCCGGCGCCAGAAACATCGGCAGCGGAATCCCGCAAAACCGCCAGCCCCGCACGACGAGCCGCAGCTTCTCCCCATCCGGCACCAGCGCCATCAGCACCCGGAACGGCCCGAACACCTCGGCGAGCAGATGCCGGTCGCGGCCCCGGCCTTCGGCCTGCCAGCTGCGGAACACCTTGCCGCCGAAATCCCGCGTCCAGATCTCCTTGTCGCCATCGGTCACGAAGCGCACCGTGACCGGCACATCCTCGCCCGCTGGGGGAAAGCCGATGACGCCTGCGACGATCCGCGCCAGCAGCCCGCCGCCGCGTTCGATCCGCGCCCGGCCGGAGGCAACGCGGGCGCCGCCGGCATGCAGGGCTGATAGGGCGGGCGGCAGCCGCTCCCAGGCACTGCCGAGAATCCTGTGGTAGAGCGGCAGGGGCGCCTCCTCGTTTTCCATCCGGATGCCGGATGTGATCTGAAAACGCCGGAAGGCCGCTTCGAAATCTGCAAGCTGCAATTCCCCCGCCGCCGGCCGGGCGCCATTCTCCGGCCGCGTGCCGGTCAGCAGCCGGCGCACCAGCGCGTCGACGCCGATGATGGGAATGAACGGCCCGTCATCACCTTCGGCAATCAGATGCCAGCCAGCTGTCAGCTTGCTCCCCGCGTCATCGACGCCGTCGACACGGACGAACATGCCGCCGCGATGTTCGCCGATCGCGAAAGCGTGGCTGGCGCGCTGCAGCAGCCGCGCAAACGGCAGCAGCGACGGCAGGAGCCGGAGGCGAACGAGCCGTGCCGCAAGGCTGAGCAAGTGCTGCAGCGGCTGCGGCTCGGTGCCGACACCGGTGAAGCTGGATTTGAGATCGGCAAGGTGCCCCGGCAGCAGCGCCAGATCCGGCGCATCCACCAGCAGGAATTTCCGGCTGCGCAGCGGCGGAACCCCCGGCGGCGCCACCGTCACCCGCATCGCATCGATCAGCCCGCGCCCGGCGGCCGGCCGCCCATCGCGCAGCACCGTGACCTTCCTGCCGGCATAGGTCGCGATCGCCCTGATGACATTGAGCCCGATCCGCACATGCGGCGAGGGGGCAATGCCGGCCGCGACACTGTCGATCCGCGAGAAATGCGGCGCCATCGCATCGAGTGCCGCGAAGGAGAGGGCGGGCAGGCTGCTGAGCCCCGAAAGCGCGAAGGTGCCCTTGGCCTTGGCCGCCGCACCGAGCCCACCGATGCCGGCGACGAAACCGGTGCTGTCGGCGATATCGGCATAATCGATGCCGAGGCCGATGCAGGCCTCGACCACCTTATAGGCATCCTTCCCGAAGATCTGGAACGGCCCCGAGGCATCGACGACGAGATGCGGCCGCAGCCGCGTCAGCTGTTCGGTGAGGTCGCCATCTCGGTCGAAGCTGACGGCCTGCACCATCGCGCCGAGATTGTTGCTTCCCAGCCCCTCGGCTCCATCTTTCGGCGTCCGCAGATCGGCAACGAAATCGTCAGCCTTTTCAAGCGAGCGCCCCGCAACCAAGAGCCTCAGCCGCGGCTCATCGCCAAGCAGCCGGGCAAGCCGCCCGCCAAACGTGCCGTAGCCGCCGATGATGAGCAGCGAAAACCGGTCGTCGCTCATGTGATGAAGCGGCTTCGCTGCTCCGGCGTCGGCACCATGCAGCTTTGCCGGCCGGCAATCTTCAGCCGGTTGCGGGCGATGAATTCATAGAGCGCATCGGCCGCCCGCCGCGGCAGCAGCCGGAAGATCTTGACCAGCGAATAAGGAAAGCCGAGCCCCGCCACCATGCGGATCGAGCCGTCTGATTTGAAGAAGGCGCGGCCGTTTTCGATCAGGATATTGGTCTCATAGTCGCGCCCGTGCAGCCCGTAATGCCGGTAGAGCGCTTCGCCGAGCGGCGTCTGCGCCGCCAGGAACCGGTATCGCTGCTGCCTGTCATGTTTCAGCGCGAATTTCACCCAGCCGGAGCAGAACACGCATTCGCCATCGAAGACGATCAACGGCCGGTCATCGGCGAAGGCGGGCACATTGGCATCGTCGCGATAGCTGTAATCGGCTCGGGGCGTCATCCCTATCTCCCTGTTGCCGGCCGGTAGAGGGCGGCAAGCGAAGGCGGCCCATCCGCTGCGATCTCGCCGCGCTCCAGGAGATCCTCGATATGGGCGAGCACGGAAAGCGCGGCCGCCTCATGCAGCTTCGGATCGGTGTCGCGATAGATCACCTTCACCATCTCGGATATCCGCCCATCGCCGGCCGTAACGCGCGCCAGCACCGCCCGCTCGCGCCTGAGGCGATGCGCCTTCAGCGCCTTGAGGAATCCGGCCGGTTCCGTCACCGGCCCGCCATGGCCGGGCAGCAGCAGCCGGTCGTCGCGTTCGATCAGCCGGTCGAGCGAGGCCATGTAATCCGCCATCGAACCATCCGGCGGCGCGACGATCGAGGTCGACCAGGCCATGACGTGATCGCCGGAGAACAGGATGTCGCGTCCCGCAAGCGCGAAGGCGGCATGATTGGCCGTATGCCCCGGCGTCAGCACCGCTCCGAGCGACCAGCCATCGCCCGATACGGTCTGACCGTCACCGAGCGTTATATCGGGCACAAAGGATAGATCCGAGCTTTCGGAGAAGGGATTGATCTCGCCCTCGCGCAGCGGCCGCGCCGGCCGGTGCGGCCCTTGCCCCACCGTCACCGCGCCCGTTGCCGCCTGCAGGCGCCTGGCCAGCGGCGAGTGGTCGCGATGCGTGTGGCTGACGACGATATGCGTCACCGCGCGCCCGCCAAGCGCCGCCATAAGTGCTGCAAAATGCGCCTCGTCCTCCGGGCCGGGATCGATGACCGCGACGGAAGAGGAGCCGACGATATAGCTGTTGGTGCCGAAAAAGGTGAAAGGGCCGGGATTGTTCACTGTCACCCGCTCGACCCCTGAAACCACCGGCACGGCCTGCCCATAGGCCGGCTCGAAAGCGAGGTCGAATGCGGGACTGTCCATGAAGGAATGATCTCAGGCCGATGACGTCGCCAATTCCTAGCACGACGGCGGGTGCTGCGCAGCGCATAAATCTGCGCCGGGTTAAACTTAGTCATTGTGACAGGCGAAGAGCTTTGCTAATCAGGCGTCGATTTGAGCAAGCGGTTTCCGCTCAAGCTCTGGTGGGGCGTCGCCAAGCGGTAAGGCAACGGTTTTTGGTACCGTCATCCCTGGTTCGAATCCAGGCGCCCCAGCCAGTTTCATCTGTTCCCATGCAAGAAGCTTGAAGGTCTGCGGGACCTTCAAGCTATTTCTAAATTGCCTACAGGGTCACGCCTCGGCTGGCCAGATAATCGGTTGCTAGCGCGGATGTCTTTTTCATCGTCATAGCGCAGCTCTCTGCCAACGTGTTGTGACCGGAGCTGCTCTTGCGAGAGTTATATTGTTTCAGAATTTCGGAGCACGATCGAATGATTGCTACCAAGTCCCCCGTCTCCAAATCTCCTACTCGACGTTCTAGAAAAGGCAGGTAGTTCTGTGCAACACGATAAGGGTTATTGCTTAACGGTTCGTCAGTCATCTGTTTTACGCAAATAGCATGAGCTCTATTAAATGCAGTCATGTAGTCGGTATAGTCATTAGACTTTGTTCTGCTCTCCAAAAGAAAGCGGGCAAATTGATTGTTCAAATGCCTGTTTTCTCGAAAACCAGACCGTTTCGAAAATGCGTAAGCGACATCGAAAAGCCGTTGCGCTTCCGGAAACTGATTCAGCGATATTCGACACATCGCATACTGTAGCCAGAATAGGGGATGCTCACGAGAATGATTTAATTCCTTAATATCTTCAAAATACTTCACCATATGTATAAGGCGTTTGTCGGACGATATGGCGCTCTCGACGAAACGAAACCTTGAGAAATTCTTATAAATGTATTCATACTGCTGGTCATTATTATGGATAACGTCGAGGTGCCTCATCGTCTTTGTCATTATGTCAATTACGAACGATGTTTCGATTAGCTTTTTGATGACATAATCCGAAAAAACAGACGACCTAATCGATATCTGCCCGCCACGGACCAGCGAAAAATCTCGTAGTTTTGCGGCGTGATCAGCGATTGCTGTTCGGGCATCGAATTGCACAAGTTCGCTGATAAGCGACAAGTCAGATCGCACCTGGGCGAGATTGAGCAGCTGAGAAATGACCAAAACAGCGCGTATTCGGTCTCGTTCTTCAGGGGAGCCTTTGAAATCCAAGATTTGCTGAATGCGCGACTTTATGGTGGGTGAGTCTAAAACCTCCAATATTACGAATCGCAACTCTCCGGAACAATCTTTCTCAATGAATCGTTTCTTTTGCTCAAATGGTAGCGCTTGCCTCGTACCCCACAGGGCATACTTATCAAGAAAAGTAATACAAGAAGTTACCTCGCCAGACTTCAGTTGATCTAGGCTGAAGAGCTCAAGCGTGTTGTCAAAAGCGTGTCTAATTTCACCTTCTTGAAGTTCTGTCTGGGATGTTCTGGCCGTTGCGATAATATAAATATCCTTCCGGCCGAGAGATAGAAGAGCCTTTATGGTGTCAATATGAGAAAATGCGTCATCAATAAGCAGAACAATCCTTCCATCTACATTTTTTAGTATAGGAATTTCCTTCAATAATAAGGATGAATTAGACGTTGCCCGATAAACAGAAAAATTTCGCGAGGCCAATTTATAGCCAATCAAATCTAAGAAAGTCGTTTTGCCATTGCCGGCATTCGAATATACAAGGACGTTGGAGATATTGGACTTAGAGATATTTTCTACAATATAATCAGAATCTTCTCTGTTTAGAGTATATGAGTATTGCTTTTTTATAATGTCGGATGCGAAAAGCTCATAATCCAGGCTTCCTGCCATCATGAAATTTGCAACGTCAATGTCGCGTAGCGGTTTCGCTGGATTGCTTGGACTCGTCACTTTTTCCCAGGCTGAAAGATAGTCAACCTTGGGAAATAACGGGCTTTCGTCAATTTCGTCTATTAAGTCTGCTAAGCCGTCAATGCCAAATTCGATGATCGTTCCAAATTGCTGCAGCTTCTTTTCTAGCGAGCGGCTAGGTTTTCCTTTTAATACAAAAAATATTCTATCCTTCATTCCTTCAAACGTATTCAATACGCGAGCTACATCCAGGTCAAAAAGCGAATATCCAGCAAAAATAATACATGGAGAAGTAATTATGTCATTACGGAATCGTTCTCCCCAAGGTGATCTGGAGAAATCGTCTGCAAAATATTGAGAGTCTGTAAGCTTTATTTCCTTTTTGAACTCAACAAAGCTCGCAGATTGAATGTATCCGTTAATGTGTATAACGGGAAGCGTGCGATAATCAACGTCAGCGGGCTGTTTAAGAGGGGAGTAAATAGCATTTTGCTTTCCGCTTTTCCCCAGAGAAGTTTCCAGGACGTTATCGTAATTGGTAGTATAAATCTCCTTCCAGTTGAACTTGCATATTTTCTCCTGGGCCGACGTCACTGAGTGCACAACGTAAAAGGCCTTCAAGAGATTGTAGAGGCCATGTTCACCATGTTCGTCTTCATAGAGATCAGCCAGTGAGGAAAGATCGTTGCTGTCTTCTCCCAAGACGTCTTGAAAGTATTCAACTAATTTTTTGCCAGATGGAACATCGATCTCGTTGCCTTCAAGGTCGCGGCTCTTTGCCGTCGCCGAAAATCCCGCGCCGACAAAAAGGACACATTGCCGATTGCGATAGCTTCGCAATAAATTTTTAAGATTTTGAATGTGCTCCATTTCCTGAACCTTTAATTTGATATCCAGATAATAAGTTAGACCGACAATCTTGCTGTGAGCGTGGCCTCTTTTCAAGCCTGTGGTTGCGAATGAAGAGAAGCAAATCAATCCATACTGGTGTTGCGCGATATGTTCAAGTAGAGCATTATTGCTTATGTAGCGCATCCTGAAACGCAATGTCATTCACCCCCGGCTCGGCCTCTTGCTGCTGCCGATGACACCAATACTCACCGCTCCTTTCGCTGCTCCCGTATCGCTTGTCGCAAGCCAGGTCTGGGTGAGGTGCCCCATCTCCAGGTCATCGGGCGCGCCAGCGCCGCCCATTTTTGTCGGCACCCAGCCGGGGTCCACGGCGTTGCTCAGCACATCCGGCCAATGGCGGGCGACGGCGGCTGGACAGCGCTCTGGAAGCGACTACAAATTGCAACCAGTGTGATTCACATATGAGAGTGACGTGAGCGACATAAAGATATTTGAGGTTCGCGCGGGAGGTTTGACAGAACTGCCAGGTGCAGCTGTGCAGGTTGAGAAATCCCTCCAGGTTCTATTCGAGGCGAACCTTGAAACACTTCTCGGCATTCGCTTCCTGGCAAGTGAGCATTCTACCGGTCCCGTCCATGGTGGCCGGATCGATACGCTCGGGCTGGACGAGGACAACTCGCCAGTCATCATCGAATACAAGCGCGCAGTCAACGAGAATGTCATCAACCAGGGTCTCTTCTATCTCGACTGGTTGCTCGACCATCGCCGAGAGTTTCAGTGGCTGGTGATGGAGCGTTATGGAGCTGAGGCGGCCACGGCGGTCGACTGGTCGGCGCCTCGACTACTTTGCATTGCAGGCGACTTTACCCGTTACGATGAGCACGCGGTCAAGCAGATTGCTCGAAATATCGAGCTCATTCGATATCGTCGATTCGGCGAAGATCTCTTGATGATGGAGCTTGTTCACGCTCCGAAGACAGCCAGGGTGGTTGCACCGGAGGTTCGAAAAAGCGCGGGAGCGGAGAGTTCGTCAAAGGAAGAAGTGGATGAAGCCGATCCCTATTGGAGGAACCGGATGAGCTACCGCCTCTCTCAAGCTTCAGCAGAACTGAGGGATATCTACGACGCCGTGCAGCAATTCCTCGTGGGACTCGGCGACGACGTGCAGGTCAAGGAATTGCAGCAGTATACGGGCTTCAAGCGCATCAAGAATTTCGTTTGCTTGCAGGTCCACCCGCAGGACCGAATTGTAGTCGCCTACCTCAAGCTCGACCCTTCCACGATGGAACTTGAAGAAGGGTTCTCTCGCGATGTGACGAATATTGGCCATCACGGGACTGGCGATTTGAAGCTATCACTCAAGTTGATGGCGGATTTCGAGAGAGCACAGCCTCTGCTGCGGCGGGCGTATGAAGTGGGATAGCCTTGCACACCAGCTTCACCTCAATCGTCGGCTTTGACTCAGCCTGGACTGACAATCCAAGGGCTCCGGGAGCAATCTGTGTCATTCGACTAGATGGAGACGGCGCTCATCTGCATCTCGCGCCGCGGCTCGCCTCGTTTGCGCAGGCCCTGGATGTCATCGAGAGCGAGCGCAGCGATGCGCAGAAGTGCCTTATCGCACTAGATCAGCCAACAATCGTCCCGAACCTTACCGGCTCGCGTCCGGTCGACAAAGTGGCCGGATCTCTGATTTCCTGGATCGGAGGCGGCGTTCAGCCTGCGAGCCGGTCGAAGAAGGGTATGTTTGATGATGCCGCACCGATCTGGCGCTTCAAACAGACGTTGGGCGCGCAGGAGGAGCCGGAGTTGGCACGAGTGGCATCCAACGGTCTCTTCCTGATCGAGGTTTTTCCGGCGTTAGCACTGGCCGCTATTGAGGGTGCCTTTTGTTCAAGGCTTGCAGCTCCGAAATACAATCCTGTCAACCGGAGGCGCTTCAAGATTACCGATTGGCAGGCAGTGGCAGAAGCGGTCAGGCGTTTCGGCACGCTGAACTCGCTGCGGCACTTGGAGGACTGGTGTTCGGTAGCGGCGAGCTTTGAGGCGCCGAAGAAGGCCGACCAAGATAAGCTCGACGCACTAATCTGTGGCCTGATCGGGTTGCATTGGCTTGTTGCCCCGCGAGACCAATCGGTGATGATCGGCGACCTGGAGAGTGGCTATATGATTGCGCCTGCGACGCGAGGCGTGCATGAGAGATTGCGCGCTGCGGCGGGACAAAGGGGCGTGCCGATCGCGTGACTCTCGCGCATCTGCCATGGGTCTAAACGCGCTCTTCGAACAGCCGGACGCCAGTCAACTCCGCAAGCTTCTCGATCAACGCTTCCTGAAACCCAAGATCGCCAATCTCCGCCGCCGCATCCCGCCGCTGCCGATGATACCAATACCCGCCGCTGACCTTCGCGGCTTCGTCCTCGCTCGTCGCAAGCCACGTCTGCGTAAGATGCCCCATCTCAAGGTCATCGGGCGCGCCGGCGCCGCCCATCTTTGTCGGCACCCAGCCGGGATCGACCGCGTTGCTGAGAACATCCGGCCAATGGCGGGCGATGGCGGCGGCGAGGGTGGCGATGTAGAGCTTGCTTTCCGAGTAGGCCTGGCTGGCGTTCCACGGCCGCTTCTTCCAGTCGATATCGTCAAGGGCGTTGCTGCCGCTGCGATGCATGCCGCTGCTGAGATAGATCAGGCGATCAGGGCGGGTGATCCAGGCGGTGAGCAGATAGGGGGCAAGCACATTCACCGCCAGCGTCTTGGCGTGACCTTCCGACGTTTCGCCCCGGCTCCGCTCGAGGTAGATGCCGGCATTGTGGATGACGGCGTCCATGCGGCCGATGGCGTTGACCTGCTCGGCGATCGAGCGCGTTTCCGTGGCGCTGGCGAGATCGCCGATGACGATGCCGAGGGCGGTGGGCGAAATCTCGGCGAGGGCGGCGGCGCGCTCGCTGGAGCGGGCGTGCAGCACGACGTCGTGGCCCTCCTTCATCAGGGTGCGGGCGGCGGCGAGGCCGAGGCCATCGGTGGAACCGGTGATGAAGATGCGGCTCATGGGGTCTCCCTTCGCGGTGGTGTGGAGGGCAGAGAGTGCTTGGGTAGGGGTGCTTGGGTCAAGGTGGGATGGTGGACAAGTCCGCCAGCGAGTGGGTGCGGTTTTGCAGATTGGTTGCCACCTATTCCGTCATCCTCGGGCTTGACCCGAGGATCCATACGCAGCACTCGACGTACATGAGTTCACGCATAGGATGCCCCCTGCCGCTCCGTCTGTCGACGGCGAGCACAATGCTCGGGGCATGGATCCTCGGGTCAAGCCCGAGGATGACGGAGGAGGTGGTGGGGCTCGGCGAAAAACGGCGGCGCCATGGATCCCAGGCTCAAGGCCTGGGATGACGGAGTGTGTGGTGATGCGGCGGCCAAACCACGGTTTGTTGCCTCCGCCCCTCACTCCACCCAGCGCCACCTCACATACTCTCCCGCCGCCGTTCCGCCCCCGCCGCGATCGTCTGCACCAGCTCATCCACCTCCCGCGCCAGCCGCTCCAGCGGCAGGCCGACGAAGCGGCCTTCGAGGCTGATGCTGACGACGCCATGCACTGCGCCGAAGAGGGTGCGGGCGCGGATGGCGCGGTCTTCGGGGGGCATGTCGGGTTGCAGTTCGGCCAGTGGTTCGGCGATCACGTCCATGAGGAAGAGGTGTTCGTCGAGGTGCCATTGCGGCGTCGGGCTCGATTCCGGCGGGAAGTGCTCGAACAGCGCCTTCCAGAGGTTCCGGTGCTCGACGGCGAAGTTCAAGTAGCCCTGCGCCAGGTTGCGCAGCCGGTCGGTCGGCGGCCGGTCCTTGGTTTCATCAAGGGTGAGCCTCGCCTCCAGCGCTTTCAGCGTTCCCGAATTGACGTGGATGACGAGCTCGGCGAGGTCTGAAAACACCGTGTAGAGGCCGCCGAGCGCGCAGCCGGCATCCTGGGTGATGTCGCGGGCCCGGAGATTGGTGAGCCCGTCCCTGGCGATCCGCTCGCGCGCCGCCTCGATCAGCCGGGCCTTCAGGTCTTCGCGTTTTTCTTCTCGTCTGCCGGCCATTAACCATTCCACTTCGATTTTTTGAACGTCGTTCAAAATTTATCTTGAACGACGTTCATGATTCTGGCATAACACCTCTCGTGAACAACGTTCATAAACCGGAGGAAGGAAATGTTCAAACTGATTTCCATTTTGTTGCGGGGCAGGGCGCATGATGCCGAACAGGTTTTCGCCGACTGCCACGCCGTGCCGCTGCTTTCCCAGCAGATCCGCGATGCCGCCCAATCGATCCAGTCGGCCCGCCGCAGCGTCGCGGTCGCCATCGCCCAGAACGAGCAGGAGAAGGGGCAGCACGCAACGATCGTTGCCCGCATCGCCGATCTGGAGACCCGCGCCACCGCAGCCCTTGCCAAGGGCAATGAGGGCCTGGCCCGCGAGGCGGCCGAGGCGATCGCCTATCTCGAAGCCGAGCGCGATGCATCTGAGAAGGCGCAAGCGCAGTTCACCCAGGCGATCGACAAGCTGAAGGGGATCGTCCGGGCCTCCGAGGCGCGGCTGCAGGAGCTGCAGCGCGGCGAGCGGCTGGCCCGGGCGACGCAAGAGGCGCAGAAGCTCGATGTGTCAGTCGCCGGCCCGGGTTTTGCCACGCTTGACGATGCCGAGGAGACGCTGGCGCGGCTTCGCCTGCGCCAGAGCCAGAATGAGCTGACGGCCGCGGCGCTGAAGGACATGGAAGGCGCCATCCGCCCGGCCGGCATCATCGAAAAGCTTGCCAATGCCGGCTTCGGCGCGCCGCTGCGCTCATCCGCCGATGATGTGCTGGCGCGGCTGAAGAGCCGCATCACGCCTGCTGCCTGAAATTGCATCCATCCAACCATTCATCCATCGAACCATAGGGACCACTGATATGAACGACAGTTTCCAGAAACATTCCGCCAGCTGGGTCAGCTTCTCCTACATCTCCTTCGGCTCGGCCGCCTTCATGCTGGCGCTCGGCCTCTACATGATGCCGCTCGATCTCTGGGGCAAAGGCTATCTCGCCATGGGCATTCTGATGCTGGTGCAGACCACGGTGAACATCACCAAGACGCTGCGCGACAATGCCGAATCCGAGAAGCTGATCCGCAAGGTCGAGGATGCCCGCACCGAGAAACTCCTGGTCAAGTTCAATCGTAACGATGAAGATTGATCTTGGTTAACCACAGCGCAGAGTTGTTACCGCATTCAACTTTTGCGTAACAACTCTGTGGCCTTCTCTGCCAGTCGAAAGAGGGACGAGCCCGTGCAACACAATCTGATGACCTCCAGGAAATTCGCGCCGCTGTTCTGGACCCAGTTCCTGACGGCTTTCAACGACAATTTCCTCAAGAACACCCTGGTGTTCCTCATTCTCTTCAAGATGTCGGCCAGTGAAGGCGCCGCCCTGGTGACGCTTGCCGGCGTCATCCTCATCGTGCCCTTCCTGCTGCTCTCCGCACTCGGCGGCGAACTGGCCGACAAGCATGACAAGGCCAGGATTGCCGAGCTGCTGAAACGCTGCGAGATCGCGGTCGCCGCCCTTGCCGTTATCGGCCTGGCATTCTCTTCGATTTTTGTGTTGATGGCGGCGCTGTTCGGCTTCGGCATCGTCTCGGCGCTGTTCGGGCCGATCAAATACGGCATCCTGCCCGATCATCTCGAACGCCGCGACCTGCCGAAAGCCAATGCCTGGATCGAGGGCGGCACCTTCATCGCCATCCTCGCCGGCACGATCATCGCCGCGCTCGCCTTCTCGGGCGGCGACAATGTGCTGATCTTCGGCACGATGATGATGGGGCTTTCGGTGCTCTGCTGGCTGGCCAGCCGGATGATCCCGCCCACCGGCTCCAAGGCGCCGGATCTCGAAATCGACCGCAATGTCATCCGCTCCAGCTACACGCTCGTCAAGGAAATCCGCGAGGATAAACGCCTGTGGCGTTCGGCGCTGATGAACTGCTGGTTCTGGCTGGTCGGCGCCTTCGTTCTCTCCATCCTGCCGACCATGGTGACCGAGCTGCTCGGCGGCTCCGAGCTCGTCGTGCCGGCCTATCTCACCGTCTTTGCCATCGCCGTCGCTGTCGGCTCGGCCATTGCCGCCTGGATGTCGTCCGGCCGCATCGTGCTCTTGCCGGCCCCTGTCGGCACGGCGCTGCTCGGCCTCTTCAGCCTCGATCTCGCCTGGAACCTCTGGGGCCTGGCTTCCACAAGCCATGCAACGACGATCGTCGGTTTCTTCGCCGGCCAGAATACCATCCGCGTCGCCATCGATCTCGCCGGCATGGCCATATCAGGCGCCTTCATCGCCGTGCCCACTTTCGCCGCCTTGCAGACCTGGGCGCATGAGGACCGCCGCGCCCGCGTCATCGGCGCCGCCAATGTGCTGTCGGCGCTGTTCATCACCGTCGGCCTCGGCCTGGTCGCCGCGATCCAGGCGCTCGGCGCGTCCATTCCTCAGATCCTGATCGGCCTCGGCATCATCAATTTCGCCGTTGCCTGGCTGATGCTGAAGACGCTGCCGACCAATCCCTTCCGCGATTTCATCTCGATCCTGTTCCGCGCCTTCATGCGGCTGGAGGTCGAAGGGCTGGAGAATATCAAGAAGGCCGGCCGCGCGCCGATCATCGCGCTCAACCATGTCAGCCTGCTCGATGGCGCCCTGGCGCTTGCCATTACCGAGGAAGAGCCCACCTTTGCCGTCGACTACAAGATCGCCCAGGCCTGGTGGGTGCGCCCCTTCCTGAAGATGTGCAAATTCCTGCCGCTCGACCCGACCAAGCCGATGGCGACGCGCTCGCTGATCAAGGTGGTGCAGGATGGCAGCCCGATCGGCATCTTCCCCGAAGGCCGCCTGACGGTGACCGGCACGCTGATGAAGGTCTATGATGGCGCCGCCATGGTCGCCGACAAAACCGGCTCGATGGTCGTGCCGGTGAAGATCGACGGGCTGGAGAAGAGCTATCTCTCCTATCTCGACAATGGCAAGATCCGCCGCCGGCTGTTCCCCAAGGTCAAGGTCACCATTCTCGAGCCGGTGAAGCTCGAAGTGCCGCCGGAGCTGAAAGGCCGCAAGCGCCGCACGGCGGCCGGCGCCGCGCTCTACCAGGTGATGTCGAACCTGTTGTTCCGCACCGCCGATACCTCGTCGACCGTGCTCGACCGCGTCATTCAGGCAGGTGGCGAATTCGGCATGGGCAAGCTTGCCGTCGAAGATCCGGTCACCGGCCGGCTGACCTATGGCAAACTGCTCACGGGGGCGGCCGTGCTCGGCGCCAAGTTCCGCGCCCGTTTCCCGGAAACCAACCTCGGCGTCATGCTGCCGAATGCCAATGGTGCCGCCGCCACCCTTCTCGGCGTGATGACCGCGGGCAAGGTGCCGGCGATGCTGAACTTTACCGCCGGCGCCGCCAATATCCTCTCCGCCTGCAAGGCCGCCGAAGTCAGGCATGTGCTGACCTCGCGCGCCTTCGTCACCCAGGCCAAGCTCGGCCCTGTCATCGAAGAGATGGAAAAGCAGGTGACGATCGTCTGGCTCGATGATCTCCGGGCCGAAATCGGCCTCAAGGACAAGATCCTGGGTTATCTCAGGAAGGCACGGCCGCTGGTGAAGCGTAAGCCGGATGATCCGGCCGTCATCCTCTTCACCTCCGGCTCCGAGGGCACGCCGAAGGGCGTGGTGCTGACCCACCGCAACATTCTGTCGAATGCCGCCCAGGCCGCCGCCCGCATCGATTTCCACAGCGGCGACAAGGTGTTCAACATCCTGCCGGTGTTCCATTCCTTCGGGCTGACGGCCGGCACGGTGCTGCCGCTGATCTCGGGCGTGCCGGTCTATTTCTATCCGTCACCGCTGCATTACCGCATCGTGCCGGAGCTGATCTATGTCTCCAACGCCACGATCATCTTCGGCACCGATACCTTCCTCAACGGTTATTCCAGGACGGCGCATCCTTACGACTTCCGCTCGATCCGCTATATCTTCTCCGGCGCCGAGCCGGTGAAGGCCGCAACCCGCCAGACCTATATGGAAAAATTCGGCCTGCGCATCCTGGAAGGTTACGGCGTCACCGAGACCGCGCCTGTGATTTCGATCAACACGCCGATGTACAACAAGTCGGGCACGGTCGGCAAAATCCTGCCGGGCATGGAATGGAAGCTCGAACCGGTGCCCGGCATCGATGAGGGCGGCCGGCTGCATGTGCGCGGCGCCAATGTCATGGCCGGTTATCTCCGTGCCGAAAATCCCGGCGTGCTCGAGCCGCTCGCCGATGGCTGGCACGACACCGGCGACATCGTCACCATCGATGAGGACGGTTTCGTCAAGATCCGCGGCCGCGCCAAACGCTTCGCCAAGATCGGCGGCGAAATGATCTCGCTCGCCGCCGTCGAGACGCTGGCCGCCGAACTCTGGCCCGGCGCTCTCTCGGTCGTCTCCTCGCTGCCCGACGCCAAGAAAGGCGAGCGGCTGGTGCTCTTGACCGACGCCCCCACCGCCACCCGCGCCGAATTCCTCGCCTTCGCCAAATCCAAGGGCGCCATGGACATGATGGTCCCGGCCGAGGTCAATATCGGCAAGGTGCCGGTGCTGGGCTCCGGCAAGGTGGATTTCGTCGCGGCGCGGAAGCTGGCGGAAAGCGCGGTGCAGGCGGGGGAGGCGGCGTGAGGGCGTAGGGTTCGGGGGTCTCGCGTGGCCCCCGCTGGCCTGCCGGCCCTCGTGGCTCGACCTGGGATCCATGCGGCTGGCACTGGTGGACTGGGATGGCATCCAACTGGGGTAAATTTTGAAGCCGCGCGCTGGGTTGTGGATCCCAGGGTCAAGCCCTGGGATGACGGAGTTTGGGGAGGGCGATTGGCAAGAGGCGGGACGTCGGGATGAATTTCAGCAAGGTGCACGAGCCGTTTTGCATTGGCATGGCGTAAATCGGCAATCCGATAAATGCTGCACACTTCGCTATTTGTCGCACACGTTTCCCCCACCCTCCGTCATCCCAGGGCTTGACCCTGGGATCCATGCCCAGAGCACCCAGAAGACGCAGCCGGCATCACCACAACGTAAGATAAAGATCGTCCCACTCGGGATTCATGGCTTCGACCAGGTCGATCTTCCATTGCCGGTACCATCGCTTCAACGACTTCTCGCGCTGGATCGCACTGCCGATGTCCCAGTGTTCCTCATATCAGACGAGACGGGTGCATCCGTATTTCCAGGCAAAGCCCGGCGTCAGCCCCTCGCGATGCTCATAGATGCGGCGCTCCAGATCGGATGTTACGCCGATATAGAGCGTGCCATTTTTCTGGTTGGTGACGATGTAAACATATCCCGCCATTCCGGCAGAGTGCGTGGCTGTGGATCCCAGGGTCAAGCCCTGGGATGACGGAGTTTGGGGAGGGCAATTGGCAAGAGGCGGGACGTCTGGATGAATTTCAGCAAGGTGCACGAGCAGTTTTGCATTGGCATGGCGTAAATCGGCAATCCGATAAACGCTGCACACTTCGCTATTTGTCGCACACCTTTCCCCGCCCTCCGTCATCCCAGGGCTTGCCCCTGGGATCCGTGCGGCACGCGGCGCGGGCGGTGGCCTATGGCGTCGGCCCGCTTGCCGCGGTCGGCGCCGGATTCTTCAGCCTGAGAGCAAGAATGAGCGGCACGGCCAGCCCATAGACGGCGACGACCGAGAGCCAGATCGCGCCCGGCCATGCCTGGCGGACGAGGAAATAGACGCTGGAGAAGCCAAGCGGCGCCACGATCGAGGCGAGGCTGACGACCGAGGCCAGCACACCCTGGAACTGGCCTTGCCGGTTTTCATCCACCTGCCGGCTGGCGAGCGACTGCAGCGCCGGCACGCCGATGCCGCCGAGCGTGAAGACCGGCATGATCGAAAAGATCATCCAGCCCTGGCCGGCAAAGGCCATGACGGTGAGCGCCATCGCGGCGCCGGCGATGCCGGTCAGGATTGCCCCGCGTTCGCCGAGCAATTTGACCGCCGGTCCCGGAAGGAAGGCCTGGGTCAGCGTCTGGCAGATGCCGAAGGCGCCGAGGGAAAGGCCGATCGAAAGCCCGCTCCAATGGAAGGCGTCGCTGCCCCAGAGCGCCCAGCAGGTGCCGTAGGCCTCGCCGGTGGCGCTGAAGATGAAGAAGAGGGTGACGACAGGCAGCAGGCTTTTGACCTCCAGCACCGCGTGCAGCGGCTTCAGCGGATTGAGCGCCGAAAGCGCGATCTTCTCCCGGCTGCCGGGGCGCGATTCCGGCAGGACGAAGAAGGCGAGCAGCAGGTTCAAGCCATTGAGCACGGCGGCCGCCATGAAGGGCAGCCGCAGCCAGTAATCACCGAGGATGCCGCCGGCGACCGGGCCGATGATGAAGCCGAGGCCGAACATGGCGTTGAAAAGCCCGAAGCGGCGGGCGCGCTTCTCCTCGGGCGAAATGTCGGTGATATAGGCGGTCGCCACCGACACGTTGGCGCTCGTCAGGCCGGCGATGGCGCGGCCGAGAAACAGCATCGGCAGATCGGCCGCAAAGGCGAGGAACAGATAGTTGACGGCAGCGCCGGCGAGCGAAATCAGCAGCACCGGCCGGCGGCCGATCCGGTCGCTGAGGGCCCCGAGCACCGGCGCGAAAATGAACTGCATGACCGCATAGAGCGCGGTCAGCGTGCCGATATAGGCCGCGACGTTTTCGGCATGGGTGATATCGCGCAGCAGCGCGGGCAGGATCGGGAAGATCAGGCCGATGCCGACGGCATCGAGGACAATGGCGGTGAAAATGACGATAAGGGATCTGGTCATGGCGCGTTCCGGGTCGACGCAAGCGCACGAGCGCCGTTCGAGCGCCAATGGACTCACGATGAGGCCTGAGCTGATCAGGCGTTTGGTTTCTGGGAGGTGCTGGCCGATCCATGCTGCAAAGGCATGAATGGCGTGTGCTCGACCACCTGGACGACCATTCGTCCACCTGTTTACTCCGCCACTGAGCGGATCAAGGGAGGCAGCCGCTTTTCGCGACGGGCAATAGATACGCCGGAGGGCGGAATGCGACAAGCCCCTTTTTGCGCCGGATCCGGCTGCGGGCTGTCGGGATATTCGGAGCGGGGAGTCGATGGGCCATCCGCTGCAACGGCGGACCTGGCGGAATCTGCTCTTCGTGCAGAAGCCGGCTTGCGGCAGAAGCAGCCGCCGCGAACGAAAACAGGCGGCACTCGGGCCGCCTGTGAGCTGCTTCAGACGAAGCGTCCGTTACTTCTGTTCCGGCGCCAGGAACTCGGCGCAATAGGACGGGCCGTTGACGCCAGGGATATCGGCGACGGTGCGGATGTCGCGGATCGTGTAATCGGAGCTGGTGGTGATTTCCGCCTGGCAGCGCAGATAGGCGGTGCGGGCGGACGCGATCTGCTTGCCGCGCTTGCCGTCGGCGCCTTCGGCGTATTTCGCCGGAATGCGCACGGTCTTGTAGCCGCCGCGCCAGGTATAGACGGTGGTCGAGCCTTGCTCGCTGTCGCTGATCGGCGGCCCGTAGGCGGCAAAGAAGATGCCGGCCGATTTGCCGACCCAGCGGGCCTCGATCGGATTGCCGGCGGAAGGAATGGTCGTGCATCCGGCAAGCGCAATTGCAAGCCCGGCCGCGGTCATGGTGCGGAAATTCATCGTGTCGTCCTGATCTCTAGCGCATTGGCTGCGAAGCCCGCCCTCGTGAGCGGTTTCGCCTGTCCCGTCTGCCCTTTAGCGCGGAACCCGGCAAAAGAAAATTGCCCGTTTGAGACTTCCGTTCGATTTGCGGGAAGTGTGGCTTTTTGCTGCAGCCGCGCGAGCCCGCGCCTGTCACAACCCCGTCAAAAATTCCGCCGGTTTTTTGGAATTTGGTGCTTGTGCAACCAGATAGGCTGTTCTATAGAAGCGCCGCTGGTCACGGAGTGTAGCGCAGTCTGGTAGCGCACCACGTTCGGGACGTGGGGGTCGAGTGTTCGAATCACTCCACTCCGACCAGTCTGAACCATTGAAAAAGTTCATCATTTTCCCGAAACTTCGAATTCTCAGATACTTGCCATATCATGCAGCGGACCGATTGCGGACCGATTGCCCTGCGGACCGGTTAGAATGCGTTCGCCGCCTGCTTCTGAAAGTCCGGGCTGGCGTGTGCATAGGTCCGTTCGAATTCCTCGGCTGTCATGCCCAGGGATGCTGCTGCCTGCTCGGTTTCGACGCCGGCTTGCGCCAGCCAAGTCGCACGCGTGTGGCGCAGAACGTGCGGCGTGACATCCTCGCCGAGGCCGGCGATCGCCCGGATCGATCGGAAGCCCTTATGCGGCTTGACGATCTTCTCCCCTGAATAATGCACGGCGTAGCGCAGTGTCACCGGCCGGCCTTGTTCGTCGATCGCGGTGTCCGCCTTATGCCAGTAGCGCAGGAAGCGCAGAAGGCGAGGTGGGATCTTTACGGGCGTCTTGCGCTTGTTGTGCATGCTGCGCTCGCCCTGGGCCTTGCGGTAGATTACGCCGCTGTCCAGGTTGATGTGGCCGCCGGTCGTGCTCGGCATCCATTGCAGGCCGAGGGTCGCACTGAGGCGCGTGCCGGTGTAGAGGCCGATCATGATCAGCCGGACGAGATGCGGGTAACGCCAGCCGGTTCGCTTCCACTTAGTCGGTTCGCGGGTTTCGACGTCATAGACAACAGGAACCCAGCCCATTGCTGCGAGCAGCAGCTTTGCGATCTCGCGCCTCGTCAGCCAGCTCTGTCGCGGTTCGCCCTTCTCCGGCAAAGTCACTCTCGGCACCATGTCGAGGGTTTCCTCGGCGTGGTAGTGGTTGATCGCCGCTCTCAGGACTTCCAGATCCCGGCGGGCGCCGCCGAGATTGCCGCGATCGGCGGCATATTCACGGTAGGTCTGTCCCCGTAGTTCGGTCAGCAGCATGTCGCCGAAGAAATCGGTGACGCGGTCGAGCATGGCGAATGTTTCCTTCGGCCTGGCCGTCGACGGCGCCTTCTCCTCGGAATAGACGATGACGACGTCGGCTACCGTGACTTCAGCTGCACGACTGGAGCGCTGCGGCCGGTATTGACTGGTGATGTAGTCGGCAAGCATTCCCTGAGCTGCCTCAACCTCAGCTTCGCTGCATTCCGTGGGGACACGCTTGTCTCCGTCCTTGATGAACCATGTGCCAGTGTCTGGTCTGAGCCAGAGCCTTGCGGGGCGGCGCTTTTGCGGCATTTCTCAATCATCCTTTTGATCCCGTTCTTGGTGACAAAATCCTTGTTGGCAATCTGGAAGATTTCCAGATTGCCCTTCCTGGCCTCGGTGCGCAGGGAGGATTTCGTCAGCTCGCCACGAAACAACAGCTTCGCGGCCTTCGCAAGCGGGATTGGGTCATCGGGGCCGTAGTCGTCGATATCATCGGGCATGGTGATCACCTGAAAGAAACATGCCGACGAGGATCAGCGCGAAAAACACAAACCAGGTCCATGTCGGCGGCGCGAAGCGAAAGCCTCCGGTCATCCATTCTATTTCGAAGCCGCAGGGCTCTGTGAGAAAGTCGAGGAGGCGCTTGAGCAGGTGGGTCATTGTCCTCTTCTCCATCTCTCGAAATCGGAGCGCAGGGAGTTCCAGCGCGCCGCGGCGGCTGTGTCGGTGTCCAGCTCGTTCAGTGATTGAACGTTGAGGATCGAATGCATGCGGGTCTTGATGCGCTCGAAATCGGTTGCGTCGCGCAGCTCGTGGCAATCGATCAGGTATTGGCGGAAGGCCTGGTCGCTCTTGCACTTCATCGCGCATTCGGCGGCATAGCGCTTCGGTTTTGGCTGTTTGCCGGCAAGCTCGCGATAGGCGCGGCCACAGCGATCAAGCAATTCAAGCAGGAACCGCTGGCGCTCGCCGGCGCGGATCAGGAAATCCTGGAAGACAAAGGGCGCGTCTGCCGCGACCGCGGCGATCGCGCGCGGCTTGTCGTCGACCGGATCGCGTACGACGAGGGCGAGGCCAACGCCGTCTGCCTCGACCGCCCAGTCGGCGCCGACCGTGGCGAGGTCCTGCCGGATCTGCTCGAGCTTACGCTTTTCCGCCTCGGTTGCCATCAGGGAGCCTTCGCCTCCTGTGAGGGAGCGGGGGCGTTGCTTTTCTTTACAGGCCGCCACCAATCCGGACGATCTTCCTCACACCAATTCTCTTGAACGGGGCAACCACGCTTGCGGCAGTTTTCAGAGTATTCGGGAAGGACTGCGCCGCAGCGTTCGCACCAGTCGTATTCTCCCCAATATGAGGAGGCGAGGTGATCGCATCCCCTCGGCACCTCCAGACGTAGATCCTGGGGATCAAGAAAGCCCTCGAAAAGGTGAATGACGGCGCCTGCCTGTTTGGGAGACAGTTTTGCCGCATCGAAACTGATACCTGCCGTGGGCCTGCCTCGCATGACTTCGTAGAGTTCTTCCATGCGGGCTCGGTAGTAATCTCCGTTCCAGCGGCTTGGATGAACCGTCAAGGTTTTCAGCCCATGCCAGAACGCCTTCGCATCATCAGGGGTGATCTCTTCGCCATTCGTGACGGGGTCTTTTGCCCACTCTTCCAGGCGGTCGTAAAACCAGTGAACCCACCGGTTGTGGTCTTCGACGCCTTTGCAGAGGTCATCATCCTTCAGGTCTGAGGAAGGCCATCCGTGAGATTTCCAATGCACCTGGTTGTCACGATATTGCTCTCGCTCAAGTTTTAGACGGCGTTCGATGTCTTCGACATGTGCGATGACAGAAGCTTTAGTCCCCTTCGGCGCCATGACAGAGCGAGAGAGGCCTTGCGAAAAATTGAAAAAGACATGGTAGCTCATCAGTCGTACCCCCACGATTTCGCGATGGCGACGAAGCGATCATACTTCGGCCGATCGGGATGCAAGGGTCCGACAGCGCGGCCGGAAAGTTCGGAAACGGGTGTGCCTACCGGTTCGTCAGGATCGCGACTGCCGGCGAAGGAAATCGAGACATCGCCCTCGCAGGGTTCGTAGCCGCTCCAATCGTGCGGCGCATCATTGCCGCACTCGACGCAGAAATGACGGCGCTCGCAGCGGTCATATTCATAGTCGGGATGTTCGCAGCAGTTGATGCAGATCGCAGCGCCGGGATTGTATTCGTTCCATGTGCAGATTTCGGCACGATCGCCGCAGACACGGCAGGGCGGGCTGTAGTGTCCGAGCTGGATCATGAAGCCGGGCACATAGAAGATCGCGCCCATGCCGATCCGGACGACATCTGGTCGCCAGCGCCAATAGAGCATGCGTCGGATCTTAAGCATCGCCGCTGCCTTCCGTTGCGGTGGCAAGGTCGAGCACCAGGCGAGCCGATTGGTCAGCACGGTCCTTGATGGTCATGTCCGACGAGAAAAGCGCGAACTTGAGTTCCTCGACAACTTTGCGAAGCTGATTACGCTCGATCTTAAGCGTGTCAGCAGCTGCGCGTGCGGCGTCCCTGCTTCCTTCGGCATCGCGGCGTTGGCGCCACGCCTCGGCGCGATCCTTCTTCAACCGCCCGAGCTGTTCGAGGCGCGCATGCATGTCGCGATCGTGCTGCGCCTGCAGGTCAAAGACGCCGTTCTTTTTGTCGTCGTCCCGTCGGTTGAGTGCGACCGCGCCCCATCCCATGCCTTGGCGACGGATGTAAACGCAGGTGTTACCGAACCTGTCGTGGATGGCCTCAAGCTGACTGATTAGATCCTCGATCTGGATCATGTGATCGTCATCGCCACCAAGCCCATGGGGAGGGGGCGATGTGGTGGAATCCGCGAGCTGCTGCTTCGCCAGAGCGAGGCGGCGGTATGACATGATGACCTTCTCGTAGGACGCGATCCACGCTTCACGATCGGTCGTCGCCTTCTCCTGCATCTCTGCCAGAGCGAGTTCGGCAAGCCTGCGGATTTCTTCCTTTGACGGGAAGAGTTGTATGGAAGAGCCGGCGAGCGCTGCTTCAAGAATCCGCCGAACTTCGCCCTCGTTCGCTTCATTGCGATAACGCTGCTGGGCTTCGCAGCCAGCCTGGATCATGGCCTTGGTGATCTGGCTCATCGGCGATCCTCCGTTGCGCAGGTGGCCGGCACGACGTGAAAGGCGGAGCGCCGATCGCGCGCCTGATTGAGCCGGTCTCGCTGTTCGGGATCGCCCATCACCCACGGGTACAGTTCTCCGGCGTCGACACGATCCTGCGTTAGCCGCCTCGCGCGAGCGAGAGGGCTTTCGGGTCGCTGATCGACGCACGATTTGCACTGGCACGGCTGGCAGATGCAGGAGTTCTCCGGGCCGCAAATTTCGCAGGGCAGATCACCCATTGATCTTGCCCTCCGTTGCAGTGGCGGCCTTGAGCTTGAAGAAGTCGTCGGCCGCGACGGTTGCGCATCCGAGGCTGTGAGCGAGGCTCATGATGTTCTCAGATGATGGCTTGCCGGAATAGACGGTGAAGAGGTGCGCAGCCGCCGTCAGCAGCATCATGATAGCGTCGGCCGGGTCGGTCCCGGCTTGCTGGCAGATGGCCTTTGCTGCCGCTTCTATTGCCAAAACCCGGCCTTGCGGATCTCCGGGCAGATTGCCTTTGATCTCAATCTGCATCGGCGTCGCCCCTCAGCGGGATTGCTGCGACCACTATGCGATCCGGGGAGACCTTTTCGGCCAACTCCGACATCGGATCGATGCGTTCGTGCTCGGCGATGGTCATGAGCGGCACGGCGATTTCATCGCCATAGCGATCTTTCCATTTTGCCAGCCAGTCGAAAACATTTTCGGGATTTACCTGCTCCGATTCTTCGATGACCGGTTCCAGGTGCGGGTGCATCGCAAGAATCACCGGAACGGCTTCGCGGCTCAGGCGCGGGATTTGATGAGTGAAGACGGTCTCCCCAGTCATCCAATTCAAAACTTCGTAAACGCCGGCGATGTGGTTTTCGGAAACGAGAACGCCGGTCACGACGGATAGGACGGCGCCAGTCGGAAAGCTCTTCGTTTTGCGGTCAGTCATTCTTGATCTCCTTGGTGGCGGCGCGGTCGATGCGCTCGATTTCGGCAATGAGGAGGGCGGCCGATCTCACCAAATCGCGCCTGCGCGTCTTTGGTGTCCACCAGCCCCAAGACCAAGATTTCGGCCATATGAATTGGATCACGGCCAACAGGCGGTCATCCTTGCCGCGCTGGCTTTCATCTACTGCGCCCGACGTAGCGTAGCAGGCAGCGGCAAATGCCATCTCTCCAGCGGTGTGCGTGTCATCGTGTTCGAAAGTGAAGCCTTCGGCCTCTACCTGCCGGCGACGTTCGGCAGCAACATCTAGCAAAGCCTCCGACGCGCTGCGGCGGTTCCACTGGCGGATGGCCTCATTCGCGCCAGGCTCTTCCTCGTTTTCGCTTTCTTGGCAAGCTACCGGGCCTCGGGCCGAGCATGCGTTGCAGAACACGTAGGCCGAAGAAAAGTCTGCGCGCTCGACGAAGGCGTCGAGCTTGCCGCAGTATGCGCATGGTTCGGTGATCTCTTCGGTCGTCGGAATGAGGTCGTTATCGTCCTCTTCGAGGTCGTCGGAACGGTCGTTCATCGGACTATCTCCCGTGCATTCTGAAATATGATCGGCTGCTGGTCGCGCGCGATGCGGTGGACGCCGCGGGCCATCGGGTGTTTGGGAAAGCCGTCCTTCGTCAGGCCGAGGCAGACGAGGTCGACGAGCTGCTGGCGGGCGCGGTGCATGAACCACTTGTCGCGGCCGAGGTAATCGCCGCCGTTGCCCCATGCGGCCAGGACGGGCGTGTTCTGATAACGGGCGATGATGAAGGCGCCGTCGATGAACTCGTTGCAGCGCGGACCGATCGAGTCCTTGGCGCGCATCATCTCCTTCGGCGATGGCGAGCGAAAGGCGTGAAGATTGACGATGATGAGGCCGCCGTAACCCCAGAGCTTGGCAAACCAGATGAGGACACGGACCGTGGGGTCGTTGCGCAGATGATCGGCGTCCGACGGGTTGAGCATGCAGACGACCAGGAAGGGCTTGGTGCTATCCCAGACGCGGCGCAGCTCGTCGCGATAGAGGGTGCAATCGGAGATCGCGGCGAACATCTGCATTTCGGATTTGAAAAGGTCGAGGGTCACCGCTGCTCCTCCAGGAAACAATCCACGGCGCCGCGAAGGTTCTGCATTGCCTCATTGTATCCCTCGCGGAAACCGGCCGGCTTCGCGTCGAAGATGTTGTCGGCCTTGGCCTGGAGTTCCGTCACGGTCCAATTCTCGGCGCACCAGGCGGCAAACTCCTCCATCTTCAGTCGGAACAGCTCTGCGACCTGATATTCAAGGTTTATGGTCATTCGCGCTCCTTCCCCGTGATGACGAAGACGGCGCCGCTCGGCATGTGCAACTCGACCTCGTCGCCGCGCTCGATGCGCGTGAAGATCGCCTCGAGGTCGCCTTCGGCGTCGATGAGGAAGCTTTCCAGTGTCGAGACCTTGGCGCGCAACTCCTCGATCAGCAGGCGCTCGCGGCGATATTTCGCGCGGCTATCCGGATGGTGGATGTTGATGTGGTCAGGCATCGCCGACGGCCTCCTCGTTCGAAAGAAAGGTCTGGCTGTTCAGAGGGAGGCCGAAGAGGCTGTCGCCAGCCTCGACGATCGGGCTGTCAGATGCGGAGAGCAGTTTCATCGCCAGCTTGTCCGGGATGACCTGATGTGGCTGCTCGAACCACCAGACGCGGCGCCCGTCAGTGAACTGCATGTGCAGTTCGTCTCCGGCGCGGATGCGTGCGATTATGTTCTCAGCCTTCAGCATGCGGCCGTCCTCGCCTTGCTCGCTGCGATAGCGCGCTTGAACGCTTCCTGGCCTGCGATCAGCTGGCGCAGGCAGTCGGCGGCTTGACGGATGGACTTACGGGCGCGCAGCTGCGCCAGGCGGATGCGGTTCGGCCTGGTGTCGAACCAGCCGCGCACGGCGTACATGAGGATGTCGAACTCGGGCTGAAGCGGCTGCGAGTCCCAGACAGGGATTGGCCCCATCATCACAGTGGCGCCGTGGCACCAGAGATCACGGAACATCTCCAGCACGGTGCACTGAACCGGCGGCTGGCCCGTGCTGAAGTAATCCGGCTTATCGGGATCGTTGAAGCCAAAGAAGCAGATCAGACCGGTGTCATGATTCCACATCGAAGGATGGTTCAACGTTCCTTCCCACGTACCGGCATGCGTCCAGAGCGTCACGCCGGCGAGATCGCCGAGCAGCTCGGGAATGCCGGGCACGACCTTCAGGAGGTCCGTGTCGAAATCGTCGCACCACATCGGGCGCATGGCTGGAGATCCTGTCCGGTCCATCAGTTTGACCTCGCCTTCCGATAAGCGGCCGCCTGAGCGGCGTGGGCCTCGAGTTGCTTCGGCAACTTCTCGATGATGATCTCAAGCGCTTCGGCATGGTTTGCAGGCGGCAACATGGTGCCGATAATGGCTGCGCACGCGTCGCCGCATGCGGCCATGGCCTCGACCGCGGTCAACACATGGGTGCGAACGCCATCGGCCATCATCTCGACGATCAGGTCACGGATCTTGTTCTGCGCTTCCTTGCTCATAGCAAGCTCCCTCGTTCCCGCGACTTGCGGCAGTCCGGGCAGAAATGCTGCCAGCTGCCGGCGTGGCGTTCGATCAGCCAGCGGGCGATCTTGGCGACGCGGACGGCTTTTTCGCGCGCGGCGCGGGGATCGGCGTCCATCACCGAGTCCATAGATGTCGGGCAGCTGTCACAGCCGATGCGCGCGGTGCCGGCGGTCGTGTCGGTTTTCAGCATCGGCCTTGCTCCTTCAGGACGGCGACGAACATGCTGATGCCGGGAAGCGAAAAGGGTCGATCGGCGACGCCGCCGTGGTCGCCGGCGACGACGCGGCGGATCGTCACTACCTTGGCCGGCAGGACGATCTCGCGCCGGCGCTGGGCGAGCAGGAGCGGGCGGCCGGAAAGCTTGCGGACGTGGACGGTCATGCGCCCCTCCAGTTCCACAGGCCCTGCAGGCCGCTTGCGGGCACGGGCGGCTCCAGCATCTCGATGTCAGTCAGTGGCCAGCCCCAATTGAAGGTGCCTTCGCGATCGCTGTCATTGCCGGCGTCGTCGCCGAATTCGCGGGCGCATTCCACGCCGCTCTTCGGTTCGCCGACAACCGCGGTGCAGAGCACGTGCGACAGCGGCAGGAAAGTCGGGACGGCGCTCTTCGGTTGCTCCAGGATGCGATCGAGCAGCGGGATGGCGAGATCGGGTTTCAGGCAGGGCGTTGGGTAGCTGCCGGGACGGGCGAGATTGATGCGCAGCGCCAGAACCTCGGAGCGCTTCATCGGCCTGGCGCCGGCGTGGATGGCGATGCGCTGGCCGATCAATGATGCCGGCGGCCGCCAGCCGCGAAACTCATACGGCTTGGCGCCGATCGTGATCAGGCTCGTCCATGGCTGCCAGACGGTGAGGGCTTTCATCATCATCGCGAGACGATCTCCTGAAGCGGGGCGTTGGCGACCTCGAGGAGGACATCGGCGTGGCAGGGCTCGCCCGGCTTGCACCAGCAGGCGAGGTTGAAGCCGCGCAGCGCCTTGGCGATATCGACCGGCGTCGGGACGGGGTAAATCCGGTGGTGATTGTGCGGGCCAGTTGTGCAGATATCCGCGCGATAGCATGCGATCGCGTGTTCAACGGCTTCCTGTTTTGTCGAGCAGCTCTTGACGATGGTGCCGCGCGCGAAAACATCCCATACCGCCGGCTTCGCAAATGGATCTTTGCTGAAGGCATAGTGATTGCCGAAGGGCGAGGTGCGATCGACCTTGATGGCGTCGAGACCGTTGGCGGCGCGCGACGCGGCCTGAAGGTTGAAACCCTTCTGGCGCGACAACTGGATGCGGATAGGCTGTGTCACTGGATATCCCCCTTGCGCGGGATATTGGGATGGACGACGCCGTTGGTCTCCCATTGCGACCTGATGGCGATGCCATCGCGGACGCGTCTGGCGAGTGCTGCCGGCAGGCCCTCGACGACGGCTTCAACCAGGACCTGGTGTCGCTCGATCGGCGCTACGCTGATGGCGTAAGCAGCAAGCCGCACCGCCATCTCGCCGCAGAAGATTTCGTCGTAGGGCAGGCATTCGTTGAAGACGACTTCCATGCATGTGCGCATCGCATTCTGCGCGGCGATGATCTTATCGATATCGGCGTGGGTCTTTGTGCCCGTCCGGCCGAGCTGCTCCGCGACGAGCCGGTCGGTGTCCTGGCGAATCTTGGCGAAGACGCGCCGGATATTGGCGCGGTCCTGGTTGGTGATGCTCATGGGCTGAGCCTCGCTTCGCTCCGCTGCAGCCGCGCGGCTGCGAACATGCTGATCGGCGGCAGGCTGATCGCCATGCGGACGGTGCGGGCGCTTCCGCTTTTGTCCGTCGCGGTGGCGGTGATGCCGATGATGATCTTCTCGTCGCGGATTTCGAGATCGGGGATTTCGGGAATGAGGCCGTGGCTGCGGCAGAAGCACCAGGCGCAGCCGATGGTCCTGTTGTAATGGCGGTCGATCTCGGAATAGCTCATGCCGTTGCGCAGCATCTGCGTCACGGCTTGGACCGTGAACGACCGGCGCTCTCCCGCTTCAAGGGCAACTGCATCCGCGAGGCCGAGCTCGATCAGCTTCTGCGAGAGCGTGGTGCGGTGCACCTTGTAGCGCATAGCGATCGCCGCGCGCGTCAGACCTTCGGCAACCAGCTGGCGCAGGGTTTCATCATCCGGGAGCTTTCTCGGTTTCGTCATTGATCGGCACCTTGCTTGAAGTGGGCGGGAAGGGGCGGATAGCCGTTGTGCTCGACGCCATCGAGCAGGCGGCCCGCGCGCGATTTGGTGACGCGGAACATGCCGATCGGCTCGCGCATGCCGTCGCAGCTGGGCTTGGCCTGGCGGCCGTCGACGTCGAGCCAGATGGCGTCGTTGGTCGCCATGGCGCTGTCGTAATGGCCGTTGTCGTGGCTGGCGACGATCCAGTTGCCCCACTGCTTGAAGAGGAAGGGAGCGCCGGCGTCGTAGCACTGGTCGCGCAGTGCATGGGCCCAGTGCGGATGCATGGGACGGCAATCGGTACCGCTCTCGCCGCCTGCGACGATCCAGTCGAGGAAAGGAAGTCCGCAATCATAGGCGCTGGCGCTCTGACTGTTCTCGACCCAAGCCTCACCGGTCAAGGCGTCGTAGCGGATCTCCGCATCGCCATCCGTGAAGCAGATATTGTTGAGGTCGATAGGTCCTAGCATCGGCTCTGCACTGATCCAGCGTATCGCCGCCGGCGTGTCGAGCAGGATCGGGATGCGCTCGTCGGCGCGCTTCTGATCTTCGACAGAGACACCAAGCCAGACATTAGGGAGCGGATACGCCCGGTCCTCGATCGCGCCGGCAGCGCAGGGAGAGCCTGCCGCATCCGCCGCCGCCGCGCCCCATCGACGGCTGAACTCCCGATGGTCGTCTTCAAAGCAGCGCTGCATCTCGCGAACATAGGTCCGCATCCGCTCCGGTCGCTTAGTCAGCACCTGAAAGATGTGATGCTGCGAAAGCGCCATGACGGCGAAGACCCTATCGATCCAATCGTCCGGCACACCTTCGGCGAAGAGATCACCGTGGGCGCAGACGAAGATCATGCGCGGGCGCTTCCAGCGCAGCGGCTCGTCGAGCCACTGCTCGTTAAAGCGGACCTCACCGGTCCAGACCGGCCCGGCTTTGGTATCGCGCGTCAGGCCGGCGCGGCTTGGGATGTGCTTCAGGCGCGTGCCGGCCAGCTTCATGGCGTAGCAGTTGGTGCAACCGGGCGAGACGACGGAACAGCCGGTGATCGGGTTCCAGGTGGCGTCGGTCCATTCGATCTTGGTTCCGTCAGCCATGGGCGCCTCCTTCGGTCTCGCCGGCAGGTGAGGCGAGATCGCCATAGCGGTACGTATCGGGCTTGCCGTCGAGCGGCTCGCCGGTTTCAAGATCGACCGTCGGCGAACCTTCCAGGCAGGCGGCGTGACAGGTGCCGAGTTCGATATCGGTGGCGCAGATATCGTCAGCGGTGATCGGCTTGGCGCAGATATCGCAGTGACCGTGCCCGGCATCCTCCTCGAGCATGGTCTGCCAGAGGCGGAAGCCGGCGAGCTTGCGCTCGAAGCGCGCCTGGTCGAACTCGTCACCGATCAGGTCGCGCAGCCACTGGGTCGCGGCGAGGACGTCGGCGATCTCATCGAAAAGCGCCTGGCGGTTCGGTTTGCCTGAAACCGGCTCGCTGCCATTCAGTCCCTGGATCGTGCAGCGAAACAGGATCGAAGCGAGCTCGCCGGCTTCCTCGCCGGCTTTGCCGAGCGCCTGGTGGATGAGCACGTCCGGCTCGGGTTTCCAGAGGGTGATGTCAGCCATTTTGTGCCGCCTTCGGTTTGAATGCCGAATAGAGGTCGCGAAGAATGGTGGTGAAGCGCTCCTTTTCCTCACTCGTCGCCGACACAAGCTCATCAAGGAATGGTGTTACTGGCCCGTCGCAAGCCAAAGCGCGGCTTTCGATCAGGTCGACGAAGGAGATAAACCGGGCCGACGGAGGGGCGCGGACGATGCCTTCACTTTCCATGCGCCGACGGACCATATCTGCCACGGCTGGAAGGTCATCGCCGGTCATGCAGAAATCCGCCGTCGGCTTGTCGGGGAATCGAACAAGGACGGTGATCTTGGCATCCGGTTTGAAGTTCTTGAGGATGGCGTCCATGTGGTCCTGGACGTCTGCCGCGACACGGTGAAGGAGGTCTGTCATGCCGCCACCTTCGATCCGGAAAAATGCCGGCCGAGGATCATGCGCGTGCCATGCTGGATCGCGGCGATCTGGAAGAAGGCTTGATGCCGATACTCCCGGCAGATGCACGGTTCACTGTCGCTGAGATCGCGCCAAAGAAATTCAGCAGCGTCATGCTCGGTCTCGAAGTGATGTTCGACTTCGTCCAAGATCGCGCGTCGGTCGCTCGCCTTGGTGTAGTCGTATTGCTCCTGATAGACGCTGACGAACTCGGTGACCTGCTTCCAGCGGTCCCAGCAGTCGCGGTCTTTGTCGTCGAAGGCGGTCAGCGGCCGGTTTTCAAGCCAGGCCTGTTCGTCCTCGCCCTCTTCATTGAGCTGCCCTTCAAGAGGCCGCTGTTTGATCCAGGCGCGCAGCTCCTGAATGTCACCGTTGTCGCGTCGCTTGTCTTTACCCCAGCCGGGTGTGCCCAGCAGATGGTCAATCACGCCTTCGTTCAGCTCCCTCTTGAAATGATCAAGGGTTGCGTCCCTGTCATATTCCTGCTGCTCGTTGGTCTTGGAGAGCAGATAGTCGAAGTCGCAGGATTGTAGCCACCTGCAGGCCTCTTCGAGCGTCTGCATGGCGTGATAGTGGACCACGGTCAGCTGGCCGAGATCGCCGACGATCGTCATGTGACCGGGTGTCCAGGTCAGCGTATAGGCATAGGTGGAGTTATAGGCGAACTTCGCGGCCTCGACCGGCGGCAGGATGCGAAGGAACGGGTAGGAGCCTTCCTGCCTCTTCGTCACCTTCTTGTCGATGTAGTGCATGTGAAAGCGGAACGACTTGACCGGCTCCTCGATCATGACGTGGTTGGCAAGATACTTTGCAGCATCCGCCGTCGCCTCGTCGCGGCGCTGTTTGTATTCCCGGCCCATCATCCGTTCTCCCTGATACGCTTGATCTTCCGGATGATGCCGTCGCTCTGGGCCTCGGCGTTCTTGCGGGCGCTGGTCGTGTCAGTCGCGTGAACATCGAGCTTGGTGCCGTCCTCGAAATGGACGCGGAAGAGTGTGTCAGCCATTGCCAGCCTCCGGCAGGAATCCGGCATGGACGTTGATCGCGAGCAGCAGCAGCTCGGCGATGTCGCGGACCTCGGCGTCGGAACGCTCGCGGTTGACGTCGACGACGAAAACCATGTTGCCGTCGGCATCGGCGATCGTGCCGCAGTGGCTCTCGTCGTGATGCAGGGGCAGGCGGATCTTGAGATGGCCAAGCGCGACAGAGAACAAGGTCGACGCGTCGACGGCGGGGTGTGGCCGGGTGGCGAGGGCGCTAGTTGCCATGATAAACGCCCTCCCGTTCGGCGATCGCCTTGGCGGCGGCATTGCGCAGCGGCCGGTCGTCGTTTCGGCAACCCTTGGCGTCGATGACCGATATCAGGGCGTGGCAGAGGCCGATGATAGTCTCCTCGCTGACCAGGTCCGTCACGTCATCCTGCCGGCTGAGCAGGATCCTGTTGACGGCGATCAGTTCGCAATTGGCCGAGGCCATATGGTCCAGGGCCGCGGCGATGTGCCTGAGGCCTTCGCCCTTCAGTTCGGCCGCGACGAGGTCGTCGACGTCGCCGACGAGGCGGAGGGCCGGGCGGGGCGCGGTGCGCGGGAAATGCAAAATCTCTGCCATGTCAGTAGCCCTCCATGGTGCGGAAGTGGGTGAGGAAAGAAGTCCACTCGGGATAATCGCGCTTCAACGCGGCCTGTTCGCCGTCGATGAAGAGGCGCAGGAACTGGCGCTGGCGGAAGAGATCGAGACCGAGCGCATACTCGATCGCGGCAATCATGTCCTCGTGGCGCCGCTTGTCGCGGCGCACCATCCAGACGAGAAAACCGAGGACGGCGGCGGTCTGGATCGCCGCGAGCACAGTCAGGGTCGGGGTGATCGCCATCATGGCTCAGATCCCCAGTGCGAAGGAGAAGGCGAGCGTGAAGCCGACCGCTAGCAGCAATGCGGCCTCGGCGCAGCGCTGGGTCTTGCTGCGCATGCGCATCGTATCCAGCATCCGCTCTTCAAGATCGCGGCGGCTGTCATCGGAAGTCAGGATATCAGCGAGGCTCCTGCGGGCCGTCGCGACTGGCATGACGTGGTTCATCGGATTTCCCCTTGTTCATCCGCTTGGGAAACCGCCCCGTTCCTGGTCGGGGCGGAGACCGAAGCCGGATCCTCTGTTCGGGCCAGAGGACTAGGCGGCCTCGGTGAGCTTGACCTGCTCGGCGACCCACGGGACGTTGCGGGCCTGGCTTTCGAGGCTGATGCCTGCGGCAAGCAGGGTCTTTTCGGTCTGGGGGCCGCGGTCCTGATAGAGACGCAGCATGATGCTACGGTCGCGCCGATCAGCGGCAGTAATCTCGCTTTTGGTTTTCATGATCATCTCCTTTGATCCCGACCACGCCGGCCGCCGCTTCTTCGGGAGGAGTGTGAAGCGGCGGCTGGCTTTTGCGGTCATCCGGGGAAGGGAGGAGGATCGCCGGACGAGATGGAAATTAAATCTACATTCAAACGGCGTCAATAGGGAGATAGAAATAAAATCTATGTTAGTGATTCGACTCGACTCCAGGCGCGTTCTCGGGATTAATAAGAACTAAAGGAGAACGGCATGCAACTTTTGATCAGCGAAGTATCACGCGAATTTGAGCTGCAGATCAGATGTGAGAACTGCATGCGGGAGAGCACAAGGCTCATTAAGGTGCCCAGGATTGATGAGGCGCCGAGCGACGTAGAGGAGCTATTGGAGAGCGGCCTGCTGGGGAATTTGCGGTTCTCATGCGCTAAATGCGATAGCGCTATAGGCCTTCTCGTCAGCGCCTCGCTCTGCGGCGTACATGACGCGCGCGCTGACGGAACCTAAAATGGGAGGTCGTTGACAACCCTTCTAACCAGGCCAATGATCTCGACTAGCGTGCCAGTGTCGGCATCCGGATCACGCGGCACAACGATAGGCTTATGCTTTGGGTTCGTAGATCTCGGATGATATTCGGTTCTGTCCTGGTAGAGCTCGATTTGCTTCACAGACCATTCGCGTGTTTGTCCGCCGTCGCGCGATCGCTCCACGACCACCACCATCCCATCGCGCAAGGGCGCCTCGTGGGCAACATCTTCATAGGAAACGCAGATGACGCGATCTCCCGGAAGAATGGGTCGCGGCCGCAGCTCGTTCATGGAATCGCCGGAGACGTCGAAAGCCATCAACCTGGCGCTCGGAAACCGATCGTCGGCCGGCAGAGAAAGTAGTTCTCGTTCTGACTGGTCCATGTCGTCAACTTCGCGGAACGTGCCCGCTTCGACCTTTCCGACAACGGCGACCGGCAACAGACGGCCTTCAATGGGGGCGGCTTCGACGTCGCTAAGCTCAAGCCCGTCTCGCAACCACAGCGCTGACTTGCCGATAGCTGATGCCAGCTTTTGCATTTCTTCGCCGCGCGGCTGCTCAATCTTGCCGTTCAGATATTTGTTTATGTTCGCATAGGGAATACTCGCGCGCCGTGCAAGTTCCGCACCGCTCCATCCGAGTTCTATCCGCCTGTGGTCAAGTCGCTTCCACCAAGTCATGAAACGCATATTAAATCCGGAATTTTTTTCTGGTGTAGATTTCCCATGGCTTGAAGCTAGATTTAAAATCTAGTACAGCTGCGTGCATGGAAGCGGAAATCACTGTCACAAAGATCATCAAAGAAGCCGGCGGCGTGGCTGCGGTAGAGCGCGCCTGCATTGGCGCCGGTGTCGTGATTACCCGTGACGCAATTTACAAGTGGCGGCTGACGGGTATCCCCGACCGTCACTGGCGCGTGCTGATTCCGCTTACGCCATTTGGGCCTGAAGAATTCTATCGGGCCAACTGCGCCGCCCGCGACATTCCCTATCCGGAAACGAGCGAGGCCGCCGAATGATTTTTCCCCCGCGCCGCGAAGGTAGTGATCGCCGCGCCAACTCGCGCCGGGCGGGCGGACCTTTATCGTCCGGCGCGCCTTCTTTTCGTCGTTTGTGTTTTGCCCAGGCATGCGGTCCCCCGTGATCTGCTAACGGGCTGAGTTTTCACAGGTTCCAGCGTTTCCCACTACGGGAAAAACCGCCCGGATTTCCCGGCGCGGGAAAGGATTTGTCATGTCTTCTGATGCATGGTTTCACCGGATCAAATCCGCACAGCGGGACTTGATCAAGCTGGTCGGCGGCATCGAGCGCGCCGCCGAGATTTCTTCCGTTTCTCCCAGCCATATCGGCCGCATGAACAATGCCCGCGACATCGACATGATGCCGCTGTCGGTGGTCTACGCGCTGGAAAGCGAGTGCGGCGTTCCAGTCGTCACGCAGGCGATGGCGGAACTCTCCGGCCGCCGGCTTTCCGATCCCGAGGCCGAGCAAAAGGCCAATATCGGCGTGCTCGCCTCCTATTCCGAAGTTCTGCAGAAAGCGGCGGCGCTGATGGCGACGGGAGCCGCTGCCATGGCCGACGGCAAAATTACGCCGGCCGAGGCGCATGCGATGGACCGCGAGGCCAACGAGCTGGAGCGCGAAATGTCCAGCTTCCGCCAGGCGCTCGCCGTGATCAAGGCCGCCGGTGGCGGCAGGGCCGACCTGAAAGTGGTGGGGGAGTGATGGACGGAGCCTCATTGCCTGCAACGGCCAATATCTCCGCGCGGCCAGTCGCCGCGCTCGACTTTCCGGATCTGCCCCGCGCGGGAATTCCCGACTGGATGCCCGAGGTTCGCCTCGCCGATCCGGCCTCCCTCGTCGTCGACGAGGGATATCAGCGCGGCCTCTCCGATCGGTCGATACGGCTGATCCGCAAGATCGTCGCCGAATGGAGCTGGCTCGCCTTCAAGCCGCCGATCGTCGTCGACGTCGGCGGCATTCTGCATGTGATCGACGGCCAGCATACCGCGATCGGCGCGGTGACTCACGGCGGAATACCGGTGATCCCGGTTCTTGTCGTTCGGGCCGAGGCGCTGGCGCAGCGGGCCTCGGCCTTCGTCCGTCACAACCGAGACCGGATCCAGGTGACGGCGACGCAGCTGCATGCCGCCCTTGTCGCCGCCGGCGACGAAGACGCGCTGACCATGGCGCAGGTCTGCGACCGGGCCGGCGTCAAGCTCCTGAAGAACCCGCCGCCCATGGCCCGCTTCAAGCCGGGGGAGTGCATGGCAGTGACCACGATCCAGGCGGTGATCTCCCGCCGGCATGCCAAAGGCGCACGCGAGGTGCTGGAAACCTGCGTCAAGGGCGGGGCAGCCCCCGTCGGCGCGGTGCTGATCCGGGCGGTCGAGCATCTGATGTTCGACAAGGAATATAAGGGTCAGATCGAGCCCGAGCGCATCTCCGCGCTGATCTCCGCCATGCCCGACCAGATCGAAAGCGAAGCCAAGCGCTTTGCCGCCGAGCGCAAGGTGCCGCTGTGGCGCGCCATGGCCTCCGTGCTCTTCATGAACCGGAGGAAGGCGCGTGTCTGACGACCTGGTTGGCATTTTGCGGGAAGGGAACGCGACGCTTCGGGAGCGCGTCCGGCAGCTGGAAACGCTGCTGGTGCCTGATGACGTCGTGGTTCCCGCGGAATGGCAGCTGGCCAATGCTGAGCGACGGATCTTCTCGGCGCTCACGCGGCGCGACGTCGTCACCAAGGAAACGCTCTATCAGGCGCTCTACAGCGACCGGCTCGACCTCGACAAGGAACCGGATTGCAACGCCGTCGAGAGCCACGTCAGCAAGCTGCGCAAGAAGGTGCGGCCGTTCGGCGTCGTGATCATCAGCAAGCGTTTCACCGGCTACAGCCTGATGAACCGGCAGAAATACACCCATACCCCCCCCGTGACCGAAGCGAAGGCGGCGGTGCGGCATGGATGAGCTCGTCGACCTGCAGCGCGACCGCATCGCCTTCCTCGAAGAGCGAATCCGCCAGCTTGAGGAGGCGCTGATGCCTTCGAGCGTGAGCGCGCCGATCGAGTATCAGTTGACGGCGCAGGAGGCGCGCGTCTTCGCGCATCTCGCCAGCCGCGATTTCGGCACGAAGCAATCGATCATGATGGCGCTCTACAGCGACCGGGCCGAAGAGCCGGAGATCAAGATCGTCGACGTCTTCGTCTGCAAGCTACGCAAGAAACTTTCCCGCTTCGGCGTCCGCATCGAAACGATCTGGGGGCAGGGCTATCGGCTCGCCCGGCAGCCAAACGAGGTGGCGGCGTGAAGAGACGGTCTCAAGAGTCCCAGCAGGCCAGCGTTCATGTCATCGATCCTCCGATCGGGCCTGACGGCCGGCAGCTGCTCTACCGGGCAGCGCAGTTTTCCCGGCGGCATGGCCGCGCCTATCCGCTCGCGCTGGAGAGTGACCGCCGGGGAGCGGTGAAAGCTGTCGACGGCGGCTATGTCGAGCGCCTGGCCGACGATCCGCATTTCGTGACGCTAACCGATAAGGGCCGCGGCTATCTCGCCGCGCTGATGAGGGCCGAGTGATGGAGCGCGGGTTTGACGATACGCGCGTGACGATCACCGCCGGCGGCAAGTCGGTGGAGACGACGGTCGGCGTGCTGGAAGCGATCGGGAACGGGCGCGCAATCGATGTTCCGGCGCCGGCCCGCGCTGACGCCTCCAATCTTGCCGCCACGATCGACCGCGCCCGCTCGCTCTTCAGTGAGGGCGATTACCAAAATGCGCTGTGGCTTTCCGAGGCAGTTTACGATCAGGCGAAGGCGGCGGCGAGCTATGCCAAGCGCATGAAGCTTAGCGACGAACTGATCGGCAAGGCGCGCCGCATGCAGGGTGACGCCCTGCTGATCGAGACGCGGGCGAAGATGGCGCTGGCCGATCAGTTCGACGAGGCGCAGAAGGCTGGCGTGGTGGCCGCGCCCGGGCGCCCGAAAAAGGTTTCGGACGAAAACCTTTTTCGGCTTGAGGATGTCGGCCTTTCCAAGGGACAGGTTCACGAAGCGCGCAAGCTGCGCGACGCCGAGACGAAAGAGCCGGGGCTGGTCGAACGGGCGATCGCGGCGCGCATCCAGGCGGGGCTAGAGCCTAGCCGTGCGAACCTCCGCGCGGCCGTCGGAACGGCCTCGGCCAACAAGGAAGAACGCGGCGACAATTTTTACCAGACGCCCGTCGTTGCCACGCGCACGCTGCTCGCCTTCGAAAGCTTCTCGGGCACGATCTGGGAGCCGTCGTGCGGCCTCGGCGCCATTTCGGCGGTGCTCGAGGCGGAAGGCTATGACGTCATCCTCTCCGATCTCGTCGACCGCAACACGGTCACGGCGCATGGCGAGCTGCAGGCGGTAGGCGACTTTCTCGCCAGCCAGCCGGAGGCGCCGGGCGAGGGGCCGGATATCGTCACCAATCCGCCTTATGGCGAGGTGTTGAACGATTACGTGGCGCATGCACTGCGAGCGCACAAGCCGCGCAAGATGGCGCTGCTACTCAACTGGAATTTCTTCTGCGGCTTCGATGACGACGACCGCAATTTCGCAATGGATGATAACCCGCCGGCCCGCGTCTACGTGTTTAAACGTCGCCTGCCGATGATGCATCGCGAGGGCTACGAGGGGCCGAAGGCGTCCAGTCGGATGAATACCGCCTGGTTCGTCTGGGAGCGGCAGGAGGACGGCAGCTACGGCGACACGACCGTCGTCAAGCGCGTCGACTGGAAGGAATTCGAGGATGCGGATGCGCTGGAGCCCGGCGAGGGCGGCAATGCCAGCGGCGTGCACTTCGACGAGTTCAAGCGGGAGACGCCGCGGAAGACGCTCGACGAGCGCGTCGAGGAAGAATTCGTCCGTGCCTTCGAATGGATGAAGGATCTGGAGCCCTTCGACGTGGTGAAGTTCCGCCAGGGTGTCGGGCTTCGCCAGAGCGTCGCCGCGGCGCTGATCGATGCGCTCGCGGCCAATGGGCTGATCGAGCCGACCAGTGACGGGCAGTGGCTGCCGACCGGCAAGGGCATGAACATGATTGCGACAGTCGGCGCGGTCGAGGCGACGAAGAAGCTCAGGGCCGGTGCGCCGCTTGCGGAGGTGCTGGGATGAGCAACGCCTCAGATCAATTCGATGAAGCTATGGTCGCGTATGTCCGTGCGCTGGCCAAACTGCCGCATACGAATGGTGACGATTCTGTGGAGGCCGCGGTCAAGGCTGCGCCGAAGAATCATCCTGTCCATAGGATGTCGCTGCGCAGCTATCGCTGCAATGGCTGCAAGAGGCTCGGCGTTCTTGCTGACGTCATGCTGGATATCGGAACCGGCGGCGCTGAATGCCCCGTCTGCTTCAGTGATGATCTCCACCTTGTTCAGGAGGGCGTCGCTTGAGCGATCATCATCAACTGCCGACGACCGATTTCTCACCGCTCATGCTCAAGCAGTTCATCGCCCTGCGGGTGGCGATGATGGTGCGGCTCGATTTCCCGTCGCAGCCGCGCAATGGCGAGAAAGCGGCGCTGGCGAATCTGCGCAAGCGTTCGGGTCTGACGCGCGAAGAGTTTGATCTCGCCTGCAAGGGGAAGCTGAAGACCGGCGCTACGCGGGCGAAGATCTGGGCCGCGCTTTGGATCGATCCGGCAAGCCTCGGCATCCTGCTCACCGACGATGGCGGACAGGAGGGCGGCAATGCGGGCTGAATTCGATAGCAGCGCCTTCGCGCGCGATGTCAAGCGTTGGCTGGAGCGCAAGGGCTGCTCCTACCGGGCGGCGGCTGCGGAACATCCGCTGCTGAACCTGCCGATGCTGTCGCGGGCAGTGCATGAGCGCAAGCTTTCGGTCGTCAATGTGCTTGTGCTTTGCCGCGTCGTCGGGCTCGACCCGATGAATTACCTGAATATGGCAACGGAAAACGCAGCGAAATCAAACTGTTTCAGCAATCGGCAAACGTGAAACGTTTGTCGCGAGGGCATGCCTATGGGGGCGACATTGGAATTTAGCAACTGGATCGTGCCGCTACTGGTGACGGTCGTGGTCTTCGGCCTGGCCGCAGGCTCGCTCCGGACGCGCGCGCCGGAATATGCGCGGCTGGCGAACCGCATCGTCAATCTGCTTCTCCTTGCGCTGGCGGCAATCGCCTCACTGGCCGTCTGGCTCGCCTGGGCACTGGTGGCGCGATGAGCGGGCTCCTGCCGATCGTCGAGCAACTGATGGACGCGGCGAGCGATGCAGCGTGCGCCGATTGGCTGCTGCGTTGCCCATACGGCGTGCTCCATCGCGAGCAGGTGCCGATCCGCGCCATCCTCCAGGGCAATCGCTTCCAGGCGGGCGTCGCCTATCTCGACGCCCTGCTGTCCATGACCAACGCAACGCGGCTGGCCGACGGCCAGTTGCCGCAAACGATCGTGCTGGCGGTCCACATCGCCGCGGGAAATCTCAAACTGGCGGCGCTGGCGGGCGCCGAGGGGGCAATATGAATTCGATCTCAATGCCGAGGAGCTTCGGGCTCGACAACCGCATGACCGTTGTTCTTTTCGCTGGCATGGGCGGCGGCTGCGACGGGCTGGAGGATGCGGGATTCCATGTTCATCTCGCCGTCAACCACGATCCGCTGGCGATCGCCATGCATGAGAAGCGGCACCCGCATACGAAGCACCTGCGCTGCGACGTGTTCGAGGTTGACCCGAAAGCGGCGACGCGCGGTCGCGGCGTCCGCATCCTGCATGCCTCGCCGGACTGCACGCATTTTTCCGTCGCCAAGGGCTCCAAGCCCGTCAGCAAGCGGCGGCGTTCGCTGGCGTGGGTGATCCCGCGTTGGGCAGGGCAGGTGCGGCCCGAGGTGATCACCATGGAGAACGTCCAGGAGATCAAGACCTGGGGGCCGCTGATCTGCAAGCGCGATCCGAAGACGGGCAGGGCGCTGCGCCTCGACGGATCGGTCGCCGCCAAGGGCGAGCGGATCCCGGTGCACGAGCAGTGGCTGATCCCCGACCCCAAGCACAAGGGCCGGATCTGGCGCGCCTGGCTGCAGCATATGCTCGGCCTCGGCTACAGCTTCGAGCATCGCGTTCTGATCTGCGCTGACTACGGGATTCCGACAATCCGCAAACGCTTCTTCGGCGTGGCGCGCGCCGACGGCGGGCCGATCTATTGGCCGGAGCGGACGCATGCGCCGCGCGACAAGGCGAAGGCGATGGGGCTCAAGCCATGGGTTGGCGCGGATACGATCATCGACTGGTCGCTTCCGGTTAAATCCATTTTCGACCGCAAGAAGCCGCTGGCGCCGGCGACGCTGAGGCGGATCGCGCGGGGCGTCATGCGCTATGTCGTCAACGCGAAAAAGCCGTTCATCGTGCCGATCACGCATGCCGGCGGCGACCGCGTGCATGCGATCGACGAGCCGTTGCGGACGCTGACAACGGCGCATCGTGGCGAGCTGTCGTTGATCGTGCCCTCCATTGCCGGCGTCGGCGGCAGGATGGGGCAGTCGGTCGAGCGCTCGGTCGAGGAGCCGATGCAGACGGTGACCACAAAGCCAGATTCCGTGCTGGTATCGGCGCATCTGACGAAGTTCCGCCAGGGCTCGGCCGGCGCGGACCTGGAAGAGCCTTTGCCGACCTATACGGCGAACAATTTCCATAAGCGGCCGGGCGGCGCGCCGCCGCTCGGCGTCGCCTCGGTGCACATGTCGACGATGCGCAATTCGCAGAAGCCCTTCGGCGCCGCCGACGAGCCGTTGCATACGGTGACCGCCGGCGGCGCGGGTATTTCGCTCGTCGCGGCCACGATGGTGCAAACGGGATATGGAGAGAGGGAAGGCCAAGCCCCGCGATCACTCGACATCGAAGAACCACTCGGGACGGTGGTGGCCGGAGGCTCGAAGGTTGCGCTCGTCGCGGCTCTTCTGGCGCAACACAACAATGACGCCAGACGGGATGGCGGCGTTCATCCCGGCCGGGATATCGAGGAGCCGCTGGCGACGCTGACTGTCAACCCGCAACAGGGTGTCGTCGCTGCTGCCCTCGGCCGACTGCGCGGCAATGACAAGGACGGGCAGGGTGTCGACCATCCTCTCCCGACGCAGACCTGCGGCGGCGGTCATGAAATGCTGATTCTTCCGTTCCTGCAAACCTACTACGGCTCTGGCGAGAATAGCCACGATGTCCGCGACCCCCTTCACACGCTCACCGTCAACGACCGCCACGGGCTGGTGACGGTCGAGGTCAACGGCCAGACCATGGTCATCACCGACATCTGCATGCGCATGCTCGACCCTCTGGAAGGCGCTGCGGCGCATGGCTTCGACCCCAAGAGCTTCGACCACGTGATCGAATACGTCGACGAGCGCGGCAAGCTGGTGAAGCGCAAGCCGACAAAGACCCAGCTTGGACACCTCGTCGGCAACAGTGTTCCCAAGAAAATGATCAGGCTGCTCGCCGAGTGCAACGGGCGCTACGAATTCGTCGAGGCGGCAGAATGATGCCTTTCCGTCTAGGCCGCCTCCAGCCCGATCACCAGGCGCTTGCCCATGGCGGCAAGAGCGCTTACCAGCAACGGCAGCTTCGTGATGACGTCAGGATCCAGCAGGCGGCGCGCCTCCTTCTCGTCCTTGCCTATGCGGCGGGCAAGCTCGCTGCGCGAAATCCCGGCCTCGCGGAACGTCTCGATGACGGCGATCTTCATGGCGATCTCCGGCTCCGGCGAGATCATCGTTCCAGCCGTCGCCGGCTCCGGAAGCGGGCGTCCCATCTCCAGGTATGTCAGCAGGGCGACGCCGAGTGCATCGGCCGCCATGGCGCGGGCGTCGGCCATATCGTCGCCCTCGGTAATCGCCTCCGGCACGTCGGCGAAGGTCACAGTAAAGCCGCCTTCTTTTTCGGTCGGCTCGAAGGTTGCCGCGTAAGCGTAAGTCTTCATGGTTCGGTCTCCTATGCGGCCACAATCGGCCTTGTTCGACATGGGCAAGCGGTCTCGCCACGAAGGTCCGGGGCTCAGATGAGCCGCAGACCCTTTCTTATCTTCGCTGCCGTCTTCGGGTCTATCTCCCGGCTCGGGAGGGTCGTGAAGCGGTCCCCTAACCAGACCGTCGCATGCCCGCCCTTGCCCTTCGATTTGCTGACCCGGAAGGAAAGGCCTCGCTCTTTTGCTTCCTCTCTGAGTTCAGCGATGAAGCGATCCCGCTTGTCCATGTCTGTCTCCGTTTCAATGAACACATATTCGGATATTTTTGTCCGAACGTCAAGCGAATTCGGATATTTTTATCCGAATTGTGAGGTGCTGCTATGACCGCGCAACCGTTCCTCTTTGGCGAGGGGTGGATCGAGGTGCGCGACGGGAATGACACCGCGCGCGCGATCTTCGACCGCCACTACAGCCGCTACCTTTATGCGGACGGGCGAAAGCCGAAGTTGTTTGTCGGGCCAGGCGAGAAGATGGTGCTTCTCTCTGCCGACGCCCACGCGATCTGCGTCTGGCGCCGCTTCATCAGCGGTGATGGACAGGAGGGGGTCAATTGCGCCGTGTTCCGTCGTGAGGCTGGGGACGTCGCCAGCGCCATGCTGGGCAAAGCCTGTGATCTCGCGTGGCTACGATGGCCACGGGCGCGCCTGTATACCTATGTCGATCCTTTCGGCGTGCAGCCCACGTTCAGGGCGGGCCGCCCGACCTGGGGTCATTGCTTCTATCAAGACGGATGGGTGTTTGAGGGACTGACGAAGAAGCGGCTTCACATTCTCGCCCGCTATCCCGATTTGGGAGGTGGTGCTCCATGAGTAGCCCTCGATTCTCCATCATTCCCGCGTGGATCGTCACCGATGGCCGCCTGAAGGGCAGCGATCTGCGCGTCTTATGCCTGCTCGGCACCTATACCAACAAGGAAGGCTGGTGCCGGCGCAGCCAGGTGAAGATGGCCGAGCAACTCGGCTGTGGCCGCTCGACGGTGCAGGATTCGCTAAATCGGCTTTCGGAAATAGGCGCTGTCGAAAAGCAGAAGGTGGCGAGCGCCGACGGTCGAGACAGCGCGCATTGGTACCGCGTCGTGCTCGATCGGGCGGTCACCAGCAATGCATTTGCCGCATGGGACGGCGAAGATGAAGAGGAATTCGGTCCTATCGATGTCGAGAAAACCGGCACCCCCCCTGCCGGTATACCGGCACCCCCTGCCGGTCCTAGGGCGGCACCCCCTGCCGGTCCAGAACCGGCACCTATTAACGACAGTAATTTAACTCCCCCTGTTGAACGAAGTGAGAGAGACGCCGCGCTTGGCGGGGAAGAGGAAGAAAATCCCAAAGCGCTGGAGCGGAGGTTCAGGCGGTGGTGGGCCACATGGCCGACATACGCCGTGGACACGGAAACGACGGCCCGCCGCGCCTGGCTGGACCTGACGGCAGAGCAGCGCCGGGCATGCGAGGAGCGGACGGCTGACTACCTCGCCACCGTGAAGGCCTCGGGCCGCAAGTTCTCCAAGGCGGCGGCGACCTATCTCAGCGAACGAGCCTGGGAGCGGCTGGGAGAGAAGGATGCGCAGCATTCCGGCCAGTCGCCGGAGCCGTACACGGCCTATTCCAGGGCAGGGCGCGGCCTGTTGCTCGCCGAGCTGCTGCGCCCGATGCGACAGCTGCAGCTCAACAAAGTCGAGGAAACCATCATCGAGGCCAGCCCGGAAAAGAGCGGCATGATCTGGCGCGACAAGCGGGAAAAGCAGGGATGGCCGGAAGCCGTGAAGCTGATCGAGACGACAGTCCAGCGCCGGCGCTTCCACGTGCCGCAGCGCCTCGTCGAGCTTTCGAAGGATTTCGACAAGGTGAAGGTCGGAAGCGATGTCTGGGAGGCGTGGCGGCGTCTGCACTTCCGTCGGTTCTGGCCGTGGCTGCCAGCGCCGGACGGACTGGAATGGATGCAGTTCCCCCGCATCGCCGCCCATGGCGAGAGCGAGGCGGATCTCGACGATGCAGTCGAGCGGGCATTGGAAGAATTTGCAGGCAGGTTGAACGAGGGCAGGGGCGATGACGATGCAGCATAGGAAAGGTGATTTCAGCGCCAACATGATCGTCATGAGCGCCGAAGCTTGGTCAAGGCGGGACAAGGCTGCAGGCGCGAACCGTCTGCGAATCGATCACCTGAATATGGCCTCGCGTGGTGCAGTCGAGCGGCTTGCTCAGGACACATCAGCGCCAAAGCCTGGATGGTTTTGCCTTCGCGTGATGACCGGCCGCGAAAAGGCGGTTGAAAAGTGGTTGAATGCTGGTGATGTGGAATCACTAGTTGTGATGACTAATGAATGCAAAGTCGTCAGGCGTGGACGCGTCAAGATCGTCCCGCCAAGGCCCGTCATTAGCGGTTATGTCCTTGTTTTCTGCTCACCTATCCCGGCTGCGATGATGGGGCTGCTTCACGTTAATGAGGTGATTGATGTCGTCGGTGGGGCCATACGACCATATCGGGCTGATGACAAATCCATCATGAGATTCAAGGCGATGGCGAGCGAAGGCAAGTACGACGCCAACGTTCGGAAGGCGCATGCCTTCATGTTGGAAGAGAACGTCCGTGTCGCTGATGGGCCATTCGCTAGCTTCCCCGGAACGATCACGGAAATCGATGACGATCATCATCGTGTGAAGGTCGATGTGATGATTTTCGGGCGACTAACTCCGGTCGATCTGGATATTGACCAGATCGAAAAGATATGAGCATGAATCCCGCCGTGGACGATCCTAGATCCCAGCGTGGGCTTTGAGTCGGTGGCGTGATCACCGGCAAACGGGGCGAAAGCTTCGGAGCTGCTTACCGGTAGGACCCCACTCTGACAGCCTCCTGATGAGGCGCGCCGAGTCAGGGTCAGTGCTACTGCTTTGGAACAGTGACAGGCGACCTTCGGGTCGCCTTTGTCGTCTCTAGAGTATGCGCATTGCACATCGCCTGTTGAGACTATCGGCCATCGTTCTGGGCATCTTTGCCTGGATAGTGGTCGCCTCGGCTCCTCTCTGCGTTCTCGCTCTCGGGCTCCACTGATCATGAAAATGAAGATGGCAGCATCGACCCTGATAGCGATGGACACGCGGAGCGTGCGGCCGCCTGAAAAGAAAGCCGATGCCTTTTATCTGACGCCGGAGTGGCGCGCGCTGATGGCGATGATCATCAAGGAGCGCGGACGGATCTGCGAAGATCCCCATTGCGACGGCCGAACGCACAAGAAGGGCATGCGCGTCTTCGGCGATCACATCGTCGAACTGAAGGATGGCGGCGCCCATCTCGACCCCAAGAACGTGATGCTCCGATGCGGGGCGTCCCACACCCGAAAGACGGCGGCAGCTCGCGCGAAGCGGCTCGCCGAGCGGTTCTAGTCCTCAGACAAAATCGAGAACCTTGATGGCCATTGGCATTGCATTCGTTCAGCCGAGCGGCAACATCGCCAAAGTCAGGGTGGATGTAACCTTCTTGGCTGAGTTTATCGGTCTGGCGAAGCTCGCTTGCCTCCATATCGTGGGTAGCTGCGATAGCGACGATGGGCGCACGGTCGGCTTGCTCGTCCAAGGAGAGATAGTGCCGGCGGCGTCCGACTGTGTAGTCGAGATCAGCCGAACGATCACCGGTTCGGTCAGTGGGAACCCCGGCGCCTCGGTCTCGATCGTGCTCAAGCCCCTGCCGACGGGGGCACCGCGCGGCGACGTGGTCGCGAGGGCCGAGGGGTAGGGGGTTTAAAACTCCATGGCTCCACTAGGGGGCTAACCGCATGGGTCTCACTTGCATCTTTTTTTTCTGGCCGGCGAGTTTTTCCCATCGGTCGACTGAGGATCAAGCGAAACGCGCGATATCGGCTCTGGTGACAATAGAGAATTCAACGGCTTAGCTGCTCGTCGTGGTGCGAGAAGGCCGAAATTGACCGAGTTTTTCCCATTTCACTTGAACGGGACATGGAACAGGATCTTGACCTCTTCGGGAACCCATATGAGCGAGGTCGCAGCGAAGGCCGGCCTTCGCACGTCCCGTCGGAGGAGAGCATCATCAATGTGATGGTGCTTGTGGCTGCTGGGCAGACGAACAAGGAAGTGGCCGGAACCTTAGGTCTCGACGTCAAGACATTGCGCAAGCACTACGATCACCTGCTCAAGCAACGCAACGTCATGCTGGCACGGTTGAGGACGAAATTGCGCACTGCGCAGATCCAGCAGGGCCTGGCAGGCAGCGCCGCGGCTCTCTCTGGAGCGCTGAAGATGCTGGATGCCGTCAGCGCCGAGAAGGCCAGTCGGGAACTGCAGAGCCGGGCGGCGAACAAGCCGGCGCCGAAGGGCTATGTCTCCAAGAAGGAGCAGAGGCTCGACAATGCCAGGGCGATCGGTGGGGGCGGCCGGTATGCCGTTCCCGTTGGGCCGCGGCTCATAGCCAACAATGGCCAGTCGGTTGCGAGCGGCGAAGAGGTCTAGCGTGATCCGGCCCGGCGGTTTCCGGGCTAACCACCGAACATTGTTTTCACCCAGAAAGGAAAAAGCATGGCTTACCGCAGTCTGACCTTTGCGACCATCGGTTCGGTGATCGCCAACTTCGTCTCGCCTGTATTCATCACCCTCTACAGCGCTCTGGAAGCGTTTTTCCGGGCGGTGATGCTCGTCGCTGCTCCCTACGCCTGGCGTTCGGCGCACGAGATCGGTGTCGCCGCATTCCGCAAGATCGCCGACCTGAAGCCGGTTTATCGCGAGAGCTATGACACGCACGGCCTCAGCCTCGGTCATCGATGGCGCGCCTGCTGACCAATAGAGGAGGCGGGGCGTACAGCGGCCCGCCTCCATTCGATGTTCATTTCTGCTTCCTCGATCGAGGGCGAAGAAATCAACATGCTCAAGAAGGAGACCGACAATGGATAACCGTCAACAGGCGGCCTTCACAAAGGCATCCAGCCCGTATCCTGGCTACATCAACGTGACCCGAGAGGGTGATGATGTGACCGTCACCGTTCGTGGTGACGCTCGGGACAACGGCGATTGCGGCCCTCTCGCCACGCTGAAGCTGACGTGGCAGGAATGGCTGACGTTCTTCGACACGGTGAAATACCAGCTTTAGGAGAAGGCGAGATGCACTTCATCCGGGCCAGCCGGTAGGGTTATGCGGTTTTCGACAGCATGTCCCGACTGGGAGCGCCGGATCGTTGCGGGTGAAAGCCTGATCCCGATCCCTCCGCTCTTCCCCGAAGAGGCCGCGGCCGCGCTCGAGGTGTTCAAGTCGTTGCAGGTCTGCGATATGCCGCAGGTTTTCGACCGCAAGACCGGCCTCTATCGACATCCGACCTTCGGCGAGGTCTGCGATGAGTTCGTCTTCGATTTCGTCGAGGCTGTTTTCGGGGCTTACGATCCGGATTCCGCGCACCGGTTGATCGAAGAGTTCTTCCTGCTGATCAGCAAGAAGAACGGCAAGTCGACGATCGTCGCCGGCATCATGGTGACGGCTCTGATCCGGAACTGGCGACCGCACCAAGAGCTGGCCGTCCTGGCGCCGACGCGCGAAGTTGCCGAGAACTCCTTCGGACCAGCTGCTGCGATGATCCGCGCTGACCCTGATCTGTCGGTGCTGCTTCACATTCAGGACAATGTGAAGAGCATCACGCATACGGTCACCAGGGCGATCCTGAAGATTGTCTCGGCCGATTCAGGAACTGCCGCGGGCAAGAAAGCGGCATTCGTCCTTGTAGATGAGCTGTGGCTGTTCGGTAAAAAGGCGAGCGCTGCGGCAATGCTCCAGGAGGCGACTGGCGGCCTGATCTCGCGCCCGGAAGGGTTCGTGATCTACATCTCGACCCAGTCGGACGAGCCGCCCGCCGGCGTGTTCAAGCAGAAACTGGATTACTTTCGCGATGTTCGCGACGGGAAGATCAGCGATCCGCAGAGCATGGCAGTGCTCTATGAATTCCCGGACTCGATGATCGCTAACGAGGCATATCTCGATCCAGACAACTGGCACATCACCAACCCCAATATGGGACGATCGGTGCGCCGCGATTGGCTTGAGCGAAAACTGCTCGCCGTTCGATCGGGTGCGGATGAGGAAGGGGACACGGTTCAGAGCTTCCTTGCAAAGCATCTGAACATCGAGATCGGCATGAGGCTGCGCGCGAACCGTTGGTCCGGCGCCAATTACTGGGCGAGCTCAGTCGACGAGGAACTCGCTGCGCTCCCGCCATTCGAAGCATTGCACCGATTGCTCGATCGCTGCGAAGTGGTTGTCGTTTCGGCTGATGGCGGCGGTCTTGATGACCTTTTCGGATTGACGATCGTCGGGCGTGAGCCCGAAGAGTTCGAAATCAAGGTCAAGGTAAACGGTCGCGAGACGACGGTCTGGATGAAGCGGTGGTTGAGTTGGTCGCACGCCTGGTGTCACAGGGACGTGCTCAAGCAACGCAAGAAAATCGCGCCCATCCTGCTGGATTTCGAGAAGGCCGGCCATTTGACAATTATCGACACTGCCCTCGAGGACATCGCGGCGATCGTCGATATCATCAAGACGATCAAGGATATGGATCTTCTCAACTGTGTTGCCGTCGACCCCGCCGTCATCGGTGATCTTGTCGACGCGCTGGCGACGCCGGAGATCGATATCACGCAGGATAATGGCCTGCTAATCGGCGTGTCGCAGGGCTATGCGCTAATGAACGCGATCAAGACCGCCGAGCGCCGCCTGTCCAACGGCATGTTGCTACATGCGGGCGGTCCACTGATGAGCTGGTGCGTGTCGAACCTGAAGATCGAGCCGACGGCCACGGCGATCCGCGCGACGAAACAGACGGCCGGGGACGCGAAAATTGACCCCGTCATGGCTCTCTTCGACGCGGTGACCATCATGGTGAAAAATCCGGAAGCGAAGAGCGCGGCCTCGATCTACGAAACGCAGGATCTTTTGATTGTCTAAGGGGAAACTGATGCATCGGCTGATGCCTGCGCTGAGAATGGTGGCCTTCGCGCTGCTTGCGATCGCGAACTTCGCGTTCCGCCTCTTCGGCGCCCGCGATTATATGCTGTTTGCTGGCCTCGGCCTGATGGCCTACGGCCTGAAGCTCGTCTACGAGCCGGCGGCCTACATCGCCCCTGGCGTGGTTCTTGCAGCTGTTGCGGTCGCCATCTCCTTCAAGGGGGCCAACTGATGGGTTTCCTCGATCGGGCGCGCGAAGGGTCGGGATACGTCGAGAAGTCCAGTTCGGCCGGCGTGCCGTCCAGCGGGCTGCTTCCGACACTCGGCTCGATGTCGTCGGCGGCCGGCGTGACGATCAGCCAGGCGACGGCGATCACCGTTTCGACTGTTTATGCGTGCGTCATGGCCCGCGCCCTCGACTTCGCTCGGTGCACGCCGCGTATCCTCTCGATTAAGGATGGGCGCAGCGGCGAGCCGAATACGGCGCACGCGGCTGCAAAGATCATGAAGCGGCCGAACTGGGTGCAGACCTGGTTCGAATTCGCCGTGCAGATGGAGGCGGCTTATGTGCTGCGGAACAACGCCTATGCCATCATCTTGCGCGACGGCAGAGGTGTTCCTCAGTACATGCTGCCGGTCAACCCCGACAACGTGCAGGTCCTAGAGGCTGCTGATGGCGAGATCTTCTATCAGGTCAATCGCCAGGGCCTTTTCCAGATGTGGGCGCTCGGCCAGCTGCCGCTCGCCATTCCGGCGGAGGATGTGTTTCACCTTCGCGGGCTGACCTTCAACATGCTTGTGGGCATATCGACGATCGGCATAGCGCGCGATGCAATCGGCCTCGCAATGGGCCTGGAGCAACAGGCGTCGCGGTTCGTTGCCAACGGCGCCCGCCCGGGTGGGGTGCTGGAATCGGCGAAGAAGATCTCCGCTGACACGGCGAAAAGATTGCGTGAGCAGTGGGATTCGCTGCGTTCGGGCATCCAGAACGTCGGCCGTACCGCCATCCTCGAGGATGGCCTGCAGTGGAAACCGATGCAGTTGACTTCGGTCGAGCTGGAGTTCATCGCTCAACGCAAAATGTCGGTCGAGGACGTCGCGCGTTACATGCGCGTTCCCTTGTATCGCATTGGCGTCACGGGCGAACTTGGCAAGGCCAAGCCCGAGGATCTCGACACATCCTATGTCAACACGGTGATCATGCCGGATGTCGAAGCATGGGAACAGAAATTCGAGCAGATGTTCGATCTGGAGAAGGATGGGCTTCAGGCCGATCTCGACGAGCGAAACTTGCTGCGGGCCTCGGAATCGACACGGATCAACAATCAGCGCCTGGCGATCATGTCCGGCCTCGAAACTCAGAATGAGGCCCGCAAGGACAACGGCCGGCCGGCCAAGAAGGGTGGCGACGAGCTGCTGCGCCCGGTCAACCTCGCCGCCTCCGGCTCCGATATGTCGGGCACTGCGCCAGACGGCGCGGGGCGTCCCACTTCCGGCACTCTTCCCGACCCGGGTGCCGCCAACTCTTCCGAAGGGGAAGTCGAATGAATTTGCTGCGAAAGGTCTACAGCGCCCCAGTTGAGACGGTCGGCGACAGACAGGTTCGGGTGATCATCTCGACGGATGCCGTCGATCGCGACGGCGAGATCATCGAGAACAAGGGTATCGACACGGCAGCCTATATGGCGAGTGGCGCCGGAACGGTTCTCTGGAATCATAATCCGAACATGCCGATCGCCAAGTGCGTCGAGATCGCCAAGGAAGCTGGCCTGACGAAGGCCCTCGTCGAGTTTCCGCCGGAAGGCGAAGATAGCGAAGCGGATCTTTACTACAGCAAGATCAAGTTCGGGTCCGTTTCCGGCGTCTCGATTGGTTTCCTGCCGATCGACGCCGAGCCGCTCGATAAAGGCAACCCGAAGAAGGGGCCTCAGAAATATCTCAGCTGCGAGCTGATGGAATTCTCCTTCACGCCGGTGCAGTCCAACCGCGGCGCCGTCGTCGTCGCACGCTCCGCTAAACATGAGCCGGAAAACTGGAAGGTCGGCGCTTCCCGCAACCTGCCGGTGATCGAGGATTCCGAATGGGATGATGAGGTCGCCGAGAAGAGCATTCTCGCCCATGCCGATTTCGACGGCGACAGCCCGGACACGACCTTCGCCCGCAAGGGTTTCCTGGCCTATGACGCGGCCAATGCCGAAGAGGTCGGGGCCTACCGTGTCCCGTTCGCCAAGATGGTCGAGGGGCGCCTGACCGTCACCAGATCCGGCCTCAAGGCCGCTTCGTCCTGGCTCGACAAGGCCAGTCTTCCGGAAGACGTGACCGCGAAAGCGCGGGCCGTCATCAACCATTACGAGGCCAAGATGACCGAGAAAAGCACTCCCAAGTCTGTGATGAAGGCCGGCGCGCCTGTCAAAATCAAGGGGCTCTATCACGTCAGCGAGCTCGCGAGCATCTTCATGAACCTCGCCTGGTTGCGCGATTCCGTCGACTGGGAAGCGGCCTGCGAAGGTGATGGATCCTTGCTGCCTGCGCAACTGGCGGAGATCATGCACAACGTTGCGGACGCGCTGATCGCGATGACGGCCGAAGAGGTCGCCGAGGTCCTGGCGAAGCTTCCCGAGGATGGCGCTGATGTCACCAAGGGTATCTGCGCTGACAACGCCGCCCCGATCGTCAAGGCGATCGTCGGCATGAATATCAAGGCGGGCCGGAAATTCTCCGGCCAGTCGATTTCGACATTGCTGGATGCCTGCAAGTCCATCAAGGATGGGCACGACAAGATTTCCAGCATGCTTGACGAAAGCGCTTCCGACACGGAAGGCGCCGAAAAATCCGCCGCGGCCGACAGGGTCAAGGCAGCCGATCTCGCGCGGCAAAAACGCTTGCGCGAAGTCGAGGTCCTGCGGCTCGCCGCAGTCTAGTCCCCGGCGACAGGCTGGCATCCCATCACCGTTCAATTCCCGCGCTGCTGACGCTGCGCCCTGGAAAGGATTTACCCATGTCTAAAATTGCAGAGCTGCAGCAGAAGCGCAGCAAGGCTTACGATGCATTCAAGGCGATCGCTGAGAAAGAGGATTTCAATCCGGATACGGACAGCGCCGCATACGAAGAGGCCCGGAAGGCCGTTGCCTCCGCCGATGCGGAAATTGTGCGCGCCAAAGCCGTGCTCGAACTTTCTGCCTCGACCGCCCAGCCGGCGGCTGATCAGGAAAAGGTACCGGCAGCTGTCGAGACCGATCCTTACATCAAGGAAAAGTCTCTGATGCTGGGTGGCGTCGCCAAGATGATCGGCCGCGGTGGCGGTGACGTCTACAATGCGCAGCGCCACGCCAAAGAAGCCTATGGTGAAAACCACCCGGTGACCAAGGCGCTCATGGTTTCCACCGCCGGCGCCGGTGGCCTGCTTGTGCAACCCGACGTAATGAACGAGGTCATCCCGCTGCTGCGGGCGGCGGCCGTCGTTCGTGGCGCCGGTCCGCGCAATATTCCGATGCCGCGCGGCACGATGACGCTGCCCGGCCAGAACTCTGCCGCCACCGCTTCGTATGGCTCGGAGACGAAGACCATCGCCAAGTCGCAGCAGTCGCTCGGCCAGATCGTCGCCAGCTACAAGAAGCTGACTGCGCTGGTGCCGATCTCGAACGACATGATGCGCTATGCCGACCCGGCGATCGACGCCTTCGTGCGCGACGACCTGATCAAAGTCATGGCGCTGACCGAGGATCGCAACTTCCTGCTCTCCGACGGTGCCCAGGACACACCGCGCGGCTATCTCTCCTTCGCGAACGGCTGGGTCGCTCGCGGCGGCGGCACGGTCGGTGTCTTTAGCAAGACGGCCGCATCGACGCTCGCCGTGAATGGAGCCGATCCGCAGGATTCGACCGGCGGCAACTTCATCACGTCGAGCTCGTCCTATACACTTGCAACCGTTGCTGCCGAACTCGGTGGCGCGGTCAACCGTCTCGACACGGCCAACGTTCCGGATTCCAAACGCGTCTGGTTCATGCACCCGCGTTCGTTCAACTATCTGTTCAACGTGCAGAATTCTCTCGGCGTCTATGTCTACCGCGACGAGCTTACCCGCGGCACGTTGCTCGGTTATCCCTTCAAGAAGTCGACGCAGATCGGCGCGAATTATTGGGATGCCACCGGCACCAACAAGGACCTCTCGTTCGTATTCCTGACTGAGATGACCGAAGACATGATCCTCGATTCGATGCAGCTCGAACTCGCAGTGTTCCGCGAGGGCAGCTACGTCGACGAAAACGGCAACACCATCTCGGCCATGGCGAACGACCAGACGATCATCCGTGCCATCGCCGAGCATGATCACCAGATCCGTCACGACGCCGCCGTCGCCGTGATCCAGGCCGTCCGCTGGGCTCCGGCCATCTCGTAACCTCATGACGATCCCGCCGGCCCGGAAACGGGTCGGTCTCGTCCATCTTCACAAGGAAAATCGACATGACTTCGACGATTGTCACACAGCACAATATCGGCGGCCTTGGCTCGCTGAAGCGTCTCTCCGCCGGGGCTTCGGCAGTCGCTGCCGGCGCCGGCGACGCCACCACAACGACCGGCGTCACCATCGACCGCATGGGCTTCGGAATCGGCTCCATGCCGAACTCCTTGGCGGCGGCCGTGCTCTGGGATACGGTTCTTGCAACTGGCAAGACGCTTTCGATCGGCTATGCCGTGCAGGACAGTGCCGACGGCACCAACTTCTCGGACTATCAGACAGCCGCGGCCGCCGTGGTTGCCACGGGCTCGACCGGGGCATCTGCGCTCGCCGGCGAACTGCAGGTGGACGTGGATCTTCAGAGCGCCCGCCGGTTTGTCCGGTTCAACTCGCTGCCGGACCTTTCCGCGACGCAGACCGATACGGCCGTGACACGCGCCGCCGGCTTCTTCGCCGGTTTCGATCGCCTGCCGGCATAACAGAATGACGGCGCTCCCCGACGCGCTGGTCGGATCGGCCTCCATACAGGCCGATCCTCAGCTTCAAATCCGGCTCGATCGCGCCAGGTCGCGATCGCTGATGATCTGCACGCCGATCGCACGCAATCCGGCGTGGGAATATACAGCGAGCATCTGCTCGACCCTGCTGTTCCTTCGCGACCAGGGTATCAACTGCACGTTCCAGTTCGTTGTGGGCAGCTCGGTCGTGCACAAGGCGCGCAACGAACTTGTGGCTCACTTTCTAGCGTCTCCCTACACCGACATGCTGTTCATCGACGATGACATGCAGTGGTCTCCGAACGATGTGCTTCGCCTCCTGGCGTCCGACAAGCCGCTGATCGGTGGTGTTGGCCGAATGCGGGTGCAAAAGCCGAACAGCGATCCTGCCGTGTGGTGCTGGCGTCCGATCATGGGTGCCGCCGGCTATGCCATTCAGGACGAGATGGGCGCGGTTGAAGTGCTCGGGTTCGGCGCCGCCTTCATGATGATCAACAAGGTGGTTTTCGACCGGATGATTACCGAGCATCCGGAATGGAAAAAATCCGGTCCCGATGATTGGGCGCCTGAGATCCGGCAGCACTATTTCGAGTTCTTTCGCCAGAACCATGAGGGCGAGCCCGGCGAGGTCAGCGAAGATTATGTCTTCTGCGACCGCTGGCGCCGACTGGGCGAACATGTGTGGGTCGATCCGACCATCAGTCTCGGTCACATCGGATCGTGGAATTTCCGGGGCTCGGTCTCCGAAACGATGAGCCAAGCCGAACAATAGAGGAAACTGCCATGGATACCTCCATCGAAATTCGCCGCCTGCTCATCACGGCGGCGAGAGAGCTTTCGGCCCGCGACGGCGGGGCTGCGACGCGTGCTCACCTGATCGGGGCTTTTGGAGGCCTCGGCGCCATCCTCCGTCAGGAGTTCGATCGCGCTATGGCGCATGGCCCCGAGCATCTCGATGACGACGGCGAGCTGCTGGCGGCGCAGGCCGCCGAGAGCAAGGATATCGCCCAACCCGCCACCAGCGCCAAAGCAGCCAAGACGCCGCGCGCAAAGAAGAAGGATATCCCGGCATGAAGCTCGTGGACCTGACAACCGATCTGCGGCCGTGGCGGAAGGGGGACTCGGTTCCCTTGCCGAACGATGTCGCGCGGACCCTCGTCGTTAACGGCGAGGCCAAGAACATGCGGCCGTTCAAGCCGGGAGCGCACGCCGCACCGCAGCCGGTTGAGCGGCCGAAGGGAACTTACCTGACCAAGGGCAAGGACGCCTGACATGAACCTTCTCAATCTTGCAATTGCAGCCGCCGGGTCTGCTGTATCAGCTGCGACCAAGTTCAACGCCGCGCCGCGCAATCTCGCGGTGCAGGCGAAGTTCAATTATGGCTCCGGCGGCACGTCGGTCGACGTCTATCTGCAAACGTCCCTCGATGGCGGGCAGACCTGGATCGATATCGCCAATTTCCACTTCACGACGTCTTCAGCGACGGCGATCTTCAATCTATCGGCGGCTACCCCGAAGACGACGGCCGTGACGCCGACCGACGGCAGCCTTGCTGCCAATACCTGCGTCGACGGCATCCTCGGCGCTCAGTTCCGGACCAAAGTCGTTTCCGTCGGCACCTATGCCGGCAGCACGACGATCGCCATCGACCTCGTGACAGACCAGGCGGCTTGACCAATGGGCGTACGGGTCATTTCGACTGTGGTGACGCCAGCCGTTGGCGGCTATGACCTGACGACCCTCGATGTCGTCAAGGACGAGATGTCGATTACCGGCAACGCTCAGGATGCGACGCTGACGCGTTACATCAAGGCGGCGTCGGCGACGATTTCGCAGTTCTGCAACCGAGTGTTCCAGAGCGAGACCATCAAGGATGAATTCTGGCCGGACCGCGAGCCTTATGCCTACCAGGTTGCCGGCGCCGTACCGAGCCTGCAGCTGTCGCGGTGGCCGGTGACGTCAGTGACTGGTGTGACTGAGAACGGAATTGACCTGACGGTCGACGTCGACTTCAGGGTGGACAAGGCGAATGGCTCGCTGGTGCGCCTCGACGGGTTGGCATATCCCTGCCAGTGGCTGGCCTGGCCGATCGTCGCGACTTATACCGGCGGCTTCGCCGAGATCCCCGGCGATGTTTCCGATGCGGCTGTTCGCCTGGTCAAGGCGCGCTATTTGGCAAAGGGTCGGGATCCTTTCCTGCGGTCTGAAAGCATTCCGGATGTGCGCGATGTCAGCTACTGGATCGCGACTGGCGCCGACGCTGGCGCCCTGCCGCCGGATGTCTCCGACATCCTCGAAAACTATCGCCAGCCGGTGATAGCATGAGCGCTCCAGAGATTGCGGCGCTCGATCGCGCGCTTGCGCGTGCCGGCGAAACCATTGTCCTTCGAAAGTCCAATGCGGCCTCGCCGTCGATTCAGATCATGGCTCATGTTCGGAAGGTTTCGTCGGACGAGATCGATGGTACGACCATTCGGCAGAACGACAGGAAAGTGATTATCTCGCCGACTGGCTTGGAGGACTTCGGGCTGCCGCAGGCCGGCGGATTTGCGCTGATCGACAACGAGCCGCACGCCATCATCGGCAAGCCGGATTACATGAAGATGGCGGATACTGTCGTTCGCATCGAGATGTTCGTGAAGGGCTGACAGGGCGAGGATGGCAAAGCTCACGATGGGCGAGACAATCCGCATCCTCAAGCAGGATACGGAGAAGTTGACGCAGCAGCTGATCGTCAGCACGGCAAAGCGCGAGCATGCGGCCATCATGGGTGAAGAACCAAGGCCCTCGTCCTTCATAAGGATCGTTGACGGCGTGGCCGGCGCTACGGAAGAGCGGGTGAAGGCGGACGGCGTCATCATCTATCAATATCAGCGGATTGCGGAGATCGTGCAGTTCGCCATGGAAACGCTGTTCGATTTCTCGCCGGTCCTGACGGGCGCCTATCGGAATGCACATCAGATGCTGCTGAACGGAAGGGCAGTCGCAAATCTCGCCAATTGGCGCTCGGGCGACGAGGTGATGCTTACGAACACACTGCCATACAGCCGCAAAATCGAAGTCGGCCGCATGAAAATGAAGGTTTCCGGGAGTTCTGAGGTCTATCAGCAGGCTCGCCGAAAGATCACCTCCCGCTTCGGGAATGTCGTCAGCGTCCAGTTCACCTATCGTGCGGTGATCGATGGCGCCGGCGTCAATCAGAGCAAGGCGGCGTCATCCGGCGCGTCGTGGTGGCTCGGCCACGATGGAGCGGAGCGTGCCGCGTCCGGCGTGCTTGAAAGCGCGATCGCGAAGAGACACGGCAAGACCGCCCACAATCAAGCCGACCGGCGCTTCCCGGTCATCATCATTACGGAGCGTTGATGGCTAGCTATGCTGGGGCTGAAGCTGCGATCCGCGCCAAATTGGTGGCGGAATGGACGCTGACGCGCATCGCCTTTGAAAATGAGGTTCCTGCCGATCCGTGGCCGCCTGTCGACGGCGACGCGGTACTGCAGCCATGGGTCAACCTCGAAATTCGTTGTTTGTCGTCGGAGATCTACGGACAGGGCAAGCAGGGAAGCCATCCTTACCAGTACCTCGGGATGATCTTCGTGCACGTGTTCGTTCCTGTTGGGTCGGGCACCGAGCTCGCGAAGCAGTATGGCGATCAGATCGGCGAGATCTTCCGGCGCAAACAGTTCTACGACAGCGTTTCGCCGGGCTGCTACCTGCGCACCGAAGATCCGTTCACGGCTGGCGGCGGAAGCGCATCCGACGATGGTAATTGGTTCGGCGCGACCATGACCTGCGCCTTCATCTATTGGCACCGCGGCTAGAGCGGTTCGGTTTCAACTTCCATCAACCCGCCTGGACGCGGACATCAAGGGAGCCTTCGATGGCCTATTCTGAACAATGGAACGGCTATGTCGCCATCAAGGCGCAGGGCGCAAAGGGAACACCTGCCAGCGGCGCCGGCGCGCTGCTGCTCGGCACCTCGGGCGGCCAGGGCGGTCAGCTGACGAAGCAGTCGATCAACTCGAATATCGTCCGCCAGGACGGTCAGCAGTTGCGCGGCCGTCACGGCTCGCGCCGTACAACCGGCGTCTACAACAGCGAGCTCGCTATCGGCCGCGCGGACCCGATCTGGCAGGCGATCATGCGCAGCACATATTCCGCCGCCGATCTGGCCATCACTCAGGTCGACATGACCAGTGTCACGACGACGACAAGCACGATCGTCGCCGCCGCGGGCGACTGGATTGCCAAGGGGCTGCGGGTCGGCGACGTCATCCGCGCAACAGGCCTCCCGGATGCGGCGAATAACAGCCAGAACCTTCGCATCGTCGGGCTGACATCGTCCGTCATTACCGTGGCTGAGACCTTGGTCGCGAATGCATCGCCGGACACGGCTTTCAGCATTGTCCGTCCCGGTCGCATCCTCATCAACGGCGCAGCGGGCGCGATGACGCGCACCTACTTCACGATCGAGGAGTATGAATACGATCTCGACAGCTCCGAAGTGTTTTCTGACGCGCGCTGGACGCGGGCGGCGCTCCGAATGCAGCCCGATGGTCTGCTCGACACCGAATACGGGTGGACTGGTACCGGCGCCATGAGCACGGCGACCGGCGCATCTGCACCGGTGTTTACGTCGCCGACAGACGTCACAACGCTTTCGCTGGCCGCGACCGAGGCGACGATCCGCCTGGGCTCCACCGACGTCGTCGACATCACCTCGTTCGACATCGCCTTCGACCTGCAGCCGAATGCGCCGAGCACCATCAGCCCCGGCGGCCTGGCGCCCGATGTCTTCACGGGTGTCTTCCAGACGTCCATGAACCTGACGATGCTGCGCAAGGACCTCCAGGCGCTCGCCGATTTCAGTTCCGAGGCGCAGTTCTCGCTGCATGTCCTCGGGCAAGAGAACGCGGCGGCGCCGGCTGCCTTCTTCTCCGTGTTCGTGCCGAATTTTACGCTGGGCAGTGTGGCAAAATCCGCCCTCAGCAAGGCGGGCGGCGCCCGTACCGTCACGATCGGGGTTCCTGCCGAGCTCGTCGGCAAGGATACACGCGGTGGCGCCTATGACGCCACCATGGTGAAACTGCAGGTCAGCAACGCGACCTGAAACTCCAGAAGGAGATCCAGATGGAAGCACTTGAAAAGGCCGTGCGTGATGCCGCCGAAACGCTCCAGCAGGCAGTCGATAAGGCAGTTGCGGCCGGCTACGTGGTGGTCTTTCCGCAGGCGGCGGGTCAACCCGTGACCGCCCTCTCGATCAGTTCGACTGCAAAGGTGGTCGAGGATGTCGCAACGGCAGCCACCCCGTCCGAGGCGGGCAAGAAAGCGAAATAGCAGGAATCGGCACCGAGAAGCCGATTAAAAATTGCGCGCAATGCGGAGGGGCGTTTCTCGGCGCCCCTCCGCTCTCCTTCCCGAGAAAAGGACAGATACAATGGACAATGCAGTTGAACTCGACGGCTTTCTGCCCACGGATGTCGCCGTCATCGAAATCGAGCGAAACGGCACGCCGACCGGCTGGAAAGTCACTCTGGCCGGCCCATCGCATGAAAAGTCGATCGCATGGAGCGACGCGGCAGCCCGCAAGGGCCTGCTCAAGCAGAAGCAAATCGAGAGCGCCCAGGTCAACGGTAAGAAGTATAAGCCGGACGAGATCTCGCCCGAAGAGGCACGGCGCGATAACGTCGCGTGGGTCGTCGCACGGATCGTCGACTGGACGCCCATTAAGATCGGCGGCGTTCTCTATGACGTCTCGAAGGCCAGTGAACTTCTGATCAAGCCGGAGATGGGCTGGGCCTATTCGCAGATCGTCGATTGGCTGGTGGAAGACAAGGCTTTTACACCGCGCTCTGCGACGAGCTGATCGCTTTCGCCGAGCGCCGCTTTGCGCTGAACATCGTCGGCAAGGACGGGGTGACGCATTTTGATCGGGTGAAAGCTCTGCTGAAGCGGACCCGGAATCCGGAGAAAAGGGCGAAGCTGGAGGCGGAAATAAAGCTTCCGTCCTTTCCCCAGCCTCTCGCCTATCTCTGGACAGCTTATCATCGCATCCGCCGCCGCAAGGGCGTCGGATTTGCCGGCCCCGAACCGATCGGATGGTCGGATATTGAAGCCTTTAACCGCATGACGCGCATGCGGCTCGCCCCATGGGAAGTCGAGGTGATTGAAACCCTCGACAATCTCTACCTCGATGCCAAGGAAACGGATCTAGACGACGATGGCTGATCAACGCGATCGCAAGATTGTCGAGCTTGTTATCGATGCCTCTGGCGTCGAGGCTGGCGAGCGCCGTGTGGCTCTCGCTTATGATCACCTCGGCGAGCGTGCCGCGGCTGCGCAGGCGAAGGCGACTGCTGCTATCCAGCAGTCAATGCGCATCTATGAAAACCAGCTGCCGCAGTCGATCGAGCGGACGGCTGCGGCTTATGACCGGCTCCGATCGAAGACTGATCCGGTTCTTGCTGCGCAGCTGAAGCTCGAATCCGAAATGACGCGGTCCCTGCAGGTGATCAACCGCGCCGTCCTTCAGGGTGTTACGACCCAGCAGGAGGCTGAGCAGCAGGTTCTTCGTCTGCGTAACCAGCAGGTCGAGCAACTGGACAAGGTTCGTCTTGCGCATGAGCGACTGAACGAAGAGCAGAAAAAGGGCGCAAACGACAACTCTGCGCAGGGTCGCCGCCAGATCCTCGGCTACCAGGCCTTCGACATAAGTCAAGGTATCGCATCAGGCACGCCGCTCAGCATAATTGCAGCGCAGCAAGGCCCGCAGATTGCCCAGCTATATGCGGGTCAAGGAGGCGTTAAAGCCGCTCTCAGCGATGTGGCCTCTGTCGCGACGGTAGCCGTATCCAGTATCGGCGCACTGCCGCTTGCATTGGGTGCGGCCGGTGCAGCGGCGATCATGTACGCCAAGAGCAGCGAAACCTCGCTGAAGAATGCCGACCAGCTGCTGCAACAGCATCAGGCCAACGTGAAAGCACTGGCCGAAGCCTACGGCGTGGCAGAACGTAGCGCACGGTCCTATTCGGATGCGGACCGGGCTGTTTCGCGGGCATCGACGATTGGTAGCCTCGCCGAGCAGCAGAAGCTGCAGGTGCAGGCGGCGCGCGAGTTGCGCGAACAGTTTGGCACCATGCAGACCCCTGGCAAAGGTGGGCAGGCGTTCTTCAATCTCTCTCCAGATTACAAGCCGTTTGAGGACGCATTCCGCGGGCTCGACAGCGGCATTCGCAGCGGCCGGATCGAGGGGGAGAAGTTCATTGATACGATCTCGGAAATCTCGAAGGTTAACCCTCAGTACGAGGAGTTTGGCAACAAAATCCTCAAGGCTGCCCAGCAGTTTCTGCAGATCAATACAGAGATCACAAAAACCAAGGATCTTCTGACGCAGATCGGCACCTTGCCGCCGCTAGATCCGTTGGGCGTCTTCAGTCCCATTCGCGATGCGCAGGCTCAGGCCGACCGGACGCCATCGCTCTTTCAGCAACAGCAGAACCGCCTCGCCGCCATCAGGCAGGAGGCTGCTGCGCGCTCTCCAGCCGAGCGCGAGGCTGCGGCGCGCGCCTCCGCGGCTGCGCAGTTCAACGAAAGGGAAAGCACGACGGATCGCGACTACAGGATCGATCTCGCGGGCATGCAAGCAAGAATTGCCGCCGAACATCAACTGCTGGAGGCGCAGCGCGATCGTGCGCAGAACATGCAGCGAATGGTGCAGGACCAGCAGACGGAAATCGACCTGATTGGCAAGACCGGCGGCGAAGTTGTTGCGCTGCGCAAGGAATATGAGCTGACTTCGGCGTTGCGTATCGAGGCGGCAAAAAATGGCGTCGACGTCGACCAATCCGAACTGGAGTTGATCCGCCAGAAGGCGCAGGAACTTGGCAAGCTGACCGACGCCTATAACCGTGCCAAGCTGGCAAATGATCTGCAGTTCGAGCGCGAGCAAATCTTCCGTTCGTCTGAAGATCAGCAGATCGCCTCCCGGCAGCGCGGAGCCGGCTTGCCGGTCGACCTGATGTCGCAGGAAGCGCAGGTGATGCGTGACAACATGCGGATTCAGGAACTGCGCGATGGCGTGCGCGGCTTCTTCACCGATTTCCGCGACGGATTGATGCAAGGTGACAGCATCGGCGAGGCGCTCGGTAATGCGATCCTGAACGCGCTCAACAATGTTCTAGCGAAGGTGACGGACCGGCTGTTCGAACAGTTCGTCAATGCGATCGTTGGTACGGGGTCGAGCGGCGGACTGCTCGGCAGCCTGGGCATCGGTAAAATTGCAGCCAACGACAATTTCTCGGCCAATACAACGCTTGGAAAGCTTCTCGGTGCCGTAAACGACAACGTCGGGACGGCTCCGGTGACGCCCGTCACGCGTGCTCCTCTCGGCGATGTGGCCAGTTACATCGCGCAAGCGGCGACGCAGCGCGGGATCGACCCGAGCATCGCACTCGCTGTTGCTCGCTCTGAAGGTGGGCTGAGCAGTTGGAACCTGCAGTCCAACTATGTGAAGAACGGGGTGCGGGAAGCATCTTTTGGACCATTCCAGCTCTATAAGGGCGGCGGCCTTGGGAATGCCTTCATGTCGAAGACTGGACTTGATCCGGCCATCGCCGCCAATGGTCCTGCCGGCATCGATTTCGCGCTCGACTATGCCTCCAAAAACGGCTGGGGCGCATGGTATGGGGCAGGCAAGGCTGGGATCAGCAAGTGGCAGGGGATCGGTGCTAACCAGAACATGGAAAGCGCCGCCGATGCGGTCAACAAGCTGAGCTCTTCTGCCGGCGTTGCCACCAAAGGTCTCGATGGCTTGGGTGGTGGACTCAGCAACATGGCGCCGGCCGTCAACACTGCTGCGCAGGGGTTGACCAATCTTGGTGGCGGCCTCGGCCAATTCTCCCAGCAGCTGGTGGCGGCGGCGAACGGTGCCAACAGTCCATCAAGCTTCCTTGGTAGCCTTGGGAGCCTATTCGGAGGCATTTCGCCGACGAGCTCGATGTGGGCGCCGAATACGACGCTTGGCAGCTTCCTCATTCGCGGCTTTGCCGAAGGCACTGACTTCGCGCCTGGTGGCGTTGCAATGGTCGGGGAGCGCGGCCGTGAGCTGGTGAACCTGCCGCGCGGCTCGAAGGTGGTGCCGAATCAAAAAACCGAAGCATTGCTTTCCGGCGCCAGGAGCGCGGCGAATGTGAATGTGAATTTCAACGTGGTCAACAACAACGGGTCGAGCGTGAAAGCACAGCGGCGCGATACGAATGACGGGCTGCAGTTCGATGTCATTATCGACGAGGCCGTCGCCTCGAATCTGAGCACGCCTGGAACGCGCTCGCGCCGTGCCGTGAAGTCGCAATTCGGTCTTTCGGAAGGCCTTGCACGTCGATGACAGTTCCCTCCTGGCCCGCAGGCCTGCCGCAAGAATTCCTGCAAGACGGTTACTCTGAAGAGGGAGCTGACAATCTGCTCGCCTCTAATGTCTCTGTCGGGCCTGCCAAGGTGCGCCGGCGCACGACAGCGAATGTCCGGCCGATCACCGGCAGCATGATGATGATCGAGGCGCAATATCAAGCGTTCATTGACTTCGTGACCGATGACATCAAGGACCGCGCGCTCGCCTTCACTTTCCCTGATCCGCATGGCGGTTCGCCGTTGCTGGTGAGAATGCGCCAGCCGGCGTCGATCTCCTCGGTCGGCATCGACTGGCGTGTTCAAATCGCACTCGAGGTGCTGCCATGAGCCGGAATGTAAGCGATCGGTTCCGTGAGGTCGTCTATGCCCAGGAAACGGACGAGGTCGTAATTTGTCTCCTTACTGTGACGCATGAGGACCTCGGCACGCCGATCTACCTGTCGAGTGATCCAACCGAACGGCTTTCCGACGACCCGCTCATCTATGGGACGAACAGCCGAGGCAATGAATACCTCTTCTTGCCGTTCGAGTTCACCCTGCCTGACGACGATAGCGATAGCCCGCCGCGTGTCCAACTTAGCATGGACAACACGGACCGGTCCCTGGTTACGATTCTGCGAAGCATTGCGACGCCGGCGGACATCAAGGTCGAACTCGTCCTGGCCAGTGATTTAAGCACGATCGAGATCCAGCTGCCGGCACTTCAGCTTTCGGATGTGACTATGGACGATGGCAGGATCTCCGCCACGCTGGTCGCGGATGCGCTCATCAATGAGCCACACCCGGCGCAGCTTTTCACGCCTGGCAGCTTCCCTGGTCTATTTTGATCATGTCCAAGACAGCGAGCGACTTTGTCGGGATTCCATATGTGGCTCACGGGCGCGAATACGCCGGCGCGGACTGCTGGGGCATCCTGTTCCTCTTCTATCGAGATATGCTCGGCACTCCGGTGCCGGCATATTCCGCCGAGATGGATGCCAGGGAGTTCCGCCGCGGGGATATCGGCCCGTTGATCGCCGAGGAATGTGAGAAAAACTGGCGGCAAGTCGACGCACCTGTTTTCGGCGACTGTGTGCTGATGCGAGCGGGCCGGCATGACAGCCATGTAGGCGTCTTTCTCGGTCAAGGCCGAATGCTTCACAGCGAAGGGCCGGATGATCCGTCCGTCATCCAGCGCATGGGCGACATGCGCTGGCGAAGTCGAATTTCCGGGTTCTACCGGCTCAATCAATAGGGCAGATCAATGCAACTAGTATCGGCGCCGGCGCCGGTTGAGATCTTCGCGCCGGGCGAAGGCGTAGACGTTTATCTGCGTCGCTCGCCACTGCGCCAGCATCGCGAGCACATACGCGTGCCGGCCTGCCTTTCTGTCGCCGAGATCTTAGACTTTTGCGAAGTCGAACCGTCGAGGCTGTACATCACGATCAACGGCCACTCGATCAACCAGGCAAACTGGCCGCGCGTGCGGGTCAAGGCTGGTGCCTCTGTCGCGATCGTGAAGGTGCCCGGCAAGGGGATGCTTAAGAGCATTCTTGGCGCCATTGTGTCGATAGCCGCGGCGATTTTTGCGCCATACCTTCTCGGCGTGCTCGCGCCAGCCTTGGTCGGCACAGCTGCCGGCGCCGCGGTAACCGGTCTGATCGGCGCCGGCCTGACTGTCGTTGGCTCATTGGTGATTAATGCTCTGTTTCCGGTTGCCAAACCAAAACAGCAAGCGGCCGACAACACGAAGACGCTTTATTCCATTGGTGGCGCGCAAAACGAGAACTTGCAGTATGGCGCGGTGCCAGAAATCTTCGGTGTCCATCGTATCTCGCCCCCCAAGGCGGCCGGTGACTACACCGAGATCGTAGGTGACGACCAATACCTGCGGCAGCTTTTCTGCGTCGGCTACGGTCCCGTCGACATAAGCGACCTTAAAATCGCCGAGACGCCGATCAGCAAGTTCGAAGAGGCCACCTATGAGATCATCACCAACCACCTGACCCAGTCTCCGACGCTCTACACCAAGCCGGTGTACGAGGAGAGCGTCTCCGTCCTGCTCGATAGCGCCAGCGGGTGGATTCAGCGCACGACGGCCGACAATGTCGATGAAATATCGGTCGACGTCAGCTTTCCAAATGGGGTCTATCGGTACAAGAAGAAGAACGGCGAGAGAGTCCATTACGGCGTTAACATCGAAGTACACTACGCGGTGGCCGATAGCGGCGCGTGGGTGGCTATGGGCACTATTTCTGTCGTGGCCGCCTCTGCGCAAGCAGTCAGGCGCTCGCTCTCCGTGGCGGTGCCCCGTGGCCAATATGACGTGCGCCTTTGGAAATCATCGGCAGATTACTCTGGCGACGATACCGTATCTGAAACGGCCTACTGGACGGCTGTTCGTGGTCGCCGCAATGAGCCAGTGATCAGCTTCAGCAAGCCGCTGACGCTGATCGCCTTGAGAATCAAGGCTACGAATGAGCTCAACGGCACGGTCAATCAGCTCAACTGCATCGTTAGCCCGCGTATCCGATCCTGGAATGGCATTTCATGGGCGTCCAACCAGGTTACCCGGAATCCGGCAGACCACTTCAGGCAAGTGCTGCAAGGCAACGCAAACGCCCGTCCCGTTGCTGATGCTTCCATTGATCTGCAAAGCATTGAGGACTGGCATGCATACTGCGAAGCGCAGGGCTTCACGTTCGATCTGGTGGCGGCCGATCAGGTGTCGGTCTACGACCGCCTGACCCAAATCGCCGCAGCTGGTAGAGCTTCCGTTTCGTTCCGAGATGGCAAGTGGGGCGTTGTTTGGGATGTTGCCGGGTCCGACATCGTGCAGCATTTCACACCGCGCAACTCGTCCGGCTTCTCTTCGACAAGGGCCTATGCGGACCTGCCCCATGGCTTCCGCGTCAACTTCATCAATCGAGATAACAACTACCTCAACGACGAGCGCGTTGTCTATGATGATGGATACACGGCGGCCAATGCAACGAAGTTCGAAGGCCTCGACTTCCCGGGCGTCACGGACACCAAGCTGATCTGGCGTCACGGCCGCTACCACATCGCGCAACTTCGTCTGCAGCGCGAAACTTACACGCTGACGACCGACTTCGAGCATCTGGTCTGCACCAGGGGCGACCGGGTGCGCGTCAATCATGACGTGGTGCTATGGGGGCTGGGGGCGGCGCGCGTCAAGACGGTCTCTGCGGGCGGCGTTACGCTCGACGATACGTTCTCAATGGAGAGCGGCAAGGCATACTCGATGCGGTTCAGACTGGCCGACGGAACGTCGTTGGTTCGCACCGTTGCGGGCGTGGACGGCGAGTTCACCGCCTTCACGTTCTCCGACACGGGCGCGCTGCCTTCGGTTGGAGATTTGGTGCAGTTCGGCGAGAACGGCATGGAGAGCGTTGTTCTCCGCGTCAAGAGCATCGCGCCGCAGGCTGACCTGTCGGCCAAGTTGGAACTCGTCGACGATGCGCCGGCGATCTTGACGGCCGACACCGGAACCATCCCGCCTTTCCAGACGGGCACGCCGGCCTTGGTGGACTATCGCTCCTATGCGCCGACGGCATTGTCTTCGGTGGAAAGCATTTGGACAACAGCGCCACCGACGTCGGCTCTGATGTTGTCTTGGGTCGCTCCAGAGATCGGCAAGGTTACGGAATACATCGTTCAGTATGCCGTGAAGGGAACGACCAATTGGTCGAATGCCATCACTGTCGGCGCGCCCCAGGTGGAGCTGCGCGCACTCGATCCCGGCGCTTACAGCATTCGGATTCGGGCGATTTTCGCAAATGGTCAGTTGTCGGGATGGCTGAATGAGACTGTAGCTGCCGCCATCTTCGCAACCGCTCCAGCGGATGTAACGGGCTTTGCTATTGCGGTGACTGGTGACTTGGCAACCCTAACGTGGGATGCGATCAGCGCCGATACGGGGATATCTCACTACGAGATCCGGTACTCGCCTGTGCCGTCGGCATTGATAACATGGCAGTCCGCATCGATTTTGCGGTCGCAGGCCGCCGGATCGCAGGCGCAGGTAGCGCCGCTACGCGGCACATATCTGATCAAGGCGGTCAGTTATTCGGGTCTTCAATCCGCAAATCCGGCGGTGATCGTCAGCACAATAGATGGCCTTACCAGTTTCAATGCCGTGGAGGCCGCTCAAGAGGTTGCGCCGTTTGTTGGAACTAAAGACGGCACCTACTACAACGGTGTTGCTCTTATTCTTGATGTCGGCTCTGATGTCTTCGATCTGAATGACTTCTTCGAGGTTGATGATTTCTTCCTGCCGGAAGATAAATTTCTGCCATCAGGATACTACTACTTCGTCGATACGGTTGACCTGGGCGATATCTATACATCGCGCATTTCAGCCGAGATCGACGCGCATGGCGAGTCTTTCAGCGATGACTTCTTCGCGCTGACAGATGCATTCGACCCTGAAGACTTCTTCGGCGATGTCGGCAGCTCTTGGAATGTGTCTCTCGAAATCTCGGTGACCGATGACGATCCGGGCGGGACACCAGTTTGGTCCGACTGGGCAACGCTGGTCACCGGCGATGTTTCGGCGCGCGGCTTCCGCTTTCGAGCTCTCCTCGAGAGCAGTCAGAACGATGTCTCGCCGGTTGTAGATGGGCTGACGGTCACGATCGACATGCCGGACAGGGTGATCGCCGGAAACGATCTGGTGATCGGCACTGGCGGCGTCGCGATAGCGTTCAATCCAGCCTTCAAGCATCTGCAGGGTGTCTCGATCGCCGCTCAGGGCCTGGCCACCGGCGACTACTACGAAATCACCAGCAAAAACGAAACGGGCTTCACCATCATATTCAAGAATGCAGCCGGCGCCGCAATCTCGCGAACGCTCGACTACGTCGCAAAAGGATACGGGACTCTACAATGAGCCAAGCAACATCTTGGTCGGTGCCGCTCAGCGGCCCGGCGACGCCAACCACGATGGCGACCAGAATCGATGACAGCATGGATGCGCTTCTGTCGGCGCACTCTGGATCTGCTCGCCCAGCTTATGCTGTGGCGGGCACGATCTGGATTTCGACCGCCACGGCAGGGAAACTGAAAAAGTATCTTTACGACGGCACGAATGATCGCCTTCTTGAGACGATCGATATTGCGACCGGCGACATCACGCGACCTGGCGCCATTATGAGCGGAGTCATTCAAGATCTGTCTTTTGCTCCCTCGGCGGCGCCCACAAAGATAGCGCACTTCGACAATACCGCCATCACGGCAGGGCAAAACAGAGCGATCAGCATTCCGGATCGCAACATTACATTGGGAATGACGGTAGCTTCAAAAGTTACGCTTCCCTCTGCCGCATCCGTCGACTTTACAGGCATTCCATCTGGCGTTCGTCGGGTGTCCATAGATCTGGACGCCATCAGCACGAATGGCACGGCAGGGATAGTGATCCAGCTTGGGACGAGCTCCGGGGTGGAGACAACCGGCTACACTGGCGGGTTTGCAAACACGAGCGCCTCGGGCACGGGCGCGCAAGCAGGTCCGACATCCAGTCTGGAGTTGGGCATTCCGGGTGCTGCGTCGGATCTTATTACTGGCAGGATCACTCTCGAGCTTATCGACGCAACGAATAATAAGTGGTTAGCCACGGGGCATGCCGCTGCTCCCGCCGCGTCGCGCTTTCATATCATGGCGGGTGCGAAGGCGCTTGCCGCCGTTCTCGATCGCATCCGCCTGACAACGACCGGCAGCGACACATTCGACGCCGGCTCTGCCACCATCACATGGGAATTTTGATATGGCTCAACGCGCAGAGATAGACTTGCAGACGGGCGAGATGGTTCTTGTCGCCTGGACACCGCCAGAACCTGTTCCGCCGACCGTGGTCGACTATCAGACCGCGATCCAGGGCCTCGTCGATGAGACTGCGCGATCCAAGCAGTTCAATGACGGCGTGACGCTGGCAAGCTACAAGGACAGCACCAACCCGCTGTGGGCCGCGCAAGCCGTTGCGTTCATCGCGTGGAGAGATCAGGTTTGGTCCTACAGCTATGCTGAGTTCGAAAAGGTGCAGTCGGGAGAACGGTCACAGCCGTCTGTCGCTGGTTTCCTGGCCGAACTTGAGGTCATTACTTGGCCGGCTTGAACCTCAGATCGATCGCTGTCGCGGAAAAATCGTTGCAGGGAACGCATGGGCTGCTCGTAAAAATCATGAACGAGCTTTGCGAGCAGCACTGTGATCGGAGCGGATAAGACTGCCACCCACAGGATCGGTGCCGACGGCATGGCTGATTTCACAATCCCGAAAACGGGATAGTGCAGCAAGTACAGTGCAAAACTGATCTCACCGAGAAACGTGGCCAAGCGAGCGGCGACGCCGTCAAGGCGGGTGTTCGCGGCGACCCAGACGATTAACAGCGACGCCGCGATCATCACTAGCGAGATTGGTCCGCTGAGAAGTTGCTCTCGAGACGTCCCCAGGATCAGCGGCGCGAGAAACGTCACCAGCATCAATCCGACGATGCTCGCCGCTCTTACCCATTGTGTGCCTGGCACGGCCAGAGATGGCTGGAACGCCTTCGCCATGAAGATCCCGCCGACAAAGTACAAAATGAAGGTGACCGGCTGCGTATAGTAGAGCCAATTGTTCTCGCGCATTGGGCTGATGTTAAAAGTTGCGCCGACATAAAATCGGCTGATCACAAGCAGGACAAGAAACAGGACGGCAGTCGAGAGGGCCGACCTGAAAATCAGCAGAAACGGGAACATCAAGTAGAATACGGCCTCAATCCCCACGCTCCAGCCGCCAGAGACAATTGACATGTATCCGGGGAAAGTAAGGCCAGATAGCAATGTGGTGTTCAGCAGCCCATTCACGATGTTTGTGTCGGAAGGCCCGGCAGTGAACGTGCAGTACAGAGTGACAGCAGCGTAAAGCGGCACGATCCGAAATATTCGGGCCAGGTAAAAGCTTCGCGTGTCCATGTTCGACGATCCGTCTGTTCCATACATGTAGTAAAGCGCGAACCCCGACAGGATGAAGAAAATATAGACGCCGTATGTCCCTGCGGCGTTCTGCGGCCCCAAGCCCATTTCCCATGTGTAATGGCAGAGCATGATGGTGATCGCGCAAAGGCCGCGAACTGCATCAAGTCCCAATAGGCGACCTTTCGAAAGCAAGGTTGCATCCTCTGCGTTTGGTGGCTGAAGGGCTGAATATCTAGCATTGCGCCTCTCTCCAAGCAATGAACAACATCAGGAGTCCCTAATGCTCGTCCACAACTGGCGCGAGGTGCTGAAGCGTGCCTGGTCGGTGCGGTTGATGGCCCTGTCGCTGCTGCTCATCATCCTTGAGCCTATCTATAATTTCGTCGCAGCGACCTGGGTATCGCACAACATCTACATCCAACTCGGCATGCAGATGGTGACCGGCCTTCTTGCCGCGGCGGCGATCGTCGCCCGCATCTTTTTTCAGCGAAAAATATCAGGAGACCTCAATGGCAAACCGCCTGCAGAAGGGTAGTGCCGCTGCGGCCATGGCCGTGGCGCTCGTCGGATCGTTCGAGGGCTTGCGGCAGAACGCCTATCCCGATCCGGCCACTCAAGGCCAGCCGTGGACGATCTGCTACGGCAGCACCAACGGCGTGAAGCCGGGTGACCGCAAGAGCGTCGAGCAGTGCAAGGCGCTGCTCTCGCTCGAACTTCAGGCTTATGCTGCCGGCATTGACGGTTGCGTGAAGGTCCCGCTGCCGGATCCTCGTTTCGTGGCGCTCACGTCGTTTGCCTACAATGTCGGCATCAAGGCTGCCTGCGGCTCGAGCGCAGTAAAGCTCATCAACCAGGGCAAGACGGCCGAGGGCTGCGAGGCGCTTCTGAAGTGGAACCGCGCCGCCGGGATTGTCTTTCCCGGCCTCACCCGGCGCCGGCAGAAGGAACGTCAGTTCTGTCTCGAGGGGATCTGATGTTTGGCCTTTCCAAGCCCGTCGTCGCCGGCCTCGCCGCGCTGCTCATGGTGCTGGCACTGGCGGCCATCGTGCTGCTCGGCGTCCGGGAGATCCGCTCCATGGTCGACGAGGCGGCGGTGCGCGGCAAGGCGCTCTCCGACGCGGAATGGAGTGCAAAGGTCGAAAAGGCCAATGCCGAGGCGAATAGGCGGATTGCCGACCAGGCGAGTGCCGTCGTCGAGATCCAGGCGGCGGCGACCGATCGCGTCAATGCCGCTTCCCAGCAGCTCGAGGAATTGAGGAAGAGAAATGCGGCCCTCCCTGATGGCAATGCTACTGGCCTTTCCCGCGATCGCGTCCGGATGCTCCCTGACTGACAGGCCGGAACCCGTCGTCATTACCCGGACTGTCAAGCCGATCCTGCCGCCCGAATGCCGTAAGGAGACGCCGCCGCTTTCGCCGAAACCTGACCGGGGCATGTCGCAGCAGGAGATCTTCGACAATTGGTCGGCCGACCGCACGGCGCGAAACATCGGCGAAGAGCGCCGCAAGGCATGCGTGACCGCGGTCGACGCGACGAAGTGAAATCAAACATCTGACGCGCAGTCCTGCGCCGCCAGCCCGGCGGCGATCGAAACTTCATCCTGTCACTCACGAAAGGAAATGACCATGGCACTTTCAGGGCTTCATGTCGCTTGGGGTTATGCCGGCGGCGACGGCTACAACAGCGCGAAGCAGGCGATCTTCATCGACGGCCAGCGCAGCGAGACGCTGGCGTCCGCCGGCTCGACGACGCAGGGTGCGCAGGGTGGCGGCCATCGTCGACCGATGGCGCGCGTCCGCGCCTCGGCTGACTCCTGGGTGGCCTTCGGCAAATCGCCGGATGCCTCGCAGGCGGTCGGCTCGACGCCCGACACGACCAGGTTCTATGTGCCGGCAGATGGTGACGATCATGATTTCTATGTCAACGCCGGCGACAAGATCGCCTGGGTCGCCGCATAATGGGCGGCCTCGCGAAATCGGTGCGGCTTCGTCGTTCGTTGGCGAAGCTGCCAGGGCTGGCTGGCGGCACCCCGTCACAGGGCGGTGGTGGCTCTCCATCTCTTCCGACCTTCGTTTTTCAGGCGGAGACGGATGCACTCAACGCCGCAAAGACGGCAGCCGGCATACCGATGTCCTATGCGCAGAAGCTGGCCTTCGACGAGGTCATCACGCGCATCAAGGGCGTCGGCGTCAGTATGTCGAACGCAAAGGGGCTGTACACCCCGGATACGCCGACAGAGATCAACTCGCGCGTCAACAAGTTCCACCCAGGAACGAACGATCTGACCCTGACGGGTGCGGGTACGCCGACATACACCGCGAACGACAGATGGGGTGGCTGGTCGTCGACCACGAAATACAACACCGGCATCGGCCTCCAGTCCTTCGCCCAAGGCCAGTTCACGATCTTCTACTACAGCCGGACAGCAACCGGGGCCGCCAGCGGCGACTTCGGGGCGCAGACGGCAGGCGGCGACGGCATCGGGGCGAACATCCGAGATGCCAGCAACAAGTTCAACGCCCGCCTGCAGGCGGCAAATTATGCCTCAGCGGCAACTAATATAACCCCTGGCCAGGGCATGTATAGCATTCGGCCCAACAAGCTCGATACCTTCGGCATCACGCGCGAGGCGCCCAGCGTCACCTATGTCGCCCCTGCCACCAACCCGACAATCCATCTTGGTGGCATCAATGGCGGCGCGGTATCGGCCCACGACTGTGGCCTCTTCGCCATCTTCGATATCACCTTGAGTGATGCGCAGTGCATGGAGATCAGCGCCGCGCTGCTGGACTACTATCTGAAAATCCGCTTCGGCATGGTCAGATACTATCAGGCCGGCAAGGCGCCCACGACAGTCAACTGCGACGTCTTGGTTTATGGCGCAGACCCGGCGGCAATTGCTTCGGCAAGGGCGGCCAAGGAAGAAGGCAAGGACGCCATTCTCGTTCTTGACTCACTTGCTAAAACCGAATGGGATATCGGCGGCATGCCCACGAACGGGCTGGCTTATATCGATAGCTATGCGTTCACTGCCTGCAAAGGGTTCTATCGCGACCTCACATCGTGGGTGAACAGCACCATCATCAATCGTGCGGATAGCAACACGCAAACCGGAAACTCCGTCGAGTGCTGGCAGTTTGTCCAGGGCATCAGGCGCTGCCTTGACCCGACGCGAACGAACGGAACGCTGATCCTTGGGATGGATATCCCCGTCTACTTCTCGACGGGTATCGCCTCCATCACGGCGAATGGAACCAAGGATACGGCGGTCGTCACGAACGACGGACGAACGTTTACCGCCAAGGAGTTCATCGCGGCCGACTACGACGGCGAGTATATCCATATGTCGCCGGGCATCCCGACAATTACGGGCAGCGAGGCGGCGGGGTCTGGTTCCGAAGCGAACAACGGCTACAAAGGCTCCAGCGCCCTCAGCAAGCCCTATGGTTCGGACATCAGCCCGTACATTGTAGACGGCAATCCGGCCTCCGGTCTGCTGCCGGATATCCAGGGCGAAATGCCACTTCCCGGCTTGACCGTCGATGGCCCCGATCCATCCATCCAGAGCATGAACTACCGCTTGGCGATGACGAACGATCCGGCGCGCAGAGTGCCCGTCACCACGATCGACCCGCATCGCAACTACAACGCGCTCCGCTACGAGACAGCGGCGCGCGCCTACGTCCTAAATCCGAGCGTCACGATCGGCAACCCTGCCAACACGCAGACCATCCTGCAGTTCGCTGTTGGCGGCACGACCGACAAGATGGACGTGAACAATGGTTCTGGCGGCCTATCCACCGACTTGCCCGGCAGCGGCTACCGGTACGCCACCGCAGCGAATGCGGCAGCGCGACAGGCAGTCATCGACGATCTCCGCGATTATCAGCTCGGCTGGTTCTGGTGGCATTCCAACTCCGCCGATATCCGTATTCCATCCACGTTGGTCACGCAGTTCCAAGCGTTCGGCCTGGACGCCCATAATTTCCTGAACCCCGGTCCCACAGGTCTGCTGTTCTGGCCGAACCGGCCCTATCAGCGTGATCCGATCTGGAGGCTCAAGAACACCGGCTACGTCTCCACGGCGCAGGACTACTGCAAGACGGACGGCTCCGCGCTCAGAGACGACAGGACGGTGGCCGTCACTTCGTATGACTGTGATAAGCACCCGCCATGGAAAGTCGTCTCTGGTGGGTTGCTCTATACACAGGGTGCCGTTCCGGGCGGCCTTGTGGCCGGTGCGGATAAGATTGCCCCCATCCCCCTGGCGGCAATCGTTCCGGACGCCTCGGTCAAGACGAATGTCATCGTCCCATGGGCTTCCTCGTCGACTGCCCTTTGCTGGTATATGGAGCGCCTGGAGTTGACCGGGGCCCTGAAGGGCACCGCCGCTGGGTATATGGCGTCCATGGCGATCGACGGGAATATCAACGTCCAGGATGTCGACTACCCGACATTGCGGGCGAAGATCCTGGCAAGTTACGTCAACCACCCGATCTTGCCGCAGGTGGCTTGATCAACCAAGCGACCGGCCGACCCGCTGCGAACGGGGCGACCGGTTTCTCGCATCCCTCGGACACCGAGTCCCTATTATCAAGTGATGGGATGGAGCAATCGTGCCCGACGAACCTTCCGACTAGGGTTAAGATGACATCACCAACCTATATTGGGCCGGGTATCTGGATACGCATCCAGCATCGCTTCGGCCCGCGCATGATGGAGTGGTTCATGGCCTTTCATACGGCCATGTGGGGCTTCGTCCTGCTGCTGCCCGGAAATTCATTCGAGCAGCCAGCCTGGATCGGGTTCCGTGCCGTGTTTCAGAACGACGACACGCTCGGATGGGGCATGGTCCTTATGGGAGCGCTTCGCATCGTTGGCTTAATCGTCAACGGGGCTAGAAAGAATGTTACGCCAGTCATCCGGCAGGCGTCCGCAGGCATTGGCTGCCTTATCTGGGTAGGCATATCGTATTGCTACGCATCCTCCAATGTCATGAGCACATGGCTTGCCATCTATCCACTTTTCGCAATTGGCGAGCTTGTCAATATTCATCGCGCTGCTCATGACCAGGGGGAAATACGGAATGGAAAAACTCGCTGACCTCCCGACGCCGGCGCTCATCGTTTTCGGTGCCACCCTCGCCGTCATCTTCGCGGCTCGATACTTCGGCCTGATGAATGGCGAGCGCACTGGTCCGGTCAACAGCCCGGCCGCAGCGCAAGTCGCGACGATCATTGTCGATCCTACTGCGCTCAATCGACTGACGGATCAAGCGTTCCGGCTGAACGAAAATCTCGAAGATATGACGGCGATCGCGAAAGAGCGGGTGCGCGTTGATGGGCTCATGGCCACCGAACTTGATCGCATTCGTGAGGAGCTGCGCATCCAGCGGGAACTGGCGAGGCGCAGCTGAGGCTTCAACTTTGGCTGTCTCGCATGGCATTCCAGGCCGAGGCGGCCCGCCAGGCCTGATGTTCGCATTGGTTGCCGCCTTCGCGAAAAAACGGCGCCGTCTTCACGGTGACTTTCCTCTTGCATTTCGGACAGGATACGACCGAGGTCGGCCCATAGGCGACGTCTGGCTCGACACCGTGGCATCGGTTGAGGTGCGGCGTGGCGTCGTCAATCGAAAGCGGAAGCATGTGCCGGACGAAGTTTATATCGGAAGTCCGTGCCATCGGACCATAATAATTCCGTTTCATAGAGGGAGCCATCAATTATTACAGATGGCTCCAGAGGGATGCTGGTCAACATTTCGGTAACGATTGCTTTGCTTGATGCGGCAGAAATTAGCCTCAGCGGCATTTTGCCGAGGCCCTCCGCAATGACAGTCAGTTTCTCGTCGTCGGTCATCTCTGGTGGCTCCGCGCGGACCGATTGCGGACCGCTTCGCTGGACATAATTAGAACAGGCGAGAACATATAGAAACCGCCGGTCCCGGATTCATTGGGCTTTCCCGAAGCATCCTCCGTTCGGGACGTGGGGGTCGAGTGTTCGAATCACTCCACTCCGACCAGCTAGAAACCCCGCTTCGGCGGGGTTTTTCGTTTGTACGAATCTCAGCCAAAATTCCCCCGGATTCACCGGAGCGAGTTCAACCGCCCGAAATCCCGTCCTTCTCCGGTTATAATCTGCAGGAAAGGTATAACCGAAGCGCGGCTGGCGGAAGCTCGGTGCATCGGCAACGCAAGAATCGAAGTTCGAGCCGATCCCAGGTTTTGAGCTGCGTCTCCATCCAGGTGCCCCAAGCGCAATTTGCGGACCGCACGAGCGCCGCTCTGGATTTCGGACTCATCTATGCTAGCATCGAGGTCTGCGTGACTGGCGATGAAGGTGGATACCACCGGGGAGCGTGGGAATTTGGCCGCTCGCCTGGGCATCTGGATCATTTTTGCGAAGGTGCCCCATGTCGTCCCGCATCGAAAGTGAACGGCTTGCGAATTGTCTAGCCGAACTTGATCAACTCACGAATTGGGAACGCCGCCCGCGCGGCGATATGCGGGTCGATCTGGAGCCGATGCGCGATCTCGCTCACCGGCTTGGCGATCCCCAGAACAGCTTCCGTATCGTCCATGTGGCCGGCACCAAGGGCAAAGGCTCGACTTGCGCCCTGGTCGAGGCGGGTCTTGCGCAGGCGGGCTTCTCCGTCGGGCGGTATGCCTCGCCGCATGTCATGCACATCACCGAGCGCGTCAGCATTGATGGCCGTCCGGTCGGCGAGGAGCGCTTGGCGGACGCGCTTGGGGCAGCGCTGGCGGCATTCAAAGACGCAAGGCGAGAGGCGACAGCCGCGCAGGGAGCAACCTGGTTCGATATCCTGACGGTTTCGGCCTTGCTGATCTTCAGCATGGAAGGCGTGGAGTGGGCCGTTCTCGAAACCGGACTTGGAGGGCGGTGGGACTCGACCAATATCGTTCAAAGCGATGTCGCCGTTATCACCAATATCGATCTCGAGCACACCGAAATCCTCGGCAAAACCCGCGCGGCCATTGCCTTCGAGAAGGCGGGAATCATAAAGCCCGGCACAACGGTCGTCACACTCCTGCCGGAGGCGGATGAGGCAGGCGCCGTCGTATCCGCCCGGGCAGCAGAACTCGGCTGTGCCGTGCGACGCCCCATCGTGCCGGCCGACGCAACGATTGAGCAGCGGAATGTTGCCGTGGCGGGAGCGGTTCTGGATGTCCTCGGAAAAATGGGCGTCATGACAAAGGGCGCAAGCGCGATGTCGGAGCCTCTTGGAGAACAGCTCCTCGATCCCTCGACGATCGAAGCTGCCCGCCTGCCGGGACGGCTCGAAAAAATCGCCGTCGTCACCAGCCACGGCGATAAGGTCAACGTGGTGCTGGACGGCGCGCATGTTCCCTTCAACCTTGCTGCGGTTCTGAGCGACCTCTCGCAGGAAGAAAAGTACCGCGCTCCGTGCATTGCCGTCGTGTCAATTGCGGAAGACAAGGACGCGGCAGGCTTGCTATCGACGATGACGCGCCACGACATGTCGATCATCTTCACCACCGTCGGCGCCAGATCGCGTTCGCCGGAACAGCTGAAGACGATTGCAGACAGCCTCGGGCTGCTGAGCATCGTCGTGCCGGACCCGCTCGAGGCCTATCAAGAAGCACTGGCCGGCGCCGCGGAATCGGGCGCATGGGTTCTCGTGACGGGATCGCTCTATCTCGTCGGCATTATCCGTGCGGCGTGAGGCCGAGCGGGTGTGAATGACTCCGACCGGAACGCGGTGGAGAAGAAGCCGCCGCCGCTGGAACGTGCGGCGCTATGCTGCGATCTCAGCCGCCGACTGTGATTTCACCATCCGCAACACGTTTGACAAATATCTTCAGACCTTCATGCCTCAGTTTCTTCCAACCGCCGTCGGAAACCATTGATTTAGCCAGATCGGCAAACCCGGTCGTGAGGTAGGGAACCTGCGATGCCGGTCGTTTGCCGAGCGCTTGAATCAAGCAGTCAGTTCTTGGTGGGGACGAGAATGAGTTTCCTGAACGTTTCATGCCGATCTCCAAATGATCTGTGCCATCTGGAAATCTGATCGTCCCATAGCCGCACTTGGCCGCGGCATTCACTTCGGCCTTGGAGAGATTGTCTTGCAGAAGAAATGACAGCTGGCTGAAAGTGTTGTCGGTGTAGTCGAACTGACCCAGTACGATGAAGTCCAGCTCGTTCTGCCCCTTCTTGGCGCCTTTGATCTTGCCATAGAAGTTGGAATTCACCTTAGTGTCCTTGCCTGTCTTCATGGCAAGCATTTCGCCCAGCTTGATATAGGTCCTCGGTTTTGACGAAACGTTTTCGGTACCAGCCGCGGCGTCGCCTGAAGGCAGACTGGCGGTCTCCGGCTTGGCATAGGCGTCAGCGAAGGCTCGCAGTGTCGTGAGATTGAGCGCTTGGGGAAGCGAACCGCTCTCGAACTTGCGGCAAGAGAGAGCGGCTTGCCGTGTTGCCTTGTCAGGCTTGCCCTCAACATTCCCTGGCTTGCAGCCCAAATGAGCCAGTTGCTGCTGCAACGTCTTGAGCAAAACTGCTTGTTCGGCGGAATAGGCGCTGACACCGCGGGTCACACTGACATTGCGGACATCGATGCCGATACCATCCGGCTGCACCACGTCAAACTGGGACGTATGATGGTCATAGTTCTTCCATTCATTGCCCCAACCCATCATCACCGGGCCGAGAATGAAGTTGAATGATTTTGGGTCGCGGTTTGATTGCGGCTCGCACTCGTTCGATTCCCAGCAATGCGGAGCCTGGTTGGTTGCTTCGCCTTCGGCGGCGTAGATCACCTTGTTGTCGCAGCTTGCCGTAACCCATCCGCTGTCATCGTTTGCCCATCGGATTTTCAGCGAGAATGTCGCCCATTTGCCGAAATCTTCCGGTTTTTGGCACTGGCGGGCGAGAAAGTTGACGCCGTTGCGCGTGTCGGCCTTCAGCATATAGATGAAATTGTGGATTGCCGGTCCTTCCCAGGACGCGAAACGCAAATGGCTGTCCCAGCCGTCGGGATAAAAGCCATTTGCGGAGTTGTTGTGCCAGCCTTTGTAGGCAAAAGTCGGATCGAGCCGGAAATCAAACTTGTATTCGACGCTTTCGCCAACCCTCATGTCTCGCGTATAGCGAATCGTGGAGCGGACGTTGCCATTGCGGCAATCATTTTCGCCGCGTCCATCTCCATAGTCGACATTGGAACACTGACGGTCGAATATCTCAAACCGGGTCACGCCGTCCTTGACCTCCGGTCTGACCGATCCGTTGAACTTGTGGCGCTCAAAACCTTTGGGGGAGCGGATCGGCAGTCGCTGCTGCGTGGGTCGCAAAAACCATAAGCGCGCCAACCGCCAGTCCAACTATAGGATTTTTCAGCATAGCCCCTCCTCCAAATTGGACTCCAACCATATCACGATCTCTTTTGGAGGGTCGGGTTTAGATCAGGTTCAGATCGATGCGGATGCAATTAGCGACGACACCCAAGTCCAACACGGAATTCTGGACGAGCAAGTTCGAGAAGACCGTATCGCCTGATCGGCGCATCATGGCCGAGATCGAAAGGTTGGGTTGGTGGGGATGCCACACAGGGCCGGCGGTCGAGGCTATGTGCTCGGAGCCCCAGCGCTCAGCAGCGCCCGTACCAATGCCGCCTGGTTGCGTACGCCGGTTTTGTCGAAGATGCGCTGTAGCTGGGTGCGCAACGTGTTGACACTGACCCCGAGCAGATCGGCGGCGGCTGCGAGATCGTGGCCATCGACGATCAGGCGGGCAAGCCGGGTCTGCGCCGGCGAGAGGCCGAAGACCTCCCGCGCGCTCGCGATCCGGCGCACCACAGTCTCGGCGTCGTCGAAGGAGACCAGCGCCTTGCCGTCCTCGAGCAGAACCCAGCAGTGGAGCGGAATCCCGGCCGCGTCTTCGCCAAGCGCCACCGCCCAGGCCTGCTTCGGCGCGATGTTCAGCGGCCTCTGGCTCTGCAGCTCGCGGAACGCCAGGCGCACCGCCTCCCGCAGTGCTGCGTCGTGTTCGCGCTGCCGGGCACGCAGGCGGCCGGCGGCGGCGACGAGCCCGGGATGGCCGTGCATCCGCTCCCGCGCCAGCCGGTTCGTCCAGAGGATCCTGGCATCCGTGTCGACCTCGATCAGCGGGCAGTTCGCCTCCTCGACGCTGCTCTCCATCATCACCATGCAGCCGATCTTCCAGGCGCCGTCGATCCGCTGGAGGATCCGCAGCTGGCGCTTGCGATCTTCGCCGGTGTCGCTGCCGATCTGATCGAAGGTCATCCAGGCCATGTTGCCGTCGACGACGATGTTGACCTTTTCCCAGCGGACGCGCTCCGAAAAGGCATATTTCTCCGGGAATCGCTCGACGATCTTCCTGATCCGCGCGGCGATCGGGTCCCAGCCTTCGTCCACCCGGACGCCGAGCGAGGCGAAATATTCCATCCGCCGGGTCTGCGGCGACTGCACCCAGTGGCTCGCCAGCGCCTCGAAGTCCCGCTGCAGCCAGGCCTCGGTTTCGGCGCGGATCACGGCCATGATCGCCGCCCGGTCAGCCTCGCTGTCGTCCATCGCGCGGTCCCCCACAACGGATCGCAGCATAGCATGATCGCTCTGTCGGAGCATGACGGCACCTCATGTGTGGATGACGCCGGCCAGCAGCAGCGTCAGGCCGGCGGTCGCGGCAGTCAGCCCGAGTAGCCGAAGCCTCAGGCACGGCAGGGTGATCTGATTTCGGTAGTATCGGTCCTCGGCCGCGGCGCCCATCGGCGTGGGCCGGCGGCGGTTTGGCATGTGCGCGGCGACGAGACTCTGAAGGTCCATTGTGTTGCCTCCCGGTTCGGGCTTCATCTGCCGCATTCTCGCACGCATCCGAGCCAGGCCCTGTCATGCAGACGGAGGACATCGGGCTCGGCGCCCGGCTGGCGAACGAAGAATCATCTCAACCGGAACGAGTCCCGCTGTGATTCGTTGAGTCGCGTATTTCCAGCGTGAGGGGGATGCATCATGAGCAGGCGACGACGGTTCAAGCCGGTGAAGATCACCATCAATGGCAAGGTGAGGACGGTCTATAATGTTGTTCAGGCCGGCAACACTTTGCTGAATGACTGGCCCGAGCAGACGCCGGCGGCGAAGGCTGCCGAACGTCTTGTGCTTGACGTGTTCAATGATGCCGCCGGGCCCGAGCAGGTGCGGCGGGCATTCATTACCGCGGCGAAGGCGAGCGACATCAAGTTCAGCTCCTGATCGGCGGTGTCGGCAAGAGCCCTGGCTAATTTCCATGACACATGCTCCTGGTATCGCAGATCCCGGGTTTTGAACTGTGTCTCCATCCAGCCGGCCGAGATGATCGCCGCGAGGAAACCGAAGGCGAGGCAGGCGATCGCCTGGGTCCGCCACGAGACGAAGCTGAGCGGCGCCGGGGTGACGGGCTTTTGCGCGCAGTCGCCGGGCGGGCAGGCGCAGCCGGAAAAGGCCTTGATCAGGCAATCGCTCATGATGCGCCGCCTTTCACCGTATCGATGGCGGCGAGGATTTTCTGGTGAAGCGGGCAGCCGTGATCGTCGCTGCCGTCGAAAAAGCGTTCGGCCTCCACCAGCGCCTCCAGGAGATCGGGCGCCCCGGCGGTGAAACGGGCCGTGGCGCCGGTCTTTTCGGTTGCTCCGGCCCGTCGGGCGGCGGGACGGGAAGGGCGCTCGGTCGATGGTTCGGATGTGGGATTGGCGGCAGACATCTCCGTTCCCCTCAGGCGTAAAGCTGATCGGTGTCGGTGATGCCCATGATCTCGCGGGCATAGCGGTAGTGCTCCTCGACGCTGGCCGCAGCACCGCGCAGCCAGGACGGGCCGCGGATCGAATGTTCGGGACGGCGCAGGAAGGCAAAGCCGAGGGCGCCCATGCGCTGGGCCTCGTTGGCCATATAGGCGCGGCAGTCGCCCATCGTGCGCGCCGCATTCCAGCGGGCGTCCCGCTTGCTTTCCTCGGTCTCGATCTTGCGAATGTGCTGCATCGCCTGTCCTCTCGCGCCTCTGGTCGGCTTCTGAGGTTAAGGTATTTATTATACCCGATCGCGTCAACGTAAAAAGGTATAAAAAATACCTCATGGATTGACGAGGTACGAATCGTAGGCGTATGTCTGTCGCCAGTGATTGGGCGACCGGGTGCAACTCCCGAGCTGACGAAGCCCAGCGGCGCGGGAAGCGAAAGTCCTTAAGTGCGCTGTCAGAAAATCAGGACGAGGGCGAAGCGAATGGCCCCTCTGGCACGTGTCCCATCCCGGCTCCGGCCTTCAGGACTTGGCCAATGCTCTCCCGGCTTCATGGGCTTTGCTCATGGGGTAGGGGGAAGCTTTGGCCGGAACCCTCCCTCACCAGCCTTCAGGAACCTTCTCCTCCTAAGCTGAAGAGAGAGGAATGAGAATTGAAGTTGGAGTATGAAGCTAGGAGAAAAAAGGAGGCCGGCCATGCGCAGCGACATCGAAATCACCGACGAGGTGATCGAGGCGGGCCTGGCATCACCGAGTTCTACGATCCGTGGGAGGAAAAGCTGCCGACGGATATGTTTCCCGCCGCCATCCGGTCCATCCTGGTGGCGGTGTCGCGAGTGGTGCGCGAACGGCATCCGGAGCTTCCGCAATTTGTGGCTTCAGAGGATGCGTCGTCCCGATATCCCTCGTGATCCCGGCTGGGGATCGGCGAGCTTCGGAGCGAAATCCTACAGGCCGTACATCTCCCGCGCCGCGCTGTATGCCAGGAGAAGCACCGCCGCCGTGACGATGTAGAATCAGATTCTGCCGGCGCGCGATGAAGGGCGGATCATCCTGTTTTTTCTATTGAATTTGATTGATTCGCGGCATCGTTTCCGCGCCTTGCGCTCTCATCCCTACATCTCGATGATCGATCGGCGGACGCGGCCGACGATGGTGACGGCGCCCTGGAATTCCGGCGGCGGCACGTCCTCGTAAGAGGCGGGCTGGAAGGGCGGGTTGTCGTTCGGGCGATAGCGCTTGTAGGTCGCAGCGCCCGTTTCGTCGGCGACGACATAAAGCGCATTCGGCGCCAGGCGCTTGTCGCGCAGATTGACGAAGATGATCGAGCCCGGCGGCGAGATCTTGTTCATCGAATTGCCCTCGACCTCGAGCGCGATCCATTCGCCATCGGGCAGATCGAGGGCGGCGACCGTCGGGAATTCCGAGAAGTCGGTGATCGGCGCCTGCTCGCTGAGCTGGCCGGCGCTGACCCAGGAGATCTTCGGCACATCGGCGACGGAGACCGGCAGCTCATCGGGATCGAGCGCGTTGCCGGTGCCGAACTGCAGCCAGTTGAGATTGACCTTGAAAGCGCGGGCATACTTCTTCGCATCGGCGATGCCGAAGCCGTTGCGGCCGGATTCATGCGCCTTGTAGACATTCGCATTCCAGCCGAACCGATCGACGATCGCCTTCGGCCCGGCAAAGCCAGCATTCTTCCTGGCCATGACGAGGCGCTTTGCGCGTTCTTCGCGTTCAAATTGTTCCTGATCTTTCAACATGATATAAAAAATACCCTAAATTAAGGTACATGTCATGCCCTAATGTGCTTGACATATCGGGTATTAATTGTACCCTAATCGCTATGACAAACACCGACATCATCAACAACGGTCCAGCCTTTCGGACTGGAGGAGACGCCATGAGGTTCACCATTTCCTCGCAAGAGAGGCTCGCCATGGACGTCGTGCCGACCGGCGTCGTCATTCACCGGCCGCAAGGGCCAAGGGGAGGGCGGATGTCCGCGATACCAGTTCGCAACGAGGATATCCCCTTCCTCGCCAAGGCCCTGCAGCAGGTGCTGAACGCCAACCGGGAGGTGGAGTCGCTGTGACCATCTCCACCCCGTCCGCCCGCTACACCGGCTGCCCGCATTGCGGCAAGGCGCTGTCGATCGCCGAGGTGATCGAGCGCCACTGCGAGACTTGCAGCCGGCCGACCAGCCCGAAAGAGCTGCGGGAGATCGCCCCCGGCGCTCTTCCGATCCCCGATCCCGACAGCCTCACTCCTCCCTGATGGCTATCGGTGGCTGGCGTCGTCGCCCTCCCTCGGCGACGCCGGCATCCCGGGCGCGACGATGTCGTGCCCACCGGGCGCGCTCGTGCCCGACCCAGGCGGCGGCCTGGCAGACGACCGGAGCTTTTGCTCCGCAACAGAGCCGGGCTCCGGTCGTCATCCGTGAAAAATCAAAGGCGTTGGCAGCACCCGCTTCGGCGGGAACGGCGAACCGCGTTCGAAGAAGGATCAAGCGATGAGCTTCCAGCTCAAGGCCGCCCCGGCGCAGCAAGGCACCCACATGAACGCGCTCGAGCTCTTCCGCTCCGGCCGGGACTATATCGAAATCGCTGCCATCCTCGGCGTGTCGGTGCCGTCTGTCGAAACCGAGATCCACGCGCTTCGAAGCGCCGAGAAGGGCGACACCGCCCAGCAGGACCATGCCGGCGCGGAGATTCGCCGCTTTCCCCGCCGCCCCCTCAAGCCGGGCACGCCGGTCAATTTCGCCGGCGGCCGACGGCGGGTGCGGGTTTGAAGCCGGCCATCTCAATCGGGAAAGGACATCGCATGGCGAAGGACACAATGAACCAGGAGATCATGGACATCCTCAGCCCGGTGCTGGGGGAGGAGCTGGCAGCGGCGATCATCGAGCATCGCAAACGCACGCTGAAGAAGCCGCTGACGGCTTATGCGGCGAGGATGCAGGCGCGGGAATATCTGGCGACCGGCGACCCGGTCGGCGCCGCCGAGATGCAGATCTTCCGCGGCTGGCAGGCGATCAAATGCGACTGGTACCTCAAGGAGAAGGCGAGGGAAGCCGGGTCGATCAACAGCAGTACGAGAAGGACGACAGTGGATGCCGCAAGAGATTTCCTCTCCGGTGAAGATCATAGCTGGGATGCTTTCGGGTTTCCCGGCATCCGCAGGCACTGATCCCGACATGCAGATCCGCGCCTATCTCGTCGCGATCGAGGGCATTCCGCTGGAGGCGGTCTGGCAGGCGGCCAAACTCTTCATCTGCGGAAAGGTCCGGGATCATAACCGCGCCTTCGCTCCGAGCTGCGCCAGTTTCGCCGAGCAATGCCGCAATCAGCAGGCGGCGATCGAGGCGGAGAGCCGTCCGCGCATGGAGGCCGAGCCGGAGAGGCCGCAGCCGAAGGTCGCCGCCTACAAGATGCAGCTGCTGCGCGACGCCGCCAATGGCAGCCGCAACGCCAAGCGGGAGCTCGCCAGGATGTTCCCCGACAACCCGATCATTGCAAGGGCCGCACGACATGAGGAGGCATTGAGGTGACCATCACATTCTGGACGGAAGACAAGATCGTCAAGGCGGAAAAGCTCTGGAAGGAAGGGCTGTCGGCCAGAGAAATCGCCGTCATGTTCGGCTCGAAGAAGAACACCGTCATCAACATGGCATCCCGCAACCGCGACAGGTTTCCCTCGAGGCAGGACGCCTGGCATCCGCAGCCGAAGGCGGGCCCGCCCGTCCAGCCGATCCGCCACCCCGACCGCGTGACGCGGGTGACCATGTCGGGCGCGCATGTGACGATGCCGCGCGTGCCGTGCATCGATGGGCCTGCAGAGCCATGAGCAAGGTCACCCCACGCGAAACCGAAATCATCCGCTGGATGGCGGCGGGCAAGACAGCAGCCGAGATCGGCACCATTCTCGGCATCTCCCACATCACCGTGAATACGCACATATCAAACGCCAAGGCGCGGCTCGGCGTCTTCAAGGATACGGCGCTGGTCGCCGCGGCACTCAGAAACGGCATCATTCGATAAAAGGACGATCAGCATGGGCGGCAAAGCCACCAAGGTGAAGACAGGACGGGTCAACAAGGGCGCCGGCCGGCCGCGCAAGGAGAATGTCGAGCGTTTTCCCTGCGGCAAGATCAAGCCCTTCGAAACCGAGAAGGAGAATATCAGCGTGGCGATATCGGCCCGCCGCCGCATCCATGGCTTCGGCCGGACGGTCACCGACGAGACGGTCAAGAGCCCCTTTGCCGGCTATACCCTCGGCCGCATCTTCCTCGACGGCCTGATCACCGCCGAGCAGCGCCAGGCCGGCGACGACTATGCCGAGGCCATCGCCCGCTACCACAAGACCACAGGCATCCCGGCCCCGAGCCCGAGGGCGCAATCGCTCTTTGCCGTCAAGGGCCACGAAGGCGAGGTGACCGACACCCACGCCGACCGCGCCCGCAAGGCCAGCAACCGCATGATGGCGCTGCAGGGCATCCTGCTGCGCTGCCCTGATGGACCGCAGGTCAGGAGCACGGTCTATAACGTCACGGTGATGGACTACGACCATTTGCGCCAGATGCCGCCGCAGCAATTGCTGTGGCTGCGCAGGGGTTTGACGGCGTTGCGGGGGGCGAGAGGTGGGTGATGACGGGGCAACGGGCGAAAAAATCGCCCATCTCCCATCCGCCATCGCTGTCCTTGCCGCAGAGCTCACCCCACCCTCCGTCCTCCTCGGGCTTGACCCGAGGATCCACGCCGGCCTCCATCAGCCACGGCCATGGATCCCAGGCTCAAGGCCTGGGATGACGGAGGGCGGGGCGTGTGTTTTCGCCAGAACCGTGCCAATCGAGCCGAAGACCTCAGCCGGATGCCGCTGCCGCTGCTGCTCTTGTGGGCGAGCAGGGGGCTTACGGCGGGGCGAGGGGCGGTTGACGCCGGAATTGTTCGGCCCCGCAGTGTCGCAAATGCCCCGACGTCACGCTGCTCGGCCCGCTGAGGTGATTACAGCCGTCTGCCTTGATGGGAAGGCTTCACGAGGCTGAGAATGTCACCATGACACCGCGCTGCCGAAAGTAGGCCTGCATTCGCTTCCTGCCAGACCGGTTATTCTGCACGAGCCTGGCCGGGTCGAATACGGCCTCTTTTAAACCCGCCCGCGTCAACGCCGCCTTGAGAGTGGCGATATGCGCGTCGATTTCGGCGTTATCAGCCTGGAGCGACTCATAAATGCGGTTTGTTGCATCGGCTACGGTCGGTTCGCTCACTTTGCACTCCTGTTGTCTGTCTGGCTGGCCTGACCGTATTGGGGTGAAACCGGTTCACGTCAATGGGTGACAGTGAATTGGAAGATCTCGTCCGCTTTCGAAGATGAAGCACAGAAGCAGCCCTGCCATCGGGGTTTGCCGTCGAAGCGTCACGGCAACAAAGCGCCAAAAGCCGCCATTCCGCCCCAGCGGGTGATCAGATCACGAATTCCTCCTGGTACGTCTGTGGCTCGGGAACGACCGTAACCTCCACCGGAATGATCCAATTGGCCGCGTAGCTCTCGCAGTCGGAACGTTGGAGCTCGGGCTGCACGCTCCCCGCCCCATCGACAGCGCGACATCGCAGTGTATATCGCCCCACTTCTTCAGGGGTCCACATGTACTCCCACAAGCGCCATGCAAAGGGACGTTCTGTTTCGAGGAGCCTTCCCTCGCGCCAGCCCCTGCCATCTCCGGTGCAGACCTGCACCTGCCGGATAGGAGCCTCTCCGCTCCAGGCGGCTCCAAAAATCCGGTACGGCTGGCCGGCGATGAGCTGCGCCCCCTGGACCGGACGCGCGATCTGCGCTTTGACCTCCATCTCCGCAAGGGGGACCAGCCTGGGTTCCCCGAGGTTGCGCTCCCAACGGAAATAGTCGCGCGCCTGCCAGTAGCCAAGGAACGGTTGCTCCACAACCGTGATATCCGTGATCCACTTGACCCAAGCCATGCCGAACCAGCCACCCACGACCGCGCGCAGCGGGTAGCCGTGATCGCGCGTCAACGGCGCCTCGTTCATCGAATAGGCAAGGATCGTGCTGTCAGCGATGGCCTTCTCAAGCGGTAAACTGCGCGCAAAAGCGATGGGACCGGGAGAAGCCGTTTTCTTGTTCGTGTCGACGACGCCGCTGTCGGCGCCTGCGAGCAGAACCTCACATGCGGTTGGCTTAACGCCTGCCATTTCCAAAATCTCGCGCAGAAGAACACCTGTCCACGCGGCATTGCCGACGGCTCCGTTCTGCCACTGCAACCCCTCCTTCGGCGGCTCATAATAGACGCGCCCGTTCCCTGCACACTCGACGACGGCTGATAAAGTCGTGCTCCGCATCGCCTTGATGCTGTCGAGGTCAAGTTCGATCGGCCGCTCCACCGCCCCGCCAACGCGCAATCTCCAGTCTCGCGCATCGAGGTCCGGCGACGGGAAATGGTTTCGCACGAAGAACTGCTCGGTCGGGATCAGCCAATCGGAGAGCGACGCAAACGGAAACTCGATGTTCGGTGGGGATTTCTGTCGAACTATCAGACTGGGTTGCTGTGGTGTCGGCATCGTCCTCGTCTCCCCTTTGAACGTCGGCTCTAGGTCGCGCAAATTCGGGTGCGATCACACCGCCCCTCGCAGTGCGCCTGTCGCATTCCGCCTTCGGGCCGCATCCTAACACATAGCACGTTCCTCGCATCGACCTCGAACGGCAGCAAAGTGGCGGTAAAGCAGCCTTATCCTTCGATAAGCAAGCCGCCGTCCGGCGGTGCTATTTCAAAGGCAGGAACAGCTCCGCGACCTCGGAGCACCACGCCCGAGAGAGTCAAGAGACCCCGGTACCAGCACCCGTCGTCACGCTTTCACCACCGAGAAGAACAGGAACCGCGGCTTGGTCGTCAGGCTCTGATAGGCCTGCGGAAAAAGCGTGCGGGCTTGCGGGTCGGGCTGGGGCTCGCTGACGATGTCGATCTGAAATCCGGCCGACTTCAGCGCCTCGAACATGGCGTGCAGCGGCCGATGCCAGAAGCGCATGGCGATCTCCCTTCCGCCGCGCTGCCAGGTCTCATCGAAGCTGTAGGTCTCGAAATAATTGTCGCGGCCGGTCGAGGCGTGATCCATGAAGGGATGGTGCGTGGAAAAAACCAGGCGACCGCCTGCCGCGAGCAGCCGGTTGAATTCCGAAAGCGGCCTCGACCAGTCGGGCAGATAATGCATGACCAGCGAGGCAAGGATCAGGTCGAAAGCCTTGTCCTCGAATGGCAAGGGCTCGTTGAGATCAGCGGTCAGCAGGCGCGCGCGCCCTTCCAGGCGACGCTGCGCGATATCAAGCATGCCGGCACTTGCGTCGATCCCGGTCACGACAGCCCCGCGCTCGATCAGCGCTGCCGCATGCGCCCCGCCGCCGCATCCGGCATCGAGCACGGAAAGCCCGGCGGCGTCGCCAACCAGGGCAAGAATAGCCGGCCGCTCGTAATAGGCATTCCAGGCATTGACCTCGTTATCGGCATCATAAGCCGCCGCGAACGCATCATAATCATTCTCGGCCAAGATTTTCCCCTTTTCAGAGACTGTTCGAAGATGCCTGTGCCTCAGAAGTGTGCTCGATCGACCTGCAAATAGGCCGAGATCGCTTCGGCCGTACGCAGGGAAGCGCGATGAACGGCCTCGCTTGGAGGTCCGAGCGCCATAGAATCGGAAATGATGTCATCGAGATAGGCCGCAACCGTTTCGACTGTCGCGCCCTGCAGGATCATGTTGGCGGCCTGAAGGAGATAGGTGTCGTATTCATCGGCTGCGTCGTCTCGCCAGGCTGAATCGTCGAGCTGACGAATTCCGATGGGGTCCCAATGATCCCACCCAATTTTGCGCAGGGCGCGAATGTCGATCTTGACGTGGTCACTCATGCCGCAACTTTTCACGAAAAACGATGCCGACACAACCGGGCCGTATCGGCCAGCTGTTGCCCAGACGTCTCCTCACGCTCCGTCCTCCTCGGGCTTGACCCGAGGATCCACATTCTCGCCTCCATCAGCAGCGGGCCTGGATTCCAGGCTCAAGGCCTGGAATGACGGAGGTTGGGGCCGGTCTCAGCGGGATCCCCGGGAGTCCGTTGCCAAGGGTCAAACGGCGCGGCACGCAGTGGTCGCTGTCGTCATCGAAGGCGCGGTGGTTGTCGGTTCGATCGCGGGAAGGGAGGCGTCCGCTGCGTGCCGCACGAGAGCTGGTAGTGCGGCATTCTTACGCGTCCTTTGCCGGCACTATACCAATCCGTAAGAATGCAGCCCCGGCTGTTCGACCGCCGCACTTTACGAAAATGTATGGTTCGGGCGAGGTCCCCGTGAGGTTTGGAGCGCAGGCTTGGCGCCGTCATTGCCAAGTCGAGGTAGCTCTCTCATGAATATGCGCGCCGCACCTGCCACCCTTATGCCGGCCATTCATCCGGTCAGCCTGCGGGTCAACACCTACCTGATCAATCTCGACCGTGCGCCATTGCGCAGGTTTCGAATGGAGCGCCTGCTGGCAAGCGTCGGCCTTGCCTTCGAGCGTGTGGCGGCGGTCGATGGCGCGGGACTGAGCCTGCCGCATCCGGGCTTCGACGAAGCGGCCTATCTCAGCCGGCACGGCCGCCGGCCGAACCCTTTCGAGATCGGCTGCTATCTCAGCCATGTCGAATGCGCCAGGCGCTTCCTTGCCGACGATGCCGAGTTCGCGCTCATTCTGGAAGACGATCTCGATTTCGATGACGATCTGGCCGAGCTGATCGACGCCGCCCTCGAGCATCAGGCGCGCTGGGACATCCTGCGTCTGTCCACCGTCAGTTCCGGGAAAAAGCACAAGGTGGAGCCGTTGACCGCGTCGCGCTCGCTTGCCATCGCGCTCACCCGCGAGAAGGGGTCCGGCGCCTATCTGATCAATCGCAAGGCGGCCGGGTGGATTGCCGGCGCGCTTCTGCCCATGTGCCTGCCCTATGATCTCGCCTTCGATCTGGAGTTCGATGAGGGGCTGAGCGCCTGCTTCGTTGAGCCGGCGCCGGTGAGCCAAAGGGCGGATCCCTGTTCCCAGATACAGGCAGGACTGTCGACCTACCGGCTTGGCCGCCGCCGGCCATGGAGCGTCCTGCCCTATCGCACGGCCGCTGAAATGCGCCGGTTTGCGCGCCGCTTGCGCCGTCTCGCGGCTTGGAGGGTGAGCGGCTAGAACCGCCCCCCCGGGGATGAGCGGCTAGAACCGCCCCCCCGGGGATGAGCGGTTAGAACCGCTCCCCCGGGGATGAGCGGCTAGAACCGCTCCCCCGGGGATGAGCGGTCAGAACCGCTCCCCCGGCATTAGCGGGAAGCCGATCGAAACGATGAGGCCGGGATGATTGTCCGCCATGGTGATATCAGCCGAATGCAGCTCGGCGATGGCCTTGACGAGGCTGAGCCCGAGGCCGCTTCCCGGTGTCGTGCGGCTCTTGTCGAGCCGGTAGAGACGTCGGAAGACCTTATCCCTTTCGCCGGCGGGAATGCCGGGGCCGCTATCGGCGACCGAGACGATTGCGTGGCCGCCCTGGCGGCGGAGCGAAACCGTGATGTCGGTTCCGGCCGGGCAGTGGTTGATCGCGTTTTCCACCAGGTTGGCGATCATCTGCGTCAACAGATCGCGGTCGCCCCGAATGAGCGCGGGACAGCGCTCCGCGATCGTCAAGGACTGGCGCGCATCTTCCGCGACATCGACATAGACTTCGGAAATCACGGCCAGCACGGCATCGATGTCGGTCGCCTGGAAACGCTCCTTGCGGGCGCCGGCCTCGATCTGGGAAATGCGCAGCAGCGCCTCGAAGGTGGCGTTGATCCGGTCGCTCTCGTGTCTCGCTTCGTCAAGCAGAGCCGAAACATCCGCCTGCCGGTCATTTCCAGCCACTGCGGCATCGAGCGTCAGGCGCAGCCGGTTGAGAGGCGTCTTCAGGTCGTGGGCGATGTCGGCGCTCACCTGCCGCATGCTCTCGACCAAGCGCTGCAGCCGTTCCAGCGCCGCATTGATCTGGAGCGCTACCGTATCGAGATCGTCGCCGTTGCCGCTGATGGCGATACGGGCGTCGAGCGCGCCGTGCGAGACGTCGTTCATCGTGTGGGCGACGCTGTCCAGCCGCGCCTGGGCACGAACGGCAAGAAAGACGCCGCCGCCGATCGCGGTCGCCACGACGATCGCGGCCGCCCATTCGAAGCTCACCAGCACGATCCGCAGCATCTCGTCGACATCGTTGAAGTTTTCCGCCACCACCAGGCTGTAGGGGCCGATGGTCGACACCTGCATCCGATAGCGTTCATGCCCTTTCAGCCCGACATCCCTGGAGGTGACGGTATAGACGCCGTTCGGGATGCGGGGTGCGGCGAAATTGCCGGCAAGTTTGCGCCCGCCTGCATCGGTCAGCGAATAAAGCCCGTCGGAGGTCGATTGGAAGCTCGCATAATTGTTCAGCGTGTTGACCAGATCCTCGGTGTCATTGGGTTCGTAGGTCGAGACGATCAGCGAATTCATCTCGCCCAGCGACTGTTCGAGATCACGCGCAAGGCCGAGGCGCAGCATGTGATAGATGATCGCGCCGCTCAAGATGAAGGCGACGACGAACAGCACGCCGAAGGTGACGGCAAGCCGGAACGGCGTGCTCCTGCGCAGGCTGGAGCATGATGCCGAAAAGTGTGCGCGGTTTTCGGACGACATCATGCTCTTGCTCTTTAGATTGCGAACAGGATTTGAGATTTTCACGCCGATGGGCCTGAAATCATCCTGTTCGAGGCGCATGCAGGCTGTATCCGGTGTTGCGGACGGTGTGCAGAAGCTGGGCCTCGAATGGCTTGTCGACCTTGGCTCTCAGCCGGCTGATATGGGTCTCGACGACGCTGGTCTTCGGATCGAAGTGGAAATCCCAGACCCGTTCCAGCAGCATGGTCTTGGTGATGACCCGGCCTTCGCCGCGCATCAGCACCTCGAGCAGGGTGAATTCGCGCGGCTGCAGCTCGATCATCTGCCCGGCGCGGCGGGCCTCCCGGCGGATCAGATCGAGCTCGAGATCGGCAACCTTCAGCACCGTCCGCTGCTCCTGCACCGGCGGGCGGCGGCCAAGTGCATTGACGCGCGCCAGAAGCTCGGAGAAGGCGAAGGGTTTGACCAGATAATCGTCGCCGCCCGCCTCCAGCCCCTCGACCCGATCGTCGACGCCGCCGATCGACGTCAGGAACAGCGCCGGTGTGCCGACCTTGGCAGCGCGGAGTGAGCGGACGATCGCCAACCCGTCGAGGCCCGGAAGCATGCGATCGACAACGATGACGTCATAGGCCTCGCGCTGCGCCTGAAACAGTCCGTCGCGGCCGTCGCCAAACACGTCACAGACATGCCCTGCCTCGGAGAAGCCCTTGGCGATATAATCGGACGTCTTCGTATCGTCCTCGATAAGCAGGATTCGCATCAGCCCGATTGTTCCCGACTTGCCTGGATGGCGAGATTTAGCCGAGAGGACAGCTTGGCCACAACTTACGGATTGGTAAGGTGATGGGGGAGGGAGCGGCTTCAGACGCAACCGGGCGCCAATGGTTTCCCGCCGTTCCTTGGACGACGGCGACAAGCCGCGCCACGTCAAAGGCCGAAGCGTCCGCAAGAAAGCGGGATGAATGACGATCGTCGACGCCGCCGATCGATGTCAGGAACAGCGGCGATGTGCAACGAAACGCCAGGCGGAAGCCGCCGCCCGCCTATCAACGGCGGTGGGAACTGTCGGACAGAGGAGGAGAAGGCCATGAGCAAAAATAACTGGAAAGTCGGGCTTCGCGCCAAGCTGGAGCATCTCGTCGACGACTGCGTTGTGGCCGGGGCCAGGCAGCAGGACGTCTTCGATGCGATCATCAAGGAGATCGGCAATCTGCGCGCAGCCCTTGAGCGCGACCCCGATCCCGCGGACGACGAGGTGATAGAGGAACCTTCCAACGATTGGCCCGCGGCCGACAGGTGACTGAATCAGATCGCGAGGCGCACATGACCGCTGGGGGCGGGGGCTTATGGAACCAACTGGCGCCGCCGAAGGTTATAGTCTTGTCGCTTGGCAATCGGTTTAGCTCGACCTGCGAGACGCGATAGCCGGCGTATTTCACAATGGGGAATTGCTATGGAAAATGCAGGTATCGGCTGGATCGCCGCAATCATCATCGGCGGCATTGCCGGCTGGCTCGCCGAATTGCTCATGAAGAGCAACATGGGCGTGCTCATGAACATCATACTCGGTATTGTCGGCGCCATCGTCGCCAACTTTATCCTGTCGCTCTTCGGCGTCGCCCTGGGCGGCTGGCTGGGTTATCTGATCGCGGGCTTCATCGGAGCCTGCATCCTGATCGCCGTTGCCAGAATGGTCAGACGTACGGCCTGATGGAGCCGAGGCGGCCCGCCCGGCCGCCTTCATCACGCTCTCGGGTCGCGCTCACGCGCGGCTTGAGGCTGTGGCAGTCCCGTGTCATAGCGCGCCCCGCGAATTGCGTCGCAGCGACCGACCGTGACTGAATTCAGAAGAGACGATCGACAAATTGCTCGGTCTCCCACGTCCTGAGGAAATTCCTGAGGAAATGCGCTTCCCCCGGCCAAAGGATATATGCGCCCACAAAAACACCGACAGGTCGTGGGCGAGAGCTACGATCGACTTTGCGGTTCGCGCGGTGATGTTTTCAACATCGCTGCGGACTTCGGCGTCTTCGACAACGCGCCCACAATGGCTTGTGGGGGAGAAAACACTTAATTTATCCACTCATTATTCCCGATCGACAGCAGATGGGCCATTGCATCGGTAATCGCGTGGCTGTCGTAGGGTTTGGAGAAAAACCGGCTGCCGGTGGGGAGGCTGCTTTCTTCGAGGATGGCTTCGCCGGATGCAACAATCAACCTGACGGGCGGCCACCGATCCCTGATGTAATGAGATAGCTTGATGCCATCCATCGTGCCGGGCATCTGAACATCGGTGAAGACCAGATCGACATCGTTTCGCGACTCAAGGATGCGAATTGCCTCGTCCGCATCACGCGCCTCCAGCGCTTCGTATCCCGCAGAGAGCACCAGATCGACGGCACCCATCCGAATGATCGTGCTGTCTTCGACGACCAGGACGACCGCCTTGCCATTTTTCATCGCTCACTCGGCCAAATTGGAGTGTGAACCTCGTGGGGCTCCGCTAGTGTAGCGCTTGGGAAGCCAATCGGTTCCTACGCGGCCGTAGAAATGTCGGTTCGCAAACCGGCGCTTTCCCGGTGGTTGATTGTGACGGCCGTGCCGGGGCCGGTCCCGAGGCCGGCCTTTGGGGTCTGGCAAAGCTGAGCGAAGCCGGTACGAAGTTTGACTTTACCGCCGTAGGAGGTCGAGAGTTGCCGTTGCAGGCCCGCAATCGACATGACCCGGTGATGGGTGCCTGCGCGCTTCCGCCGACTGGATCCGGCGGTGATGATGACGAATGCTCATTGTCTCGGAGCCAGGCCGTCGAGCAGGAAATCGAGGCCTTTGCGGAAGGCGCCGTCCCAATCATTGTCGAGCAGCAGGCGGGAACGTTCGATTGTCGGATAGTGTTGGCTGAGATCCGTCAGGCGCTGCTGCGCGGCGGCCCTGTCGTCGTCCGAGAGCTCGAAGTTCGCCCGGGTGATGGTGGCGCCGATCACATAGTTCCAGAGCGACCATATCGCGACGTTCAAATCCGCGTCGGCGACACCGGCTTTGGACAGGGTCTTGCCCAGCAGTTCCAGGCGGCTGAGGATGTTCGGGCCGAGCGCCCGGCGCGGCAAAAGCGATGCCGACCAGGGATGGCGCAGCATGCCGGCGCGCCAGTCTTCGAGCATATGGATGATTTCCCCGCGCCAGTCCTGGGGCGCGACGATTTCAGGCGGCCGGCGATATTCGAGCACCGCGTCGAGCGCCAGATCGAAGACCGCCTCCTTGTTGCCGACGTGCCAATAGAGGCTCATCGCGCCCGCGCCGAGGCGATCGGCGAGCCGGCGCATCTTCAAGCCGTCGAGGCCTTCGGCGTCCAGCAGTTCCACCGCGCTCGCCACGATCCGTTCCAGCGAGAGGGGCGCTTCGCCGCGCGGCTCCGGCCCCTGCCGGGGTGAGGCGACCGTCCGTCGAGACTGTTTGCTCTCAGCGCCGCTGCGTTTGGCTGCCATCCGTTTTCCCTAGTGATCAGAACGCCGATCTAAACCGACAATGCCAGGAATGTCGATCCTGACCGATTGACTCGTACAGCGTACGATGACATTGAATCGTACATTGTACGAGTCATTCAATCCTGCTGGCCGCGATGGTCGTTCCTCGCAATCCCCAGATCCCGAAAGAAAAATCATGTCACGCGCAATCAATCATCTGCTTATCGGAGGGTTCATCATCATGACCATGGCAATTCCCACAGCGACGACAGCCAATGCGAAGGATCTCAAGCTTGAGATCGTCAATCCGAAAAACCTCTACGACCCGACGCCGAATGGCTACAGCACGGCGGTGATCGTGCCCCGCGACGCCAGGCTCGCCTATATCTCCGGGCAGGGCGGCCAGGACGGGACGGGGGCCTTATCGCCCGACTTCGCCGTCCAGGTGAAGCAGGCTTACGCAAATCTGCGCACCGCTCTCGAGGGGCTCGGCGCCAGGCCGGATCAGGTCGCCAAGCTCACGGTTTTCGTGGTCGATCACGACATGTCCAAGCTTGAGGTGTTGACCAGGAACGTCAAGGACATGTTCGGCGAAACCCTGCCGGCGCAGACGCTGATCCCCGTTCCCAAGCTGGCGATCGACCCCATGCTCTTCGAGGTCGAAGCCGTCGTCATTCTGGAATAACGGCGGGGCGCAGGTGTGAACGACACGGACGTTCACCCCGCGCTCTGTCTTCCCAGGGCCTGTCCCGAGGATGGACTCTCGCCGCCATCGGCAGCGGGCATGGCGGCTCAGGCCCGCTTCCGCCGCATCTGCGTGACGCTCCGCCAGACGGCCGAAACCAGGAAGTAGAAGGCGCCGAGGCCGGCATATCCGGCGATATTGGCAATGGACGGCGGTTCCGGCATGCGTGCCTGGGCGATGAAGAAGGCGCCCGCCACCGCGGATTGACCGCCGCTGAGGACCATGGCCCACTGGCCGCCATCGGTCTTCCAGCGCCGGATCGCGGTTGTAAGCTGCAGCAGCCCGGAAAAGATGGCCCACAGGCCAAAGACGCCGAGAACCCAGTTCATGCTCATCGTCAGCGCGACGATCACGGCAGCTGTCGTCACCGCGCTGACGATGACGTTGACCGCCTGGCTGCGGTTGTTTGCCAGGCCGCCATTGCGGGCTGCGTCGACCAGGTTGGCGGCGGCATCCCAGGCCGGATAGAGGATCAGCAAACCCGCCGCGAGGGCAGGCGACTGGCGCCCGACCGTCAAAGCCGCCGCCACCCAGATTGCGGAAAAGGCTGCGCGCGAGACATAGTAGCGCGTCAGCCACTGTTCCCGATCGCCAGATGCGATGGTGGTTTGATCATTGGCGGGGAGAATAGCTCTGGTCATTTTGTCTTCCTACTAGTTGGTAGTTTCACTGGTCATAGGAGTCGCTCCGGGCTTATGTCGCCGGAGATCTTATCGAGTGGCGGTCGGAGACAGGCGCTGCAAGGTGGGCGCCAGAATGGTGGCGAAGATCTCCGGAGCCCCATAAGCCCGGGCTGACAGCATGGCGCCATGGACGGAGGCCATGAAGGCCTCAGCCTCGACGCGCGGTTCGCTCGACAGTCTCAAGCTCCCGTCCTTCAAACCTCGTTCCATCACCGAGGTCAGCCATGTCGAAGCAAAGCGGAAAAACGCCTTGACCTCGGCCGCGACCTCCGGCGGCAGCGCCGGCAGTTCGCTCGCCAGCAGGGCGCAGACGCAAAAAGGCCTGCTGGCGTCCTCGATGCACTGGGCCCAGTGGCCGGCATAGGCCTGGAGAAGCGCCAGCGGATCCCGCACCTGCTGCTCGAGGCCGGCGATACCCGCTTCGGCATCTTCGCGATATCGCACGACAAGCGTGCGCACCAGGTCGGTTTTGCTCGGAAAATGGTGATGGATGCTGGCCTTGCGAATCCCGACGACGGCAGCGATATCGGCATAGCTGAAGCCGTTATAGCCTCCGGTCATGATCAGTGCGCGGGCGGAAGCCAGGATCTCGTCGGACGTCGTCAAAAGGTTGCTCATGGCTTTTATCTACCTTCCAGTAGGAAGGCTGTCAAGCCGAGGGCGGAATTTCTGCCATCACCCTTGGTCGAAACTCGACAGGCTTCGCCTTGATACGGGCGAAAAGCGTTGGCGGCGTCGGTTGTAGCGACCGGTCTTGACTCGCCTCCAACACCCAGAACATAATCAGAACATCTAATATGCGGAATGGAGTTCTGGATGTGCGGCCGCGTCTACATCAAGACATCGCTTGAGGAACTGGTGCGCAATTTCGCCTTCGCAGAGCGAGGCGCGATCGATGCGCTCGGGAACCGATTTCCGCGCTATAACGGCGCGCCGACGCTGGATTACCCGATCATCATTCGCGACATGGTCCGCGAGCCGGATGTCATGGGGCCGGTGTTCGCCTCGGCGCGCTGGGGGCTGATGCCGGCATGGATGAAGCCGGGTGGCCGGCCGCCGCCGATCAATGCGCGCTGCGAGGGCATTGCAACCAACGGCCTGTTCCGCTCGGCTTACAGATCGCGGCGATGTCTGGTGCCGATCAACGGTTTCTTCGAATGGAAGGATATCTTCGGCACGGGCAAGAACAAGCAGCCCTATGCGATCGCCATGGCCGACGGCTCGCCCTTCGCGCTCGCCGGCATCTGGGAGATATGGAAAGATCCTGCCGGCATCGAGATCCGGAACTTTGCGATCGTGACCTGTGAGCCGAATGCGATGATGGCGCAGATCCATGACCGCATGCCGGTCGTCCTGCACCGCGAGGATTACGAGCGCTGGCTGTCGCCGGAGCCTGACCCGAACGACCTGATGAAACCGTTCCCGGCGGAGCTGATGACCATGTGGCCGATCGGCCGCAATGTGGGCTCGCCCAAGAATGACACGGCTGACATCATCGATCCGATCGACCCCGATCCGGAACCGACGCTGATCTGAATTCACCGGCTCGGGCGAGAGCCATCCATCAACGATGCGGTCAAAGAGATACCTCGCGAGAGGACAGGACGACGCATGCCAGAACAAATCACATGGAAATCGTGGGAACATGTCAGTGGCCGAGAAATCAAGTACAAGTGGCGGCACGCCTGGAAGGAGAAAGCCGGCGACGATTACGTCGCTTTTGACGGCGATACCCAGATCGGAAGGATATTCCGGTCACAGGCAGGCGGAGGGATCGATAATCGCTGGTTCTGGATCGTGGCGGCTGACGGCAGCCATCGATTGGATTGGCCATCGGCCGGATACGAGGACAGCGCCTATGTCGCCTCGAGGCGGCTGGAGATGATCTATGAGAGCATCAAGAGCGGGAAATCAAGGATGGCGCAGCCATGAGCATTGAAGGCCATTCGAGCGCGCCCGGCGCCAATGAGATCGTCGAGCATTATTGCGAGCACCGGCTTGCCGACGGCACACGCTGCAAGGAATGGGGAGGCTGGGGCCACAGCCCATCCCCGGCCGTGCCGACGCGCTGGTGGTGTTGGGAACATTTCCCGCACAAGACATTCGAACAGGAACAGGCGCTCAGGCGGAAGCTGGAGGCGGCCGGGAAAATCATCCACTGAAGCTGGCTGATGATCCCGCGTTGAAGCGGAAAGCAAAGCCTCTGCCCTCAGCCGTCGGTCGAGACGGTGAGGGATTTCCACGCCTCGATCTCCTGCTGCAGGCGAGCGATTCTGTCCGACACGTGGCTGAGGGCGTCGCTGCCGAGCAGAAGCTGCGGCGGCGGATTATCGGATTCGACCAGCTCCAGCACCGCCGCCGCCAGTTTGGCGGGGTCGCCGAGCTGCTTGCCGCTGACGGCCTGTCGCGCCTGGCGTATCGGATCGAAAAGGGCGTCATAGTCGGCGATGGACCGCGCTGTGCGCACCATCGATCGTCCGGCCCAGTCCGTCCGGAAGGAGCCGGGGCAAAGGGTCGTCACATGGACGCCGAACGGAGCCATTTCCGCACGCATCACCTCCGATATGCCTTGAAGCGCAAATTTGCTGCCGCAATAATAAGCGATGCCGGGCATGGTGATCATGCCGCCCATCGAGGTGACGTTGACGATGAACCCGCGGCGTCGCGCGCGAAACCGTGGCAGAAATGCCTTGGCAACGGCGACGGCGCCGAACACGTTCACGTCGAACTGCCGCCGCATCTCTTCGACCGGCGACTCCTCGAGCACGCCCTCATGGCCGTAGCCGGCATTGTTGATCAGCACGTCGACGGGCCCATGCTCCTCCTCCGCCTGCCGGACGACATCATCGATACGGTCGAACGCGGTGACGTCGCAGAGGACCGGCCGCAGGCCAGGCAGGGTTTTGGCGAGCGCTGTGCGCGAGGCTTGCGAGCGCATCGTGCCGATCACCCTGTGGCCGGCCTGAAGAGCCGCAGACGCGATGGCCAGCCCGAAGCCGGAATTCGATCCGGTGATGAAAAAGGTCTTTCGTGACATCGGCAAACATTCCTTGATTGAGGGTGGGATTTGACAAATAGTATGAAGAACCCGGTGCTTCGATTGCGGATTCTCTGAAGATGTTGCCAAATCCTATGCCTAGCGATCGCGACCGATCGAAGCGGCGAGAGATCGTCGCGCTGGCCGGAAGTCTCGCGCCGCGTCACGGATACAATCCGACCGCGCTCAATTCCGTCCGCATCTTGCGCACCGAAGCCGTGCTCCACGACATCCCGGTGCTCTATAAGCCCGGCGCGGTTTTCGTCTTGCAGGGCAGCAAGCAGGGCATGCTCGAAGGCGAGGTCTTCCTCTATGACGAGGAGCATTATCTGGCGGTGTCGCTGCCTGTCCCGTTTCGGATGACGTCCACGGCCAGTCCCGAGCGGCCATTGCTGGCGGTCTACGTCGAGTTCGATATGCAGATGGCAGCCGAGATCGCGCTGCAGGTGGAACAGCATGCCGAACTGCCGGGTGACGAGCCGAGAAGCCTGGTGTCGAGCAGGATGGATGGCGATATCGAGGACGTCCTGCTGCGCCTGCTGACGGCGCTACGCAGCAGCGTTGAGATTGCCGTGCTTGGCGCCGGCCTTCTGCGCGAACTGCACTACCGGGTCCTGGTCGGTCCGCAAGGCGGCGCGATGATCGCCGCCCTCCAGCAGAAAGGCAGATCCGGAAAGATCATCCGGAGCCTGGCCTGGTTGCGGAAAAACTATGGCCTGGAGATTGCCGTCACCGATCTGGCAAGAGAGGTGGGCATGAGCGTTCCCTCCTACCATGTCCATTTCAAGGATCTGACCGGCAACAGTCCAATGCAATATGTCAAAGCGATGCGGCTTCACGAAGCAAGATTGATGATCGCGCGCCGGACGAGAACGATCGCCGAGGTCGCGGCTTCGGTCGGCTACGCCAGCCCGGCGCAGTTCAGCCGCGACTTCAAACGGCATTTCGGGCGCACCGCCTCGGAAGAGATCAAGTGGGTCCAGCGCCACCTCGGCGAGCCGGGTGACGATCGCGGCTAGGCCATGGGATCGGCCGCCTGCGCAGCGGCGGTCAGCGGGCAGGCGGGATACCGGCGCCGCCGATGGCGACGTGAGGATTCATGCGCCCGACGGTGTAACGGCCCGCAACGCAGTCCTGACGATCGCATCGCCGAACTCCGGCGAGACCGGGCGATGGCCGACCAGCAGCCGGAAGAAGACCGGTCCGTAGATCATGTCGAGCAGCGCCTCCATATCAGGCGGCGCCACGATCTCTCCGCGAGCCAGAGCCTGCTCCAGGATGACACGACCGGCGTTGCGGCTCGACAGGATCACCCGATTGCGGAAGGCCTTGGTGAATTCGCTTTCCGGATCGGCGGCCGCAAGTGCCATGGTGATCTGCCGCCCGCGCGTGCTTGCAAAGGCCGTCACCAGTCCGCTCATCTGGGCGCCGAGAGCCGCCTGCGCCGTGGCCCCTCCAACCTCCGTTTCCGGTAGGCGGTTGACCAGAAGAGCGGCCATCGCCAGTTCCTGCGCGTTGGCCCAGGAGCGATAGATCGTCGGCTTGCCGACACCGGACCGCGCCGCCACCGCTTCGATCGTCATGCGGCCAAAACCTTCGGCCATCAGGATTTCATGGGCGGCCTCCAGGGCACGCCTCTGCGCGGCAGCGCTTGGCGGCCGCCCTCGTTTTTTCGGTGTTGCGTTACGCTCTTGACTCATATCATTACGATACGTAACGTTAATAAAGAACCCAGTCAAGGAGGATCATCCATGCCGAGTTTTGCCCGAAAAGTGAGCGCCTACTTCATCGTCAAGGATGCGGCACGGGCCATCGACTTCTACAAGGAGGCTTTCGGCGCCACGGAAGTCTTTCGCATGACCGATCCTTCGGACGGACGAATCGGCCATGCCGAGCTGCGTTTCGGAGAGACGCTGATGATGCTGGCAGACGAATATCCGGACTTCGGCGCCCTGTCTCCCGATACCGTCGGAGGCTCGCCGGTGACCTTCCACATGGACACGGTGTCGACCGACGCCGCACTGGCGCAGGCGCTGTCGGCCGGGGCGACGATGTTGCGCCCGGCGACCGACCAGAGTTTTGGCGAGCGGGTGGCGCAGGTGCTTGATCCCTTCGGTCATCGCTGGATGTTGTCGCAAACCATCGAGCAGGTCACGCCCGAGGAGATGCAACGCCGCTGGAACGAGGATATGTCGGCGTGAGTGCCGCAGCGACGAGATAAGAGAAGCTGACGGTTGTGGTTAGAGATCGCCGACCTGAATCGGATTTGCAGCCTTGGAAATCCCACCGATTCAAGACAAGATCATCCCGCTCTAGCTGGGGGACTCTGATGGAAAACCACGAGCCGTTTTTACGCGAGGCAATTGCGCTCTCGAAATCCGCGATGGAAGGCGGCGACGAACCATTTGGCTCGGTGCTGGTGAAGGACGGCGAAGTCATCCTGCGCGCCGAAAACAGCGTCTTCACCGGCCACGATATGACGAACCACGCCGAGATGAACCTGGTTAAACTGGCCGCACGGCACTACGATTCTGCTTTTCTCGGTGAGTGCACGCTCTACACCAGCACGGAGCCCTGCGCGATGTGCTCCGGGGCGATTTACTGGTCGGGCATCGGGCGCATGGTGTTTGCGTGCTCGGAAACACGGCTTGGCGAGATCGCCGGGATCGGGTTGAACGTGCCGAGCCGGGCGGTGTTGCAAACCGGCGCGCGCACCGTCACCGTGATTGGCCCGACGGACCTCGAAGACGAAGCCGCCGAAATTCATCAGCAATTCTGGCCGAAGCATCTGGGCAAGGCTTAATGCATGTCGCCCTTTCGGGCTGGTGCAGCCGGTCGGCTTATAGAAGAACGCGCGGTCACAATCATCGGCACAATCGAAGCCCAGATAGCAGTGATCTGCACGCGCGCCATTGATAGTCGAGCGCTGGCGCTGTAGCGTCCGCTTCGCAATCCGGACGAACGAAATAGGAGGCTCTTATGCCAACGGGTACGGTTAAATTCTTCAACGACGACAAGGGCTTCGGCTTCATCACGCCTGAGGGCGGCGGACAGGATGTGTTTGTTCACGTGTCTGCCTTGCAACGCGGCGGTTCGCTCCGCGAAGGCGATAAGGTCAGCTTCGAGGTCGGACAGGACCGCAAGACTGGAAAGTCCAAGGCTGAAAACGTCTCGGTCCTCTGACCGGGCGGCAATGCCGACTATTGAGGGGGCGTAAGCCCCTTCAACTGCCCGGGAATCTGTCCGTAAGCGGTCAGAATGGCCTTGATCAGGCCCGGGAAGCGTTCGTCGAGTTCTGCGCAGCGGGTTTGATTGCGCATCTCCACACCCTGGCGTTCGCTCAGAATCAGCCCGGACTCCCGCAATACCTTGAAATGGTTCGACAGCGACGACTTCGGGATGACGCGCTCCCCGAACTCCGCGAAGGCAGAACACGTCCTGCCGCAGGCAGCACCGGCAAGCTGCGCGAAAATTGCGGCGCGCTCCGGATCGGAAAGCGCATAGAGAATCGCTTCAGGCCGGATGTCCTCTAATGCTGGGTGAAAGAGCGGTCTCATAAATTTTATATAGCCACACTTGACATCAAGATCAACAGTTCCGAATTTCTGAACTACGGAACAAGGCCGCCACTCCCGACGGCCGTCCGAGTCAAAAGGAATTCGATATGGCTAAGCTCACGGGAAAGGTTGCTGTGGTAACCGGCGCCTCGAAAGGGATCGGCGCTGCGATTGCCAAGGCGCTTGCGGCAGAGGGTGCACAGGTGGTGGTGAATTACGCTTCGAGCAAGGCCGGAGCGGACGCCGTGGTTGAGGCGATCCACGCGGCCGGCGGCAAGGCCATCGCGGTCCAGGGCGATGTTTCGAAGGCCGAACAGGCACAGGGACTGGTCGATGCCGCGGTCAAGCAGTTCGGCAAGCTCGACGTGCTGGTCAACAACTCCGGCGTCTATGAATTCGCGCCGATCGAAGAGGTGACCGAGGAGCAGTATCGGCGCATCTTCGACGTGAATGTTCTGGGCGTTCTGCTGACCAGCCAGGCAGCGGTCAAACATCTCGGCGAGGGCGGCAGCATCATCAACATCTCGTCGGTAGTGACCAGCCTGGCGCCGCCGGCCTCTTCGGTCTACACGGGCACGAAGGGCGCCGTGGAGGGCATCAACAGCGTGCTTGCCAAGGAGCTGGGGCCGCGCAAGATCCGGGTCAACGCCATCCTCCCGGGGATCGTGGAGACCGAAGGTACGCACACCGCCGGCGTCATCGGCTCGGATTTCGAGCAGACTTTGGTGGCCCAGACGCCGCTCGGCCGCACCGGCCAGCCGGACGATATCGCCGGCGTCGCGGTCTTCCTCGCTTCCGACGATGCCCGCTGGCTGACCGGTGAGCGATTGGCCGCCAGCGGCGGTTTTCGCTGATCGTCCAGTGCCCGCGTGCGCAGTGATGGCGCACGCGGACGCCAATGCAGAAAGGAAACGCCAGAGCATCGCCCTGGCGTTTCGGTTCAGGCCACCAGGCCCTTGGTCAGTTCCAGCGCCTGCCGCTCGAACAGCCGGCGATAGATGCCGTCCTTGAGCCGGATCAGCGCCTGATGGTCGCCCTCTTCGACGATCTTGCCCTTGTCGAAGACCAGCAGCCGGTCCAGCGCCCTGACCGTCGACAGCCGATGGGCGATAACAAGCGTGGTGCGGCCGTGCATCAGCCGTTCCATGGCCTGCTGGATCTGCACTTCGCTTTCGCTGTCGAGGCTCGAGGTCGCCTCGTCCAGAATCAGCACCGGCGCATCGGCCAGGAAGGCCCGGGCAATGGCGACACGCTGCCGCTCGCCGCCCGACAGTTTGACGCCGCGTTCTCCCACCATCGTCTCATAGCCCTTGGGCAGGTCCATGATGAAGTCGTGGGCGCTCGCCTGTTTCGCCGCCTGCTCGATCTCGCGCCGCGAGGCGTTCGGCCTGGAATAGGCGATGTTTTCCGCCAGCGTGCGGTGGAACAGGATGGGCTCCTGCTGCACGATGGCGATCTGGCCGCGCAGGCTGGATTGCCTGACCCCTGATATATCCTGCCCGTCGATGCGGATCGAACCCGACTTCACGTCGAAGAGGCGCTGGATGAGCTTGACGAAGGTCGTCTTGCCCGAACCCGAATGCCCCACCAGGCCCACGCGCTCACCCGGCTTGATGACGACCGAAAAGTCCTCATAAAGCGGAGTGGGATGCGCGCCATACTGGAAGGTGACGCGATCGAAGACGATCTCGCCCTCGCCAATCCTGATCGGCGTGGCGTTCGGCCTGTCCTCGATGCCAAGCGGCATCTTGTCGAGCAGCACCAGCTCTTCCATGTCGTTGACGGCACGCTGCAGGTTACGGATGTCCTGGCCGACATTGCGCAGATAGCCTTGCAGAACGAAGAACATGGCCAGCACGAAGGTGATGTCGCCAGGCGTCGCCAGCCCCTTTTGCCACATCACCAGGCCCGTTCCCAAAATGCCGGCCTGCATGGAAACCATCATGAAGCCCTGGATCGTGCCGCTCAATGTGCCGCGCTTCCATGTCCGCCGCGTGCGGCTGTCCCATCTGGCGAGCACATGGCCCAGCCGCCGCTCTTCGCGGCTTTCGGCCCCGAAGGCCTTGACCACCGCATTGCAGCTGATGGCATCCGCCAGCGCGCCGCCGAGCTTGGTGTCCCAGGCATTGGCAAGCCTTGCCGCTGGCGACACGAAACCCATGGAAAGCGCCACGGTCACGCCGATATAGACGAGCGACCCGGCAGCCACGATCAGGCCCATGACCGGCCAATAGCTGCCGAGCACGATGCTGGCGCCGACCAGCATGACGATGGACGGCAGCAGGGCGACCAGCAGCAGGTCGTTGAGCGCGTCGAGCGCCCACATGCCGCGGGTGATCTTGCGCACCGTCGAACCGGCAAAGCTGTTGGCGTGCCAGTCGGTCGAGAACCGCTGCACCTTGTGGAAGCCGTCATTGACCACATCGGCCATGGTGCGCAGCGTCAGCCGGATGATGCCGTTGAAGATGAACCAGCGCAGCGCCACGCTGGTCAGGCCGAGCGCCACGACGATGACGAAGGCGTGGAGCGCACCATCGGCTGCATTGCCGCCGGCAATGGCATCGACGATCCGGCCGGAGAAAACCGGCACCATGACTTCGGCCAGCGTGCTTGAGATCACCAGCACGATGATCGCGCCGACCAGGACAGGCCGATGGCGCCAATGATGAAAAACAAAGCCGAGCACATGGCGATAGGCATCGGCGCGGAAATCGAGCTTCTTGCGAGTCATTTTAATCGCTCGGCCCCGTTTCGGCGGCCGGTCCTCAAAATAGAGAGTTGGATGGCACAGCCCAAACGGGAGACAAACTGATCCCGTCAGATCAAATTGGGCTATGAGGGAAATGAAACCGCATGGCGCGCGCTTAAGGCGGGCCGCGAATGGAAATGACCTAGCGTCGGGACATTCCGCACGGGAAGGTTTCGATGATTGCTGGTGTCATGCAACGCCTCCCTTATGTTCGATCTGAAACGGTGACCGTTTTGTAGCGAATGAGATTGCCGTTGCCAAGCGGGTTTTTACAACCTTACGGAAAGTGATGCGCAAACGACACAATTGGGGGACTGGGAAAAGGGAATAGATACGTGCAACGATCACTGCGCCCCACGGGATTTCCGCATTTCGGCATCGCGCCACTGCTGCCATTGCTGCCTCAGCTTGCTCCGGGACATGCCTATGGATTCATCGAGAATCTCGACTTTGAGGATCCGTTCGGTGCGGAAATGACGGAAGGCTTGTTTTGATTGGCACCAGGCGATCAACAGGCTGTGCGCGTCGGCATAGCCGAGAAGCACAGGCCAGACGATGCGGCTGGTGATCGTCCCATCCGCCGCGCGATAGGTGAGCTCAAGCTTGCGGCCTTCCCTGATCGCCAACCTGAGCGGACGCGTATCGCGTGTCGCATCGCCGCCGACATCATCCGGTTTGATGCCGACGGCGGGTTGGGCAATATAGGGAAGAAGGTCCTGCGGCATGACCGATGTGATCTTGGCCATCACATCGCCGGCGGCATTCCGCATGGCCGCGTCATTCAACCTTGCCACCATTTGAACGCCGAGCACGACGGCCTCGATCTCGTCAGGCGTCAGCATGAGCGGCGGCATGTCATATCTGGGATCGAGGACGTAGCCGAATCCCGCTTCGCCCTCGATCGGAACACGCTGGGCCATCAGGTGTGCGATATCGCGGTAGACGGTTCGCCGCGCGACCTCAAGTTCATCCGCAAGCTCGGACGAGGTCACCGGGCGGCTCGACCGTCGAAGAATCTGGATGATCTGAAAAAGCCGCTCCGCTTTTCGCATGCCTGATGACTCCTGCTGCCACAACGCTGTCAGCACGGCTATGTCACAAAAGCAAGGAAAGAGATCGTCGCACACCCAAGGAGAAGATCATGAAGTTCGCATCCACCCGCCTCATTGCCTCGGATATGACAGGCATGGTGGCTTTTTATGAGCTTGTGACCGGCTGCCGCGCCGACTGGCTTGCGCCGGTCTTCGCCGAGATCGTCACCGCCGGCGCGAGCCTCGCAATAGGCAGCGCGCAAACCGTGGCCTTGTTCAGCGAAGGTAGTGCGGAACCAGGGGCCAACAGGACGGCCATTCTCGAGTTCATGGTCTCGGACGTCGATGCGGAATTCGCGCGGCTCAAGGACCAGGTCACGGTCGTGCACCCACCCAAGGATCTGCCATGGGGCAATCGGACAGCGCAGATTTCCGATCCCGAGGGCACACGCGTCGCCCTCTATACACCCGTCACCGACGCCGCGAGACGCCGTTTCGCCGGCCGTTGATTGGCCGACGCCGCTGGCCGGAGCTTTTGTTTGAGCAACGTTCCGCGCGCAGCCGACCGCAACCAGCGCGACGCGTCGGCCGCTTCCGGCCCAGCCGGTCATTGGCCGTCGCAAAAATCCGTTGAGAAACGCCAACTTTTGCGACAGAGTTTTGCGGCGAGAATCCTCGAACGCGGGAAAGACCGGAGTGTCGCAAAAGTCGGGATTTGTGCAGCAAACCATCTCGTGGAAGGGCAACACCGGCCTACAGTGGCTTTCGGAAGAACACGACGCGTTGTGTCTCCTCAAATCCTAATGCGGTATGGAGCGCATGGCTGGCGGAATTCTCTATCGGCGCGTCAGAGCCAAACTCAACACACCCAAGCGACTTACCCCAATCGGCAACGGCATTGCAAAGCAGCCGTGCGATACCCTTTCGCCTGTCAACGGGCCTGATATAAATCCCTTCGAGGAATAGAACGGGCGAACTGCTGCATCCATTCACATAATCACGTCGCAAAGTGGCCTCAGCAAACCCGACAGCTTCATTCGCAGCATTTCGAGCGATGAACGCGACGGCGTCTCCACTTTCTGAAAGAAACGCCAGGCCCAACTCAGCGCGATGATATTCGAGCGAGTGATGCGGCCACAGCGCAACGCGAAGTTCCGCCCACGGCTCAACATCTTTTATGGTCCCAATCGCGATAATCGATTCCATAGTGAGGTTCTCTTTTGTCGCGAAATTCCCGATTAAAGCGACAGTTGTTTTCCTGACTTTTGCAACGTCGCAGAATAGACGGTTTTGCAATGCCGGCAATGTCCGGCATTGGCGCATTCCGGCCGGGACGAAGCTCTTGCATAAAAGCACAGCTACGCAGTCATTGATGATCGCGGGGCCGCTATCGGCCCCGAAGCGGTCATCAGTCGCAACCGAAAGTTAAGGTTCAACCGACAAGTTCGGGCACGGGGCGCTGAGTATGTGATATCGATCGCGTCCGGTGTCCGTCGAGAGTCGACATGAAATTTCGGTTGATTGCAGTATTTCTGATTATCTTGCCAACCGTTTCGACCGCGCAAGAACACAAGCGTCGTTTTCCCAAATATCAATTCTTCTATTGTACGGCCGTCCATATGAAGCTGGCCGAAACCTACGGGAAAACAGGTGATACGGTCGCCGAAGCCCTTCACACCCTAGAGGCGGACTTTCTGTACCAAAAAGGAAAGAATGACCTTGTTGAGATTGGAAAGTCTCCGGAGGACGCCGATAGGCGAGTCCAAAAACATCGGGATGGCATTGATAATGAATTGCAGAGTACGCCAAACAGGATTCGGATTATGCTGCGCCTCTGTAACTCATTCTTTCCAGAGCGAGCGAACCGGCCCAGAAATCGGGCGTAGAAATCTCTGCGTGAGAGACCCTGGTGGCGGGCCGTCCCTAAAGCATCGAAAGGTCAGGCGGAGCATGATCACATTGATGATAACACCACTATTGTGGCATCGATTATGATGGTTGGTGTCTATGGGCATCGAACGGAGGGCCAGTTGGTCGATACCATTCGCCTCAGGGCGCGTTGTAAACCGTGATTCACTTGCGGCGTCGACGGCAGGGCGGCTGACCGGCCTGCAAACAGACCGTTATCGTTATTGGAATTTTCGAATTCTGTACCGAGGTTCATGAATGCAACTTCTCACTTTGCTAATCCTTTTCCGTGACGGCTTTGACGATTTGACTGCGCTACAAGCCGCGCTTGCCCAGTACCGTGAACCCCTTAGGCAGGTCGCTCCGGACCACTTGAAATTCGGTGCACCGGTTGAACTGGACGTTCAATTGGCCAGCGAGAGCGACGTGCTGATTGAATCCCAAGAGATTGCGGAATTTTTCCCTCATAAGGACAGCAGCGAGATTGCACTCTGCAATCAGCGTATCGAACTGTCATGGGAGATGAAAGCCGATCCTGGCTTGATCACAAATCTCATCGGTTTTGTGCAGCCTGAGGTACGTCGCCTGGTCGGCAAGTGTTGGACTTTCGACCCCGCCGGGGGCGCGTGGTTTTAACTGCCCCGCAAAATTGACGACGGCTCGAAGCAGTCACGGGATAGTCCGACTGACTCAGAAAGGTTTTAGGCTCTCGCTGTTACGATCCATATCGAGGCGACCAGTGCTGCGCCAGCCGGGTGGCCAAGGCCCGCGAGTGCTTCGCGCAATTTGGGTTCAGCCGCCAACTTGATCGCGGGGTTCTCACGAGCAATTTCCAAGCGGGCCAATGCTCAGTAACACGCGCGTCATTGCGTCAACGTCGCCGCTCCTTCGTCGTAAGGCACAACTGCAAACCCGCCGCTATGCTTCAGCGGTTCCCGACCCTGGGCATAGCCGTCCTGAGAGCGAGGCGAGCGTTCGTGCGGATCGCAAACCAATTGCAATTTGAAATCAGTCGAGCTATTTTACCGCATGCGCGGATGTGCCCTTTAAGGAAAGGAAGTGGCATGGCTAAGCTCGTGTTCGGAATGAACCAGTCGCTGGACGGCTACGTCGATCATACGGAATTTGGGCCAAGCCCGACGCTCTTTCGCCACTTCATCGAGGGGACCGAGCGGCTGGCGGGCAGTGTCTATGGCCGCCGAATGTATGAGATCATGCGTTACTGGGACGACGATCAGCCTGAATGGGGTGCAGACGAACAAGCCTTCGCGCAAGCGTGGCGGAAGCAGCCAAAATGGGTGGTCTCACGCTCGCTGACGCCGGTCGGCCCCAACGCCACGCTTGTTACGGGTGATCTCGAGACCGCGATCCGCAAGTTGAAGGCCGAGCGCGACGGGGAGATCGAAGTTGCCGGCCCGAACCTGGCGCGAAGCCTGACCGAACTCGGCTTGATCGATGAGTATCAGATCTACCTGCACCCCGTCGTGCTTGGTCACGGTACGCCCTATTTCGCCGCACCGCGGCCGCCGCTTCGCCTTATGGCCCATGATCGGATCGACGAGAATGTGATCCGCTTGACCTACGTCCCTGCCTGATCGCCCGGCTTGCCGGATGGAAATCCGATCGGGTCAGGGGTGGACCCAGCGCGAGGAGGTGAGGGCGCCGAGATTGTCATAGGCAAAGACCGCGCGCCGGTTGTCGGCATGGCGCAGCTGGAACCAGTCGAGCGTCTCGGCCCGGAATATCAGCACGCCGAAGAAGGCCCGTCCGTCGGCATCTGCGACCGTACCGTCGCTCGCAGGCCGCTCCTCGATGTCGTCGCCCGGCGGCCCGCCCATATAGGTGCTGCGTGTCGATGGCGGCAGCAGGCTCCAGGCCTCGGCCGCGCGTTGGCTTGCCGGTCCATAGAGTTCGGCCGATCCCTGAAGGCGAAGCTGCACTTTTAACTGCGGGCCGAAGCCGAGGATGGCGACCGAAGGGTTGGCCGATATTTCCTGCCATTTCGGGCTTCTGACATCGGTATGGATTTCCAGGATGCGCCGCGCCGCATCCGCGCGCCGCAGCACGACCATGCGGGCCTGCGGCCGGCCGCCGGCATCGACCGAACACAGGTTCAGGTAGCGGAAGGCCGACTGCGGATCGGCAGTCGCGCCTTCGAGTTCGGCCCAGGCCGATGCATCGACCTCGGCGAGGGTCACCGTGCCGCCTCCGCCTTGGCATTCCTTGTCTCGCCGTCTTTGACGATCCAGCAGCACATCGCTGTTCTCCCCCAGCGTTGAAAGCGATCCCGATCAGACAGACCGGGTCAGGCCGCCGTCAATCTTGAGGCTCTGGCCGGTGATATAACCCGCCCCTTCGGAAACGAGGAAGGAAATCGTCGCGGCCACTTCGGCGCTGGTGCCGTAGCGCTTCATCGGCACGCTGTCGCGGCGCTCCTCCGTCGCCGGCAAGCTGTCGATCCAGCCCGGCAACACGTTGTTGATACGAATGCCGTCGCCCGCAAAGGTATCGGCGTAAATCTTGGTGTAGGCGGCAAGCCCGGCGCGGAAGACGGCCGAGGTCGGGAACATTGCCGACGGTTCGGCCACCCAGGCGGTGGAGATATTGACGATCGCGCCCGACTTCTGCGCCTGCATGATCGGCGTGACCAGGCGAACCGAACGGATGACATTCATCAGATAGATGTCGAGGCCGGTATGCCACTGTTCGTCGGTGATCTCGGTGATCGGTGCACGGGGCCCGTGACCGGCGCTGTTGACGAGGGCGTCGATCCGGCCCCACTTTTCCATGCAGGCGTCGACCAACCGCTTCAGGTCGTCGTTGGACTGGTTCGAGCCGGTCACGCCGATGCCGCCAAGTTCGTTGGCCAGCGCCTCGCCCTTGCCGGACGAGGAGAGGATGGCGACCTTGAAACCGTCGGCCGCCAGCCGCCTTGCCGCCTCCGCACCCATGCCGCTGCCGCCAGCCGTGATGATCGCTACCTTTTCTACTGCCATCGTCGCCATCCCTGCTCGATTTTACGCCCATTGCCGGGCCTTGATCCTTCGAATACCATGCGCCTTCAATGAGAGCGAACCAGTTTTCCTGAAATATCCCTGTAGAAAAACTATCGAATGTCCATCGGCAATCTCCCATCCCTCAACGCTCTCAGGGCCTTCGATGTGGCGGCGCGGCATCTGAACTTCCGGCTCGCCGCCGAAGAACTCGGCGTGACGCAGGGCGCGGTCGCCCAGCATGTGCGCGGGCTGGAGGCGGAACTCGGGGTGACCTTGTTCGAGCGCCTGCCGAAATCCTTGGCGCTGACGGGCGAGGGGCGCAGCTATGTCGCCGACGTCAGGCGCGCCTTCGAACTGCTTGCCAATGCCACCGCCAACCTGAAGCCGCAGCCGGTGAAACTGACCGTCAGCACGACGCCGACCTTCGCCTCGAAATGGCTGATACCGCGCCTGCCGGACTTTACCGCCAAACATCCCGGCCACGACCTGCACATCCTCGCCACCGATCGAATCTCCAGCTTCCAGACGGATGGCGTCGATCTCGCTGTCCGCTACGGCACGCCGCCCTTCGGTCCCGGCCTTGCCGCCGAGCTGCTGTTCGAGCAGGACATCATTGCGGTCTGCAATCCGGGCCTCGTCCCGGCAGGCCGCGAGCCGCACAATGCCGGTGAACTCACGCGCCACACCCTGCTGCACGACGTGCACAATTTCTGGCCGGAATATATCGACCGCTTCCTCGGCGGCGGCGATCCCACGCTGTTTCGCGGCATCAGCTTCTCGCAGACATCGCACGCGATCGAAGCCGCGATCGCCGGACAGGGCATCGCCATGGCGACCCGGGCCTTCGTCTCGACCGATATCGAGGCAGGCAGGCTGCGGCAGGTCTTCGATGGCGTGCTCAGAGCGCGGGCGGGCTTCTATCTGGTGAAGCCGCGCTACCGGAAGTCGGAAGCGGTGGATAAGCTTCAGGATTGGCTATGGTCGCAGGTGCAGCGCTGACTGTCTGCTCATCTTCCGTCAGTCGCCACATGTTCGGGAAGCGGCCGCATGGGGAAGGCAACACACCAGGCGACAGGCACCAACCCCGTCATTTCTTTTCCTCCCAGTATCTTTGCCAGAGGTCGAGCCTGGGTTTCAGCGTATCGGCTCCGAACGTCGCGCCGCGATTGGTGAAGTCGAAGACCCTGCCGACGGATGGGTCGTGGTGAGGCCATCTTGGCCATGAGCCGCCATTGGGGTCACCGCTCGTTGCAAATTGAACCCAGTAGGCACTCGCCAATGTGGCCATGGCCCAGTCGGCCGGTGTAACCTTGTCTTTCACCAGGGCGTTTGGGATGTTGAGCGTATAGGGAATTTCGAAGCCGTGCAGAGTGCCTTTCCATGTCGGATCGTTGCGGAGAGCCTCGGCGACATAGGAGAAACGATACCACCACGTCAGTTGACCCGCGCGGATCATCTCGTCAGCGAGATGGCGAGACGGTTCGACAAGCGTTTTGTCGGCCAGAACCTGTTGCGTCAACTCATCGAGGGCCTCTTGGCCTGTGGGATCATAGAGCGTCCGGGCTTCGGCCGCATGGTTGCCGAACAGGGCGAAGAGATCGTCTTTCGTCGCGGCCTCACCGATACCGAGATCACGACTATTTGCCCCGACGATGACCGGAACCGGCGCTTGACGGCCTGCCGCAAAAGCCGCTTCCGGCGTTTCGAGCAAAAACCGTCCGTCAAGAATCGAGCCGGAGATGCCGATGACCGGCTTGCCTGTCGACATTCCCGCCATCACCTCTGGTGCCGATGCGCCTTCGGTCAGTTTTTCCGCAGGCAGCGCCCGAAGGGCCTTGAGAGCGTCGGCATCGCGACCATTGATGCCAAGAGAAGCCGCATAGTCCAACGCGGTTTTCTCTGCTTCTTTCAACGGTGACAAGGGAGTGCTCTGCGCACGCGCGGTCGGGAGACCCGGTGACTGGAGAATGGCGCCGCGGAAAAGCCCCCGTGATAACGGCGATATCATGTGAGCCATCACCGAGCCGCCACCGGCCGACTCGCCGAAGATCGTCACTTTCTTCGGATCGCCGCCGAAGGCTTCGATATTTTGCTGGACCCATTTCAAGGCTGCAAGCTGATCCATGTAGCCATAGTTGCCGACGGGCTCGTCGGGGGATTCCTTTATCAGCGCCGGATGGGCAAAATAGCCGAGCCGCCCCATGCGGTAGTTCATGCTGACGAACACGACTCTGCGGGCGGCCAGCTGACCACCGGGATATTGAGGGGTGTTTCCATGAACAAGAGCGCCGCCGTAAATCCAGACCATCACCGGGAGGGGTGTTTTGGAGCGCTTGGCGGGTGTCCAGACATTGAGCGTCAAACAATCCTCCGACTTCGGCAGGTCGTCGGTCTGCATGCAGGACGGACCGAAATCGCGGGCATCCCTCGTCCCGCTCCAGGGCTTCATCGGTCGGGGATTGCGCCATCTCAGATCACCGACCGGTGGCGCCGCATAAGGAATGCCTTTGAAGCTGACGACTGAGCCCGACCTCTCACCCTTCAGAGTTCCGCTGTCGATTGTAACGGTGTCGTCCGCCGCACCCAAGCGTGGCGCGAAAGTCATCTGACAGGATGCGACCGCGAAAAAGAGCAGAAACTTGTGACTGCGTTTCACAAACACTGCACCCTCCAACCGCCAGGCTCAGGGTAAAATACTCCGATAGAGCGGCATCGAACAGCGTCCATCCGACGTCGACCAAAGTCCGGAAGCGGCAGGCATCGTCGGTATCGCCTTCAGCCCTGAAGGCTCGCGCCATGCTTCATTCGCCGATACCCCCGACAAGCTCCCATATATCGACCTTCTCGGCCCGTCCCTTGATCTGCACCAGGCCGAGCGGGCGAAGCTCGAAGCGGTCGGCCACAGTGTCGTGTATGGCTGCACTGACCAGGATCGAGGTGTTGAAGTCCTTGTTCAATCCTTCCAGGCGTGAGGCGACATTGATCGTATCGCCCATGGCCGTGTACTGCTGACGCGAGATTGCGCCGAAGCTGCCGACGACCGCCGGGCCGGTGTGCAAGCCAAAGCGGGTGAAGAGTTCGGGGCGGCCGTTCAAGCGATTGGCTTCGTTCAGGCCGTCCACCGCCGCTTTCATGGCAAGCGCGCATCGGCAGCCGTTTTCGGCATGTCCGGCATCTGGAACAGGGGCGTTCCACATGACGAAAATGGAATCGCCGAGATATTGCACGACGGTGCCGCCATGGCGCTCGGCGATGGTGTTCAGGAGTTCGAAATAGGCCGACAGCGTATCGACCACATCCTCGGGTGAGTTGAGCTCGGAGATGGTGGTGAAGTCTCTGATGTCGGTGAACAGCACCGTCACATCCTGCCGCTTCGCCTTGACGAGCGTTCTTGCCTCGGGATCGATGATCCGCCGGACGACTTCACGCGGAACGTAGAGGGCAAACTGACTGATGGCATGACGGCTGGCCGCCAGCGCGCTCGCCAGCGTGTTGATCTCCGATATCCAGGAATGCGACATGGGCTTTTCGCCGATGTCGAGATCGCCGATCCTGCGCGCCTCGTCGGCGAGACGATAGAGGGAGCGGCTGACCATGCGCGACAGCAGCACCGATGCGGCGACACCTGCTATCACGAAGGCGCTGGCGATGAGGAGATTGTGCAGGAGCAGCCGATTGGCCTCGGCCACCAGGTCCTCCAGCGGCACGACGATTGCGGCCACGCTTCCCTGGAACAGGCCGGAGACGCTGACAGGGGCGAGCTGCACGAGATGGCTTTCGCCATCGAAATCGACCCGCGCCAGGCCGCCGGCGGCAAAGGCCGGATCCTGCCGCAACCTCGCCACGGTTTTAAGGCTCGCGTCGAAGCTGTTTGCACTCGCGGCAAAGCCCCCCGATGTCCTCGACCACAATCCGATGATCCTGTTCATGATATCGGGGTCGGAATGCGCGACGAGATCACCGCTGCCATCGATGATGTAAGCACGGGCATGCGGCGAAATCTCGCGCGTGTCCAGCAGGCGGCTGATGGTCTGCAGGTGAATGTTGATGCCGACGACCACCTGACCATCGTTCCGCATCGGCGCGGCGATCGTCAGCGTCGGAACATTGAGCGTGCCGGTGATATAGGGGCCGACGGAGACAGGCAAACTGTCCTGGACGACGGATTGATACCACGGGCGTTGCCGAGGATCGAAGGATGCAACTTCGACGTCGCGCTCGCCGATCTCTCTTGCCTGGCTGTCGAGAAAGCGAAGCGTCGAGATGACGTCGGCGCTCTGTCTCCCGGCGATCGTCCGGATCGCGAAAGCCGTGCCATCCGGGGTTGCGAGGGTCCGGCGGACGTCCTGCCTTTCGGTGTTGATGGCCTGCAGGTATGAGCCGTCGGAATAGCCGGTGTAGATGCTCGTCGCGTTGGGGACGTTTCGCAGGACCTCCAGAAAGAATTGCTGTTTCGCGTCGATATCCCGAGGCGGCGGGGAGGCAAGCTGCGGCAGGGTCGATGCGAGTGCGACCGCCTCGATGCCTCCCTGCAGCGTATTGCGATATCCCTCGATCAGCCGCAGGCTCATCTCGCGCATCTGCTTCGCGCCGGCGCTGACCGCAGCGTCGCTTCCGTGGCTGAATGCCATCCAGATGATCGGCGTCGACGTGCACAGCAGCGATGCGACGACCAGGACGCCGAGATGCAGTCTTAAGGGTTTGGACCAGCCCACGGGATTTCCCTCGAATGCTCTCCTGCCTTGCCGGGCAGGAACGAGCACTCCCAACGATTTCAAGCTAACCGCTTTTTGAAAGCTTGCACAAGGCGGTGAAGTCAGTGCCGAAAACGATTGGGATCAGCGGGGTTGCGCGGGCGGTGTCAGCGCTTGTATTCGGGCTCGCTGCGATCGAGCGCGCGCTTGACCGACTCCAGATGCAGCCTGGCCGATTCCGGGTCGCCTTCGCGCATCTGCCGATACGCCGCTTGCGCGATCTCCGGCGCGACGGCAAGGACCTGGCGCCCGGTCGAGAGCGCAAGCGTCTGCACCTCGCAGGCGCGCTCGAGATAATAGAGGTCGTCCCAGGCCTCGGCGATATTCGGTGCGCAGACCATCACCCCGTGATGCTTCATGAAGACGATGTCGGCATCGCCGATCGCAGCCGCGATCCGGTCGCCCTCGCGCGCGTCGAGCGCCAGGCCGTTATAGTTGCGGTCGACGGCCGTGCGCCCGTAGAATTTCAAGGCGGTCTGCCCGGCAAAGATCAGCGGATCGCCCTCCGTCATCGAAAGGGCGGTGGCATAAGGCATATGGGTGTGGAACGCCGCCCTGGCACGGGGAACGTTCTTGTGAATCCGGGCGTGGATGTAAAAGGCGGTGGCCTCGGGCTGGCCGCTGCCCGACACGACGTTGCCGTGAAAATCGCAGATCAGCAGCATCGAGGCCGTCAGCTCGGCAAACGCGTAGCCGTAAGGGTTGACGATGAACAGGTCGTCGTAACCGGGAACGACGGCCGAGAAGTGGTTGCAGATCCCTTCCTCCATGCCGAGCCGCGCCGCCATCCGGAAACAGGCGGCAAGATCGACGCGAGCCTGCCAGATGTCATCCGTATCGAGTTTCGGCTGATTGGGGCCGCCGGCGGGCGATGGGGCTGTGTTGAGGGAGTGCGCCATGGGGTCGTCTCGGATTGGTGTCGGAAGGAGAGGGGCTGTGTTCTGGATTACGCCCGGATTGGTCTGCCATCAAGCCGGCTGGGCGCAAAGATGGTTCGCTTCATATCCTGTGGCAGGGCGGGCATATTTTCATTCAGCCAATTCGCGCATGACCTTGATCAGCTCCGACTTGCCTTCGAAGCCGATACCCGGTAGCTCGGGCATCAGGATATGGCCATCGATCACCTCGACGCCATCGGGGAAGCCGCCATAGGGCTGGAACAGATCGGGATAGCTTTCGTTGCCGCCGAGGCCGAGCCCGGCGGCAATGTTGAGCGACATCTGGTGGCCGCCATGCGGGATGCAGCGCGACGGCGACCAGCCGAACTGACGCAGCACGTCGAGTGTGCGCAAATATTCGACCAAGCCGTAGGAAAGGGCGCAGTCGAACTGCAGGTAATCGCGGTCCGGCCGCATGCCGCCGTAACGCAGCAGGTTGCGGGCATCCTGATGGGAGAACAGGTTCTCGCCGGTCGCCATCGGTGCGTCGTAAAATTCGGAGATGGCGGCCTGCAGAGCGTAGTCCAGCGGATCGCCGATCTCCTCGTACCAGAACAGCGGATAGTCGCGCAGCACCTTCGCATAGGCGATGCCGGTCTCCAGATCGAAGCGCCCGTTGGCGTCGACCGCAAGCTGCGCCTGCGAACCGATCTCCTCCAGCACGGCTTCGATGCGGCCCCGGTCCTCGTCGATCGACGCGCCGCCGATCTTCATCTTGACGACGGTATAGCCGCGGTCGAGATAGCTCCGCATCTCCGCCCGCAGAGCGCTGTTGTCCTTGCCGGGGTAGTAGTATCCGCCGGCGGCATAGACGAAGACCTTCGGGTTGGCCTCCCGGCCTTTCATCTCGGCGAGAAGACGAAACAGCGGCTTGCCCTCGATCTTGGCCACCGCGTCCCAGACCGCCATGTCGATGGTGCCGACGGCGACCGAGCGCTCGCCGTGGCCGCCGGGCTTCTCGTTGGTCATCATCCTCGCCCAGACCCTGTGCGGATCGAGATTGCTGCCGGCGTCGTTCATCAGGCTTTCCGGCGCCGCTTCGAGGATGCGGTCCCTGAAGCGCTCGCGGATCAAGCCGCCCTGGCCGTAGCGGCCGTTGGAGTTGAAGCCATATCCGACGACGCGGCGCCCATCCCTGACGACATCGGTGACGACGGCAACCAGGCTGGCGGTCATCTTGCTGAAATCGATATAGGCGTTGCGGATCGGCGAAGCGATCGGCTTCGTGACCTCGCAGATGTCGATGATGCGCATGACGGGCTCCATTCCCTTCGCCGACGGCGGCTGATGACGATGGTTTCATTTTGATGCGCGGCGGTCGGCGCGTCCAATGCCGATGCGGGTTCTATCAGTGCCGTTTCGGCATCATCACTTTGCGCAAACAGGCAGAGAACCACAAAGAAACATTGATTTGTCAGGCGCTATACCGTCTTTTCAGTGTTTACATGGCACTGCAACCGTCAAAGGAAACCTTCCGTGGAGACCGCATGGCTCGCCGACCTCCAGGCTCTTGCCGAAACGCTGAACTTCTCGAGAGCGGCGGAACGGCGCAACATCACCCAGCCCGCCTTCGGACGTCGCATCAAGGCGCTGGAAGAATGGTGCGGGTGGGAATTGGTCGATCGCTCGACACACCGGCTGAAGCTGACGCCGGCGGGAGAGCTGATGCTGGAGGCGGCGAGCGATATCACCGCAAGGCTTGAACGCGCCGCCCGCGATCTCGCGCAGATCAAGGCGGCGACATCGACCGTCACATTCGCGGCCACCCACGCGCTCTCCTTCATCTTTTTGCCCTCCTGGATTCAAGGGTTGGGGCACAGCGCCGCCGCCATGCCCATCCGGCTGCTCTCGGACAATATGAACGAATGCGAGAAGATCATGCTGGAAGGGCGGGCCCAGTTCCTGCTGTGTCATTACCAGGAAAACAGCGGCATCCGGCTGGACATGCAAAACTACCGCCATGTCGTGCTCGATGCCGACCGGCTCGTCCCGGTCTGCGCCCGAAAGAAGGACGGAGAGCCGCTTTACAGCCTCACCGGCGCGACGGGCGTTCCGCTTCTCGCCTTCGAAGAAAAGTCCGGCATGGGGCGCATCCTGGCCGCAAACCTTTCCCAGCGCATGCAGTCGCTACGTCTCGACACGGTGTTCACCTCACACCTCGCCATGGCCCTGAAGGCGCTGGCGATCGAGGCAAAGGGCGTTGCCTGGATTCCGCTGAGCCTTGCAAAGGACGAGACAGGGCCCGGCGGCCGGCTCGCCTTCGCCGGGTCTGAGGAGTGGGCCGTCGACGTGCAGATCGTCCTGATGAGGCCGCGGGCGCGCATGACCGAAATCGCCGAGAGCTTCTGGAAGCTGGTGTGCAGCAGGGATTGACCTGACGGCGCATGGTGCAATGATCCGTGTGGATCAGCAACGAGAGGTTGGCATGTCGATCGCTAGCTTGCCTGCGCCACCCTATTACGTCGTCTGCTTCTCATCGCAACGAACCGAGGTCGAAGACGGCTATGGCGACGTCGGCGCTGCGATGGTGGAGCTGGCGAAGCAGCAACCCGGCTTCTTGGGTTTCGAAAGCGCCCGCCGTGCCGACGGTTTCGGCATCATCAACTCTTATTGGCGGGACGAGGAAAGCATCCGGGCCTGGAAAGCGGTTGTCGATCACGTCGAGGCGCAACGCCGGGGCCGGACTGACTGGTATAGGCGCTATGAAATCCGCGTCGCCCTCGTTCAAAGAGCCTATGGATTCGAAGCGGATATCGCCAAACCGCGATGATCCTTGCCCCGCCATCGGCCGCAGGTATGGATCCCAGGCTCGGGCCTGGGATGACGGAGGGTGGGGGTGCGAAGGGGCTTGTTGACTGTGTTGCCAACACAGGGTTGTATCGAGTGTCGACGCAGGAGGTACGGGCGCGGATGAACTTCGTGAGATTTATTGGTTTATTGGCGTCGCTGGCATGGATTGTTTACGGGCCGTCGGCCAATGCCGGCTCCTTGGGTGATGCGACTTTTAAGAACATCCCAATTGGCCAAGCAGCGAAGTTGTCGGATCTATCGTCCTTTGATGCTCAGGCGGTTTGCCTGCTTCAGCCTTACCAAGACCGACTGTCTTCCAAAGACGCGTTCGCCGCCAGAGTGAACATGTATCTCGTCGCGAACGACTACGTTGCGGATGAGGGCCATTTTGCATTCGTGCTCGTTGGGAAGGAAACAATCGAGCTCGCCCCGTTCAAACGGTTCCAAAAGCTTGATGTCTTGGCAAGGCACGAGATTTCCTCATCGGTCGAGGAGATGTTGCCGAAGGGTTTTGCGCCGCACGACTGCGCCAGCGGTCAATCTGCAGGCTTTGTGAAGATCGGACTGCGCGCAAGAACCTATGTCGTGCTTGGTGAACTGCGCTAGGCACGCAACCGCTGACACGATCCGGTATTTTGATTCGATGGGATGTGACTGAGATAGCCGGCGAGGATCTCCCGCCGGAGGCAGGTTTGGGGATGAAGGTCTCGACCTCACCCTCCGTCTTCCTCGGGCTTGAGCCGAGGATCCAAGCTGGCCTCCACCAGCCACGGGCATTGCACCGCAAGGTAGTTCATAGGAACGAGGCGGCTATGCAGATCGGGGCCATCTGGTTGCCCAGGATCATAGAAGATGCCGTTATCGGCGTCATAGAGGATGAAGTGGTCTCCTTCGACATGGACTACCGCTACCCCGCAAACATCGCCCCAGCTCTCCGCTTTGCGTAATCCGCCAGTCTGCCAGCCCAACTCGCTCAGGACGCCGCGCAGTTCTTTCCAGGTTGTGTAATGATTGGTCTGAACGCCCCAATCGATCATGCTGGCAATTTGGTCGTAGGGTTTGCCCGTCAACATCTGCAAGACGAAAACGCCGCAGCCATCATCCCTTGGACATTGCGTAACAAATTCGAAGCGGACCTTATCGGCTGCGGGTTGTGTCAATGTTCAGTTCCTGCGGGTTAGGTGTCGGACGGCGCCTTGAGTATCGACTCCCATGACACCCACGTAGCTGGTTGCTTCGAATTGCCTTCCGTGGACATTCAACTAAACGTTTGACGGGGCGGTCTCGATGCTGTTGGTAAGTGACTTTAGAGCGTGCTGCCAAATTGCGGCTGCACTCTCTGGCGGCGGCGTGGATGTGACGTCCAAGACCAGGGTGTTGGGATGCTTCGGATCAAAAACCTTGTCCCGCCGGCTTCTCTCCCTGGAGGCTTGCGCATCGGTCGCTTTCAGATCGTTGCGGCGCGCGGGCATGGAGATACGGCGTGCCAGCTCATCTTCGTCGCAGAGCAGTCTCACGGGTACCAGGACAGCCCCGCAGCGTTGAGCGGCATCGTCGAACTGCTGGTAGGTGCGAAGACTGCGCTGATCACCATCCCGGCCGGCATGCGTGAAGATGAAGTTGGCGGAAGGGCCGGTGTATTCGGCAATTGCATCCAACACGGTTTGCCGAATTCGTCCCGTATAATCCCATATTCCTTCAGGAAGGTGGCCCGTTCCATCATCGTCCAGGAGACGCAGAACCGGGTTGTTGAACCAGTGATTGTCGATGACTTTCGCCGAGGACAGGCTTTGCAACTCCCTTGCGATCGTCAGTTTTCCAACGCCCGGAAAACCGATCAGCAAAATAAAGATACGCATCATCCTATGCCTTCAGATGCCGAGGGATCACGTGGGGCGCAGAATAGGCGATATACCGAATGCTGCAATGAGCACTTATGGCGCAGTGCTGAAGAGTCCGCCTTTCCCAATGGTGAGCAGAGACTGACGCCGGCCCCTGCCTTGCTTTCTCTCGCATCTGAACTACGGTGCCGACAGGGTTGAAGGCGTTGATTGGGGGAGTAGTCGCGTGCGTTTCTTTGCAGCTTTGGTGGTTGCGGTCCTCCTGAGCGGCGAGGCGGGCGCTGTGTGCCCTCTCGACGACACCTTGAAGCTCTGCGTGTTGAATGGTCGAAGCCTGGCTGCCCTACACAGTGGTGCCGACCACGGCGATTGGGCGGTTGAAGCGCTTTCTTCGCCGGTCAACCCCATCTCTGAGCCTCGAACCGGCAGTGAGCTTTACACCATGCCGAGTGGGTTACGGTTCGCATTGCATTATCAGGAATACCGAAACCTCTTCTCTGCCTCCTGCACGATCGATATATTCCCAGCCGTGGCAAAGGCGGGTCCGGAAAACTGGCGTTGTTCGAATGCTGAACTTGAGGCCTTCGAAGCTGGGCTCTCCGCTGCCTCATTGGGTTCAATAACGAAAGAGCATAGGCCAAAGAGCGGCACAGCCTATTTGATAGAAAGCCCAAGCGCCTGGATGACGGTGGTGGTCGCAGATGGCGGCACGCAGAAAGGCATGTTGAATGCATGGGTCGAGACGTCAGTCCTCAAGCGGCCGTAGGATATGCCGTGGGAGCAGAAGGCCCAAAGGCGACCATGAGAAACCGTAGCAAACCGCGCTTGGGAAAACGCAGCGCCGACACTCCACCGGTCGACGCGTTCACACGCAATGCACTTGCATCAGATCAGACCTGGCTGCCGGATATGATGGCTGACGGAAAGCCACCCCTTACCGCTGAAGCCTATGTAGAGGGCTATCTCGCGAATCCTGGCGAATGGTATTGGTCGACGATCTTGCTGCACGATCCGAAAGAGATCGTGCTGAAGCGGGTTCTCGCCATTGTCGATCAAGCCGAATTGCCCGGCCACGAGCAAGCGCTCGGCCAGTTGGGCGCCGGTCCGCTCGAAGACATGATGTCGGATGAATTGCTGGATCATCTACAACATCGGCTGCCGTTCACGCCTGCGATGCGATATGCGCTCAGCCGGGTTCGAATGTCCGGCGAATCTGCTGTCTTGCAACAGCGTCTCAATGCCATGTTTTTACGGTAGCGCCTCGGCGGTAGCGGGCATGGATCTGAGGCGCGAGGCCTGGGATGGATGCTACAGCAGACAGACTTCCGGCTCTAGTTCGTCAGGTACGTTTGAAGGAATGTGCGAACGCTGCGGATGGATTTTCCTGCGGCGTCCGGATTGTATTTTTCGATGTGACCCAACACCCGCCTTCCCACCTTGAACTCCGGGGCGTCAAAATCATGATAGGTGCCCTTGTAGATATTGAGCTCGATGGGTGGGCTATCGTCACTCAGCTTGGCAAGCCTCTTCCGGCATCGGTCGGCCGGGCTCCAATTGTCTCGATCGCCGGTTAAAATCAGGATCGGCACCGTCGCATCGCCCTGCGTTGCCGCACAGAGGGGATAGTAGGCAACCGCTGCGGTGAATTTGCGGTCCATCAGCTGTTCGTTGCCTTCGATTTTTGTTCCCTCCAGCGTCGCGGTGCCGCCCGTTGAAAAGCCCATCAGGGCAACGCGCCTGATATCGACAAAGCTTTGTTTCGATAAAAAATTCAAAGCGCCATAGGCGTCGAAGACGCGATCGGGCAGATGGCTTTGACACGGGTCCTCGATGTTGCGGGTGGTGAAGCTATCGACGACCAGCACGACATAACCCCATGCGACCAGCCGTTTCGGCCAAAGGTCCTTGACGCTCAACCGCATGCCCTCGCATCCATGCAGGAGGACGACTGCCGGGAAGGGGCCATCACCCCCGGGGCGGGACAGATATCCCAGCAACGGCGTGCCCTGCGGTTGGGAAAGAATTTCTCCCTGTTCTCGCGCCTTGCTTATTCGAAAGGGGCTTAGCTTGACGGGCGCGCTTTCGAAGTGAACCAGTTCGTCGGCATCAGCCGGGTTTCCGGCGAGCGTGACGCTGAGAAAAGCGGCAAGGCAAAGAAAAAGTCTCGTGGTTTTCACTGAGCTTCTCCAACGTTGGATCAGCAGCTTGCTCATTATACGCCGGACCTGAAGGCGCGCAAAGCGGGTGGCGTTCGGCTGCCGATTGGGTCGGGTAGATTATCCGCGCGTCGCGGTCAGAAGCGCTTGATCACCCTCTGGCAGGTCGTTTATGACTACCGTAAATCCAGGCTGCGAGATTTGAATCCAGGGGGATGTCGACCAAGTCGGCGCCGCTCTCCGGCCGTATGCGCCATTGGCTAAGGCTTGCGGATTTGCCACACGGCCCACCTCTTGCTCCGTCGTCCTCGGGCTTGACCCGAGGATCTACGTTGGTCTCCACCAGAAGCGAGCATGGATCCCAGGCTCAAGGCCTGGGATGACGGAGAGTGGAGGGACGTTTTGCCAAACTTGCCGCTGCAGCGAATGGCATTCTGGCGCCCACTTGATCGAGGCTCGGTTTCGAACTGGCGCGAGACTCACAATTAGCCCTTGATCACCCCCTGGCAGATCATTTATCACTACCGTAAATCCAAGCTGCGAAATTTGAATCCACAGGCGGTGGCGATCAAGCCGGCCCCGCCCTCCGATCGCATGCTACTTGCCAAGGCTTGCGGACCGGTCATTTCTGAAGTCCGGACAGCTTCCTCAGATCATCGTTGATCCTGCTTTGCCATCCTCTTCCGCCTGACTTGTAATGTGCGATCACATCAGGATCGAGGCGGATGGTGATGGTCTGCTTCGTCTGTTCGAGCGCCGGTCGGCCTCTGCCTCTGCGTATCTCGTCGACATGGTCGAAAAACGCATCCGGAAGGATCTCTGCCGCCGGCCGGGCCGATGCAAGCTCCTCATCGGTGAGTTCGGGACTATCGACTGCATCCCAATCCTCTTTCGAGTAGCCATTGCCGGGCTGAAATTCTTTCTTGACGGGATATTTAGCGGTCATGAAAGCACCTTCCTTTCAGTGTTGCTGGCTGGGCGAAAGCTGATGATCGAAACGGCCTCGCTGCCAAGCAGCGCATAGACGACGACAGCGGTTCCGTCCTCATAATAGCCGATAGCCTTGAAGCGGCCGCGTGGCTGGTGGTGATGACGGCATTCTTCCAATCGAAGAAATACACGTCTTCGAAATCGAAGCCATGCTTCTGAAGATTGGCGATCCTCTTTGCTTCGTCCCAGGTGATTTTCATCATTTGTATGTACATTAATTCGCGACGTCATGCAAATAAGTGTACATACAAAAATAAATTCGCTTGGTCGCTGTCCAACCCAAATTCGCCCACAAGCGACGGAGCGACGTCTCTCCTGCGCCCAATATCGCGCGGGGTGGCACCTCTTCACGCCGCCTCAAGATAAAAGCTCGCCTCTTTCAAGGAGAATTGCAATGGACGCCTCGATTGCTCCGGCCTCGCGGGCCGCCGCGGTGACGCCGAACGATACCGCCATCGTCGGTGCGCGTGCGCTTTATATCGGCACGGCGGGGGACGTTGCCATTGCGCCGCGGCGCGACATGGATCCTGTGATCTTCAGGAGCGTGCCGGCCGGGACGGTCCTGCCGGTTCATGCCGCCATCGTGGCACTGACCGGGACCACGGCGTCCAACATCGTCGCGCTTTTTTAGAGAATTCGGCGGCAGCGCCTCATGGGAAGACCGATCAAGTTCAGCCAGGCGATCGCCGAGAAGATCTGCGAGCGCATTGCCGACAGGGAAAGCCTGCGGTCGATCTGCCGGGACGAGGACATGCCGGCGAAATCGACCGTGCTGTCCTGGCTGGCGGACGAGGAGAAGGCGGCGTTTCGGGCACGCTACGCCCTGGCGCGCGAGATCCTCGCAGACGGCTTCGTCGACGAGCTGGTCGAGATCGCCGACGATCGCAGCAATGACTGGATCGAAAAGAAGAACGCCGCCGGTGAAACCACCGGCTGGCAGGAAAATGGCGAGGCGATCCGGCGGTCGCAGCTGCGCATCGCCACCCGCCAATGGGTCGCCGAGAAGCTGAAGCCGAAGAAATATGGCGCCAAGGTCGAGTTCGATCACGGCGTGACCGGCGAGGTTTCGCAGTTGCTGGATGTGATCAATGGCAAAACCCGCGGACTTCCAGACGGCGGTTGACCAGTTTTCCGACTGGCGCTGGCGGCTGAACAACCTCTATTGGATCACCGACAAGGCGGGCAAACGCGTCAGGTTCGAAATGAACTGGACGCAGATGACCTTTTTCGAGCAGATGCATTATCTCAACGTGCTGCTGAAAGCCCGCCAGCTCGGTCTCACCACCTTCATCCAGATCTTCATGCTCGATGCCTGCGTCTTCAACCGGGATATCAGGGCCGGCACCATCGCTCATACGCTGGGCGACGTGCAGACGATCTTCCGGGATAAGATCAAGTACCCTTATGACAATCTGCCGGATGGTATCCGCAACGCCGTGCCTGTGGTCAGAGCCAACCAGACCGAACTGCTGCTCGCCAACAATTCGAGCATTCGTGTCGGCACCTCGCTGCGCTCGGGAACGCTGCAATATCTCCATATTTCCGAATATGGAAAGCTTTGCGCGAAATATCCCGACAAGGCGAGGGAGGTCCGCACCGGCGCGCTGAATACGGTGCAGGCCGGCCAGCTGGTCTTCGTCGAAAGCACGGCGGAAGGCCAGGAAGGGCATTTCTACACGCTCTGCGAAGATTCCCAGGTCAAGCAGCGCCAGGCGCTAGAGCTGACCGAACTGGACTTCAAATTCCATTTCTTTCCCTGGTGGAAGGAGCCGCAATATTCGATCGCGCCACAAGGCGTGATCATCACCGATGCTTTCGTCAAATATTTCCGCAATCTGGCCGACCAGGGCATCACGCTGACGGACGGGCAGAAGGCCTGGTACGTCAAGAAGGCCGAAACCCAGCTCGGCGACATGAAGCGCGAATATCCCTCGACGCCGGCCGAAGCGTTCGAGGCGAGCGTCGAGGGCGCCTATTACGCCGATCAGATGGCGGTCGCCGATGCCGAAGAGCGCATCGGGGTTTTCCCGCATGTGGAAGGCTATCCCGTCCACACCATTTCCGACATCGGCATGGACGATACCAACAGCGTCTGGCTGTTTCAGGTGCTGCCTGGCCGTGTCCGGATGATCGGCTATTTCGAGCATACCGGCACCGGCATGGACGGCATGCTCGACGAGCTGGAGCGGCGCGGCGAAGAACATGGCTATGTCTACGGCATCCACAACATGCCGCATGACATCAAGGTCAGGGAATGGACACGCGGCGGCATGACCCGCATCGAGGTCATGCTGAAAGAGGTCAGGGCCCGCGGTCTCGGCACCGTCCGCAAGATCGAGCGCGCCTATGTCCATGACCGCATCAACGGCACCCGGCGCATTCTGGCGAGGATCGAGTTCGATCAGGCCGGCTGCATCCAGGGCATCAAATGTCTCAGAAACTACCGCAAGGATTGGGACGAGGATCTGAGCGTTTTCCGCGATGAGCCCCTGCACAACTGGGCATCGCACGGTGCGGACGCTTTCGGCGGTCTGGCGATCATCTTCACCGGATTGGCGCCTGAACCGCTGAAGCCGCAAGTGAAGAGCCTCCCGACCTTCCAGACGATGACCTTCAACGACTTTGTTGATTCCACCCCGACCTACAGCGAGCGTGTTTGATGGAAGACGAAACGGCGGTTCCAGAGGGCGGGCAGCAATGGGACCTGGCAAAGGTCGGCGCCCGTTGGCAGCAGGAACTCGAGCGCGCCCAGCGCTATTTCAAGACCTGGCATGACCGCTGCGTCAAGATCGAGAAGATCTATCTCGACCAGCAGTCGGACCAGACGAGTGCGGCCAAGCGTCGGTTTCCGATGCTTTGGGCCAATACCTCGGTGCTGCAGCCGGCCGTCTATGCCCGCGTGCCGCAGCCGGTCGTCGAGCGCCGCTTCAAGGATGCGCAGCCGGTGGCGCGCATGGCTTCGGAACTGGTCGAGCGCAATCTCGCCTATACCGGCGATGAAGCCGATATCGATTCCATCATGCGGGCGGTGCGCGACGATTTCCTGCTCTGTGCCCGCGGTACGGTGTGGCTGCGCTACGAGGCCGATTTCGAGCCGCTCGACATGGGCGTCCAGCCTTCCGCCCCGCCGGCCAGTGGTGGCTTGCCCGAGGGTCTCCTCGGCGGTTTGCCCAGCGGTTTGCCCAGCGGTTTGCCAGGCGACGGCATAGGTGAGAATGGCGGCGCTCCGCCCGAGGTGATCAGCGATGAGCGTGTGTGCATCGACTATGTGCACTGGTCGGATTTCCTGCATTCGCCGGCCCGCCGTTGGAAGGATGTGACCTGGGTGGCGCGGCGCGTTCCGATGACCGATGAGGAGCTGGGGAAGCGCTTCGGCCCCGACGCCATGGCATCGCTCCAGGCGCAAGCTACGGGCAGCAACAAGGGCACCAGCCAGACCGAGCGCGCCGAGAACGAGGACAAGACCCATGTCTGGGAGATCTGGTGCAAGAGCGAAAACTATACCGTCTGGATCGCCGACGGCGCGCCGGTGGCGCTCGAAGTGTCGGAGCCGCCGCTCGACCTGACGCATTTCTGGCCTTGCCCGCGACCGGCCTATGGAACGATGTCGACCAGCTCGCTGATCCCGGTGCCCGACTATGTCTATTATCAGCAGCAATGCGACGAGATCGACCTGCTGACGAAACGCGTCAACAAGCTGACCGATCAGCTGCGCCTGAAAGTGTTCTATCCCTCCGGCGACGGCGCAATCTCGCCAGCGATCGAGAAGGCGATGCGGCCTGACAATGATGCGGTGATGGTGCCGATCCCGGAATGGGCGGCTTTTACCGACAAGGGTGGCTCGAAGGCCATCGTGACGCTGCCGATCGACGAGGTGCAGAAGGTCATTATCGCCTGCATCCAGGCCCGCAAGCAGCTGATCGAGGACGTCTACCAGATCACCGGCATTTCGGACATCGTCCGCGGCGATACCCAGGCGTCCGAGACGGCGACGGCGCAGCGCATCAAGAGCCAGTGGGGCTCGATCCGCATCCGCGACCGCCAGTCGGAGCTTGCCAGGTTTGCCCGCGACATCATCCGCCTGGCCGGCGAAATCATCTGCGACCAGTTCCAGCCGGAAACTTTGATGCTGGTGAGCGGCATCAAGCTGCCGACAATGGCCGAGAAGCAGCAGGTTCAGCTGCAGATGCAGATGGCTGCCCAGCAGGCTGCGGCGCGCGCCGGGCAAATGGGCCAGCCGGCCCAGTCGCCCCCTGAAATGGCGCCGCCCGAAATGCCGTCGCAGCTCCAGCAGATGATGCAGCAGCCGACGATCGACGAGGTGGTGCAGCTGTTGCGCAACGACAGCATTCGCGGCTTCCAGATCGACATCGAAACGGATTCGACGATCGAGCCCGACGAGGACGCCGAAAAGCAGCGCCGTATGGAATTCGTGCAGATGGTCGGCGGCTTCCTGCAGCAGGCCGGCGCCATGGCGCAGCAGAACCCGATCCTCGTTCCCGTCATGGTCGAGACGCTGCTCTTTGCCGCCCGCGGCTTCAGGGCCGGCCGCCAGTTGGAAAGCACGCTGGAGCAGGTCGGCGCCAAGCTCTCCGAGGCGGCGACCGCGCCGCAGCAACCGCAGCAACCGCCGCAACCTTCGCCCGAGCAGATGCTCAAGCTGAAAACGGCTGAGGTGAAGGCGGGCGCCGAACAGCGCAAAGCCGAGCTTGGCGTCGCCCAGGCCGAGATCGAGCATCGCGCCGTGGTGGAACAGGCGCGCGGCGAGGCGGCGGCGCAGGCCTTGCAGCAGCTGCAGGCGCAGCAGCCGGCCTATCAGTGATTGGAGTTGAAACATGAGAGAACGCTATTGCCGCGTCTGCGGCGGCTGGCACGCACTCGACAAATGGCCGCACAACTGCATGCCGGCTGACAACCTGGCGCAGTCCGATCTGCCGGCGCCGCATTTCGTCAGTGACAGCATCGATATCCAGTCGATGCATGACGGCAGGCATTACACCTCGAAAGCCAAGCTGCGCTCCGCCTATCGGGCGGCCGGCGTGGTCGAGATCGGCAATGAAAAGCCGCAGCCGATCGAGAAGCCGAAGACGGATCGAAAGGCAATCCGCAATGAACTGCGGCGGGTTCACGCCGAATACAACGCCTAATGCATGTTGCCCGGAAGCGTGCAGCGTTCCGGGATAACGACAAAGACCTGGCGGGCATCAATCCCCGAAAAAGGAACTTTCCCCAATGGATATGGAAGACCTGAACGAGGCCGGCAACGGCAGCGAAGATTTTGGCGCGTTCGACGACAAGTCCCTGAATGAAAGGCCGGTCAGCATCCGCGACAGCCTGAAGGCGGCAATCGACACCGTCGAAGGCAATGGACCTGGCGATATCACCGGCCAGCCGCGCGACGGCGAAAATGGCCGCTTCCTGGCCAAGGGGCAGGAGCAAACCGCTGCCGCCCATCAGACGCCGCAGGCACAGAGCCGAGGGCAGGGCGTTGAACAGCCCGCAGCCATCGGCAGCCGGGTTCCGCCCGGCTGGTCGGCGGAAGCCAAGGCGCAATTTACCAGCCTTCCCGGTGAAGTGCAGGCGGCGATCGCCAAGCGGGAGCAGGAGGTCGATAACGGCTTCCGCGTCCTGCAGGATTACAAGGGGCTCGAGGAATTCACGCCGCTCATCCGCCAGGCCGGCATGACGCATGCAGACGTCATGCGCCGGGCGATCGACTGGGAAAAGGCGCTGATCCACGATCCCGTCAATACCGTCGTTCACGTCGCCAGGATGGCCGGGGTCAATCTTCATGCCCTGGTCAATGGCCAGACGGATCAGGTCCTGCAGCGGAGTTCGCAGCAGGTACAGCCGCAACCTCGACCCATCAATGTCGAGGCGACGGTCGAACATGTTCTCAGGAAAAGGGACACCGAAACTCAAGTCGATGCCTTCCTTTCCGACCCCGCAAACGCGCACGCCGATGACGTTCTCGACGACATGGTCGCCCTTATCAACGCAGGGCGGGCATCATCGCTTCAGGACGCCTACGACGCCGCATGCTGGATGCGTCCGGACATTCGCCGGCAGTTGATCAGCCAGACTGCGCAGGCGCCTATCCACCAACAGCAAGCCCAGAGGGCCGCAGCGGCAGATCAAGCCCGCCGCGCCTCGCGATCCATCTCTGGATCTTCCGCCCCGGGCCCGACCCGCGATGCGGCAAGAGGCCAGCCCACTTCAATCCGAGACTCGCTTCGCGACGCCATGCGCTCCGCGCGCGGTCAAGTTTGATCAAAGGAATGATCAATGCCCATTTCGCCCAACCTCTCTGAAATCGTGACCACGACGCTGCGCAACCGCAGCGGCACCGTCGCCGACGACGTGACGAAGAACAATGGTCTTCTCACCCGTCTGAACAGCCGCGGCCGAAAGAAACCCATCTCCGGCGGCCGCACCATCGTTCAGGAACTGCAGTACCAGGAAAACAGCACCTTCAAGCGCTATTCCGGCTACGATATCCTGAACGTCCAGCCCTCCGACGTCATCACCGCCGCCGAATACGACCTCAAGCAGGCCGCGGTCGCCGTCTCCATGTCGGGCCTCGAACAGCTGCAGAACTCCGGCGAGGATGCGATCCTCGATCTGCTCGAGCAGCGCATCGAAAACGCCGAAACCACGCTGAAGAACAACATCGCGCTCGACTGCTATTCCGATGGCACCGCCGATGGCGGGCGGCAGATCGGCGGCCTGCAGCTACTGATCTCGACCTCTCCGACCTCGGGCACCGTCGGTGGTATCTCGCGCGCCACCTGGGGGTTCTGGCGCAACCAGAAATTCTCGGCCTCGGCCGACGGCGGTGCGGCTGCCACCAATGCCAACATCCAGAGCTATATGAACCGGCTCTATATGTCCTGCGTTCGCGGCTCCGACGCGCCCGATCTCGTCGTCGCCGACAACAACTTCTTCCGCCTCTACTGGGAATCGCTGCAGGCGATCCAGCGCATCACCTCGGCGGATAAGGGCATGTCCGGCTTCCAGTCGCTGCAATACATGGGCGCCGACGTGATCTTCGACGGCGGCTTCGGCGGCGGTGCGCCTCTCAACCAGATGTTCTTCCTGAACACCAAGTACCTGTTCTACCGCCCGCACCGCGACCGCGACATGGCGCCGATCGGCGACGAGCGCATGAACACCAACCAGGATGCCTTCGTGCAGCTCATGGGCTTCGCCGGTAACCTCACCATGAACAACGCCTTCCTGCAGGGCGTGTTGTTCGCCTAAGTCGAGAAAGGATCAACTCCAATGACCATCGCAACTTCCCAGACCGATCGTCTTGGCGCGAACCCGTTCGTCGTCGAAGGCCCGATCGTTTCCGGCTCCGGTATTCCCGGGCCGAACTTCGCCCTCGGCGCGGTTGCCGGCGGCGACCGTGAATCCGAATGGGTCTATTGCCAGCTCGTGCTGGCCTCGCAGACGACCCTTCAGCCCGGCCAGTGGTTCCAGTGGACCCGGGATTATGTCGCCTCGCTGCTGACCACGGCGGCTGCCGTCGTCGGCCAGCGCTGCGGCGTCTTTTCGGGTGCCGCCCAGCCGCCGACCATTACCGGCGGCCCGGTCGGTGCCGTCACCCTTGCGGCAGGCACCTATTACCTCTGGCTGCAGCGCAATGGCCAGGCGCCGTCGCAGGTGGCAACCGCAACGGCGGCTCTCGTCGTTGCCGAAACCACCACCACCGCAGGCCAGGCGAGCGCGCCGGCCTCGGCGACAACAACCACCAAGGCCATCGCCAACGTCAACTTTGCGGCGGCCAACCAGACGTTTACCGCAACCACGGTCAACGGCTCCAACCTGCTGACCAGCCTGTCCGGCCTCAACGCCGGTTCCGGCCCGTTCATCGGTGCAGCTGTCGCGGGCACCGGGATTGCAGGCGGCACGACGATCTCGGGCATCACCTACAACCCGAACGGCGTCATCCAGAGCATCACCCTCTCGGCCAACGCCACCGCCAATGGCACCGGCGTCACCATCACCGCGACGGGTGTGCTCGAGGCGACGCTGATGCGTCCGTTCCTGTCGAAGGTGAACTAAATCACGTCAACCAACGGGCGCTTCGGCGCCCGTTCGGACTGCTGCTTCTCTTTTGTCATCCGTGGCCTGCCCCTCATCCGGCTGCCGCCACCTTCTCCCCGCTTGCGGGAGAAGAGACATGCCGCGACCCCGGGTGAGGGGCAGCCACCGGCACGACATCACAGCGGGCGCTTCGGCGCCCATCCCACTTTCCCCGCCATCAACAGCGAGACACACCATGCCCGACAACAGCACCGGAATTTACGCCTCTTTCAGCCTCGAACCGGTCGAGCAGACCTTTCTGACGGAGAAGGAAGGCCGGCCGATTTTTGCCGACAGGGAATTCGTCCGCATCTTCATCTCAGGCGACAAACATACCGAAGTCTATCGCGAGGTTACCGACAACGACAAACAGCGCTTTTCCGACGCCTACAAGCGCTTCAAGGAAGGGGCGGCCGCCCGCGAGCAGCTGACCGGCACGCCGCTGGCGCAATGGCCCTATCTCAAGCCCAGCCAGATCAAGGAGCTGGAGGCGGTCAATATCTATACCGTCGAGCAGCTCGCCGCGCTCTCCGACACCGTCAAGCAGAAGGTGGGGATGGGGGCGAACGAGCTCGTCGCCGCCGCCCGGGCCTATCTTGCCACCGCCGAGAATTCCAGCGCGGCCTCGGCCTTTGCCGCCGAAAACGAACGGCTGAAGGGCGAGGTGACCCGCCTGCAGGAGCAGATGAAGGAGATGGCCTCCCGTTTCGAGGCGATCGAAAACGAACGCCAGGGCAGCGGCCAGGGCAACAAGTCTCGCGGCCGCGTCGCCGCCTGAACCGGAGAACCCGCGCATGTCGCTCTTGACCATCATTCAGAACGTCTGCGCGGAAATCGACCTCGATCCGCCGACGGCCGTCATGTCCTCGGCGGATCCGCAGATCATGCAGCTGCGCATCCTCTCCACCCGCGCCGGCCGCGACCTGATGCGCGAGCATGATTGGTCCACACTCCTGGTCGACAGGCAATTCACCGCGACGGGTGTCAACCCCGAGCCGACTGAGCCGCCCGCCGACTGGGACCGTTTCGCCGCCAATGCGAAGATCTGGAACGCTTCGCGCCTCTGGCAGCTCAACGGCCCCGTCGAGCCGCAGACCTGGCAGCGCCAGACGATCCTGAACTCGAACCCGGTGCCGCAGATCTGGCGCATGTCGGGAGGCAAGCTCGACATCTACCCCAACGCCTCAGGCGAGACGATCGGATACGAATATATCTCCGGCTTCTGGGTGGCGGTGAACGGCGGGGCGACTTATGCCGGCAACTGGGCGAACGATACCGATACGGCGCGTTTCCCCGAAGACCTTCTCGAACTCTCGCTGATCTGGCGCTGGAAGCGGGCCAAGGGCCTCGACTATGGCGAGGAGATCGCCAGTTTCGAGCGATCCAAGGAAGCCGCCATCGGCGCCGACCGCGCCGCAAGCGCCGTCGACCTCTCTCTGCCGGGCAGGGGCCAGGCGCCCGAGAATTATTGGCCCGGCACGATCACGGTTCCAAGCCCATGACCCGCAGACCTGTCCCCCCGAACGGGCGCACCCGCCGCGTTTCGCCCAGCAAAGACTGGATCGCGCCGATCGGCGGCTGGCGAACCGATGTCGAGATGGCGGATATGCCTGCCGATGCCGCCTTTCAGCTCGACAACTTCTTTCCCGAGGCCAACCGGGTGCGCGCCCGCTATGGGTCGTTCGCCTTTTCCACTGGCCTCGGCGGCGACGTGCAGACTGTTATGCCCTATTCGGGCGCCACCAACCGGCTTTTTGCCGCAGCCGGTGACAAGATATTCGACGTCACTGTCGGCGGCGCCGTCGGTGCGCCTGTCGTCTCCGGCATGGCCAGCGCCCATTGGTCGGTGCAGCAATATACCAACCCGGCCGGCCAGGAGTTCCTGCGTCTCGTCAACGGCCTCGACACGCCCTTGCTCTTCAACGGCACCGCCTGGACGAACAATTTTCTTGTCGGCACAGCAGCACTTGCCACCCAGAACGTCGCCGTTCGCAACACGCCCTACATGCTGAGCTTCTTCGGCACCGGCTCCGTCACGCTTTCCGGCGCCTTCACCGGCACGCTGAACGGAACTGGTATCAACAACCGGGTGTCGCTCGCCTTCACGCCGGCGGCCGGCACGCTTGTCGTCACCGTTTCGGGAACGGTCGCCAATGCGCAGCTTGAAAAGGGCGCGGTCGTGACACCTTACGTGCCCTCGACGATGATCACGGGCATTTCGGACGCCTCGCTGCTGATCGCGGTGACGGCCTATCGCTCGCGTCTGTGGTTCATCGAGAAGAATTCGACCAATGTCTGGTATCTCGCCACCGATGCCGTCAGCGGCGCGGCGACGGTTCTGCCGGTCGGCGGCAACATGAAATATGGCGGCACGCTGGTTGCGATCAACGTCTGGACCATCCCCGTTTCCACGGGTCTGCAGCAGTGCCTGGTGCTGATCTCCTCGGAAGGCGAGGTGATCGTTTTCCAGGGCTCCGATCCGTCGAGTGCTTCCAATTGGGGCCTGATCGGCACCTTCAAGCTCGGCCGGCCGCTCGGCACCGATCGATGCCTGCTCTCCGTCGGCGCCGATCTGGCGATCATGACGACGGATGGCATCGTGCCGATCAGCAAGGCGGTGCAGCTCGATCGCGGCGCCACCAGCCTCGGGGCGATCACCGCCAAGATCGGCCCGACCTGGCGCGAGACCGTGGCGGCGATCGGCACGACCTCCGAGGAGTGGCAGCTTTCGAGCTTTCCGGCGCGGCAGATGGCGATCGTCAACCTGCCGTCCTCCTTCGGCCCCTATCAATATGTCATGAACACCGAAACCGGGGCCTGGTGCCGCTTCGTCGGCATGCCGGCCTCCTGCTGGGCGACATGGCAGGACCGGCTGTTCTTCGGCAGCGCCGACGGCACGGTCCGTGAGGCGGAAACCGGCGCCAACGACAATGGCGTGGCGATCGATGCGCTGATGGTCGGCGCCTGGAGCCGCTACGGCGACGGGCTCTCGACCAAGCTCTCGAAGCTGATCGGGGTGACGGCGCAGATCGGGGTGTCGACGCTGATGTATGCCGGGATCTCCGTGGACTATCAGACCAAGATTCCGACAGCCCTTCTGTCGTCGGTCGAAAACAATGCGGCGGCGAAATGGGGAACGGCGATCTGGGGTGTCGCGAAATTCCCCGGCATTTCGCTCGTCCGTAAATTCGCCTCCGCAGGGGGCGCGGGTTCGGCGCTCGCGCCGACGATCCGCGCGCTGATCTCGGGTTCATCGGGCTCCGTCTCCGAGGCGGCGGTGATCGGCGGCTCCGTGCTTTATGAAAAGGGCGCGCCGATTTGATCGTCTCCGAACCGCGCGAGGAGATCGCGGCCTGGGTCGGCAACAGGATCGGCGTCGCCTTCTATCCGCCTTACACCACGCTCGCCCATGTCGACCGCGGCCGGATCATCGCCGGCTTCGTCTTCAACGTCTGGACCGAACATGACGTCGAGGTTTCGCTTGCCGCCGACCGGCTGACGCTGACGCTGATGCGATCGGTCTTTCACTACGTGGTTCGCCAGCTCGGCTGCCGCCGGGCAACCGCAAGGACCCGCGCCGACAATATCGAGGCCCAGACGGTTCTGGCCCGGCTCGGCGCCCGTCTCGAAGGCCGCCAGCAAGCCTATTTCGGCGACTGCGACGCGCTGCTTTACGCAATCATGAAAGAGGATTTTCCCTATGGTCTCCACGCCGAAGGCCCCGAAGGCGCCTGATCCGACCCAAACCGCAGCGGCGCAGACGGCCACCAACGTCGACACTGCCATCGCCAATGCGGGACTGAGCCACACCAACCAGTACACGCCGGATGGTTCGCTGGAATACAAGATCAGCGGCTACCAGACGATGAAAGACCAGACCGGCAAGACCTATCAGCTGCCGACCTATTCGGCCTATCAGACCTATTCGCCTGAGAATCAGGCGATCTACAACCAGTCACAGCAGACGCAGCTCGGGCTGGCGAAGCTCGCCAACCAGCAGACGGCCAAAGTCTCCGGTATCCTTGGCACCAACGTCGATCTCAGTTCCGGGAACGTTGACAAATACGTTAACGACCATTGGCAGTCAGGCTTCAGCAACCAGTGGGACCGCGATCAGGCAAGCCTCGATCAGAGCCTGGCCGACAAGGGCATCTCGATGGGTTCGGCCGCCTATAACAACGCCATGCGCGATTTTTCGACGCGCAAGCAGGCCGCCTCCGACCAGTATCTTGGCGACATGTATTCCAATGCCCAGAACTCGATCCTGACCGAGCGAAACCAGCCGCTGAACGAGATTTCGGCGCTGATGTCGGGCTCGCAGGTCCACCAGCCGAGCTATGTCAACACGCCGACGACGCAGCTTCCGACCGTCGATCAGGCCGGGCTGATCAACGAAAACTTCAATCAGCAGATGGGCCTCTACAATCAGCAGGTCGCTCGGTCAAATGCGGCGATGGGCGGCCTCTTCGGGCTTGGCGGCTCGCTGCTTGGCGGCTGGGCGAAATCCGACCGGCGGCTGAAGGAAGACATCAACCGCGTCGGCACGCTGGAGAATGGCCTGCCAGTCTACGCCTTCCGCTACAAGGATGGCGGCCCGACCCAGATCGGCCTGATGTCCGATGATGTGCGCAAGACCCATCCGGAGGCGGTGTTCGAACATCCAGACGGCTTCGACCGCGTCGATTACGAAAGGGCGGTGAACTGATGGCATATATCTTCGGCGGCGATACCGGCAAGACGCAGAGCGACCTTAGCGACCAGCGCAAGCGGCTGGCTTACGCCATGCTGCAGCAGGGCATGGATCCGAGCCCGGTGCAATCGCCGTGGGAAGGGGTCGCGCGGCTTGCCGAGGGCGGGCTCGGCGGCTTGGCGGTTCGTCAACAGCGCCAGGCGCAGCAGGCTGCCACCGATCAAGGGGCCGCCGCTCCGGCCGGCCAGCCTTCCACACCGGCGCCGACCTCTCCCGGCTTCCTGTCGTTGCTCTTCGGCAGCGGCCCGATGCGCCGGACCGGCGGCTGAAACGAGGCATCAGGCGCGTCGGCACGCTGGACAACGGTCTGTCGGCCGACGCCTTCAGGCACAAGGACGGCGGCCCGACCCAGATCGGCCTGATCTCCGACGATGTGCGCAAGATTCATCCGGACGCGATGTTCGAACATGCAGACGGTTTCGACCGCGTCGATTACGAAAGGGCTGTGAACCAATGTCATTGAGGTCATTCATTTCCGGCGGCGATACCGGCAAGACACAGGGCGAGATCGACGATCGGCGCAAGCAGCTGGCCTACGCCATGCTGCAGCAGGGTATGGAGTCGGGTCCCGTACAATCCCCATGGCAAGGGGCTGCGCGTCTCGTCCAGGCACTCCTGGGCGGACTGGCGATCCGCCGGCAGGAGCAGCAGGCAAGCGGCGACGGCAGCGCGGCGCCGGCTGGCGACCCAGGCGACTTTCCCTTCGCGCCGCTGCCGGAAAACGGGCCTGTTCCGCCGGAAAGACCCAATCTCGGCCCGCTGATGACGACGGACGATCGCGGCCAACAGCCCATGGCCCCGGCCGCCCGGCCCGGCGCCGGTCTGTTCGCCCCGCTGCCCGACAACGGACCTATTCCGACGCTGCGGCCCTATCGCGACCCGATGGTCACGACGGATTATCGCCGGGAACAGCCCATGGCGGCCGGTCAGCCTGGCGACGATCCCTTCGGCCCGCTGCCTGATAACGCTCCCATTCCGACGCCGAAGCCCTATCGAGACCCGATGGTCACAACGGATTATCGCCGGGAGCAGCCGATGGCGGCCGATCAGCCGGGCGACGACAGCTTCGCTCCGCTGCCTGACAATGGCCCCATTCCCTCGCTGAGACCTGGATATCGCGACCGGCAGATGACTACGGACGAACGCCGCCAACAGCCCGCGGCGCCGGCTGCTGGCGGCGGCGGCACCGGATCCGCAAACGATGGGGCGGAGCTTCAAACCATTCTGTCCGATCCCGTTCGTCGCGCCGAGTTGCCGCCCGGCATGCGCAACAACAACCCCACGAATCTCAAGTACGCCGGCCAGCACAGGCCAGGGATCATCGGCCTTCCGAGAACAAAGATCAGGGCGATCCACAAGTCGTCTATGCCACGCCGGAAGCTGGCATGGAGCACAATGTCTGGCAGGTCATGAGGAAGTATCAAGAAGGCATGCTGACGCCGAATCAGATCATCGCTGGAAAAAGAGGATGGACGCCTGATTCTTTTACAGCGGCTGCCAACATCGCGCGATCGATGGGCATCGACCCTGACGACGATCTTCGCCTGACCGACCCGGTAATGGCAAAGAATTTTATGCGCGCCCTCATCACTCAGGAGCAGGGGACATCGGGCGGTCTTTATCCGGACAGCATGATTGAAGCGGCAATCGCAGCACAGCCTAAGGCGGCCGCTGCCAATGTGCCCGTTCCCACCCCCAGGCCGGAATATCTCCCGCAGATGACGACGGATGAACGCCGCCAGCAGCCCGCGACGGCGCCCACGCAGCCCGGCGACGATCCCTTCACTCCGCCCGGCAAGGTGCCCGTTCCCACGCCGAGACCCAGCCGCCGCGACCGGCAGGCGGCAAGGGGCGCTCCTAGCCAGCAACCCGTCGACGCCGATGTCTTCAACGGCTTCATGGACACGGTGAAGAACGGCTATAAGCAGCGAGATGGATCGATCATCCAGGTCAGCAACCCTTATGGTCTGGCGGCCATCGCCTCGACGGGCCAGTCCGAAAGCCAGTTCTCGACCAAGAGAGCCAACGGCTCCTGGTCCGACCCGAGCGCGAGCGGAAAGCCGGGCACCTCGGGCGGCATCATGTCGTGGCGCAATACCCGCCTGCAAGCGCTCTATAACTTTGCGGCTCAGAAGGGCGAAAAGCCGGGCGCGATCAGCCCGCAGACGCAGGCCGAATTCTTCCTGCAGGAGGATCCCCGCCTGATCGCCAGGCTGAACGCCGCTAAATCTCTGGAGGAGGCACAACGCCTCATGAACAGGGCCTGGGCTTTTAGAGGCTACGATGAGCCGGGAAACAAGGAGGTCGCCAACCGGCTCGCCAGAGCCAGGAGTTTTATGCCGCAGTACCAGACAGAGGGCGCCGCCGACCCCTTCGCTCTGCCTGACGATCCACCGATTCCGACGCCGAGACCGGATTCTGGCACTCCGCAGGAGACGATGAACCGAGGTTGGAAACAGCCGGCGGCTGCCGCACTCGTGCGTGCACTCCTTGCACGGCAGCAAAATGGCCTATGGTAGCCCGTTCAGGCTTCCGAGGGCAGCAACGCGGGAAAGCTTGCTAGGCGCCGGGCGCTGACACCATGGCGCCGTCGGCGGTCTACCAACTACTGCACAACACAAGGCCTCGCAATTCGCGGGGCCTTTTCTTTTGGAGAAGGTGAATGCCCAGAAACCCATCAACCGGCATCTATTCCAAGCCCGCCGGGACGGCACCCTCTGTCGGTCAGCTTATCGACCCGGTGCCGTGGAATGCGCTGACCACCGACCTCGGCAACGAAATCACCAACTCGCTGCCTCGCGATGGTTCGGCGCCGATGGTCGCGCCAATCAAGGCGGCCGACGGCTCCGCTGCAGCGCCGGGCGTAGGGTTCGCCTCAAATCCGTCGACTGGTATCCATCTCAAGGCGGCCGGCGTAGGCGCACTGGTCGCTAGCGGCGTGGAAATAGCGAACTGGTCTGCGTCCGGCCTCACTGTTACCGGTGCTGTCAGCGGCGGCGTCAAATATGCTACCAAAAACGCCAACTATACTGCGGTTGCTGCCGATGCAGGGACCGTCTTTCGGTTCACCGCCGCTGCTACTCTCACGCTTGCAGCCGCTGCGACGTTGGGGGCGGGATGGCCGGTCACTGTCGTTGCAGATGGCGGTGGGGTTACCATTGATCCTGTTGCATCGGAGACTATCAACGGGCTGGCGACCCTCATCGTGAAGAATGGCTCGACGGCCGAGATCGTTTGCGATGGAACCAATTTCTTCACGATCTTGCGAACGCAGCCGTGGGAAATGATCGGCGATTTCACGGTTGCTGCCTTGTCTGCGTCTTTGTCGGTTACTGATCTGTCGGCATATAGGAAGCTCCGAATCTCTAGCAACGTTACGCCAAGCGCGACCGCCCAGTTTTTCCTACGGACAAGCACGAACAACGGCAGCTCTTATGATAGCGGCGCAACGGATTATACGTGGCAGGTTATTTTAGGGAGGACTTCATCAGTCACGGCAGGCAGTGCGCAGGCTGCTGGCGTAGCATTATTTGCCAGCACTCCAGACGCCTCCAGTGCCGCCACTTTTGAAGTCATCATTGAGAATTTCAATAAGGCTGCGGTCATGCAGGCAATAGCAAACTCATTCAGCGTAAGTGGGGCATTGACATCTGTCGGGATGAGCGGGGGAGCACGAGTTGCTGCTACTGCAAGGAACGCCCTCCAGATCCTTCCTGCATCCGGGACGTTCAGCGGCCAAATTACAGTCGAAGGGATACGCGGATGATCAAGAACGTCAATGGCGCCGATATCGAAATGACCGCGGAGGAGATTGCTGCGTTTGAAGCCGGTCAGGCCAGCCTGAACAACCCGCCGCCGGTCGGTAGCGTCTCAGCCCGTCAATTCAAACTTCAACTCTTCGCGGTCGGCGTACTCGATACCGTCGATGCCTGGGTTGCGCAACAGCCGCGCGATGTCCAGATCGCTTATGAATATAGCGGCACCTTCGTGAAAGGCAGCCCGATGATGGCCGCCGGCTTCGCGGCGATGGGGTTCACTCCGCAGCAGATCGACGGCTTCTTTGCCGCCGCTGCGCTGCTGTAGTCTTCACCTTGGATATTTGTCTCGAAAGACAACGCCACTCTCCAGCCGCACAGCCCAATCGGGCGCATACTCAAACCTCACCGGAGAACTATAGGATTGCTCCACTGCATCTGCCCATCCGCCTCCGGCATTGAACCAAGGTCGCGGGGAAAGGCCGGAGGCGTAGATGTTTGACGTGACGAGGATGGCCGCAGCAATAGCCCCGGCAATCTTCGGTATGGGTCCGCTTTCTCGAACGGCGGAAAGCCCGACAAGCAGCCAGATCACGCCCTGCACATACCAGTATCGATCGGCGACCAGGCCAGTAATAAAGATGTCGGTATCATGCCGGAATTTCGCTACAACGATTGCGGTCAGAAGAAGCGACGAGCCTATGAGGAGCGCTCTTTGAAGCTTGTGCGTCCCGAAGAATACAGAGATGACGCACAGCGCGATTGCCAATATGGCCACAAGGCCGCCGCCTGCCGACAACTCGAGAATTCGACCAAACAACCAGGCTGCATCGCTTCCGCCATGTGGCGTTGGGTTGTTTGGATAGAGCATCACCTCGATGAGTTGGATTGGCGCGCTCGCCACCGCGATCAGCGCCGGCGCGTTGATTTCGCGGCGCTTCAGGAAGTCATTGGCGAGCACGAAAAGATAAGCTGGCGCGAAAGCGATCGTAAACGGCCCGCTGGTTGAGGCCAGCAGGGCGAAAACTATTCCCTCGGCCTTGGATATACCACCCGCCCGGATCGCCAGCAAAAGAAGCGTCGGGGCGAGCAACCATTGCAGGTTTGTCACGCTGCCAATCGGCTCGACCCAGCCATTAGCCAGAACGAGCGCGGCGCCGGCCAAAATCCCGGCAAAACCGCCGATGCTCCGCGCGATGATCGACGCCGACCAGCCGGTGAAGAATAGCACAAAGAACAAGAACACTTCCGGTGCGTACCGTATTGGGAAGGCCAGAGACGCCAGGCTGATCAGTCTCGGGACAGTGTGCAGATACCCGGCATAAGATTGGAAAAGACTGAAAATGCCGTCGTGCTGGGCTTGTATGAGGAAAGCGTACAAATCCTCAGCCCAAAAACGTGCCGGCCAGATGTCTGGCGCGCGCAGATAGAGAATTGCGAGCGTGATGATGACTGATGCGATCCAATTCATAGGCCCGCTCTTATCAACGCGCGTATAGCGGGTAAAGCCCCCACCGCGTACCCGATTCATCCTTAACCGTTTTCGACAATCTGGAGATATCCATGACCCGCGAAGCATTCTACGCGGCGCTGCGGCGCCGTGGGAGTGGCGTATTCAGCGTTGGTCCCGCCAACCAAGCTTGGCAAGCGCACCTAGCGCTTCTCCATCAGGAACCACGTCAAGTCATCTGCCGGGAAAATGTCCCGATGGTAGATAAACCCATAGTCAACAAGCCTTAGGCTCGGGTATAGATCCATCATCTCCCCGGCGAAATCGCGCTTCCACAGCCTACCGTTATGGCCGCGATAGGAAACTTCGACCGGGCTCGGGTTGTAGTACTCGGCAACAAGCACATAGCGGCTGCTGGCTTCATAAAGGCGCTTATAGGCTACCGGCAGCATGTCAGGGTTCAAATGGATCAGAACCCCGGCAGTGAATGCCAGGTCTGTCGGCGCCCAATCGATGGGATCAAACAAGGAAGCATTGGCGGCGGCAATGTCGGGGATGACGTTTAATTGCTTGAAGGCGCTGCCGTTGATTTCGATGGCCTGAAACTCGGCGTTTGGAAGGAGATTTCGCAACGCCAGGATGTTCAACCCAATGTTGGCCCCTAACTCCCTGACCGATTGAACTCGATCGGTGTAGCGCAAGATCTTAGCAAACATGGCGGTCTTCGCTGCGACGACCGCCGGCCCTTGATTGCGGGAGATATAGTTATCTCCAAATTCGCCGGCCCAAAATTCTTCCTGTTCAGTTTCAAACATGATTGCTCTCCCACCGCGATGCGCAATTACCGCTTGGGGTTAGTGCATCATGCCTGAGATATCCAGTGTTAAATCCTCGCAACCTGGAGCCTCCCATGCGTCTCGCATCCGACTGGAAGCGCACGCTTCTCTATGCCTATTCCGTTAGGTGGTGGGCAGCGGCGTCGCTGATCATCCTCGTCGAGCCGTTCATTGGCCTCCTCGTCGATCTTTCCGACGATTGGAACCTCTACGTCCGTTTCGCCCTGCGGTCCCTCTCCGGGGTTTTCGGCCTTCTCGGCATCTGGGCACGCGTCATCAAGCAAAAGGAATTTGAAGATGGCCGGTAGGCTCAAGAAAGGCAGCGCTGCGGCCGCTCTGGCTGTTGCGCTGGTCGGCGGCTTCGAAGGGCTGAGGCAGAACGCCTATCCCGATCCGGCCACTCAAGGCCAGCCCTGGACGATCTGTTATGGCAGCACCAATGGCGTGAAGCCTGGGGATCACAAGACGGTGGAGGAGTGCAAGGCGCTCCTGGCGCTGGAACTGCAGACCTATGCGCGCGGCGTCGAAGGCTGCTTGCGCGTGCCCTTGCCGGATGCGCGCTTCGTGGCGCTGACCTCGTTTGCCTATAATGTCGGCGTCAAGGCCGCGTGCGGCTCCAGCGTCGTCAAACTCATCAACCAAGGCAAAACGGCCGAAGGTTGCGAAGCCCTCCTGAAGTGGAACCGCGCCGCCGGCATCGTCTTTCCGGGCCTTGTCAGGCGCCGGCAGAAAGAACGCGCCTTCTGCCTCGAGGGCATCTGATGTTCGCCATCCTCGACACGCTCAAGATGGGCGCCGGCATCGCCGCCGGCCTGCTGCTCTATCACCTATATGCCGTTTCGATCGGCTATCCCTCGGCGGGCCGGGAGGCGCGCGCCGGCTATGTGCTGCTGGCCGAGAAGGCTGCTGCCGATGCGAGGGCCGCCGAGATGGAGCGCCAGCGCAATGCGGCGTCGCTCGCCAGCGAAGAGCACCGCAAGCGCCTTCTGGCCGTGGAGGTGGCCGAGCAGGCGGCCAGAGACACACTCGAAACCGAGATCCAATCCTATGAGCTTCAGCGGGAAAAGAACCGCGCTTGCGCTGTCACTGCTGCTGATCGTCAGTGGCTACTCCGCCACTGAGCGCTTGCGCAAGGCGGCGGTGGTGAAGGGGCAGGCGGTGGCCGGCGTAGCGCTGCCGCCTTTGCCCGATGATCTGCGCCGGCAGGAAGCGCTGCGCCTGTCGTGGAAGGCGAACCCGTCATCGCCATCCTCGCCCGCGAGCGGCAGGCGCTCGACCGCGCCAACGCCCGCCAGGGGCGCACCGTTCAATTCTACGATGACATCACCACCAGATATGCGCTACCAAAGCGAACGAACTGATCATTAGGGGTTGAGTACTTAAGCCCGCGTTGCGGGTTTCCTGGGGTTGATATGCGTGCATTAACTGATCCTTTGACGAGCGCCGCGGTTGCTTTAGCTGGTGCGACAATCCTGTCCACCGCATGGATGACCTCCATCGCCTACGGCCCAATGCCGTTCTGGGATGCGTGGGAGGTTGCCAGTCTAAGCAGGTCTTGGGGCAAGCTTTGGTCATTGCACAATGAGCATATGATCACTTTCCCGCGCCTGTTCTACGGGCTGGACACCGTTATAGCGAACGGGACAGGGAAACTGAGCATACTATTTATATGGGTATTTCAGCTCACTTCGGCGATCCTGATTGCCCGTATGGCTCGCCTTCAAATGTGGGTAGCGATGCCTATCGTAATTTCTCTGATGTTTTGGGGTAGGCACCTGGAAAATCTGAGTTGGTCGTTCCAGGTCGGCTTCATGGGTCTGTGTTTTGTTGCTGTTCTCACCATGTGGCTGTTGCAGCGGACTTCAATGGCTGCAGCCAGTCTAGCTTTGGCGGTAGGGGGAACGGCGGCCTTTTGGTCCCTCAACGGCTTCCTTGTTCCCGCTATCGCGGCGGCCCATTGCATACTGAGCAAACGCTATGCGATGGCTGCGGCATTCATCTCGGCACTTATAGCTTCTCTGGTCATATATGTTGTATCTGGATTTGGTTCGGCGCCTGGTGGGGCGGTCCACTTGCCCAAGTTAGCGCATATCGCCGCCGTCGGGCTTGACATCGTGGGCGGGCCGTTCGCAGAGCTGATTGTACGCCGCAAAGCTTTCAAATATGTGGCAGAGGGCTTAGGATCGTTGATTGGAGCGCTGATCGTCGGAGCGCTGATCGGTCTTTTGATCGAATTGTGGAGATCGCCCTCCCCAAGGCGCGCAGCCCTGATTAGTGTGTCCCTATTTGGCTCCGGTTCTTGTTTCATGGCGGCTGTCGGCCGGGTAGAGAACTTTACAGCTCCCGCAAATCGATACGCCGTATTCGCTGTTCTTGGTGCTCTTCCCGTATTACTCATGTGGCTTGAGAAGGTAGAACACAGACGGCTCTTCACCTCATTGGCCGCTGTAGTCGTCTGCGGACTCTTCGCTATGAATACGGCAACGTGGTACCGTTTCGCGGTTAAACGCGGCACGATTGAAAGAGATGCGATTGCGGCAATCAAAGCCTCACCCGACAATCCCGAAAGCTACAGGTTGCTCTACCCATCGCCGGAAGCCATTCGAGAGCAAATAGCCTACATGCGTGAGAACGGTCTGGGGATATTCTGACTGCCGTTGTGCGACCGATGAAGGCGCTTCTAACTAGCTGTCACCTAAGCGAGGCACGCCACCGGTATCGAGCGCAGCGTCACGGCCACGCTCCCCGACGCACGTTTCGTCGCCCTGACTTCCCTCGGGTATAATGTCGGCGTCAAGGCGGCCTGTAGCTCCAGCGTCGTCAAACTCATCAACCAAGGCAAAACGGCTGAAGGCTGCTAAGCCCTCCTGAAGTGGAACCGCGCCGCCGGCATCGTCTTTCCGGGCCTTGTCAGGCGCCGGCAGAAGGAACGCGCCTTCTGCCTCGAGGGCATCTGATGTTCTCTATCCTCGACGCATTCAAAATGGGCGCCGGCATCGCCGCCGGCCTGATGCTCTATCACCTTTATGCCGTTGCGATCGGCTATCCCTCGGCGGTTCGCGAGGCGCGCGCCGGTTATGTAATCCTGGCCGAGAGGACCTCAGCCGCTGCCAAGGCGGCTGAGATGGAGCGCCAGCGCAACGCTGCGTCACAAGCCACCGAAGAGCATCGCAAGCGCCTGGCGGCCACCGAACGCGCCGAGCAGTCCGCCAGAGACACACTCGAAACCGAGATCCAATCCTATGAGCTTCAGCGGGAAAAGAACCACGCTTGCGCTGTCACTGCTGCTGATCGTCAGTGGCTGCTCCACCACTGAGCGCCTGAACAGGGCAGCGGTGATGAAGGGGCAGGCGGCGGCCGGCATTGCGCTGCCGCCTTTGCCCGATGATCTGCGCAGACAGGAAGCGCATGCGCCTGTCGTGGAAGGCGAGCCCGTCATCGCCATCCTCGCCCGCGAGCGGCAGGCGCTCGACCGCGCCAATGCCCGCCAGGGGCGCACCATCCAGTTCTACGACGACCTCACCAGCAGATATGGAACACGCCCATGATGAACGCCATCTCGCTTGCCCTGACGAATCCGATGCTGAGCGGCGGCGGGGCCGGAGATTCCGATCGCTACATGTTCTTTACGACCCGCAACCGCATGCCGTCGGGCACGATCGTCACCGCGGCATCCGGCACGAATTATGTATGCAGCAAGATCGTCGTCAACACGCCGCAGTATAAGACCAGAACATTCCGCTTCCACCTCTCGGGCTTCGCCTCGACGGAAGGCGGCAACGCGCCGCAGGAAACGGTCGTCACCGGCACGATCGGCGCGCCCGGCAATTCCGTGGTGGCGGATGCGATGTTCATCAGAGCCGCCGGCATCTTCTACCAATGCACCTTCGCCGGCCTGAACACGGTGACGGTGGCCGACCAGACAAACGGCGCCTGGACGGATGAACTGACCATTCCCGATGTCGATCCGGAAAGCGAAATCGAGATCTGGCTGTTTTACCACACCGCCGTCGGCGACAAGATCTGGCCGGTCTACCGCATCCAGAAACATCGCGGCGAGCGCGTCTGGGGCGCCGGCGATCTCGCCACTCTCCTGGCCCTCAAGGACACGCCGCTCGCCGACAGCACGGCAGCGCTCGACACCAATTATGCCACTCAGACACAGCCGCAATATTATGGCCCGGACTTCATGGTCGCCAAGGGCGATTGGGATGGAAGGCCGGTCGCTCTTGCTGTCGTCGACAGCCTGGGTGAAGCGCGCCAGCAGTTTTCCGCAGCGGCCGACGCGCGCGGCAATCTCGGCTGGTTTCGCCGCTGGCTCGACAAGGACGGCGGCATCGGCCGCATTCCGCATCTGATGATCGGTATGCCGGGGAACGGTTCCGTGCGCGAGCTCACCGGCACCGGTTCTGCGATCGCCACCCGGCGCTGGGCCATTCTCGATGAGATCACCGCCTTCAACAACAATAAGAAGCCATTCACCGTCATCGCCAACCAGATGGGGCAGAACGACACGGCCGCGACCTACACTGTTTACTTCAACACCAACTATCGAAGCCTGGTCACCAGGCTTCGGGCGCGTTATTCCGGCGTCAAGATCGTCGCCTTCCCGCCGCTCGGCCGCACGGCCTCCACCCGCACAGTCACCCTGACATCGGTCGGTACCGTCGTCACCGCAACGATCGCCTCCGGCATCAACGGATTGGTGACGGGGCAGACGGTTTCGATCTCCGGCGCCACGCAGACAGAATATAACGGCAATGTGGTCATCACGGTCACCGGGCCGAACAGTTTCACCTACAATTTCGCGGGATCTGCGACCACGCCGGCAACAGGCACGATCAGCGCCAACGACCTCTATCTCCGGGCGGAGTATCAAAGCTTTTCAACCAACAACACTTGGCCGGCGGATGGCACGGATGCTTCCGGCAAATGGCGCCTTCGTAACGACATTCTTGCGAAAACGAATGCTTGCTGCGACGAGGCGATCGACACCTACGCGGCATGGGTTTCCGGCTTCCGGGATGGCGTCTGGCCGGGCATGCTGGAGCTGCCGAGCACCGTGGTGACGGTGCAGTCGGGAACGGACGGGGTTGCGACCTACACGACGATCGAAGTGGCGGATGCCAGCATTTTCGCGCCGGAGCAGGAGATCAACACCTATGCCGGGCCGGATGGCATTGCACGCCTGTCGACCACCTTGATCGCCAGCATCTCCGGCAATACGATTACCATCTCGATCCCGCGCGCCACGGTGCTACCGGTCGGCTCCATCGTGCGCCCGAGCGTCACGCCGGATGGCGTTCATCCCTACGGCGCTGTGATCGACCGTGTCGCCAATGGCATTCCCCAGTCCGAAAAGTTGAAATTTTATCCCTAGGTGAGCACCGAGAGCGATGACATCCAATGACGATATCCTCCGCGCGCTCGGGCGTGTCGAGGGCAGGCTGACAGGCATCGAGGACAATGTCGCGCTTCTGCGCAGGGAGGTCAGCGACGAAAAGACCAACGCGCACGACAGCCGCGCCGTGATCCACGCGCGGCTCGATGAGCAAGCCAGACAGATCGCCCATCTCGATACCAGCGTGGCGATCAGCGGCGGCGCGGATGCGCAGATCCGCCAGGAGATCAGGAGCCTCAAAGAGACCGTCGAGAAGAACCAGGAGATGGTCGCGCCGGCGCTTGAAGACTGGAAACGAATGAAATCGATCGGCTATGGCATCTCCGGGCTGATCGCCTTTGCCGGCCTGACGATCGGTGGCATTATTGCCTATGCGAGCGATGGCGCGGTGGCGGCGTTGCGACATTGGTTGAAGATCAATTGAGTTGAGGGCGCCGATTGTCCGGAACCTCCATCGCACTCGCAGCATGCCTCAATCAGCCGTTTTTTGATGGGCGGAGCTACGTTGCCAAATCCAACCAACCAAACCCTAAATTTTAGGCATCGCTAACGAACAAATCGGCGGCCTGTTGGTTCTCCTCTCAGGAGGAAACGGTCATGAAAACCATGAGCAATCGCCAAGTTCGCATTCCCGGCCCGCGAGAGCACGATGTTGCCGAGCATTGCCGCAAGTTTGGGATCGGCCCGGCGGAGGAGAAGAAGCTGAAGAAACTTCTCGGGTCTCGGGCGCCGCTCCATGAAATCCAGGCCAATGCTCCGCCACGGCAGCCAAGGTGGCGTTAGAGAATTTCGGGAAAACTGCGAAGCGGTTTCCGTCGGGAAGTGCGTAAAACAAAGGTTGGAGCGGTTCGGCTTTCATCAAGGCTGAGCCGCTTTAACGTGAGAAGGGGACGGCGCATCTGATTGTTTCACGCGGCATTACAGCAATGATTCAAAGATTGAGCGGAACAGAGCAGTGCCGCAAACGCTCGCGAAAGAGGTATTGTTGCCTGGGTTTGAAATGGGCGATCTTGCTTGCACATGAGCCGGTTGTTCGGCTCGTTCCGCTTCGCTCCGCTGAAAGCCCCGCTCCGGCGGGGTTTTTGTTGGCGCGGGATGTGGCCGTCGATTTTCGCCCGGCCGGAGCCTGTCCGTATGACGGCTGCCGTCTTGCCCGGACAGGTTGTCTATTATCCCTCTGTCGGTTTTCCCGGGGGGTGTGGTGTCGGATCTCTGCCGGGAACTTCCACCAATATCGGGGGTTTTGCCCGCGGATCGCGCGGTAGGTTTCGTCTCCTGTACCCACTGCTACCCCTGCAGTTGCTGCGCGGTCCACTGATATCAACGGGATGACGGATGAGGCTTTGCATCTCGGCGATCGCCAGCGGGCGAAGCCGTCTGTCGTTCGTCATCGGCGTCTGGAGATTCAGCCCTTCGAAGACGCAGGTGTGTGTGTTTGTGTCGACGTCCGCATGTGAAATGGCTCACGACGGCACAGCTGCGCGGGGGTCGCCTATCAGTGCCGCAGTTGGCGCGACAGCATCAGGATGTAATCGTCGGCGATATCGGCAACCACCATGGCGGCTTCCGCGGCCGTGTATCCCCTGCTGACGGCGTCGCTGACGATCTTCATGACGGCGGGTTCAAGTGCTTCCCGGCAGTCGGAAAGGCTTTCGGCATGCGGGCATTTGGCACGAAATTCCAATACGTTGTTCATGGCATACCCTCCATTTGATGTTGCTGCGCCCTATGCGTCAGTTGCCCGATCCCCGGAAGAACCAAGCCTTGGTCCCGGTGGAGCGTCGCTCGCGGGGACCAGAATGACTATCGTAAGAATACGATGGCATAGGCCGCCACGTATTCAAGCGCGCGCTGATATTAAGGTAAGCCAGTAGGGTTAATTCGTCCGCTGATGTTGCATCGTGGCATCGGAGGCTGCCGCAGGCCGGATTGCGATAAGAGGTGGCGCCTCCGAGGTTGTCTTCGGTCAGACGCTGATGCGGCGGCCGGCCTTGTCTGCTTCTTTGCGATTGGCGCCGTGTTTCTCGATGATGGTCCTGGCATCCTCGTTGGAAATGCGGTGTTTTTTCGCGAAGTAGATAACATCGTAGGGGCCGTCAGTCGTAGCCGCTTTGGCGGGCTGGACCTTATTCGCTTTGTCATTGGTCATGATTTTTCCTTCCGTGGAAATGTTGGGCTGGCCATCAGTCCATGTCGGCGCATACCAGCACCTATCGTCTCCGGATCGGGGATCGGAGAACCGGCAATCTCAACTCGGTGTCCGTCGAAGACTTGGCTTCTTCCGCCCTATCGATGCGCCCGGGCCGTCATATGTTTTTCCCAGATCTGCGTCGCCTGCGCTGCCGTGCCGGTCTTATGGAAGCGCAGCAGGTGCAATCCTTCCGCCCGTCGTTTCTCGTTGAAGGCGCTGTTTTCATAGTCGGTGCCTTCGACAATGCTCTCGCTTTGAAGAACGGCCTTCAATTCCTGCACATAGTGTCCGGTGATGTTGAAAAGCGCTTCATTCTCAGGTGCGTCTGTCATCGTTTTCCCTATGGGTGGTCGCGTGGCACTCAACGCGGTGCCGGTTCAGCCGGCCACGTTGGTAAGATGCATCAGGCAATCCGCGCCCCTATGGGAAAGGCTGGTATCGGACAGCGTTTAGCTGGGGTGTCTGTCTGGAGTTCCATATATCATGCAGCAGCGCCGCCTTGCGAATCAAGGATCAAGGCGCGGCGGGTCTGAACGGCCGCATGTTAAACCACTTGCCGCCCCGATACCATCTCAATCGGAATGCCGAAGGATATCGGGGAGAGAGCCGTCTTCAGGCACAACGGCGTGTCTGTCCGTCATTGGGCGTTCCGGTGCCTACCAGAAGACGCCCTTGAAAACGATATAAACGATAAAGGTCAGGCTGATTGCCGGCGTCAATTTCACCAGAAAGTCGAGATATCTGAACTTGCCGATATGCCGGGCCAGGCTTTTCCAGGAATGAATGTTTACCGTGGAAGGCATCATGCCCTCCCTTGCTTGGGGCTGGGGAACTCTGACGACCCCTGGTGGCAGCGCCCGTTCACAAACTGCCGCCATAGCAGATATGGGCTCCGATCATCGGCGCTACAAGTCGTGGCGAAGTGGCGGTCCAGCAGAGATCGCAAAGAGGCGCACGATCGCACAGCGCGGCGCGGGCATGTCCGGACGGCTGGGTGCCTCCGGAGAGGATTGCGCTTTTACCTCAACCATCGCTTCAATCAGTTTCAGCCGATCGAGTTTCCGCCGTTGATCGTCATAGAGCCTGCCCAACAGCGCGTAGGCCGGTCCCGCGGGGCTGCCCTTGAGCGACAGTCTCCTGACCGCCTTTTCCTGATCGGTAACGCGGCGCGCGGCCTTCACGACATGGCGACGTGCCAGCTTCAGGTCTTTCGGGCGGTATCGGGTCGAGACCATGAGTTTTGCTTCCCCAGTCATCCGGCAACACCAGGACGATGGCCGTTCCAGCTTGCCGGCGCGATGCTTTCCAGCGATTAGCGAAAATCTTCGGCCCTGAGCGTGAAGTTGTTGCCACGCCGATGCTGATAGACTCTCGATGCGGCTTCCTGAATCGAGGAGCGCGCGGCATCGAAGGCATTGAGGTAGGCGGCCTCGGAAGAGTCTCGCGTGATCGCGCTGCCGAGGGCCGCGTCTTCGACCAGAAACCTGACCTCGAACATGCCGTCATAGCCGGTGAAGCGGACACCTTTTCTGGCTTCGTCGAAGCTGCGGCTTCTGTTGGGAAAAATAAGTGCCATTGCGGTTGTCCTTGGAAGTGGGCACGAGCCGATGTGAGGACCTCGGGCCTGGCGATGATAATGGATGCACGATGGCGATCAGCCTGCCGGCCTGTCCGGCCGTCTGCAGGTCTTAATGGATGGTCTGCACGATGACCCGGCTTTCAAGCAAGGCTTCCGATGTCTTGATCAAGCGCATCGTGCCCGTGATGACCTCATCCGAATAGAGAGAATCGGCACGGGAGATTTCGTCCGTCATATCGTGGAGAACTTTGTTGATCTCCAGCAGAGGCGGCACGAATTCGACCAAACCTGCTGCTGCCAGCCCGTGCGTTAGGCGCGCGATCGCTTCTCTCAGATGATTGACGAGCGCACGTCTTTCCACCGCCAGTGCTGACGGCTTTGTGAGGGTCGCTTCATCGTTGAACTGCATGATGCGTATCCTCCTCTATCTAAAATGGGTTCCGCCACGGCTTTATCAATGGCTGCTGCCGAATGAGGTTGCGGTCAGATGGCAAAGAGCGCAAGCTGATCCATCGGCGGGCACGATACGGGCACCGCTGCTTGGGGCGCGCCAGTGAATACTAGCGCCAGTAAACCCTAGCCCCAACGAAGGAGGACGCCATGTCTTCCACATCTGATCAATTCTTCGATATCGACAATTTGAGGATGCTCGATCGCATTCTGCGAAAGGCCGGCTTTCGTGGCGGCGAAACTTACGCGGCCGATGATGCTGAGATCAGCGCGACGAGTTTTCTCATTCATTGTTTCCAGACGGGCATCGTCGATGAGGCCGCGCTGAAATCGGCTCTGAAAATGTATCTGGCAACGCAGCTGAGTTCCGGTCCGCTTCCTCAGGCGATGGAGGATGGCTCTTTTGCAAGATGGCAGGATGACGGCGGCGCCCCGACGAAAGCCTATCGGATCGCGCGCTATACGGCGCCTGGGCCCACGACCGCATCGCTACGGCCATTGGGCTACCGTTTTCCCAAGACCAGACTGCCTGAACGCGTGTTCGAGATCCCCTGAACGGATCTTGCAGCGACGTCCCCCGGCTAGCCCGGTCGATCGTCGCGATGACATGACGAACAAGGAAGAAGACATGCCTCGCAATCACGCCGATCAAAGGGACGGGATCGGGAAACGCAAGATCACCGCCGTGCGCAAAAGCGCAACGGTCAGCCCGACTGCCGACGATCTGATAAGCCAGGCCCGTCACGCCCGGTCACCGTCGGCGGAGCAGGGGATTGATAGCCCTGATGACCAGGCCTATGGCGTGGCCCGCACGCATAAAGGTCCCTTCGACAACGCGACGGCATTCAGCGCTCCCACTTACGAGCATGATCTGCCGACGCGGCAGCAATTGGAGGCCGCGCAACGCAGCCAATCCGATGCGATCAAGCAGCAAGAGGCAAACCGCCAAAAAGGCAAATCCCGCATTCGCGCCAAGGCGACGAAGCTGAAATCTCCCTGAGCGGAAATGGAACGGAGCGGACTGCCGGTCCGTCGAAAAGCCCGCTCCAGGCAGGCTTCTCATTTCATGGCACAGCGCAGGCGACCTCACGCAGCCCCAAACGGCACGGCGACGAAGGTCTTGTTGCCGTCGCGGCCATCTTAGGCCGCGGTAAAGGGCACGGCGACAAAGGTTTTGTTGCCGTCGCGTTCGACGAGCAGCAGCACCGATTTGCGGCCTGATTTGCCGGCCTCCGCAATCGCGGTCTTGACGTCGCGGGCATTGTGGACCGGCCTGTCGTTCACCGAGACGATGACATCGCCGGACTGAATGCCGGCGGCGGCAGCCGATTTGTCCGGGTTGACGTCGGCGACCACCGCGCCGCTGATCGAGCGCGGCAGGTTGAGCTGCTGGCGCACGTCGGGCGTCAGATCGGCAAGACCGATGCCGAGGCTCGGCTGGCCGCTGCTCTGGCCTTGAGTGTCGGAGCTTTCGGCTGCCGCCTGCTTCTGGCCGGCCTCATTGGTGCCGACGGTAACGTTGAGATTGATCGTCTTGCCGTCGCGCCAGACGCTGAGAGCTTCCTTGGCGCCCGGCGACAGGTCGGCCACCAGCCGCGATAGGTCCTTCGGCGTCTTGACGGTCTGGCCGCCGACCGCAGTGACGATATCGCCGGGCTTCACGCCGGCACGTGCGGCCGGCGTATCGGCGGCAACGGCGGCAACCAGCGCGCCGCCTGCCTTATCGAGGCCGACGGCATCGGCGACATCCTTGGTGACCGGTTGGATCTGTACGCCGAGATAGCCGTGATCGATCGAACCGTCCTTCTGCAGCTTGGCGACGATCGCCTTGGCCTCGTCGGAAGGAATGGCGAAGCCGACGCCGACGCTGCCGCCGTTCGGCGAATAGATGGCGGTATTGATGCCGACGACATTGCCGCTGCGGTCGACCAGCGGCCCGCCTGAGTTGCCATGGTTGATCGGCGCGTCGATCTGGATGAAATCGTCATAGGGCCCGCTGTGCAGGTCGCGGCCACGCGCCGAGACGATGCCCGCCGTCACCGTCGTGCCGATGCCGAAGGGGTTGCCGATCGCCAGGATCTGGTCGCCGAGCTTCAACCTGTCGGAATCACCCCAGGCAATGGTCTGCAGCGGCTTGCCCGCCTCTATCTTCAACACGGCGACATCGGATTTCGGGTCGGTGCCGATCAGCTTGGCCGGCAGTTCCGTGCCGTCATCGAGCGTCACCTTGATGTCGACGGCATTGTCGATGACATGGTTGTTGGTGACGATCACGCCGTCGGGGCTGATGATGAAGCCCGAGCCGAGCGCCATCGCCTGCTGCGAGGGCCGGTTTTTCGGCGCCTGGCGCGGCAGCGGGATGCCCTGATCCTCGAAGAACTGACGGAACTGCTCGTCCATCGGCGACTCCTGCTGATCGGCGCTGACATTGGTCGCCTTCATGGTCGTGGTGATGGTGACGACGGCAGGCTTGTCGGCATCGACGATGGAGGCGAAGGAACCGCTGGGGGCGAGAACGCCGCCGGCATCCGAAGGCGCGGCAAAGGCGCTGGACGAATTGATCGTAAAGGGCAGGCATGCGGCGCCGGCGATGATGGCGGCCCCGACAAGAGCTGCGGTGCGATGTTTGTGGAGGATAGGTGACATGGCGGTGATCCCTTGGACGGTGGTCCCTTGCGAGAGCGTTGGTTTTGGATGGCGTCGTGGTTCCATGTCCTGGGACCTGGCGTCGGATGGCGTTTGGCGCCAATTGCTTTCATCGCAGCGCAGTCGTCGGGGGGACGGCGACCGGGCGAATGGAAGAATTCGCGCTCGGGATTCATATGATCGCGGCCAGCGGATTTACAAATTAAATATTGATCATGTTTATATTGCCGATTTGTAAGATATGACGGGGATTTAATCTTCGCTCCGATGCTTTCGGGCTGGCTGACGCTTCCGGAAATTCCGGCCGGTTTTGCCGCGCCCGAGTATCCTCCGCGACATTTTCATTCGAAAATAAATGGACTTATTCCAGGGAGTGGTGATCCGATCGCCGCAGATGCCCGTAATTTGCCGACGGACAATCCTGCTGCTGTTTCTGGACGTTGTTTCCCCGGAACCTGTTGCTCATACAAAATGTTAGTAGACTCTAAATTATTTCTTCTTCAGAAAGTGAAAATCGCGAATCGAAGGCAGGTGAGTCTCGCGTGCAGCATATGAGGGATGATGGGCAAGTCAGTGGGGCCGGGGCGGAAGGCCAGGCGCGGCGCGCATGTGAAGTTGAGCGATGTGGCGAAAAAGGTGGGGGTCAGCCCCATCACCATTTCGCGCGCGCTTCGCAATCCTGAAATCGTCTCGGAGGATCTGCGCGAGACCATCCTGCGTACGGTGAGCGAGATGGGTTATATCCCCAATCTCGCCGCTCGCGCGCTCGCCGGCCGCCATAACGGCGTTGTGGGCGTCATCACGCCCGCTTTGCACCAATACGGCTTCGCCGACCTGATGATCGGTATCGAGACTCGCTTCCGCGACGCCGAGTTCACCGTTCAATATTCCAGTACGCTGCACCATGCCAAGGGCGAGGCCGGCCTGCTGAAATCCTTCCTGACACAGAAGCCGGCCGGGGTGATCATTGCCGGCGCCGAATCCTATAGTGATCTTCTGCCGCTGATCGGCAATGCTGCCTGTCCGATCGCCCATATCACCGATCTCAGCCAGGAGCCGGAAAAGCTGGTCGTCGGCCTCGATCATCATGCCGCCGGCGCCGAACCCACCCGCTTCCTGTTGTCGAGGGGCTATGAAAGGATCGGCTTCATCGGCCGCGGCGGGGATGTCCGCTCGCGCCGCCGCATACAGGGTTATGAGGCTGCGATGCGGGAAGCCGGGCGTTTCAACCCGGATCTCGTCATCGGCGGGGATGCGGCAAGCCGCATCGGCCTCGGCAGGGAGTTGTTTTCCCGGCTGTTGCAGCGCGTGCCCGATATTGATGCCGCCTTTGCCCAGAGCGACGAACTGGCGCTTGGCGTCCTCATCGAATGCAAAGCGCGCGGTATCCGCGTGCCGGAGGATGTCGGCATCTGCGGTTTCAACGATTTGGAATTCTCTTCCTTCACCGAGCCGACGCTGACGACGGTGCACTTACCGCGTTACGATATCGGTTATCGCGTCGCCGACATGCTGCTGCGCGCCATCCGCGACGAACCGCCAGGCGAAGACAAGGTCAACTGCGGCTTCTCGATCATCCCGCGCGGCTCGACGCGCTAAGCCGGTCCGATCTGCCGAATGAAATGCGACGGACCTGTCGTAGGCGCGAACTAGGCACAGATCAGATTATTCCCTATACGGATGGAATGATGATCACTGTGCTGAAAAATGGATAACACAGGACTGTCTCTCGACAGAATGCGCACATTTGTCCGCGTCGCCGAACGCGGCAACCTGTCGATGGTCGCAAGAGAGCTAGGTATCGGTCAATCCACCGTGACGCGACACCTCAATGAACTTGAGGAGGCTGTTGGCGTCCCGCTTCTCAGCCGAACCACGCGTCGCGTGACCCTTACGGACGAAGGTAGTCGCTATTATGCGAACTGCCTTCAGATACTGCGCCTGGTCGAACAGGCCGCTGAAGAAGCGAGAGATGCCCGTCAGGCGCCTGCCGGTGCTGTTCGACTTTCTTGTACGGCTGCGCTCGGTGTGATGCACGTCACGCGCCTGATCTTTGAATTCCAGGACAAGCATCCGGACATCAGAGTCGACCTCAACCTGACGGACGAGCGCATCGACCTGGTTCGCGAAGGTGTTGACGTGGCACTTCGTCTTGGACCTCTCGCGGACAGCGCGATGAAACTTCATGCGCTCGGAGAAAGCCATCGGCTGCTGGTGGGCGCTCCGACTTATTTGTCCGTTCACGGACGGCCGCAGCACCCTGCCGATCTGTCACGCTACGAAACCGTCGTGATGTCCAATGTGGCGGGGAGCGATCGGGTCGTTCTTTCCTCTCCCGATGGCACGAGCCTGATAATCCCGGTCAGTGGAAAGCTGCGCGTCGATCACGGGCTTGCGGCGCGCGAAGCCCTTGCCGCCGGACGCGGCATTGGTCCTACACACCTCTGGCTGGTCCACGATCTTCTGGATGACGGCAGGCTCGAGGTCGTGCTTGGCGACTATCGTCCTTTGCCGGTTCCGGTAAGCTTGCTGATCGTTCCGGAGCGTGCAGCCATTGCCCGCGTTCGGCTTCTCGTCGACTTTCTTGTCGCCGAGATTTCCAAATTGCCGGGAATCAGGCCATCGTAAGTCTTTGTTTTTAAAGATATCGTTATCGCAAAACCGCTGCACAGTTTTGCGCGACATGCCTCAAAGTCCGAAGGATCGCTTATCGCCACGCCACCCCGTCGTCCTGAGATATTGTTCCCAGTTGAGCGTGTCGGGGTTCAGGCGACGGCTCCAATCGAGGTCGTGCGCCTTGCCGAAATAGCCATATTCGACAGCATATTCGACCATTCCCAGAAGCTCTCGAACGAGAAGTTCGTTGGCCGCAAACTCTGGAAAATAGTGCAGCAGGCCATCCCGGGTGAAAGCGTTTCGATATTCGGCCTTGAGGCCGGTCACGCGCTGAAAGGTTTCGACCATCTCGCGCGGAGAAATGATGTCGCCAACGATCGGCAGCGTTTTGCCGTTATAGCGCTCGGGGTTTGAGAAAATTTCGAGGACGACCGGCCCGGTCGCCGTCAGCGGATCGACAAAGGGCGCTCGGAAATCTTCAGGCAGATAAACCGGCAGGAGCAGCGTATCACCCTCCAGGCGAGGCACGTAATATTCGAGAAGATTCGTGTAGAAGAATGCCAGCATGACGAAGGAATGAGAGATCTGCAGGCCGCGAATATAATCTGCGACGCGCGCTTTGTCGGTAAAATGCGGCGCATACTTCGTCCCACCGGTAATCTTGTCGACATCCTCAAGCGTGCTGAAAACAATATGCCCGACGCCGGCCTCGACGGCGGCATCCGCCAGTTGCCGGCCGAGAGGAGCCTCGATGGTTGCTGGCGGGGCGATCGGCGGCGTCATCAGAAATGCGCCATCGGCGCCTTGGAAGGCAGCGACGAGGTCCTTTTGACGGCCAAGTTCGAGAGGGACGGCCACGATTTCAGCGCCGCCTTCCTCTAGACGTAACGCTTCGGGCGAATCCTTCTTCCGGGTTAAAGCACGCACCCGGAAACGTTGGCTCTGAAGGAGTGTCGCGGCGACGCTGCGCCCCTGTTTGCTCGTTGCGCCGGCAATCGCGATAAGTGGCTTTTCATTTGTGAACATGGAGCTTCAAACCTTTCCCTGTCATTGACGCCGACTGCGGTGCAAGGCGTCATTTTGCGGGAGGGCGGTCGGCTGTGCCGAGAGCCCACCTCAATGGCGGGCACCCTATCTCAACAGGTTCTATGGCTGTAGATATCTGAAATACATAGCATAATGCCATTTTATGGATAAATGGTGCCGTCCAAGCGTCGTCGAAACCCGCCCCGAGGACTGAAGCGCCGACAGCGATTCATAGACTCTGCCGGCGCTCTTTCTCTGAGCAATTAAGGTATCAGCAGAATACTGCCCGCCGAGCGTCCCGATTCCATCTCTTCGTGCGCCTTGGCAACATCGGCCAAACGATACTCAGCACCGATCTGCGAAACGATCCCTGTTTCCATCGCCCCGACGGCAGCCAGAGCCGCCTCGCGATATTGTCCGACGTCGGTGCACCAGGCCATGATGCTCGGATGGCAGAGCGCCTTGCCCGGACGAAGTTCCTCGACAGGTACCGGTGGAATAGCTCCGGCCGCCTGACCGATGGTGACGGCCATGCCGAATGGCCGGACAGAGCATATGCTTTTGAGAAGTGTGTCGCCGCCGATCCCGTCATAGGCGACGTCGACGCCAAGTCCGTTCGTGAGCCGCTTCACCTCGGCGACGATATCGGCGCCTCGTCCAACAATAAGGTGATCGGCCCCATAAGATGCGGCGAGTGCGGCCTTTTCCGAAGAGCTGACCGTCCCGATCACGGTGGCATCGAGCGATCTCGCCCAGCGAACGAGGATGCTCCCAAGCCCACCCGCAGCGGCATGGATCAGAACCTGAGTGCCTGCGCGCACATTGTAGGTCTTTTTCAACAGCATGTAGGCGGTCATGCCTTTGAGCAGCGAACTCGCTGCCGTTTTCGCTGAAACGGCATCAGGAAGTTTTATCGCCCTTTCAGCGGCAATATTCCTGGTAGAGCGATAGGCGCCAACCGGAGGCCCTGCATAGGCAACGCGGTCACCTTTTTGGAAGATGGAGACGCCAGGACCGACATCGTCGACGATGCCTGCCGCCTCGGCACCGATCACCGCGGGGTAGGAGGGCATGGGGTAGATGCCCTTGCGGTGATAGACGTCGAGAAAGTTGGTTCCGATCGCCTGATGACGGATCGTTATCTCGCCATCACCGGGAGGCTGACAACGGTGATGCTCAACGCGGAACTGGGTGACGTCACCGGGGGCGTCCAGCCATATGATTTGGTCAGTCATCTCGTGCTCCTTCATGGGCACAAATTAACCGGTGGCCTGATGTGTGAAAATTCCCTACTGTTTCACAATGATTGGGAGAGAATTCACAAAGATCGATTGGGACGACCTTCGGCATTTCCTGGCGCTCGCGCAGTCGGGAACGTTGCTTGGCGCCGCAAAGCAACTCGGCGTCGAACATGCCACGATCAGTCGGCGGGTTTCGTCGCTGGAAGCCAGCCTGGGGCGCAAGCTCGTAGACCGCCGCGGGCGGCGCATCATTTTAACCTCGGACGGAGAGCAGGTCGCCAGGCACGCAGCTCTTGTCGCGGCGCAGACTGCGGCAATCGAGCAGCTTGGTCGAAGCAGCGCCACGGAATTGCATGGCCATGTGAGGATCAGCGCGCCTCCCGCTCTCTCAAGCGTGCTCCTGGCAAATCCGATCGCGGCCGTCAGGCGAGACCATCCGGGTGTTCAGATCACGCTCGTCGGAGAAAAGCGCCTGGCGTCCCTGAACAGACGAGAGGCGGATATCGCCGTGCGCATGTCGCGCCCCGAGGACGGCGATTACGCCATCGTCAAGCTCGGCGAGACAAGCTTCCATCTCTACGCATCACAGACCTATCTCGAAACGGTTCCACCGTCGGACTGGACCTTCATCGGTTACGACGAAACCATGAGCGCCTCGCCGCAACAATTGCGACTGATCGAGCTGGCCGCCGGCCGGCCGATCGCCGTCAGATCATCCGTTCTGGAGTTTCAGGCCGCAACCGCAAGACTTGGCGCCGGTGTCGTCATGCTCCCCGATTTCGCCGTCCCGGAGTCCAGCGGTCTCCAGCGCATTGAGAACGAACAGGCTTTGACTCGAGAGGTCTGGCTGGTTGTCCATTCTGACATCAAAGACGTCCCCTCCGTCCGCGTCGTCGTCGATGCGCTGAAAACCGCTCTCGGGAAATAGTCAGGTCAGTTGGCTGGGTCGCAAAGCGCCAGAAGCGATGGCTGCCCGCTTACGGTCTCACGGGACCGATCAGCCCTGCAGCCATAAGCACGCGTTCAGCCACCAGCCACCAGCCACCAGCCACACGGCACCGCGATCAGCCCTCATCCCGAGGTGCGGAGGCCAAGGGCCGAAGCCTCGAAGGACGGGGGCGGGTGCTGAGCAGCCACCGTCATACTGCCGGAGCACATACGTCGTTTTATCAATAGGTTACGGTGTGCCTGGACACCAGATGATAACGCGAAATCATTAGGTTTTCTTGAAAAGTGTCCAGACCTATCTAACTCGCTCAGACAGCCCGGCCTAACCCCTTTTGGCGATATTGACTCCGATCTGCATCCTGCCAATCTGCATCCATACGTTGGAACCAATGGGAGGTTCTTGTCTTGGATGCAGTATACCCTGGGCATGAAGCAAGCGCTCACGATATTCTGGAACTGGCATCGTATTACCGAACGGCCGCGACTTTGCTTGGGGAATGCTCTCCTCGGGGCAAATCGCTGTCGCACGCTCCGCGCCGGTTTCTGGCCCTCCACTCGATCGAGCTCTACCTGAATGCGTTTCTGCTCGCCAAAGGGCGTGACCCTAAGATGATCCGCGGCCTTCACCACGACATTGGCGAGCGATCGCGATGGGCGAAGGAAGCGGGCTTAATCTTCCGAAAGCGAACGGAGGAACACTTGGCGACGCTGTCCTCCAACAGGGAATATCTCGTCACAAGATACGATCCGGCCGCCACGCTGTCGCAGGTCAACCGAGTGATGGCGACGCTCGAAGAGTTATCGCAGAAGGTGAGGAAGGTCATCGACGTGGATAAGTCGAACAACGGGAAAACTGCCGGTCCAAACCTGTGAGCATCGGCGATTCGTGCGATGACGCCTTGATGGAACCGGGCGTTTCCAACGCTTGAAGCGAACGGCGCAGGGCACCACCCATTACCCCGGAAGAGATGCCGGCGACCGTGTTGTTGGTCTCCGGGTCGATCAGGATGAAGGAGCCGGAATTGCGGTTCTGCTCATAGGGGTCGATGATCGCCGCTTCGTCGAAGACGAGCCGGACTTTGCCGATGGCGTTCATGTAGAGCCGCTGGGCGGCGTTCCAGCTGGCGGTCTTCAGCTCCAGATCGTTGTCAATGCACGACTTGGGAAGCTGCCGACATCAATTCATGGGAATTCAGTGCCTTGAATGTCTGGAGCCCAGCCTCCAGGACTTCAGTGAAGCTCCAGCGTACGATGCCCTCCCGGTCGATGAGGAACTGACCGACAAGCTGCCCGTGGTCGGCAGTCATCATCTGCTGATCGGCTTCCGTAATTTGATATCCTTCCTTCTCGTTGATGAAATCGTCCATTGCCATCACGCTCATAGGCTCGGGCAACTCGCCCGGCAGATCGATCCGTATTGCCATGACCGTGTCGATCCCGACCTCGCGTAGGCCGAAGGCTTGGTGCGAAGCCCTTATCGGGTCGGAAGCGGCAAGAAGATCGGGTATCGGATGGTAGCGGAAATAGAGCCGCGCGCGTTCGACCGGGGTGTTTACCACCGCCAGGGATTGGACGCCTTTCTCACGCAGCATCGGGTTGAGATATGCCATGGCCGCGACATGGCGCCGGCAGAACGGGCAATGCAGGCCCCGAAACAAACCGATCAGCAATGGGCTGCGGCCACGAAAATCATCAAGTGCGATCTTCCCCTCGCTCGAGATCGCATCAAACACAACGTTCGGGACTCGGTCGCCCGGTTGTAGCGGATGGTCGACATGGCTCGTGGACATTGGACAACCTCCTCGCTCGGGGATCAGTCGAGAAAAGGCGCCGAGTTAGTGCATCGAGGTCGAGATTGAGCGCTGCAAGGCCTGACCTCTCGTCTTACCGCACCGCCTGGATCCGATCTAAGAATGGCCCCACATTGGCCCGCGGGCAAGCGGAAAACAGCGAATCGTGAATTGGAAAAGTCCGTTTTCTGCAAACTCTGATTTTTTTAGCGGCCGTAGAGGCCGACACAGAAAATTGAGCTGGGGAAGCCCCTATCGCAAAGTCTCAGGTTCTGATCGGTTGTTGGCCGTTCGGCAGGGAGTCCGCCAGCCGCAGCCAGAGGATTCGGCCTCGGTAAGGGGCCAGTCTTGCTGGCCCCTATCCCTCATCAGATATCGCTTGCTGCGCTCGACCAGAGATCAGCCGCTTCGGCGGCCGTCATGCGCCGTACCTCGGCCTCATGGCTGCGGCTGGCGAAGAGTTCGCTTGCCATGATCTGCTCGGCAAGATCGGCCGGAAGCGAGAGGATGACGCGGGCTTCGCCATTGTGGAGGCCGCCGAGTTCGGTGCGCTTGCCGGTCACCATGCCGCCGGCGACCGTATTGTTGGTCTCCGGATCGATCAGGATGAAGGAACCGGAAAGCCGGTTCTGCTCATAAGGATCGAAGATCGCCGCTTCGTCGAAGACGAGCCGGACCTTGCCGATGGCGTTCATGTAGAGCCGCTGGGCGGCGTTCCAGCTGCCGGTCTTCAGCTCCAGCTGGCTGAGCGGCTGCACCTGCACACGCTGGCGGCGGCTGCCGCTCTTCAGCCAGTAGCGCTTGCCGGGCTCGATACCCTCGGGCTGGAGTGCGACGATCTGCGCGTCGAAGGCAAGGCCGACCTGCGGCTGGGCGTCGATCGAGACGATCATGTCGCCGCGCGCCACATCCACCTGGCGGTCGAGCACCAGCGTGATCGCGTCGCCGGCAACGGCGGCGTTGCGCACGAGATCGAAGGTGACGATCTTGGAGACGTTGGCGACCATGCCCGACGGCAGGATCATGACGCTGTCGCCTGGTTTGACCGAGCCGCCGGCAACCGTGCCCTGATAGCCGCGGAAGCTTTCGCCGGGACGCGAGACGCGCTGCACGGAAAGACGGAAGCCGACCGTCTGCGACGAGCGCACGGTCGCAAGCTCCAGCGTCTCCACCAGCGTCGGGCCGCTGTACCAGGGCATGGCGGCTTGGCCGGGATAGACGACGTTTTCGCCCTTCAGCGCCGACATCGGAATGGCGGTGATCTGCTTGACGCCGAGCGACAGGGCAAATTCCCGGAACTCGTGGCTGATCTTGTCGAAGCCGGCGCGGTCGTAGCCCGTCAGGTCGATCTTGTTGACGGCGAGCACGAACTGCTTGATCCCTAACAGCGAGGCGATCGTCGCGTGGCGGCGCGTCTGCTCGAGAATGCCGAAACGCGCGTCGACCAGCAGGATGGCGAGATCGGCGGTCGAGGCGCCGGTCGCCATGTTGCGGGTATACTGCTCGTGGCCGGGCGTATCGGCGACGATGAAGGAGCGCTTGTCGGTCGAGAAGTAGCGATAGGCGACATCGATGGTGATGCCCTGTTCGCGTTCGGCCTGCAGGCCGTCGAGCAGCAGCGCGAAATCGGGCAGGCCGAGATCGTTCTGCTTGCCGGTGGAATCGCGCTGCAGGGTGGCGGCCTGGTCTTCCTTGACCGCCTTGGTGTCCCAGAGCAGGCGGCCGATCAGGGTCGACTTGCCGTCATCGACGCTGCCGCAGGTAATCAGGCGCAGCGGGCGCGAGTCGCGCAGAGCTTTCTGCTGCTCGGCGGCGGGCAGGTTGACGACGGTGGCGGCCGAGACGGCGGTTTGGGCTGCGGTCATCTCAGAAATATCCTTCACGCTTCTTCTTTTCCATGGAGCCGGACTGGTCGCGATCGATGGCGCGGCCCTGGCGTTCGGACACAGTTGCAATTTCGAGTTCGGCGATCACCTCTTCGAGGGTGGTGGCCTGGGAGCGGATGGCGCCGGTCAGCGGGAAATCGCCGAGGGTGCGGAAACGGATCATGCCTTCCTGGCGGACCTCGCCGGGCAGCAGCTCCAGGCGCGGGTCTTCGGCGAGGATCATCATGCCGTCGCGCTCCACGAACGGACGCTTCTTGGCGTAGTAGAGCGGCACCAGCGGAATGTCCTCGGCCTGGATGTAGCGCCAGATATCGACTTCGGTCCAGTTCGACAGCGGGAAGGCGCGCACGCTCTCGCCCTTGCGGATCATGCCGTTATAGATGTTCCAGAGTTCCGGCCGCTGGTTGCGCGGATCCCAGCGATGGTCGGGCGTGCGGAAGGAATAGATGCGCTCCTTGGCGCGGCTGGCTTCCTCGTCGCGCCGCGCGCCGCCGAAAGCGGCGTCGAACTGGCCGGCATCGAGCGCCTGGCGCAGGCCTTCGGTCTTCATGATGTCGGTGAAGGCCGCCGATCCATGGGTAAAGGGCGTGATGTTTTCGGCAGCACCGCGCGGATTGATGTGCTCGATCAGATCGAGATCGTATTTCTTCGCGGTCTCGTCGCGGAAGGCGATCATCTCCCTGAACTTCCAGCCGGTATTCACATGCAGCAGCGGGAAAGGCACGCGGCCGGGATAGAAGGCCTTGCGCGCCAGATGCAGCAGCACCGAGGAATCCTTGCCGATCGAATAGAGCATGACGGGACGCTCGAATTCGGCTGCAACCTCGCGGAAGATATGGATGGATTCGTTTTCCAGCGCCTTCAGATGCGGGTCGAGCGGCGCCTTGGCGCTCTGGGGATTGCTGAGTTCCGTATCGAGACGGCTATCGGGCATGTCTTACTCCAGACTGTCGGTCGGTCGTTTGCGGCTCACCGCAAACAATTCCTTGATGTGGCTTCCCCAAGAATGTTGCTTTCCCTGGGAATGTTGGCTTTCCCAAGGCTGCGGCGGTCGCCGCGCCTTGATTTTTGGGAAAGCCGTGGGGTGATTTACTGTGCGGCGATCGCCGCGGCCTCTTCGGCGACATGCAGGCCGCATTCGCGCGTTTCGTCCTGCTCCCACCACCACCGGCCGGCACGTTCCGGCTCGCCGGGCTTGATCGCCCGCGTGCAGGGCTCGCAGCCGATCGAGGGATAGCCGCGCTGATGCAGCGGATTGACCGGCACGCCGTTTGCGGAAACGAAGGCCTTGATCGCCTCCAGGTCCCAATCGGCGAGCGGATTGACCTTCAACAGGTGGCGTTCGGCATCATACTCGGCAAAGGGCGTTTCCGCGCGGTTGGCCGATTGGCCGCGGCGCAGGCCGGTGATCCAGATCGCAGCACCCTCCAGCGCGCGGGCAAGCGGCTTCAGCTTGCGCACGCCGCAACAGGCATGCCGGGCTTCGACGCTCTCGTAGAAACCGTTGAGGCCGTATTGCGCCGCATAGGCGTCAATATCGGCCTTCTCCGGCTCGAAGCGGTGGATGCGGATGTCGTACTGGTTTTCGGTCTCGTCGATCAGCGCCAGCGTTTCGGGAAACAGCCGGCCGGTCTGCAGCGTCGCGACATCGATCGGCAGGCGGTGCGTGCCGATCTCGGCGGTGATCACCTGGTCCTCGATGCCGAGTGACGTCGTGAACACCACGCGGCCGCCGAGGCCGGAGACCAGCGACAGACGTCCGGCAAGGTCGAGGCCCGCCAGCCTGTCATTCAGCGCCTTGGCTTCCGCAATCGGCCCTTCTTCCAAAATTGGATTGATAGCAGTCATGAGAATCCTGTCCTTCGTTGACGGGAGTATCGCAGTTCATACGGGGATCGGACAGAAAAAGGGATTTCGAAAGCTGCGGCCGGAGGAGCAAATATCTCTCCGAAGCTGCCGCGATGCAGAAAAGCAGCCGCATGCGGATGAAAATCCACATCGGCAGCTTGAATGTCTATAGAAATAGTAGAGTTACACGCAGCCTGTCAATCCGAAATCTGAAGTGATGCCGAAAATGGTGCGGAAGGCGCGGTTTTGGCATAGATTAAGAGAGCTTGGCCGAGAGCAAAAAACAAGGCCAAAACGCTTGTCTCTCAAGGCTTTCTCCAGCGCGTTCAAATTCGGTTCATGCTGGTTGTGCCATAGAGGTGAAAGTACTTCCGTAGCAGTGCGGAAATTCGCGCTGCCTGTGTGTGTCGATGGTCAAAAATGATTACGCAAAAGGCGAAATATGCGCTGCGGGCGCTCACGGTCTTGGCTGACGCCGATGCCGGAGAACCGGTGATGATTTCCGATATCGCGGCGCAACAGAAGATCCCGAAGAAGTTTCTCGAACAGATCCTGCTCGACCTGAAACATCACGGCGTCGTCGCCAGCCGCCGCGGCAAGCAGGGCGGTTATCTCCTCCTCAAGCCCGCCCACACGATCACTTTCGGTGAGATCCTGCGCATCATCGACGGCCCGATCGCCCCGCTTCCCTGTCTCTCGATCACCGCCTATCGCCAGTGCGACGATTGCGACGGCGAACAGAACTGCCAGATCCGCCACGTCTTCGCCAAGGTCGCCGACGCCACCCGCAAGGTGCTGTTCTCGACGACCATCGCCGATGCCGTCGCTCCAAAACACAGCGCCGAAGTCACCCGGCTGCTGGCCTGAAGATCGCGCATCTTTCTTCAAGATTTGGTGAAATCCCTTTTCTTCCAGCCGGCATGCTCCACCTGCCTGCCCATAGGGTAGGGAGGACATCATGTTCAGAATCTCAGCACAGCGCATCATCGCTGCGGCCATGCTGTCGACGGCTTTCGCCACCGGCGCCATTGCCCATCATGGCTGGTCCTGGGCCGAGGCGGATCAGATCGAGCTTGCCGGCACCATCGAGAAGATCTCCATGGGCGGGCCGCATCCGACCCTTGACGTCGCCACCGCCAATGACGGCGTCTGGCTGGTCGAGCTCGGCAATCCGCGCCAGACGGAACGCTCCGGCTTCGTCGAAGGTGTCGCCAAGCCCGGCGATAAGGTCGTGGCGCTTGGAAACCGTTCGCAGGATCCAAAGGAGAAGCGGCTGAAGGCGGTGCGCCTCACCATCGGCGAAAAGCGCTACGATATCTATCCCGACCGCATCAAGACGAACTGATCCGGGCCAACCGAGCTGTGATCGACATTCTCGAATGGCTGTCAGCCACGGCACCTGCGGCCGCGCTCCGGCGCTCCGGAACGCTCTACATGTTCGTCAACGCCGCCCATATCCTGGCGATCGGCCTTCTCGTCGGCGCCATCCTGCCGCTTGATCTCAGGCTCGCCGGCTTCTTCCGCAGGGTGCCGGTCGAGATCGTTGCGCTGTTTCTCTCCCGCTGCGCCGGCATCGGCCTTGCCGCGGCTCTTGTCACCGGCTTCTGCCTGTTCAGCGTCCGGGCGGTCGAATATGCCGGCAATCCCGCCTTCCTCGCCAAGCTCGGGCTGATTGCCTTCGGATTACTCAACGTGCTCGTGGTGCATACTGGGCAGGGTTGGCGAACGGCAATCCGGGCCGGCATTCTGCGCCCTGCCATAAAGGTTTCGGCGGCTCTGTCGGCGGTGACATGGATCGCCGCACTTGTGGCGGGACGCTGGATCGGATTTCTCTGATGCGATTCGGCGACAAGGGCGGGGGTCAGCCTCTCAGCACGCGCCGCGCCTCGTAAGCTTCCAGGAACTCCGGAGAAGCGACATCATCGGCCAGCGCGCGAAGCGCAGAAGCGGAACGACCCAGGACCACCTCAACGCGTTGGTTAGCGTCAGCCCACAAGACCAAGGCCTCGTGCAGACGATGCTCACCAGACGTCGTCAGCGTCGCATGCTTCGTGCGGCCATCGTGTTCGTCCGGCATGAGCCCGACCAGTCCGTCCCGGACCAGCGGGCGAAGTGCGTGGGTCAACGCGGAGATGCTGACGGCGAGGCGCTCGGCCAGGGATTGCAGGGTAGGCCATTGATGGCCGCCTTCGCGCAACGCAGCTATCTGGGTCAGAAGCCCGACCTGGGTGGCCTTCAGGCCGGTTGGCGCTACCGCATCGTCATAGAGTTGGCCTAGTCGCCGTGACGCGCGTCGAAGAGCGGTGTTTGTGCACACAAGTTCGGACAGGAGTTCGGGCGGGCTCAGCCTGCCCCCACGCAGTTCCTCTCCAAGATTGCCAATCGAAAGTTTCTTACCCATCTCGCCAAAATAGTTGAGCACTCAGCCATTGACAAGAGTCAGATCTAGCCATACTTAAACTTGAGCACTCAACCAAATAGGAATTTGACATGTCTGTATCGCTTAAGCCTGTTGCCGTCGTCACCGGCGCCTCTGCCGGCATCGGCGCTGTGTACGCCCAACGCCTTGCCGAACGGGGCTATGACCTCATCCTCGTAGCCCGGCGCGCCGATCGTCTGAAGGCGCTCTCGGCCAAACTGGACGCTGCCCACGGCACGACAGTCGAGGTCGTGGAAGCAGACCTCACGAAAGATGCCGACGTGACCCGTGTCGAAAATATGCTGAAGGCGAATTCGGCGATCACGCTCCTCGTCAATAACGCCGGCAACTCAACGCTGGCTCCGGTGGCCCAGACCTCGGAGGAAGACGCGGCAGCGATGATCGCACTCAACGTCACCGCGCTCTCGCGCCTGACGCGTGCCATTCTGCCCGCATTCCTCGACCGCAACGACGGCGCGATCATCAATGTCGCTTCCGTCCTGTCCTTCCACGCCCTGCCCATCAGCGCGATCTACAGCGGCACCAAGGGCTATGTGATGAATTTCAGCCGGGGCCTGCAGCAGGAACTGGCTGAGACCAATGTCCGTCTGCAACTCGTCATGCCGGCAGCCACGGCGACCGAACTCTGGGATTTGTCAGGCGTGCCGCTGGCATCGCTCAACCAGGCGACGGTTATGACATCCGAAAACCTGGTCGATGCGGCCCTGGCCGGTTTCGACAAGGGCGAAGACATTACGCTGCCATCCGTTGCCGACGCCACTCTATGGGATAAGTTCGACGAAGCCCGATCCGCGCTCTTCGCCGCGACGCAGACCGGTGAACCTGCGCCCCGTTACCGCGCCGTCTAAGTATCCGAGGGATCGACCGCACGGAGTAACGCCTGCGCCGGCCGGCGTCGGAGGAGCCGTGCGGGAGATCGATATTCATCTTAAGGAGATCCCCTTGCCCAGCTTATTCGACCAATACACGCTGAAAGGCGTGACGCTCCGAAACCGGATCGCAATTTCCCCCATGTGCCAATATTCCGCGATCGATGGCCTTCCCAACGACTGGCACAGCGTCCATCTCACAAGCTTGGCGCGCGGCGGCGCCGGCCTCGTCAACGTCGAAGCCACCGCCGTCTCCCCGGAGGGCCGGATCACGCCGGGCTGCACCGGTCTTTGGAATGATGACCAGGCAGAGGCCTTTGCGCCGATCGTCGCCGGTATCGAAAAGGCCGGCGCGGTCGCGGGGATCCAGATCGGCCATGCCGGCCGCAAGGGCAGTGCAAACCGTCCTTGGGAAGGTGACGATCATATCGCCGACGGCGATCCCCGCGGCTGGGACACCATCGCACCATCCGCCATCGCATTCGGCGGCGGCTTAAAGAAGGTGCCGCGCGCCATGACGAAGGCCGACATCGATCGCGTCCGTGGCGACTTTGTCGCTGCGGCGATCCGCGCGCGTGACATCGGATTCCGCTGGCTCGTGCTGCATTTTGCGCATGGCTACCTCGGCCAAAGCTTCTTCTCGTCGCATTCAAACCAGCGTGACGACGAATATGGCGGCAGCGCCGATAACCGCGGACGCTTCCTCTTGGAGACGCTGGCGGCCGTTCGTGAGGTCTGGCCCGAGGATCGTCCGCTGACGGCTCGCTTCGGCGTCATCGAGTTTGATGGCCGTGACGAGGAAACCCTGCAGGACGCGATAGAACTCGTCGGAAAATTCAAAGTGGCCGGCCTCGACTTCATTGACGTCAGCCTCGGTTTCTCGACCCCCGCCGCCAATATTCCCTGGGGCCCGGGGTTCATCGCGCCTTACGCCGATCGGGTCCGGAAGGCGGCAGCCCTGCCCGGTGCGGCGAGTTGGAACATCACTCAGCCGGAGCAAGCGGACGAGCTCATCCGAAGCGGACAGCTCGACCTGGTGATGGTCGGCAAGGCGATGCTCGCCGATCCGCATTGGCCCTACGCGGCCGCGCGCAAGCTCGGTGTCGAGCGTCCGTCCTGGACATTGCCTGCCCCCTACGCACATTGGCTCGCCGCCTACCGCACTGCCTGAGTGATCGGGGCTCTCGGACTCGTTGAGGGCCCCTCGTTCTCTTCGCTTTGAAAAAACGCGAAGCACGGCCGCTGATTCACGGTTGCGATGTCATAGACACATCGCGCCTCACGTCAGACGGTTGAGCCGTGGCCGGAGCAGGATTTCCTTGATACGACATCTCAGGCACGTTCACCGCGACAGCGACGGTTCGGGCGAACGTGTCGGGACCGACGATCTTGCTTACGAATTCCGTCGTGCCGGCCTGAATGTCCTTCACTGATGTTGGTTTCTCATCGGTCGCTGACGGCCGCGCGCGGATTGATCCACGGTTCCTGGTTCGAGCGTGCCAGCGGCTGTTTGCCGAGGATATGGTCGGCCGCCTTTTCTCCGGTCATGATCGAGGGTCCGTTCAGGTTGCCATAGGTCACGTGCGGGAAGATCGAGCTGTCGGCGACACGCAGGCCGTCGACGCCGATCACCCGCGTTTGCGGGTCGACCACCGCCATCGGATCGTCCTTGGCGCCCATGCGGCAGGTGCCGCAAGGGTGATAGGCGCTTTCCAGATGTTCGCGCAGGAAGGCGTCGATTTGTTCATCGCTCTGCACGCCTTCGCCCGGTTGGATCTCCGGGCCGCGATAGTCGTTGAAGGCGCTCTGGCCGAAGATCTCGCGGGTGAGGCGCACGCAGTGGCGGAATTTTTCCCAATCCTCGGCATGGCTCATATAGTTGAAGCGCAGCACCGGATCGGCCTTGGGGTCTGCGGAGCGCAAGCTCACGCTGCCGCGCGATTTCGACAGGTTGTAGCCGACATGGACCTGGAAGCCGTGGCTTTTCGCCGCCGCCTTGCCGTCATAGCTGATCGCCACCGGCAGGAAATGGTATTGGATGTCGGGCTGCTTCAGCCCCGGTGCCGAGCGCAGGAAGGCGCAGGCTTCGAACTGGTTGGAGGCGCCGAGACCGCCACGCGAGAGCAGCCATTGCGCGCCGGCCACGCCCTGCCAGAACCATGGTAGCCACGAATAGAGCGACACCGGCTTGGTGCTCACCTGCTGGAAGTAGAATTCCATATGGTCCTGCAGGTTGGCGCCGACGCCCGGCCGGTCGGCTTTGACTTCAATGCCCATGTCCTGCAGATGGCCGCCGGGACCGATGCCCGACAGCATCAGGAGCTTCGGCGAATTGAAGGAGGAGGCCGAGACGATCACCTCGCGGTTCGCCTTCACCACCTCGATCTTGCCCTTGCGTTCGATCTCGACGCCGGTGGCGCGTCCGTCCTCGATCACGATCTTCCGCGCCAGGCCGTAGACGATCCCGACATTATCGCGCTTCAGCGCCGGTTTCAGATAGGCATTGGCGGCAGACCAGCGGCGACCGCCGAAGATGGTCTGCTCCATCAGCCCGAAACCTTCCTGCTTGCTGCCGTTGTAATCCTCTGTCGTCTCGAAGCCTGCCTGTTTGCCGGCCTCGATGAAGGCGCGGAACAGCGGATTGGTGAAGCCGCCGCGCTGCACGTGTAGCGGCCCGTCCGTGCCGCGCCAGCCCTCTTCGCCGCCATGCGAATGCTCCATCCGCTTGAAATAGGGAAGCACGTCGGCATAGGCCCAGCCGCTGGCGCCGAGTTCCTCCCAGCGGTTGAAGTCTTCGGCATGGCCGCGCACATAGACCATGCCGTTGATCGAGGAGGAGCCGCCGATTACCTTGCCGCGCGGCGCGGTGATGCGCCTATTGTTGAGGTTTGCCTCCGGCTCGGAGAGATAACCCCAGTTATACCGCTTCATGCTCATCGGCCAGGCAAGGGCTGCCGGCATCTGGATGAACGGCCCGAAATCGCTGCCGCCGGCCTCGATGACAAGGACGCTGTTCTTGCCGTCTTCCGACAGGCGATAGGCGAGGGCGGAACCGGCCGAGCCCGAGCCGATGATGACGAAATCTGCTTGTTGCATGACGTTCCCTTAGATTCTTTGCAACGGTTCCGAAGACCCGGCCCCAAACCCCTCCCCACAAGGGGAGGGCTTAACTTGCGGCACTGCCTCACTTCAAAATCAGCGCCGTAAGCGATGCGATGGAAGGAGGGCAGAACCGGTGCCCCGGATTGGCCCCTCCCTCTTGTGGGGAGGGGTCTTCACTCCTTCAATAAGGCGCCACCACCGGGCCCATGCCGACATAGACCGTCTTCAGCTCGGAATAATGCTCCAGCGCGGCCAGCGAATTCTCGCGGCCGAAGCCGGATTGTTTCGAGCCGCCGAAGGGGATTTCCACCGGGCAGAGATTGTAGGTGTTGATCCAGAGCGTGCCCGCCTCCAGCCGGTCGACGACGCGGTGGGCGCGGGTGAGGTCGGCGGTGAAGACGCCGCCGGAGAGGCCGAATTCGCTGGCATTGGCCCGCGCGATCACCTCGTCCTCCGCGTCGAAATCGAGCACTGACATGACAGGCCCGAAGATCTCCTCGCGGGCGATGCTCATGTCGTCGGTGACATCGGCAAACACCGTCGGCTGCACGTAATAGCCTTCGCCGGAGACGTTGTTCGGAATGCCGCCGCCGGCAATCAGCGTTGCGCCCTCGGCCTTGCCCTTCTCGATGTAGGAGATCACCTTCTCGCGCTGTGCCCAGGAGACCATCGGGCCGATCTGCGTCGCCTCGTCCATCGGATCGCCGATCAGCATCGCCTCGGTGCGGGCCTTCAGCCGCTTCAGGAACTCGGCTTTGATCGTCTTCTGTACGAAGACGCGCGTGCCGTTCGAGCAGACCTGGCCGGTCGAATAGAAATTGCCGAGCATCGCGCCCCCGACCGCCGAATCGAGATCGGCATCGTCGAAGACGATCAGCGGCGACTTGCCGCCGAGTTCCATCGTCACATGCTTGAGGTTGCCGGCCGCCGCCGCCGCGACCCTGCGGCCCGTCGGCACCGATCCGGTCAGCGATACCTTGGCGACGTCGGGATGGTTGACGAGCAGCGGCCCGGTGTCGCGGTCGCCCTGGATCACATTGAAGAGCCCCTTCGGCAGTCCCGCCTCATAAAGGATCTCGGCGATCTTCAATGCGCCGAGCGGCGTGTTCTCGGACGGTTTGAACACCATGGCATTGCCGCAGACAAGCGCCGGCGCAGCCTTCCAGCAGGCGATCTGCTGCGGATAGTTCCAGGCGCCGATGCCGACGCAGACGCCGAGCGGCACCCGCTTGGTATAGGCAAAGTCCTGGCCGAGCGGGATCTGCGAACCGTTGAGACCGGCCGGCGCAATACCGCCGAAGAATTCGAAGGCATCGGCACCCGAGGTCGGGTCGGCGACGATTGTCTCCTGGATCGGCTTGCCGGTATCGAGCGTTTCCAGTTCGGAGAGTGCCTGGTTTCTCTCGCGCATGATGTCGGCAGCCCGCTTCAGGATGCGCCCGCGCGCCATCGGGCTCATCGCCGCCCACTCCGGTTGGGCGCGTTTGGCCGCCGTGATCGCCCGCTCGACGATCGCAGGCGTTGCGGCATGCAGCCGGGCGATCACTTCGCCGGTCGCGGGATAGAGGCTCTCGATGACGGTGCCGTCGGTATCCTCGACATATTCGCCGTCGATGAAGTGCGACGCTTTCGGCTGGGCTTTCATGTCATTTGTCCTTGGGTGGTTCGATGGGGTCGTCCCTTCTCCCCTCGGGAAGAAGGGGAGGCGGTGGCCAGGAGCGCATTCAGGTAATCCTCGGTCAGCGCGATCGAGGCTTCGATGCCGATCGGCGCGGATTTCAGACTTTGCCTGATATAGAGCCCGTCGATCATCGCCGCAGCGCCTTCGGCGATGCGTTCTGCGGCGTCAGCCGGCAGGAGTGCTTTCAGATCGGCCAAGAGATTGGAACGCAGCCGCCGGGCATAGATCACCAGGAAACGGCGGGTCTCTTCCGAGCGCTGCGCCTCGGCGTAGAAGGCGAGCCAGGCGGCAATCGTCTCCGGCGCGAACTGGTCGGCGTGGAAGCTGACGCGGATGACGGCCGAAAGCCGCGCCCGCGGCGTTCTGACCGCCTTGAGTGCTGCCACCGTATCACTGCGCAGCTGTCGGAGAAGCGAGCGGATCGTCTCGATCAGCAATTGCTCCTTGCTGCCGAAATAATGATGGGCCAGGGCTGGCGACACGCCGGCCTGCCGGGCAATGTCGGACATGGTGACGGCAAGCGAGCCGTGATCGCCGATCACCCGCAGCGCCGCATCGACAAGCGCCTTGCGGCGCATTGGCTCCATTCCGACCTTTGGCAAGCTGCCAGCTCCTGTAAAAATTGAAGCAGGTTATTTTTGATTGACTGATCAATCAATAAAAATCTTTCTCGATTTGATCTGGCGCAGATCTTTCCGTGAAAAATTGCTGCAACATATTCCAAATCTCAGGAGGTGCATCATGGCCGATGTCTTTGAGGGAACACCGACATCTTCACTGCAGTCGAAATGGATCTGGTTCGTCGGCCTCGGCGTGGTGTTGCTCGTCTGCGGTCTGATCGCGCTCGGCAATCTGATGCTCGCCACCGTCGTCTCGGTCTACTATGTCGGCATGCTCATGCTGTTCGGCGGCGTGATCTATCTCGTCCATGCCTTCCAGGTGCGCGGCTGGGATCACGCGCTGTTCTGGGTGCTGAGCGGCCTGCTCTACCTGCTTGCCGGCATCTGCGCCTTCATCAATCCGATCCTCACCTCGGTGGCGCTGACGCTGTTCCTCTCTTTAACCCTCGTCATCGCCGGCGTCTTCCGCACCTGGGTCGGCATGCGCATGAAGCCCACCAAGGGCTGGCGCTGGATCGTCGCAAGCGGCGTCATCACCGCCCTTGCCGGTTTCGTCATTGCGCTTGGCTGGCCGGTGAACAGTCTCTGGATTCTCGGCCTGTTCCTGGCCGCCGACCTCATTATCCAGGGTTGGACGATGATTGCCTTCGGCATCGGCATCCGCAGTGGGGCTGTGGAAAGTGATGCTCCGGCGTCGCTTTCCGACCGTTCTTTTTGACAAGGGGATGACAGGGGATTAGACTTTAAGGGTTAATGCCGGTCCAAAGACAGAGGACCGGCTACGTGCGAATGCACCAAGGCACCGGCTGGTATCGCCGAGAATGCTGAAAATGGTCATGCGTCCCCCAGAGGCAGGGTTCTGCCTGATCAGAAAAGGGAGGAAGTTCATGCCGATGGTCACCGTATCCATCTCTCCGCAACAGGCAGCGGGTATCCGCGCCGCCGTCGACAATGGCGGCTATGCCTCGAGCAGCGAGGTCGTCCGCGAAGCGCTGCGCCTGTGGGATACCGCCCGCAAGCTCAACGAATTCCGGGACGATGTCCTCGACGATGAGGGCGCTCCATCCGGCGGCAGATGTGTCGCCGACATGTTCGCCGATCACGAGGCGGAGCGCCGTCGTTCCGCCTGAGCAAGCATTTGATTGCATTTGAAAAATTGAATAAACGCGGAACGCGCGGCGAGTCTCTGCGCGTTTCATAAAACCTTCACACTGGCGAAAGAGTTCGTTGATCCTTCTGCGGCATGTTCCGGACGAAAAGAACAAGTCACAGTGGAGATCCGCCACAATGAATACCGGCCACGTGAAGACCGACATGTCTTTGGTTGCTACCGTCGAGCCGGGTGTTCTGCGCCGCTACGCCAGCGATCAAATCATCACGCTTGCCAAGCTCGTGGTCGAGAACGCCTTCCAGCCGATCGTCGAGGCCGGCACCGGCACGGTCTTCGGTTATGAATCCCTGATGCGCGGCCAGGAACGCATCGGCTACGACACGCCGGTCGAACTCCTCGACGAGGCCCATCAGCTCGGCCAGCTGCTGCAGCTCGAACAGATGCTCGCCAGCCGGGCGCTCGCCAAATTCGCCACGCTGTCGAATTTTGCGACCTCCACGCTATTCCTTAATCTCGACGTCCGGCTGATCCCGCATGGCGAACGCCTGGTCGAGAACCTGCTACAGCATCTGCGCAAGGCCAATATTCCGCCATCCTCAGTCTGCTTCGAATTCTCCGAACGTTTCGACAATACCAGCGTGCCGGAATTTTCCGCCCTGGTGTCCAGGCTGCGCAAGGCCGGTTTCAAGCTGGCGATCGACGATTTCGGCGTCGGTCACGGCGAGATGAAGCTGCTCTGCGATTATGCCGTCGATTACCTGAAGATCGATCGACATTTCGTCGCCGAGATCGACCGCAGCCCGCGCAAGCGCCATCTGTTGAAGAGCATCGTCAACATCGCCCATGTGCTCGGTACCCGTGTCATCGCCGAAGGCATCGAGACCGAGGCCGAATTCATCGCCTGCCGCGAATACGGCGTCGACCTCGTCCAGGGCTGGTTCATCTCCCGCCCGACGACGCATATATCGGAGCTGACGCCGTCATTCCCGCATCTGCAGGAGCTCGGCAAGAGCAAGCGGGGCAGCCAATCGCTCGACGAAATCCTCATCCGCAAGCAGATCGAACTGTTGCCGACGGTTTATGAGAATGACAGCATTGACAGCGTCTTCGAACTCTTCCGCCGCAATCCGCGCCAGGCCTTCTTTCCGGTTCTGAATGCCAATGACGAGCCGCGCGGCATCATCCACGAGCATCACCTCAAGGAATATATCTACCAGCCCTTCGGCCGCGATCTCCTGAAGAACAAGATGTATGAGCGCTCCATCTCGCATTTCGTCGAGATGGCGCCGATCGTCGGCCTCGATAGCGATGCCGAGCAGTTGATGGCGATCTTCGCCAATATGGAGGGCAGCAACTGCCTGATCCTGACTGATAATATGCGTTATGCCGGCGTCGTCTCCGCCGCCTCGCTGATCAAGGTCATCAACGAGAAGCAGCTGAAGACCGCCCAGGACCAGAACCCGCTGACCGGCCTGCCGGGCAATCGCGCCATCCGCGATTTCATGCGCCAGTCCGGCCGCGACGGCGATGAGGTCCGCCACTTCTGCTATTGCGACTTCGACAATTTCAAGCCGTTCAACGATGCCTACGGCTTCCATCTCGGCGACCACGCGATCTCGCTGTTTGCCGCGCTGATGCGCCGCTATTTCTTCGCCGAGCGCCATTTCCTCGGCCATGTCGGCGGCGACGATTTCTTTATCGGCGTCGTCGGCTGGACCGAGGAAGAGCTGAAGGAGATCCTCGACCGGCTGATCAGCGATTTCCATGACGATGTGCGCGATCTCTATTCCGACGAGGACCGGGCCGCCGGCCGCATCCTCGGTCACGATCGCACCGGCGCCGAAGCCCTGTTTCCGCTGATGCGCTGCTCGATCGGCGTCATCGAACTGCCGGAAGGCCTCGTCATCGACGATATCAACCGCGTCAGCGCCGAGATCGCCATCATCAAGTCGGCCGCCAAGGAAAGCGAGGAAGGGCTCGTCTTCCACCTCCTACAGCGCCGCGCGTCTTTCTAGACGCGCAAAGGACGCTGTAGCACTGATGCAGTGGCCGAGGCGAATTGACGCCCTTGCCACTTCCAGCCTTCCCAAGCCTCCGGGGCTGATCTATTCCGAACATTCGGGATCAGGAGGGCCGCGACATGTCACTGCCTCAGGAAATGCACTTCGTCGATCTGCCGTCCTTCGGCGGGCCGGAGGTGATGGTGATCGGCAAACGCCCGCTGCCGGTGCCTGGTGAAGGTGAGATTCTCGTGCGCGCCGAGGCCATCGGCGTAAACCGTCCGGATATCGCCCAGCGCCAGGGCAGCTATCCCCCGCCCAAGGGTGCGAGCCCGATCCTCGGCCTGGAACTTGCCGGCGAAATCGTCGCGATCGGCCCAGGCGTCACCGGCTACGCCGTGGGCGACAAGGTCTGCGGCCTTGCCAATGGCGGCGCTTACGCCGAATATTGCCTGCTGCCGGCAGGCCAGATCCTGCCCTTTCCCAAAGGCTATGACGCGGTCAAGGCGGCGGCTCTTCCCGAGACCTTCTTCACCGTCTGGGCCAATCTCTTCCAGATGGCCGGGCTGACGGAAGGCGAGAGCGTGCTGATCCATGGCGGCACGAGCGGCATCGGCACCACGGCGATCCAGCTTGCCCGCGCCTTCGGCGCCGAAGTCTACGCGACGGCAGGTTCGAAGGAGAAATGCGAGGCCTGCGAAAGGCTCGGCGCCAAACGCGCGATCAACTACCGGACCGAGGATTTCGCCGCGGTCATCAAGGCCGAGACCGGTGAGGGCGTCGACATCATCCTCGACATGATCGGTGCAGCCTATTTCGAGCGCAACCTCGCCTCGCTCGCCAGGGACGGTTGCCTGTCGATCATCGCCTTCCTCGGCGGTGCGATCGCCGAAAAGGTCAATCTCTCGCCGATCATGGTCAAGCGCCTGACGGTCACCGGTTCCACCATGCGCCCGCGCACGGCGGAGGAAAAACGCGCCATCCGCGACGATCTGCTCTCGGAGGTCTGGCCGCTGCTCGAAGCCGGCACCGTCGCCCCGGTCATCCACAAGGTCTTCGCCTTCGAAGAGGTCGTGGAGGCGCACCGCCTGATGGAGGACGGCAACCATATCGGCAAGATCGTGCTCACCGTCCGAGGTTAGTGGACAAGGCACAGCGTTCAATTGTGAAAAGGCGCCCCGAACCCGAGGCGCCTCTTTCAATTCCGGCGGTCTCTCAGCGTCATCGCCGCCGCAATCGCGACGATGCCGGGCAGCGCCATCAGCAGATAGAGCCAGTGGGCCGCCGAGATGCTGCCGGCAATACCGCCCGGATCGACGAGGCCGGCGCCATTGGCAATGACCCCTGAGAAGGCCGCGCCGAAAGCCCCGCCGAGCGAACTCATCGTCGGGATCGCCGAAGAGGCCTTGTCCTGCTCATTGTCGGCAACGAGCCTCAGGACCATGGCGACGAGATGCGCCCAGCCGAGACCGATGCCGAAGCCCATCATGAACATGCCGATTGCCGCCGGCACGATGAGGAGCAGGTGCCCTTCCGGATTGTCGCTGCCGAGGAAGACGGCGAGCAACGCGGTCGCCGCCGCCTCGATGAGAGCGCCGATGACGATCGCCGCATGGGCTCGGCCGCCGGTTAGCGAGCCGCTGAGGAAGGCCGCGAATGTCCAGCCGAGGGCGACCAGCGCCACCAGATAACCCGATAGGAGTGGCGTCACCCCATGCAGCGTCTGCAGGAAATAGGGAATGAAGACGTCGCTGACCAGCACGACGGTCAGGGCGAACATCGTCAGATAGACCCGTGCAATCGGCCGGGACAGGCTGACGGCGCCGGAGGGCAGCAACCGGTTCGCGCTTCGCCTCTCGATGAGAAACATGCCGGCGACGGCGGCGACCGCGGCGGCAATCAGCGTCGCTTTTGCGCCCGTCGTCTCGATCGCGCCGGCGGCGCTGACCATCAGCACGGCCGCCAGCAGCAGCCCGATCTGCGCAACCGGCGTTTTCGTCTGCTCGCGATCGTCCTCGACTTCGGGCAACAGCCGCGGCGCCAGCGCCGCCATCAGCAGGCCGAGCGGCACGAGCACGATGAAGGCGTAGCGCCAGTGGCTGCCGGACGAAAAGAAACCGCCGAGCGTCGGCCCGATGACGGTCGCCACACCCCAGATCGCCGCATAGAGCGTCGAGGCCTTCGGCCAGAGCGGCTCGGGATAGACGAAGCGGATGAAGGCATAGCCGAGCGCGGCCAGTGCCCCGGTTCCCAGACCCTGGACGGCGCGTCCGATCAGCACCACCGGCATCGAGGGGGCGGCTGCGGCAATCAGGCTGCCGACGCCGAAGACCAGTGCTGCGATCACATAGACGGTGCGAAGCCCGATCCCTCGCGGCCGCATGGCGACGAAGATCGAGCCAAGCACGGCAGCCGCCACGAACAGGCTGGTGACCCAGGAAAACAGCGCGAGCCCGCCGATATCGCGCACGATCGAAGGCGCGATCGTCGCCATGATGTAACTCTCGACGGCATAAAGCATCACGCCGCCGGCCAGCATCAGCGTTGCCGGCAGGTGCTCGGGCAGGAACAGGCGAAAGACGGAGCCGGGATTCGGGAGGGCTGCGGTCTGGTCGATATTCGACATGGGAGAATCCCCGAGATTTTGACTGGCGAAGGATTATTTTCCAAGTTATAAATTGGAAAATTGCATGCTGTCTCGAATTAAACAAGACTTGACTTGGAAAAATATGCGCCAGTCCCCTGCCAACCGCATTCTGATCCTGATCAAAACCGACGGCCCGCAGCTCGCCGCCGCGATCGGCGATGCGCTCGGCATCTCAGGCGAGGCCGCCCGCCAGCAGCTTTCGAAGATGGCGGAGGAGGGGCTGGTGGAACCGGTCACAACAGCCGCCACCGGCAGGGGCCGGCCGCGCCAGCTCTGGCAGCTCACAGCCGCCGGCAACCGCCAGTTTCCCGATGGCCACGCCGAATTGACGGCAAACCTGCTCGGCACGCTGGTCGAACAGCTCGGACCCGCAGCCCTCGATACCGTCATCTCCGCCCGCGAGGCCGAGACGCTGCAGCGCTATCGGAAAGAGCTGGAGACTGCCGGCGACCTTGCTGCCCGCGTCGAGGGGCTTGCCGGCATCCGCACCCGCGAAGGCTATATGGCCGATCATTGGCAGGAGGCGGACGGCGCCTACATGCTGGTCGAAAACCATTGCCCGATCTGCGCCGCCGCCACCGCCTGCGCCGGCTTCTGCCGCTCCGAACTCGAAACCTTCCGCACCGTCCTTGGCGCCGATGTCGAGCGCAGCGAACACATCCTCCTCGGCGCCCGCCGCTGCGCCTATCGCATCACGCCGCGTTGAGGCGGATTGTTCGGAACGTCGCACTTCATGCCGGCTGCCGCGCCTGACGCTTGCTGCTTTCGAGATAGAGCAGGGCGCCGATCGACGCCAGACCCGCGACCGCACCGACGAAAGCGGTGCCGGAATAATCGGTGATCGCGGTGCCGAAGGCGAAGAGGCCGGCGCTGATGCCAACCCCGATGAAGGTGTTCAGCGAGATCAGCGAGCTTCCGAGCCCCGGCCGATCGGCGATCAGGTCCTGCAGATAGGTGATCGGCACGCTGAGGATCGCTGCCACCCCGCAGGCATTGACCAGCAGCAGCGCATAGATGTGCCAGCGCGCGGACGCAAAGCCGAGCAGCGAGAGATAGACGCAGTAGATCAGCGCGCCGAAGGCGAGCACGTGCACGGTCCGGAAGCGGCGCTGCGCCAAACCCCACATCACCATGAACGGCATTTCGAGAAAGGCCGTCAGCCCGGCCATGAAGCCGACATCGACCACGGTGCCGCCGGCCGCATGGGTGATGATCAGCGGCGAGAGCATGCCGTTCAGCCGCTGCAGCCCGAACAGCATCGACATGACGATGACCCGCGACAGCACATAAGGCTCAAAGATCCGCTTCAGCGACGCAAGGAAGCCGACATGATCGGGGGCAGGGCCGGCGGCACCATTTCCGGGCGCGAAGAAGAAATACAGGCAGAAGCAGGTGCAGCTTGCCAGCGCCGCGATCCCATAGGCCGGCGTCATCGACGGCGAACTGACGAGAGCAAGGCCGATCATCCCCGGCGCCAGCGCCCATGAGCCGGAATAGAGTGCCCGCACCGTCGCGGTGATCGCCGCACCCTGGCCGCGCTCCATCTGGTTGGTCCTGGCGCGCAGGCTGGCAAACAGCAGCGAATAGGTGGAGTTGCTCATCGGCACCAGCAACAGCGTGGAGAAGATGAAGACTGCGGGACTGTGGATGATCGCGATCGACCCGAAGCCGAGCATGCCGGCGACGGAAAGCCCCAGCACCAGCGGCCGCCGCTCTTTCAGCCTGTCCGACCAGATGCCGAGCGTCAGGCTCGTCGTGACGTTGACGATCGCCGAGAAGAACACCAGCGCCGAATAGGCGCCGTTGCTCAAGCCCAGTTCATTGATCCCGATGATCGACTGGTAGGGCACGGTCGAGGCATAGGTGAAGGCGAGCGCGACGAGCGTCACCGTCGGGATGCGGATCCTGCTGTCACGAAGAATCAAGGAAAAACTAGAGGGCATGGCGCGGTTCCTGATGCACCACTCTTAGCTGCATCGGACCTATCAGAGAAACGATAGTTTTCGATCCTCTCCGTCAACTTTTGTGATGGATGTCCGCACGATGTGATCGCCGTCCAAGCCCGCAACAGGGCTGAACGCCTATTTTAGAATTTCGCGAGCAGATTGGAGAGCCAGAAGTCGATTTGCCCGAATGGAAGAACATTTCCCAAAAATCCGACCAGAGTTGATGTGATGATTATCAATGCCAGCCCTAGAAGGACTCCAAGGGTGATTCCAACGCTCGTCTTTGCGGGCCGGCGCGCCAGCCAACACGCCAAGCTCAGAGAGACAATCGTGAAAAGTGCCAGCAATGTGGACTCGGTGATAGATATGCCCGATTGCAAAAACAATTCCTCGGATTGTGAAAACTGGATTGCAAGGCATATCGTCTCGAGGCGTCTAAACTCAAGGGATAATGGAGGTTGGGGAGCGCGGCCGGCGGGAGGGCGCACTTCCGCTGCCGCGGTGACGTCCAGCCACATATAGAGCCGGCACTATCAGCAGGCATCCGCCTAGCCACCTAAACCCGGGCAAAACGTCAACCCCGTTGGCTTTCGCCGCGTGACGCGTTATGGACTGCGCAACCCAGCCAGCATCCGGATGAGAGCCTATGTCCAATCCCGTCACCGTCGAAGTCACCCGCGGCCTGCTCGTTGAAAGCCGCCATCGCGGCGCGGTGGCGGTCGTTGATGGAGACGGCAAGCTTGTCCTTTCGCTGGGCGATATCGAGGCCGCCATCTTCCCGCGCTCGTCCTGCAAGGCGATGCAGGCGCTGCCGCTGGTCGAGAGTGGTGCTGCCGATGCCTATGGCTTCGGCGACAAGGAATTGGCGCTGGCCTGCGCCTCGCATAATGGCGAGGACGCGCATGTGGCGCTGGCCGCTTCGATGCTGTCGCGGGCCGGTCGCGATGCCGAGGCGCTGGAATGCGGCGCCCATTGGTCGATGAGTCAGAAGGTCCTGATCCATCAGGCCCGCACGCTCGATGCGCCGACCGCGCTGCACAACAATTGCTCGGGAAAACATGCGGGCTTTATCTGCGCCTGCTGCCATCAGGATATCGATCCGAAGGGCTATGTCGGCTACCAGCACCCGCTACAGGTCGAAATCCGCGCGGCGATGGAAAGCCTGACCGGCGCCGTGCTCGGAGCGGAAAGCTGCGGCACCGATGGCTGCTCCATTCCGACCTATGCCGTGCCGCTTCGCAGTCTCGCCCACGGTTTTGCCAAAATGGCGACCGGCACCGGCCTGGAACCTCTACGCGCCAAGGCGTCCCGCCGGCTGATCGAAGCCTGCATGGCCGAGCCCTTCTATGTCGCCGGTTCCGGCCGCGCCTGCACGGAATTGATGCAGATCGCCCCCGGCCGCATCTTCGTCAAAACCGGCGCCGAGGGTGTCTTCTGTGCGGCGATCCCGGAAAAGGGCATCGCCATCGCGCTCAAATGCGAGGACGGCACGACCCGTGCTGCCGAAGCCATGGTGGCGGCGACGCTTGCCCGTTTCTTCGAGACGGAGGGCGAGGTGCATGCGGGCCTGATGGCCCATGCCGCATTGCCGATGCGCAATTGGAACGGCATCCATGTCGGCGATGTCAGGGTCACCTCCGCCTTGGCCGGATGAGCGTGGCTCTGCATATATAAGTTATTAGAAAAATAAGAATTACCTAATATAAAAGGGTACGTCCCGCGATCGCGGATGCACCCCTTCGCGGCGGCGTGAGCACAGTCCTGGAAGCCATGAGGGCAGGGCATGTTTGCAGGCCGCTATCTCTGGTGGATGCTGATGGGGATCGGCATCTTCCTATTCGCCGCTCTGAGCCTCGATTATATCACCTGGCTCACCATCCAGCTGTCCGGCTGCGGAGAAATGGCCGGCGCCTGCCAGCCGACCCTCCGGCTGATATCGGGCGTGCTCAAACCCGCCTGCATCTGGACCGCGATCGCCGTGCTCTTCGTCGCCACGCTGCTGCGTCTTCACAGGCTCTCGCTCATCTGGTTCTGGGGGCCTGTTGTCACCGTCTGGTTCGTCGCCTCCACGCCGATCCTTCTCTTCCTGGCCGCGGATGCGGCGGCTCTGACGCAGCCCGCCACCCTCGCCGCACTGCCCGTCGCCTTCCTGTTCCTGGCGGCTTTCGTCGCCTATCTCACGCTTGTGCTCGAGGATGGTGACACGCTGCCGCTTGCCGCCTCGGTGCCGTTGCGCCGCACAATCCGCCTGACGGCGGTCTACGGCGCGCTTGCTGGCGCAGCCTTCATGTCGGAGCTGTCGCGGATCGCCGGGACACTGCTCGACATGCCGGCGCTTGCCGTCGTCATCGCGCTCGCGCAGCCATATCTGCAGACGGTGCTCACCCTTGGAACCGGCAGCATGGCGCCGCCCTATGCCGTGCTGGCGGCCTTCATCGCGGCTCTTGCCGCCAGCCTGCTGCCGCACGCCACGGCGCGGCAACAACCCTCGCGCAGGGCCATCATGCTGCGGCGATCGCGCCGTTGAGATCGCGATAGGGTTTCAGCCGCTCTGCCGTCATCTCCATCGGCACGATCAGCCCTGCCACCTCGGAAATGCCGAGCACCGGGCAGGGCGAGACGAGGTCGAACTTCTCCTCGGTCAGCAGCACATGGGTTTCGGCCGCGCAGTGGGCGATATGCCGCTTGATCGCCGCTTCCTCGAAATCGCCGGTGGAAAGCCCGTGCACGGGATGGGCGGCGGTGACGCCGAGGAAGAACAGATCGGGGCGCAGCTGCGAGATTGCCGCCATCGCCGCCGCGCCGGTCGCCACCATCGAATGTTTGTAGAGCCGTCCGCCGGTGAGGATCACCTCGGCTGTGGGGTGGTGCTCCAGTTCGGCGGCGATGGTCGGGCTGTGGGTCGCCACCGTCAGCGGCATGTCGCGGGGCAAGTGCCTGGCGATCTCCGCCGTCGTCGTGCCGCCGTCGAGGAAGATCATCTGTCCCGGCCTGACCATCGCTGCCGCCGCGGCCCCCAGCCGCGCCTTGATCTGCGACGAGACGCTGCGCCGGGCGGTGAAATCAGGCAGGTCGGGCGCCAGCGGCATCGCCCCGCCGTGCACCCGTTTCAACAGCCCCTCCGCCGCCATTTCCCGGAGATCGCGGCGGATCGTGTCCTCCGAAAGCGCGAAATCCTCGGCGACACGCTTGGCGATCACCTGTCCGTCACGGCGCAGGATATCGAGAATGAGGGTCTTGCGTTGCGTCGTCAGCATCGGCTCTCTGCACGAAGTTAAACATAATCACCCGATATTGCACGAAGTGACTCGACATTCAAGAAATATCGTGCATTTTCACGACATCCCGTGCATGAGGCCGGGAGTGCTCCCGCAGAAGCGGGGCGAATGGAGTGGATCATGTTGATTTTGATTGCCGGGCCTTACCGGTCCGGAACGGGCGACGACCCGGAGAAGATGGCCGCCAACCTGAAGCGACTGGAAGAACCCTCGCACGCACTGTTTGCAGCCGGCCACGTGCCGATGATCGGCGAATGGGTGGCCCTGCCGATCTGGCACGCTGCCGGCGGCCGCTCGGTCGGCGACGCGCTCTACGAAGAAATCTTCCACCCGGTCGCCGGCCGGCTGCTGCAGCTCTGCGAGGGCGTGCTGCGCCTGCCGGGCGATTCCAAGGGGGCTGATAACGACGTGCGCATCGCCAGGGAGCGCGGCATCCCCGTCTGGCACCGGCTGGAGGATGTGCCGGGCTGCGGGTGAGGGTGGGCCTGGCTGCGTTAGCTGACAAGGCGAGTTGACGTGCAGGATCTGCCCCTCACCCTAACCTTACCGGGGTCGAGCCACTCGTCTCGCCCCATCCTTCGGACCCCCGTAAAAACGGGGCGAGGGGACGTGCCCTGCGAGAGGTGAGTGAGGAACCGCGAGGTTGCGGCTATCCCCCTTCGCCCCGCCCGCGGGGAGAAGGTGGCGGCAGCCGGATGAGGGGCGCGGCACGGCACACCGATCATGCCCTCACACTCGCACCCACCCTTGTCCCGATGGAGGATCAAAACCCAATCCCCCAGTTCCGGCGCACCCACCGCTACGCTATAACCCTCGCCGAAAGGGAGTCGAACATGCTGACACTGTATTACGCGCCGGGAACCTGTGCGCTCGCAAGCCTTATTGCCCTGGAAGAATCCGGCCTGGCCTTCGACGTAAAGAAGATCAGCCTGCGCGATGGCGAGCAGCGTTCGCCGGACTATTTGAAGATCAACCCGAAGGGCCGTGTGCCGGCACTTGTCACCGATCGCGGCGTGCTGACGGAAACGCCGGCGATCCTGGCTTATATCGCCCAGAGCGCCCCGGCCGCCAAGCTGGCGCCGCTTGGCGATGTCTTCGAATTGGCCAGGCTCCAGTCCTTCAACAGCTATATCTGCTCGACCGTGCATGTGAACCATGCCCATCGCCCGCGCGGCTCCCGCTGGGCCGACGAGCCGGCCGCCATCGAAGCGATGAAAGCGAAAGTGCCGCAAAACATGGCCGATTGCTTCACACTGATCGAGCAGACGATGTTCGAAGGCCCATGGGTGATGGGCGAGGCCTATTCGATCGCCGATCCCTATCTTTTCGTCATGACCGACTGGCTGCCGTCCGACGGCGTCGATCCCACCCGCTTCGAAAAGGCGAGCGACCATCACGCCCGCATGCTGCAGCGCCCCGCCGTCCAGCGGGCGCTGGCCTACGATCGGGCCTGATAGCGGGCAGCAAGCTTCTTCGGCACCCGGAACAGCCAGGCGCCGATCAGCCGCAACCGCAATTCCGCGTCGCCGATCATGGCGGCGCGCACCGGCAGATGCGGCCAGCCGACATAATGATCGGTTTGAAAATAGACGTCGGGCGCCATCTCCAACAAGTGGTCCTTGTCGTCGAGCGAAATCGAGATGACGATCGTCTCGGCGTTCTTCACCGCCACAAAACTCTTGCCGCCGACCTTCAGCGCCGGATTGCCATAGGAGGTGCTCTCCTCGACATCAGGCAGCCCGGCTTCCGCCGTCAGCCGCTTCAGCCGTTCGAAGATCGCATCGACATCACCGGCCATGGTTCCGCCCTTTCTGCCGGGGCGAACCTACCACGTTTTCACGCGCATTTCGCCAGCGGCGGCTTGGCCTCTTTGGGAAAGCCCGCCTGTATCCCGAGCGGCAGATCGGCAATTTCGCGCATCGACATGCGTTCGACCTCGGGATGCCGCAACGGATCGTCCTTCCAGGCCGGGACAATGTCTGCCCTTCCGACGGCAAGGGCAGGTCTCAAGAAAAACTTCAGCAATGACATGGCAGGCCTCGCTTTCTTCGGTGGCGTAGAAGGATGATCGCAAAGTGGCTTCCGCCTGCTGAACTATCTTGCCCGCCTCACGCACTGAGTTCGAATGGATTGCCTATGCTTGCAATGTCGGCCTCTCCAGGCAGAATTTCAATTGAGATTAAAGCGGAGCCGTTATAGAAAAACTATATGAAGAATCTGAATACCGTCCATCTCAACGGACTGCGGGCGCTGGAAACCGTCGGCCGTCTCGGCTCGCTCCAGGCCGCCGCCGAGGAGCTCGGCGTCTCGGTCGGCGCCGTCAGCCAGCAGGTCATCAAAGCCGAAGCCCAGCTCGGCCAGGTGATCTTCGAGCGCACCGCCCGGGGAATGATCGTCACCGAAGCCGGCCGACCGGTTCTCCTGGCGCTGGATGAGGGGTTCGCCCGGCTTTCGGCGGCGGTGTCGATCGCAAACCGCAAGGACGATACCATCCTGACCATATCGGTGGCGCCGGTTTTCGCCGCCCGCTGGCTGGTCTGCCGGCTCGATCGCTTCGCCGAGCGCCACCCAGACATCAAGCTGCGGCTGGATGCGACCACCAACCTCGTCAGCCCGGCGCTTTGCGACGTCGATATCGGCATCCGCGTCGGCAACGGCAAATGGCCTGACGTGAAGGCCGAACTGCTCCTGGAGCAGGAGGTCTTTCCCGTCTGTTCGCCCGAGATGGCGGCGAAATTGAAAGAGCCCGCCGATATCCTCGAACTGCCCGCCATCATCGATGGCCACGCCATGTTCACCTGGGAGGTCTGGATGCGTGAGGCCGGGCTATCGGGTGCGACGCTTTCGACCCGCCACGTTTTCAACGATGCCTCGCTCTGCCTCGATGCGGCGATCGCCGGCCAGGGCGTCATGCTTGCCTGGCAGACCCTGGCCGCCTTCGCGCTTGCCGAAGGCCGGCTCGCCGCCCCCTTCGGCATTCGCGCGCCGACCGGCTTCGGCCACTATTTCGTCACGGCCGAAGGTACACGCGAGCCGAAGAAGGTCAAGGATTTCAAGGCCTGGATCCGCGAGGAAATGGCCGGCACACTGGCTCTCTTCCGGTAGTCCTCACACCTCGATCGGCTCTTTGCCGCGGGTCGCCTGCATCGCCTTGTAGGCCGGGCGGCATTGGCAGCGCTCGATCCAGGCTTTGATATTCGGATGTGCCTGGAACAGCGCCTCCTCGCTCTGGGCGTAGCGCAGCACTTCGGCGAGGTTGAGGTCGGCGACGGTGAAGCGGTCGCCGACGATCCATGGCCGGCCGGCAAGATGGCCTTCGAGAACTTTTAGCGGCCTGCGCAGCGAGCGGCAGGCGACGGCGATCGTCTCTTTGCCGCCTTCGCTGTTTTCAAGCCCATTATCATAGGTGAGCACGATCCGCACCGTATGCGGCTCGACCTCTGCCGCCGCCCAGACCGTCCACATCGTCAACAATCCGTCTTCTTCGACGGTTTGACCGGAAAGCGGCCCGCCGTTTTTGCGGCCGAGGTAGAGATTGATCGCCAGCGACTCGTGCATGACGAGATCGCCGTCCCGAATGCTGGGGATCTGCCCCATCGGATTGACGGCGATGAATTCAGGCGAACGCGTGTTGAGCGGCGCATCCTCCGCCAGCGGATCTGCAAGCCGCCTTGCCTGCAGCACTGGCACCGAGCGGAATTCGAGCCCAAGCTCCTCCGCCATCCAATAGACGCGGGAAGCGCGCGACCGATAGACCCCGTAGATTGTCAGCATGAACGTATCCCCTCGATATTGTCCGCGGGACCGTAAATGCCGGATCGGCGTGGGAAAAGTCCCTGTGGCTGATGGGATGATGAAAGCTTTTGATGGCCTCGGCAACTCCAGCAAACGTGTATAGCGGTTTTGCCAGGTAAAGCGCGAAGCGCTTTTGCTTGGAATTGTCTAAACGGTCACGAGACGCGGTTGCGCTCGATGGTCAGTTGCGCATAAGGCGAGCCGCCGCCTGCCATCTCGGCGGAGACTTTCTTCTCCCACTGGAAGCCTAAAACTGCGCCTTCTGTGGTCTCCTGGAAGATGTTGTCGGTGATGACGGCGGTGCCGGCGCCGTCGGCCACCGAGACGGCGCATCCCACGGGTGCCTTGCGCACCACATTGCCTGTGACAACGACGTTGCGCAGATACGGACCCCAGCCGATCTGCAGACCCCAGCGCGGCGCGCCCTCGATCACATTGCCGGAAATCAGCGTATCGGCCTCCGCCGCGATGCCGATGCCGAAACCGACCTCGTGGGTGTAGGGACCCTTCAGCGTCAGGTTGCGCACGACATTGCCGGTGACGCTCGCCAGCCGGCCGCCTTCGTCGAAATTGGCGATCGAAATGCCGTTTGCCGCACCGTCGATCATATTGGCGGAAACCACGGCGCCCTCGAAGGCGAATTCGACATAGATCGCCGTCTCGCCGGAGCGCCGGCACTGGTTGCTGTTGATCTGGATGTTCGAGGCAGAATTGGCGCGGATCGCCGTGAAGGCACAGTCGGAGATATGGTTATCCGTCACCATCACGCCGTCGGCACGGAAGATATTGATGCCGTTACCGTTTTCGCCGGTGCCGCCGTCATTGGCGCGGATGTTGGAGATGCGGTTGCCGGAAACGACGGTGCCGTCCTCCGCCTTCTTCCAGCGATGCACCAGGATGCCGCCATTGCCGCAATCCGAAACCGTGTTGCCGGTGACCGAAAGATTTGCCGATTCCACCGCGTAAAGCCCGGATTGGGCCGCACCCGAAATGCGGCTGCGCTCGATCCGCCCGCCGCAGCGTTCCAGTTGCAGGCCGTGTTTGCGGCTGCCGCCGATCTCGCAATTGTCGATCAGCACCTCGTCGACGCTGGTAAATTGCAGCAGCGCGCCGGCGTAATCGCCAAGCCAGCGATTGCCGCCGTCGATGACGAGATTGGAAAGCTCGATGCGGCGCACGTTTTCGGCCGAAAACAGGTGGCCTTCGCCGGTGTAGACGATCCGCGAGGCGCCGGGCACGCCAGTGATACGGGTATTGTCGGGCAGGGTGAGATTGGAGATCCGGTAGGTGCCGGGCGGAAGGAAGACCGGCACGTTCTCGCGCGCCGCCCGTTCGATCATCTGCTCAAGGTTGCGGGTCTTGCGGTCGCCGCTTTCGGGAACGGCGCGATATTCCACCGCGTCGATCGCACCGCGCAGATCGGGCTGGGCGGCGGCCGTCAGCGGCGAGGCAAGCGCGCGCGATGCCCCTCCCGCCACCGCCGAGGCAGCGAGAAAGAGAAGCATATCGCGGCGTGAAGGCATTCGGCGCACTCCTGTCATAACGCGCCCGTAGCAGGAAACGTGCCAGGTGGGCATGTATTCTTTTGGTACAAGCTTGGCAGAGGTGAGCGAAATTGCAGGTGTAGCCGCCGCCGACGGCAGGATATCGCCGCTTATATTGTCGTCTTGTTCACCCTTTCATTTAAGCAAGCCGAAGGAAATGAGGACTACTTTGAAGGGAAATTCTACGATGACAAGGGCGGGATACGGCCTTCGGCCGCGGGGGAGAATGGCGTTATGCACGAACCGAGTGCCAGGCGATGGGAATCGACCGATGCCCTGACAGCCGAAACGCGGCGCATCGTCGCCGCGACGGAGGCGATGATGGCATCGACCGCCCATCATCTTTCCGAGGGCATCGAGAACCTGCGCCTCAAGGAAATCGTCCACGAGCTTCCGGATTTCCTCTACGTCAAGGATCGTGACAGCCGCTTTGTCTTCGCCAATGCCGTCACCGCCAGCAGCCTCGGCGTGCAGAGCGCGGCGCAGATCACCGGCAAGCGCGATTTCGACCTGTTCGATTTCGAAACGGCGCGCCACCATTTCGATATCGAGCAGCAGATCATGGCGACGGGCGAAGCCCGCATCGACATGGAGGAATCCTACATCCTTCCCGGCGGCAAAAGACCGATATGCCGGCTGACCTCGAAGATACCGTTGCGCAACGATCGCGGCGAGGTCGTCGGTCTGATCGGCGTGTCCCGCGATATCACCGAGCGCAAGCTTCAGGAGGATCTCCATCGCGGCCAGGCAAAACTGCTCGAAATGATCGCCCGCAACGAGCCGTTGCCGATGATCCTCGAGGCGCTGGTGCTGATGATCGAATCGCAGCTGACGGGGATCGACGGATCGGTGCTGCTGCTCGACAGCGAGGGCACCAGGCTCTATCACGGCGCCGCTCCCAATCTGCCCGGCGGTTATAGCCGCCTGATCGACGGCGTCACGATCGGTCCCAAGGTCGGCTCCTGCGGCACCGCCGCATGGCGCGGTCAGACCGTCATCGTCGAGGACGTGATGGTCGATCCGCTGTGGGAGGATTTTCGCGCGCTGATTGCGCCGTTCGGCTTCCGCTCCTGCTGGTCGACGCCGATCGCCACCTCGCAGAACAACGTGCTCGGCACCTTTGCGCTCTATTCCAGGGAAGTCCGCCGTCCCACCGAGCATGAGATGACGCTGGTGGCGCTCGCCACCCACATCGCCGGCATCGCCATCGAGCGCAAGCGCGTCGATGACCGCATCCATTTCATGGCCCATCATGACGATCTCACCGGCCTGCCGAACCGGGCTTTCCTCAAGGAGCGGCTGGCCAATATCCTCGACCAGGCCCGGCGCAACAACCGCAAGGTGACCGTCGCCTATATCGATCTCGACAATTTCAAGGATATCAATGACGGCCGCGGCCATGCCGCCGGCGACGAGGTGCTGAAGGAGGTTGCCGCCCGCATGGCCAACAGCGTGCGGGCCTCCGATATGGTCGTGCGTCTCGGCGGCGATGAATTCCTCGTGGTGCTCGTCCACCAGTCGAGCCATGATGCCGGCATCACGCGCCGCCTTCGCGAGCTGCAGAAGGCGATCAACCGGCCGATCCGCGGTGAGGATGGCGAGCTCACCGTCACCGCCAGCATCGGCGTTGCTGCCTTCCCGTTCGATGGCGCCACCTCGCAAGAGCTTCTCGCCAATGCCGACCGCGCCATGTACCGCGCCAAGGAGCTCGGTCGCAACACATTGCAGCATCATGAGGGCGGCAGCACGCCCGTCGGAATGCCGCTTGGCGAACAGGAGGAACTGCACCAGGCAATCACCGGCGACCAGCTCTTCCTGCAATACCAGCCGCAGGTCGATGTCGCCACCGGCCGCATCACCGGGCTCGAGGCGCTGGTGCGTTGGAACCATCCGGCCAAGGGTAGGGTGCCGCCGGTCAATTTCATTCCGCTCGCCGAAGAGACCGGCCTGATCGTCCCCCTTGGCCTCTGGGTGCTGAACGAGGCCTGCCGCCAGGCGCGCCAGTGGCAGGATATGGGCCTGACGCCGCTGACGATCGCCGTCAACGTCTCGGCCAAGCAGTTCGCCGATCCGGATTTCGCCACCCATGTCGCCGAGGCGCTCGATCGCCACCGGCTGCAGTCGCGCTGGCTGGAGCTTGAGGTCACCGAAAGCGTGGTGATGCAGGATGCCGAGCGCGCGCTTGCCATGATGGAATCGCTGCGGGCGCTGGGTGTGCGCCTGTCGATCGATGATTTCGGCTCCGGCTATTCCAGCCTTGCGGCACTGAAGACCTTCCCCTTCGACCGGTTGAAGATGGACCGTTCGCTGGTCGAGGCCCTGCCGGGCGACAAGACCGCCGTCGCCATCGCCTCGGCCGTCATTTCACTGGCGCAGACGCTGAAGCTTTCGGTGCTGGCCGAAGGCGTCGAAACCGATGCCCAGATGGATTTCCTGCGCCACGCGCATTGCGAGGAGGCGCAAGGCTACCGCTTCTCCAAGCCCGTCTCTCCGGAGGAGATCCCGGCATTGCTGAAGGCGCGCAGCCTCTAATCGGCCGCCTTGATTTCTAAACGCGAATGACATTGAGCCGCAGAGCGCTGACGACGGCCTGCGTTCGCGTGGTGCATCCCAGTTTCTTGATCGCGCTGCCGATGTGATTGTTCACCGCGTTTTCGGAGAGATCGAGAAGTTTGGCAATTTCATTGCCTTTCCTGCCGCCGGCGGTCAGCCTCAGGCAGTCCAGCTCGCTCGCCGTAAACTCGATGGGCTTGTGTTTCTCGTTCAATGTCAGCTGCGAGAGCCGGTCGTAGATCAGCGTGGCGATGAACAGCAGCTTCGCCATCTCGATCATGCTGAAATTCCGCGACCCTGAAATCGACATGGCGCCGCGTCCGCCCGCGGCATCGTGGACAGGAAAATAGGCGCCTTTTTCCATGCCGTATCGGTTGAACAGCTCGATGACCGTCGACTTCTTGCCTTCGCCGCGATTGGTATTGATTGCTTCGACGTCATAGTTGAACGGGCTGGTCGATCTCAGCATCCGGCGGATGACCGGGCTGTCGATCATCAGGTTATGGGCGTCATAGAAATCCACCATCTCCGCCGGCCAATTGGTGATGATCTTCGTCGCGCCGATTTCGAGGATGTCGACGGTCGGCAGCGTCATGAACAGGAAGGCATTCATTCCAAGGTCTTGCGTGAGACCCTTCATATATTTGAACACCTCGTAATGCGTGTTGAAGCCTGCGGCGACTTCCTCGATTCGATTGAATTCGGCCTCGAGCTTCATGTCTTCTCCATCAGCCGCCGCATCCGGGCGCTTGGCGACGGCCGCCTCATTCCTCAAATCGCAATCGATACAGAGAATGATGCAGCAATTCAAAGTGTTACAGCGTCCTTTGCGCGTCCGAAAGACGTGCAAGGGACGCTGTAATGTGCCGGGCGAATCCGCTCGGATCGGATGTGGATTCTACACGGTTGGAGGACGCTGCAACATGTGGCAGCGGAAGAAAAAGACAAGGCCTCACCTGCCGGGAAAAGTACGCTTACGAGACAACGAGCCCTTAACAAATCGTAAAGGCGCTTTCTGGCTTCCGGGCACAAAAGCGGTGAAAAATCGCCAATGTCGGCATGGAAAATCCACCGCGGCAAATCTTGTATCGAACCGATACGTTCGAAACGAATGCTTATATCAGATTGATTTTATTGACACATTTCTCCTATGCCTGATTGGCTCGAAGAGCCTGTATGGGTGAATGACCGGGTTAATGGATACTTAAAGAATTTGCCGGATTTTATCTTCAGATTGCTCGTCCAGCGCAAGCTCGCAGTGGGAGCGCTGCTGGCACTCTTTGAGGGGACCGCATACCGACCGCCAATCGACGATGTCTTCCGCCAATTCGTTTTGATCGATGAAATTGTAATAAGTAACTGTAAATATTAGAGGAATATGTCGTGCCCTGGCAAGTCTTGATCGGAAATGTGGCTGCGGTTGCGCTCGTCATTTCGGTGTGGATGCACCTGCATTACAAGTTCTACCGCCTGTCGAAGGTCCAGGCAGAACTTGGTTTCGGCTTGATGATGGGCCTTGGGGCAGTCTTGTCGATGCTGCTGTCCGTCGAGGTCGACAGCGGCTATTATCTCGATCTCCGTTCGACCTTGCTGGCGGTCTCGGCAGTCTACGGCGGTCCGCTGGCGGTTCTGACGACAGCCGCCCTCACATCCGTGCAGAGGATCTCCATGGGTGGCGCCGGTGTCGAGCCGGCACTGATCTCGATCATGCTGGTATCCGTGTTTGGACTGGCGGTCCACTTGCTGTTTGGCAGGGGCTCGGCGGATGTCAAAAAGGCTCTGGCTTGTGCCGTAACGGTGGCCGCGGTCACATTGGCGATGAGCATTTTCCATCGAGGTGGCTGGTCGCATATCACGACTGTCAGCCTTGCCGTCATAGGCGTGAAATTCGCCGCGACCTTGGCCGCGGCATCCGTCATTACCTATTTCCATGCCTTTACCCTCGAGCGGGATATCTTGAAGGCCGCGCTGACCCAGGCGCCGGATTTCCACTATGTCAAAGACCGGAATAGCCGCTTCGTCGTCACCAACCTCAACGTCGCGCGAAACCACGACCGCACCAAGTCTTCGGAGATGGTCGGCCTGACGGATTTCGATCTCTATCCCAGCGAAATGGCGCAAGCGTTCTTCGATCACGAACAGGAGATCATGGCGACCGGCGAACCCATCGTCGACTTCGAGGAACCGCTCGTCCAAGAGAATGGCCGGGAACGCTGGTTCATGACGTCGAAGGTCCCGTTGCGGAACCGCCACGGCGATCTGATCGGACTTTCCGGCGTGACCCGCGATATCACCGAGAAAAAGCGCCTCATTCAGGAAGCGCTCGACAGCAAGAACGTGCTGTCCCAAGCGATGACGGAAATGTCCGATGGGCTTGCCATGTTCAATTCCGCGGGCCGGCTGGTGTTTTGCAACGATCAGTATCGTGCCGCCTTTCCCCGTTCAGCCGATGCCAGACGGCCCGGCGCTGCTATAACCGACATCCTGCAGGCCGTTATGCGCAACGGTGAGCGGATCGACGTCGGCCCGGATGCCGGCGAGGACTGGATAGAGACGGAAGCAGCCCAGCTTTTCCTGACCCATGATAGTGACATACCGATGTTCGATGGACGCTGGCTCAGGCAGCGCACCCGTTTGGCGGCCGACGGCTCCGCCCTGGTGGTGGTTTCCGACATCACCTCGATGAAGCACTCCGAGGAACGGCTGACGCAGCTCGCCATGAAGATGAAAGGGCTGGCCGACACCGACGCATTGACCGGTATTGCCAATCGCAGAGTGTTCAACGAGGCGATCTCGGAAGAGTTTGCCCGCGCCCGCCGGGCCGAATCCGCTCTCAGCCTGCTGCTGATCGATGTCGATCACTTCAAGGCCTACAACGATACCTATGGTCATCTCGAAGGAGACAACTGCCTGAGGATGATCGGCGAGGTCCTCAGGTCGATTGCCAAGCGCCCCTGCGACCTCGCGGCGCGATTTGGCGGGGAGGAGTTCGCCATCCTGCTGCCCGGCACGGACAGGGACGGCGCGGTCCGGCTTGCCAAGATGCTGCGCTCGGCATTGCATCGGCGCGCAATCCCGCACAGTGAGAGCAGCAAAACGATCGTGACGGTCAGTATCGGTGTGGCGAACATCTTGGATCGATTTGCGACGCCGGCAGAATTGGTCGCGGCCGCAGACCGGGCGCTTTACGCGGCGAAAAAGCACGGTCGCGACCGTATTGAAGCCGCTGCAGTTCAAGCAAGAGCGGCGTGAGTTCCGACACTTCGGACACGTCTCGCCCCTTTTTCTCAGCGAGCCTCACTTTGCAAGCTTGCCGATCGCCTCGATCTCGTTCGTCCATATGCCCGCTGCATAGTCTTGCGGCAGCTGCGCCAGTTGCGCGGGGTCGTCGATGCCGGTGGAAAAATCGCTGCCGCGATAGGGGCCGAGCACGAAGACCTCGGTCCCGGCATCCTGCATCCGGTTGAGAAAACGGTCCGGCCAGCCCCAGAGCCACGGCGCGATATTGATCGGCACCAGCATCATCCGATGTTTGCAGGCGTCCGGCAGCACGCCGCTCCAGCCATAGCCGATATAGCCGAACAGGCAGCCCTTCAGGCTCTTGCGCGAGGCGGTCCTGATATCGGGCGAAAGCCGGCGCAGGACGTCGATCGGCTCGTCGCCGCCATAGACTGTGATATCAGCCCGTCGCGCGGCGGGAAGCCCGTTGAGCACGGCGGCGAGCTTTTCGCCCTCGGAAGGGTCGCGGCTCTTGACGTTGATGAGGAAGCGCCGATCCGGAAAGGTCGTCAGCACCTCGGCAAGCGTCGGCATCATGCCGATGCCCTGGCCGCGAAAGGGAAAGCTCTTGCCGCCATCGGCCGTATAGCCATAGCCGAGGTCGAGCTTCTTCATGTCGGCCATCGAATGCTCGCGCGTGACGCCGTGCCCGTCGGTGCGGCAGTCGAGCGTCCAGTCGTGAAAGACGGCGAATTGCCCATCCGTGGTCGGATGCACGTCGATCTCGACCATATCGGCGCCGGCTGCAAAGCCTGCCTGCATCGAGCGGATGGTATTTTCGAGATAATCGTGTTTCGGCGGCAGCATGCGGGCGGCCGTGCAGGTATCGTTCTTCAGATCGGTTTCGTCGAACCGCTGGGCGATGCCGCGATGGGCGAGCAGCACCGGTTTTCCCGGCCGATGCTCTGCGAGCAGGTTGGTATTGTTGAGGTAGATGCCGGCGGCTGCAGCGGCGATTGCCGCCGTGCAATAGAGAAGCTTCCTGCCCAAGATTTATCCCCCTCCGGTTGCATCGAACGCACAAGGGCTAGAAAGCGATTCCGGTTGTTCTTGGGCCCTTTTCCGGCTTTTCTATGCCATCGCCTATTTGCCGGACGGGAGCCTGATCGCTATGGAACCACAAGACGACGAGCTCATCCATTTTGAAGCGCATGGCGCCGCCCCGTTGCCGCCGGCAGCAGTCGAAGGCCATGTCGAGCACGACGGCGCCCGCATCTGGTATGCGAGCTACGGCGCCGGCCCTCCCGTCATTCTGTTGCATGGCGGCCTCGGCCATAGCGGCAACTGGGGCTATCAGATCCCGGCACTGTTGCTGAGCCGCCGCCGCGTCGTGCTGATCGACAGCCGCGGCCACGGAAGAAGCAGCCGCGATATCAGGCCCTATGCCTATGAGCTGATGGCTGCCGACGTGCTTGCCGTCATGGACGAACTCCATATCGATAAGGCGGCGATCGCCGGCTGGAGCGACGGCGCTTGCATCGCTCTGATCCTGGCCATGACGGCGCCGTCGCGGGTTGAGGGCGTCTTTTTCTTCGCCTGCAACATGGATCCGAGCGGCACGCTGGAATTTCATCCGACCCCGGTCATCGACCGATGCTTCAGCCGGCACGCCAGCGACTATGCCGCCTTGTCCGCCACGCCGGACGATTTCCATCCTTTTGTCGAGGCGGTCAGCCTGATGATGCGGACGGAGCCGAATTATGACGCGGCCGACCTCGGCCGGATCCGCGTGCCGGTCGCCATCGTGCTCGGCGAACATGATGAATTCATCAAGCCCGACCATGCCGAATATCTGGCCCGCAGCATTCCGGACGCTGCGATGATCTATCTCCCGGGCGTCAGCCATTTCGCGCCGCTGCAGCGGCCGGCCGAGTTCAACGCCGCGGTGGTCACCTTCCTCGATGGGATAGGATCACCGGCGTGAGCGGCGCATTCGATCGTGAGCTTTTCCAGCCCCTCTGGCCTCGCGCCCATTTCCCGCTATCTCTCGTTTCATGAGACCTGATGCGCTGCTCTATCCCGCCCCCGAAGGGCTCTATTGCCCCGAAGGCGGCTTTTATGTCGATCCGGTGCGGCCAGTCGAGCAGGCGCTCGTCACCCACGGTCATTCCGATCACGCCCGGCCGGGCCATGTGAACGTGCTTGCCACCCGCCAGACGCTCGACATCATGCGCCTGCGTTACGGCGAGGGTTTTTGCGCCAGCGAGCAGGCTGCCGCCTTTGGCGAGGCGCTGCTGGTCAACGGCGTCAAGGTGAGCTTTCATCCGGCCGGCCATGTGCTCGGCTCTGCCCAGATCGCCATCGAGAAGAACGGCACCCGCATCGTCGTCTCCGGCGATTACAAGCGCCGCCCCGACCCGACCTGCGAGGCCTATGTGCCGGTTCCCTGCGATGTATTCATCACCGAGGCGACCTTCGGCCTGCCGGTCTTCCATCATCCCGATCCGATGGACGAGATCGGCAAGCTGCTGGCGTCGCTGCGGCAATTTCCCGAGCGCACCCATCTCGTCGGCGCCTATGCGCTGGGCAAGGCCCAGCGTGTCATCCGGCTGCTGCGCGATGCCGGTTATGCCGAACCGATCTATATCCATGGCGCCATGGAAAGGCTCTGCGACTATTATATCGGAGAGGGCATCGATCTCGGCGAGCTGCTGCCGGCCACCATCGAAAGCCGCGACAAATCAGCCTTCAGGGGCGCCGTCGTCATCGGTCCGTCATCGGCCTTCGCCGACCGCTGGGCTCGCCGTTTCAACGAACCGTTGCCGGCCTTCGCCTCCGGCTGGATGATGGTGCGCCAGCGCGCCAAACAGCTCGGCGTCGAACTGCCGCTCGTCATCTCCGATCATTGCGACTGGCCGGAACTGACGGAAACGATCCGGGAACTGCACCCGGCCGAGGTCTGGGTGACGCATGGCCGCGAGGAGGCCCTGGTGCGCTGGTGCCAATTGCAGGGCATCAAGGCGAAACCGCTGCATCTGGTGGGGTATGAGGACGAGGGGGATTGAGGATGGAGTTCGTTGCTGAAAATCCCTCCCCAAACCCTCCCCACAAGGGGGAAGGGCTGCCGCGCCTCGCCCGTCGCATTTTACCTCTGACGGCCTTGCATGCAGCGACGTTGCCTTGGGGCGAGGCGTTGCCGCAGGATAGTTCCTCCCCCTTGTGGAGAAGGCTTGGGGAGGGGGCTTTTCCATACGCCATTGGGGAGGGGTTTTCCTCGAGAGCCGGGAGGCGCCCATGAAAGCCTTCGCCGACCTCCTCGACCGCCTGGTGCTCACCCCCAGCCGCAACGGCAAGCTGAAGCTGCTCACCGATTATTTCCGCGACACGCCGGACCCCGACCGCGGCTATGGCCTTGCCGCCATTGCCGGCACGCTGGAGGTGCGCAACGTCAAGCCTGCCATGCTGCGCGAACTGGTGCTGGAGCGCATCGACGAGGTGCTGTTCCGCTATTCCTATGATTATGTCGGCGATCTTGCCGAAACCATCTCGCTCGTCTGGGACAATGAGAGGGATATCGACCGTTCGGCACTCGCTCAGCCGCGCCTCGGCGAAGTCGTCACCGGCATGAACGCGCTCGGCCGCACCGAAGTGCGCAGCTTCGTCCGCGACCTGCTCGACCGGCTGGATTCGTCCGGCCGTTTCGCCTTCATCAAGCTGGCGACCGGCGCCATGCGCATCGGCGTTTCCGCCCGCCTTGCCAAGCAGGCGCTCGCCGATCTCGGCGGCAAGGACGTGACCGAGATCGAAACCCTCTGGCATGGCCTGCAGCCACCTTACGAGACCTTGTTCACATGGCTGGCAGGCGGCGGCGAAAAGCCGGTGCTGGCCACACCGGCGATTTTCCATTCCGTCATGCTCGCCAATGCGGTGGAGGAGGGCGATCTTGCCGGCCTCGATCCGGTGAATTACGCCGCCGAATGGAAATGGGACGGCATCCGTGTCCAGCTCTCCCGCTCGGGCGACAGGCGCAAGATCTATTCCCGCTCCGGCGACGACATTTCAGGCGCCTTTCCCGATATTCTAGACGCGATCAATTTTTCCGGCGTCGTCGACGGCGAGCTGCTGGTCGGCGGCACCGCCCGCTCCAACAGCCCGACCCGAACCTTCTCCGACCTGCAGCAGCGCCTGAACCGCAAGACGGTGACGGCGAAGATGCTTGGCGACTATCCCGCCTTCATCCGTACCTATGACCTGCTCTTCGACGACGAGGAGGATGTCCGCGGCCGCTCCTATATCGATCGCCGCGACCGGCTGACCGAGATCATCGACCGCGCCCCCCATGACCGTTTCGACCTCTCGCCGCTCGTGCCGTTCTCCTCATGGGAAGAGCTCGACGCCCTGCGCGCCGCCCCGCCCGATCCCGTCATCGAAGGCGTGATGATCAAGCGCCGCGACAGCATCTACCAGGCCGGCCGCATGAAGGGCCCCTGGTTCAAGTGGAAGCGCAATCCTTACAATGTCGATGCGGTGCTGATGTATGCCCAGCGCGGCCACGGCAAGCGCTCCAGTTATTATTCCGATTTCACCTTCGGCGTCTGGGCCGACGACGAGGACGGCGAACAGCTGGTGCCGGTGGGCAAGGCCTATTTCGGCTTCACCGATGCCGAACTCGAGGTGCTCGACAAATTCGTGCGCAACAATACCACCGAGCGTTTCGGCCCGGTGCGGGCCGTGCGGGCCGACAGGGATTTCGGCTTTGTCGTCGAAGTGGCTTTCGAGGGCATCAACCGCTCGACCCGGCACAAATCCGGTGTCGCCATGCGTTTTCCCCGCATCGCCCGCCTGCGCCCCGACAAACCCTCCTACGAGGCAGACCGGTTGCGCACGCTGATCGCCATGATCGACGCCAAACCGGCGTGACCGGATGGATATTGCCGAAGCGCGTTGCATGAATGACGCAGACTGTAGCAGAAGCCGTCAAGCGATCCGCCTACGGGTCCCAGGCGATGATTTCAAGATCCGGCCACAGCGTGCCCCACCGCGCGATCTTCTTCTCGTAGATTTCCCGGGTAATCTGCTTCTTGTTGGCTCGCACCACCGGGGCCAGGAGGTCCTTCAGGCCGTAGGGTGCAAACAGATCCAGCCCCTTGTCCACGGGGCGAATGCCGACGGCAGCGGCCGTGGTCGGAAAGGTCGTGATCGCCTCATCTGTGGATGTATACGGCGTTATCGAATGCCCGAACTTTTCCTTGTACCAAATATGAACTCTGGCCTGGTTCTTCACGTCTATCCAGACAGGCAGATTGGATAATAGCCCCCGAATACGGGCAGAGTGATCTGCTTCGGCGCTTTCGGACAGATCATTGCCATCGAAATAAACAATATCGATGTCATTGATGCCGTGATCGTGGGCAAAGCCAAAGGCGTGGTTCCATACTGTCTGGGCGATCGCCCCGGCCACCAATCGCGCATCAGGCAACCCGATACGGTCCCAGTGATCGAGCACCGTCGAGAGAAGCGGACTGTCCGAAATGATCGCCTGGAGTTCCATGTGCGGATTCAGCGTCAATTCCCCCTTTTCGCTTATCCAACGCGATTCCCGATATAAGATTGTTGCGATAAGGTTTGCGTGGCAACCTGCGCAACAATGACGCAGGGCAATATTTTCAACACCATGTGTATTGGCGGCAACGATCTTCCGGTGCAGATTTTGCATGCCGGGGAGATGATTTGGGTGCTGCGTTATGAGCTCGCGTGAACAAAATTCCTTTTTCCTCCAACGCCGTGCCGTGCTGGCGGGTCTTGCCGGTGCATTCGTCCTGCCGCGGATGGCGGCCGCCTTCGATGTCCCGGACGAGCCGCGCCTCGCCAAAGGCGACTATGCCAAAGTCCGCCACCATTTTCGCACCAAGCTGTTGCAGAAGGGCCCGGCGCCCGACAAATACGAACCGCTGAATGCGCCTGCCGATGCAGACAAGATCTTCTACCGCTCCGGCTACGGCGAGTTGGAACTGGCGGCCTGGGTTTCGAAATACAAGCGCGAGCGCGCCGCCAAACCGGCCGTGCTCTTCCTGCACGGCGGCAATGCCATGGGCATCGGCCACTGGCAGTTGATGAAGCCCTATATGGATGCCGGTTATGTCGTGATGATGCCATCGCTGCGCGGCGAAAACGGCCAGATGGGCAATTTCTCCGGTTTCTATGACGAGGTCGACGATGTGCTCGCCGCCGCCGAGCGCCTGGCGCATCTGCCGGGTGTCGATCCCGAACGCCTGTTCATCGCCGGCCACAGCATCGGCGGCACGCTGACCATGCTGGCGGCGATGAGCACCGATAAGTTCCGTGCCGCGGCGCCGATTTCGGGCAATCCCAATGCTTTCCGCTTCTTCAGCCGCTATCCCCAGGATATCCGCTTCGACGACAGCAATGCGCATGAGTTCGAGGTGCGGTCGGCGCTGTGTTACGCCCACAGCTTCAAATGCCCGGTCCGTGTCGTCCACGGCACCGAAGAGGCCCATTTCAATGACCGCGCCGATCTGCTTGCCCGCCGCGCCCGCGCCGCCGGCATCCATATCGAAACCGATACCGTCGCCGGCAACCACACCTCGGCGCTGCCGGCCGAGATCGAACAGAGCATCCGCTTCTTCCACGGGGTGGCGGCCTGAGTTTTGCCGATACCGGCAGCAGCGATGAAGTGTGACGGATGATTGATTGCGATCCCGCCGCCGCCCACGGTGGCGGGTTCATCGTTTGCTGATCTTGCTTTTCCCACCCCAACACCAGCCTCGCGCCAGCCGCAGATGCCATCGTCCCGGCAGATGTCGTTGTCTGCCGATCGTTGATAAGGGTGGTTCCATGAATTTTCTGCGCCGGGTCTTCCCGATTGCCGGGCTTGTGATTGCCGTTGCGTCGCTGAGCGGCTGCAACATTCTCATTCCCGATGTCGCCGCCGATTCGCCCGCCCGCTTCGTCCAGGAAACCTCGCCGGTGTTTTATCAGCCGCCCGGCGTCGATCCGCGCCGGGTGCGGCCCATTCCCGATCAGCCGGTGCCGCAGACGCGCGAACTCTACAAGACCCAGTTCCATCAGACCTACGGCCTGCCGGTCACCAATCCCGTGCACATGGCGATGTATGGCCAGCTTCGCGACGAGGATTTCACCCTGCCGGCGATCCCGATCAGCCGCGTGCAGCCGCAGTTCCTGCGCCAGGAGGTCGATTACCAGACGACAGAGCGGCCCGGCACCGTGATCGTCGATACCAAGACGCGCTTTCTTTATTTCGTCGAGGGCAACGGCAAGGCGATGCGCTACGGCGTCGGCCTCGGCCGCGACGGTTACGCCTGGTCGGGCCGCGGCACCATCCAGTGGAAGCAGAAATGGCCGCGCTGGACGCCGTCAGTCGAAATGGTCTCGCGCCAGCCTGAGGTTCGCCCCTTCGGCGCGGAGAATGGCGGCATGAATCCGGGACTGATGAACCCGCTCGGCGCCCGCGCCATGTATATCTTCAAGGGCGGGCAGGACACGCTCTACCGCATCCATGGCACGCCCGACTGGCAGTCGATCGGCAAGGCCACTTCATCTGGCTGCGTGCGCATGCTGAACCAGGACGTCATCGATCTCTACGACCGCGTTCCGGCCAAGGCTGAGATCGTTGTGATGTAGCGCTGCAACAGCGCGCCCCATATCGTCTGCCCCAGGCCGGACACGTCTGCGTGAAGCTATGGTTTATTTGGCGCAAGCCGATAGATTCACTGATGTCGTTATCCCAGGATTCCCGCATTAAAGGAAATCAGTCCCGCGTCATGAGCTTCGATAGACATCTTTCCCGCCGTAGCTTTCTTTCCTTTTCGGCATTGACCGCAGCCTCCGCACTCACCGGCTGCGCCTCCAGCGCCAACACGGTGACATCAGGCGATACAACGATCATTTACCGTTCGCCCATGCGCCTGTTCCAGTCCCCGGGGGCGTCGAGCGTGCCGAGCGGAGCCGAGCTTGCCGTCATGTATGGCCCCATCGAGGACGGCGGCTTTCTCATTCCCGCCGTTCCCTACGAACAGATCGATCCGCGCTATTATCGCCAGCGCGTCGTCGATCCCACCGGCCAGCCGCCGGGCACCATCGTCGTCGATACGCCATCGCGTTTCCTCTATCTCGTCCAGAGCGATGGCATGGCGATGCGTTACGGGGTCGGCATCGGCCGCGAGGGTTTTGCCTGGCAGGGCTCGGGCGTCATCCAGTGGCGGCAGAAATGGCCGCGCTGGAAGCCGCCGAACGAGATGGTCGCCCGCCAGCCGGAACTCGTCAAATATTCGATCGACAACGGCGGCATGGAGCCGGGCCTGAAGAACCCGCTCGGCGCCCGCGCGCTCTATATCTTCTCGAATGGCGAGGACACGCTCTACCGCCTGCACGGCAATCCCGACTGGCGCTCGATCGGCAAGGCCGTCTCATCGGGCTGCGTGCGGCTGATGAACCAGGATATCATCGATCTCTACGACCGCGTGCCGACAAAGGCGCCGATCGTCGTCTGGCAGTAATGATCACCAGGGCGGCCCACAATCCGGCCGCCCCGGATCGATCCTTTTCCCCGAGGAAGTCGTTGCTTCCGCCCAAAAGCACCAGCTTTCGCTTGAGCAAGAGTTTTCATTTTGCGCCGCCAGGGGATTTTATTTTTCGAAATACCATTGCTTAATTCGATAAATATCCTACATGGTGCGTATCGAATTGCTTGCGACCTTTGTCCACGCGCTGAAGCGCTCCGTCAGATATCCTCTCAACATCGATACGGCTTGTCGGATATCTCTCCGCAGGCGAACACAAACGGTTGAAAAGGAGATCGTTATGAATTCAGGCGTCGTCAAGTGGTTCAATGGCACCAAGGGCTTTGGCTTCATCCAGCCCGATGATGGTTCTACCGACGTTTTCGTTCACATTTCAGCGGTTGAACGCGCCGGCATGCGCGAACTCGTTGAAGGCCAGAAGATCCGCTACGATCTCGTCCGCGACAAGAAGTCCGGCAAGAACTCGGCTGATAATCTTCAGGCCGCATGATTTGTCATTCGCCTGCGCTGACCATGAACATGGCGGCGGGCTGACCAAATGCTGGCAGTGAGCTGACCACGGATGTACTGGCAGCGAACTGACCAAAGATTGGCAGCGGGCTGAGTGACTGGAAGAGGTCGGGTCCGAGCCCGGCCTTTTTGCTTTGATCGCCTGGCTTTGCTGATTTGATCGCCCGGCCGTTGATTGATCGATTGCGCAGCCGAAGAGTCGAAGGGACGCTGAAATGGGCAGACCAAACTATAAAGTCGGCGACATGATCGTGCTGAAATCCGGCCTCACCCGTACGGCCAAAGCCGACAAGCGGTGCCGGATTTCCAGCATCCTGCCCAACGACCACGGGCATGTGCAATATCGGGTCCAGTTCGATGCGGAGAATTTCGAGCGCCGCATCACTGAGGCCGATATCGATACGGGGGAAACGCCATCCAGGGTTTCTCCCGAGGCGGCGGCCAAGTCCGATGGCGCCGAGCCATGGCTGAAGTTTTCGAGCATCAAGATCGGGAAGTAGTCCCGCCGTTTTTACTATGACAGCGCGGCCTTGCCGCCGACAGGAAGGATATCGTTTTGCAGGTTCTCGTCAGGGATAACAACGTCGATCAGGCGCTCCGCGTGCTCAAGAAGAAGATGCAGCGGGAAGGTCTGTTCCGGGAAATGAAGGCGCGCAGCGCCTTTGAGAAGCCGTCCGAGAAGCGCGCCCGCGAAAAGGCCGAAGCCATTCGCCGCCAGCGCAAGCTTGCCCGCAAGAAGCTGCAGCGCGAAGGTCTGCTGCCGGCACCGAAGAAGGTTCTTCGCGCCCGCTAAACCTAGCCGTGGAATCACGGCGCCTGCCGTGGAATCGTGGCGCCAAACATGGAGCCGCGGTTCCAGCCGCGGAGCCACGACTCTAGCGCCGCCATCACCTGAGAAAGGGGCACATGACCGCCACCAAGGGAGAATTCTTCAATCCCGCCAAGCTCTCGTCTCGCGACAAGGCGGAAGCGACCGATCATACGGCGCGCGCCATCATCGCCGCTGAGGCATCGGCTCGTGACAAGAAGACGGAGAAGCTGAAAGCACTGCGCCTGCAGCAGGAGGCCGAAGCCGAACCTAAGGCGCCGCCTGCAAAGAAGCGCCGGTCGCCGGCCAAGCCGGCTGCGGGACGGCCCTAATCCTCGGTGGGTGCCCTTATTTAGGCTGACCGGGTGGATGCGTTCAGCCGTCCGTGCCGGCGTGGGCGAGATTGCCGCGCAGCCGATGCAGCATGTCGCGCATCTCGGCCATTTCCTTGAGCGTGCAGCCGGCGGCTTGCCCGATCGCCGTCATGATCGTATCGATCTCCCCCTTCATCGCCTCACCTCTCGGGGTCAGTGACACGATTACCTGCCGTTCGTCGCGCAGGTCGCGGATGCGCTTGATCAGTCCGCCCTGTTCCAGCCGTTTCAACAGCGGCGACAGCGTGCCGGAATCGAGATCGAGCTGCTCGCCGATCGTCTTCACCGGCAACTCGCTGCGTTCCCAGAGCACCAGCATCACCAGATATTGCGGATAAGTCAGCCCGACCCGGTCGAGGATTGGCTTGTAGGCGCGGGTGAAAGCATGCGCCGTCGCATAGACCGCGAAGCACAACTGCTTTTCCAGTCGTTTCTCCTCTTGCGGTATCTCCATCGTCTTCGTCGTGTGCGCTTTCATATCCATCATCCTTGAGGCCTTATTGTCCTCTTTTCGAATTCGAAATGCAATTTGCAAAATTCACTTGCGTACAATTTAATTGTGCGATATTGAAAATCCAACCCGATCGAAGGGCCAATCAAAGGAGATCGTCATGCCTATTCTCTATACGACCAAAGCCTCTGCCACCGGCGGCCGCGCAGGCCGCGCCGTTTCCGAAAACGGCGTTCTGGACGTGACGCTGACCGTTCCCAAGGAACTCGGCGGCGACGGCGCGACCGGCACCAATCCCGAACAGCTCTTCGCTGCCGGTTACTCCGCCTGCTTCCTCGGTGCTTTGAAATTTGTCGCGGGCCAGCAGAAGGTCAAGATTCCGGAAGAGACGACGGTTTCCGCCAAGGTCGGCATCGGCCCGCGTGAAGATGGCGGCGGCTTCGGCATCGAAGTGGCGCTGACGGTCAATATCCCCGGTCTCGACCGCGAAACCGCCGAAAAGCTCGCCGCCGCGGCCCACATCGTCTGCCCCTACAGCCACGCCATGCGCACCTCGACCGAAGTTCCGGTCACGGTTGCCTGATCGGCTTTAAGAAAAGCGGCAGCCGCGATGGCTGCCGCAATCTGCCGGCAGGGCAGGGCCATTGACCTGGTGGGAAATCGGTTCGATTTCAGCTCCGCATCGCGATCAGCGCCGCCGAACCCGCCATCAGCCCTGCCGCCGACCGGTTCACCGCCCGCATCTGGCGTGGTGAGCGGATGAAGGCGCGGGCTCTTGCCGCGACCATGAGATAGGCGACTTGCACGCCGAGATCGATCGCAAGGCCGAGAGCGACGATCACGGCAATCTGCGATACCGACAGCGCCGTCAGATCGAAGGCCTGTGGCAGCACCGCCCCGAAAAACACCACCGCCTTCGGATTGCCGAGCGTCAGCAGCATGCCGGCGACCAGGCCGCGCTTGCCGCCCGCCTGCGCCTGGATGCCATCAGGCGCGCTCGTCCAGAGCTTCCAGGCTATGAACAGCAGATAGGCGACCCCCAGCCATTTGACGATGACGAAGGCGGCCTCGAAGCGCAATGCCAACGCCGAAAGCCCTGAGATCGCTGCCACCAGCCAGAGCGAATTGCCGGCGACCATGCCGAGGATGAAGGTAAGCGTCGAGCGCCCGCCACGCGTAAGCACCTGCGCGATTAGCGCGCCCTGGGCCGGTCCCGGAAGGGCGGCGGCGAGTGTGAAGGGAATGATGAAGAACCAGATGCTCATAGCCCGCCTATTCCGCCGTTGTCCGCCTGTTATGACGGGACGGCCGCGGCGACGCAGCGGCCTTCAGCGTTTCGGCCGGCATGGATGATAGCGCCTGCAGGTCCTGCCGCAGCCGCGCGGAACCGCCATCCGAGAGCCTGCCGTCAAGCAGCGCATGCGTTTTTTCCCAGATCGGCAGCGCCTTTGCCAGCGCCGCCTTGCCATCGGCGGTGAGGCTCAGCAGCCGGCCGCGCCTATCCCGGGGGTTCTCCATCACTGCGACCCAGCCCTTGCGCTGCAGCGGCTTCAGCGCCGCCGTCAGCGTTGTCTGGTCCATCGCGAGCAGGGCGGCGACCGGTCCCATCGGCGGCGGTTCCGGCCGGTTCAGCGACATCATCAGCGAAAACTGCCCGTTGGTCAGCCCCGCCGGCCTCAGCGCATCGTCGAACAGCCGGGCAAGTGCGCGCGCTGCCCGCTGCACATGCAGGCAGAGGCAGGTGTCGCGCACCATCAGCGTCGTGGAAAAGGGAATCTCGATCGAATTTGACATGCTCCATTTCTATTGATATCAATGTAATTAGTCAAGGAAAAGGAGCGTGCCGGAGGAGGGCGCATTCCATGCAGAATGAGGTTGTTTCCCGAGAAGAATGGCTCGAAGCCCGCCGCGCCCTGCTGGTAAAGGAGAAGGAGGCGACGCGGCTGCGCGACAGCGTCAACGCCGCCCGTCTGGCGATGCCCTGGGTGAAGGTCGACAAGGATTATGTCTTCGACACGCCGGAGGGAAAGAAATCGCTCGCCGATCTTTTCGACGGCCGCAGCCAGTTGCTGGTCTATCATTTCATGCTCGGTCCCGATTGGGATGCCGGCTGCACCGGCTGCTCCTTCCTGTCGGATCATGTCGACGGCGCTCTGCCGCATCTGAACCATCACGACGTCACCTGGGTCGCCGTTTCGCGCGCGCCGCTCGACAAGATCGCCGCCTACAAGCGGCGCATGGGCTGGCAATTTCCCTGGGTCTCTTCCTTCGGCAGCGATTTCAATTTCGATTATCACGTTTCTTTCAGCCCGGAGGATCTTGCCAAAGACAAGGTCTTTTACAATTTCACGCCTATGCCGCCGGCTGATGCCAATGACGAGCTGCCGGGCCTCAGTGCTTTCTACCGCAACGACAAGGGCGAGGTCTTCCATACCTATTCGAGTTATGCCCGCGGCCCGGAAGAACTGATCGGCACCCTGATGATCCTCGACCGCGCCCCGAAGGGCCGTAACGAGGACAGCACGATGAATTTCGTGCGCCGCCACGACGAATATGAGGGGGCCCCGAAGGCGCCATCCTGCTGTCACTGAGCCGGGATGCGGAAAGACGACGCCACCATCACTCAAGGGAGAAGAGGACGATGAAGACCGCTGAAGTGCTGAAGGAACATTCCTTCCTGGAAAGACTGATCGGCGAATGGACCGTCACCGCACCCGATATGACCGGCAGCGAGCCCTGGACGGAAACCGTGCGCTCGCTGCACGGCATCTGGTTCGTCGCCGAAGGGACCGGCCGCATGCCGGATGGTAAAGAGGCGACCAGCATCCTGACGCTTGGCTACAACGCCGCAAAAGGCAAATATATCGGCAGCTGGATCGGCAGCATGATGGACTATATGTGGGTCTATGAGGGCGAGCTCGACGCATCCGGCAATGTGCTGGACCTCTATACGACAGGTCCCGACTTCAATGGCGAGGGACTTGCCGATTACTGCGAGCAGATCACCTTCACCGACGCCGATCACCGCACCTTCATCTCCAGCGCCAAGCAGCCTGACGGTTCCTGGAAGCAGTTCATGGAAGCACATTACGCCCGCAAGATCTGACAATCACGGCGCTCGACCTTGAAAGAAGGGGTTTCGAAAAAGAGGCCTCGGGAAAGGAGCGTCGAAAAAGGGAGAGTAGGATGTCCGAGACGCATGGAAAGTTCATCTGGTGCGAGTTGATGACCCCCGACACAGCGGCTGCTGCGAAATTCTACAGCTCCGTCGTCGGCTGGACGACCTCCGAGATGAAAATGGAGGGCATGCCGACCTATACGATCTTCGAGGCGAACGGCATCGGCGTCGCCGGCCTGATGGAGTTTCCGGCCGAACTCGAGGGCAAGGGCATTCCACCGAACTGGACGGGTTATGTTGATGTCGACGACGTCGATCAGTCGGCCAAGGATTTCGCCGCCAATGGCGGTTCGGTCCGCCGTCCGCCGGAAGACATCCCGACCATCGGCCGCTTCGCCGTCGTCGCCGATCCGGGTGGCGCGGTGATCTGTATCATGACGCCGGCGCCGATGGACAAAACCTGGCCGGAACTGGCCTTCGACGCGCCCGGCAATATCGGCTGGCACGAACTCTACGCCGGCAATGGCGAACAGGCGCTGGCCTTCTATTCCAAGCTGTTCGGCTGGACGAAGCACAGCGATTTCGACATGGGTCCGATGGGCGTCTACCATCTCTTCGCCCATGGTGGCCGGCAGATCGGCGGCATGATGACCAAGCCGGACAATATGCCGATGCCCTTCTGGTGCTACTATTTCATCGTGCCGGCGATCGACGCCGCGATCGAACGCGTCACCTCAGGCGGCGGCAAGGTCGTCAACGGCCCGATGGAAGTCCCCGGCGGCAGCTGGATCATCCAGGCCACCGACCCGCAAGGCGCCTTCTTCTGCCTGGTGGCGCCGAAGCGGTAGGTTTTGCCGCATTTTTGGCGGTGTGGCGTAAAGCCCCCTTATCCGCCCTACGGGCACCTTCTCCCCGAGGAGAGAAGGGGGAATCGAGACGTCGCCACGAGTCCCTTCTCCCCGCGGGGAGAAGGGCGGCAGCTGGATGAGGTGGCTTCACGGCACACGGCCAACACCAATCACACCCATCCATCACCCCGCAACCGAAGCAAAGAACCCTTCCGGGCTCTCCACCTCCACCAGCCGCTTCTTCTCGATCAGCCAGAACCGGTTGCCCACCGCCCGCATGAAACTGCGGTCGTGTGAGACCAGCAGGCAGCTCGCTTCATGCGACATCAGTTCGCCCTCCAGCGCTTCCTGTCCATCGATGTCGAGGTGATTGGTCGGCTCGTCGAGCAGATAGAAGTTCGGCTCGGTCAGCCGCAGCACCAGCATGCCGAGCCGCGCCTTCTGGCCACCGGACAGCTGGCCGATCGGTTTTGCCTGCATGTCGATCGTCATGCCGGCGCCGGCCAGCAGGGCCCGTGCCCGCTGGTCGCCGACATCGAAGCGGCGGATGATCGTGCCAATCGGCGTGTCGCCGTCGGCGAGATCGGCAAGCGCCTGGTCGCCATAGCCGAGCACGAGCGAAGGCGTCGCCTTGATGCTGTCGCGCGCCGTCTCCGGCCTTTCGATCGCCTGCTTCAGCATCGACACCAGCCGCGACTTGCCGGCGCCGTTGAGGCCGAGCAGCACGATGCGGTCGCCCTGGCAGATGAATTGCCGGCCGGTCTTGAATAGAGGCGTCCCATCCGGCGTCGTCACGGCCGCATCCTCCAGGCGTCACGAGCACCTTGGCATGCGTGCCGCGATTGGCGAGCCGGATGGCGCCGGCCGAGCGCTCGAGATGCGCCGGTTTTGCCGCATCCTCCAGCTTCTCGGCCCGCTGCTTGAGCTGCTTCGTCTTGACGACGAGCAGGTCGCTGCCCGAATTGATGCCGATATTGTTGAGCTTCGCCGCCTGCTTGCGCAACTGCTCCGCCACCTTCATGTCGCGCTCGTAGCGCCGGGCCTCTGACGCATCGGTTTCGTCGAGGGCGGCGCGCGCGCGCGCGTAGGGCAGGGCGAAGACCGGCGATTGCTCCGGCCGCAGGAACAGCGTCCGGTTGGTCGTCGCATCGAGGAAGGCGCGGTCGTGGCTGGACAGGATCACCGGCACGTCGCGCGGCAGCGCATTCAACCAGCCTTCGAGCTGGGCGATCTTTTCAAGGTCGAGATGGTTGGTCGGCTCGTCGAGCAGAAGCACGTCGGGCTCGCTCACCCAGGTGCGGGCAAGCATGGCCAGCCGTTGCCATCCGCCGCTCAACTGCTTCAGCGGCCGCTGGCGCATGGCCTCCGGCACCTCGAGCGATTCCAGCACCACATCGACGCGCCAGCTCTCGCTTTCGGCCTGATCGGCCGGCAGCGCCTGCTGCACGGCATCATAGAACGGCGTGTCGAAAAGCCCGGGCGGTACATTCTGCGCGACATGGCCGACGGTCAGCCCGCGCGCCTTGGTGATCTCGCCCTCGCTCGGCTCCAGCGCGCCGGTGATGCAGGCAAGCAGCGTCGATTTGCCCCGCCCGTTGGCGGCGACGAGGCCGATGCGATCGCCTGTGTTGACGACGAGATTGAGCTTGGAAAACAACGGATTGCCCAGCGTCACGCCGAGATTGCGGATATTGATGAGTGTCATGATCGTTCTCTGGTCTTGACCGGGTATCACGCGCGATCCGGGGCATTCAGCCATCACGGGATTGCGTGTATCGGGCCTGGAAATTGAGAAGAATGCGCGCTGTCAGCTACGGCGTCGCATTGGCCACGAAGGGCAGACCAGGAAGAGATGTCGAGAAACGGCCTCTGGTCAGCCCTGCAAACGCGTTTGCAGGGCGTTGATGTCGTTCATCGATGTTCGTCGCCATGCAAATTTGACTTTGTTTTGTCAATGTTTTTTCCTTTGCCGTCCACTCTTGTCCGCTGATATTCATGGTGTATATTGGGCACTATTGGGCACTACGGATACAGCACATGGTCTCGAAAATCGACACGGTTGCAAAGCGAACTAAGCTTCCAATCGCCAAGAAACCAGTATGGGAACGCCTCGCCCCCGGCGTGTTTCTCGGTTACCGAAAATCGCCAGAGGCCAGAAAATGGCTGGTTCGTTACCACGACCCGGACGCGCCTAAAGGTGCGAGCAATCCCTACAAGATGCAAGTCTTTGCGAATGCGGACGATGCCCATATCGATGAAGAAACGTTGAGTTTTAAGCGCGCATCAGTCGAGGCACTGAAGCTCGCTGAAGCCGCAGCCGTTCCAAGCGCCAAGGGTGCGCGTCCCCTCACGGTGCGCCGTGCGGTAGAGGAATACATAGCCGTTCGGAATTCTCGCGACAGGAAAAACAAAGGCCGTGTTGATATCCGATCCGATGCCGATACTCGTCTGTCGCGCAATGTCCTCTCTGACGTTGACCTGTGCGATACGAAGCTGAGGGACACAACGCGGGAACGGCTGCTTGAATGGCTCGACAACCTACCGCTGAGCGCCGCGACGAGGAAGCGGCTTGCAGGCGACTTCAAGGCGGCGCTACGCCTTGCCGGTGACAACTACGCGAAGTCCCTTCCGGCGACGTGGAAGGCGGAGATTTCCAGCGCTCTCACGGTGACGAACGACGAGCCGAACAGCCGCGATATCCAAGTTCTCGCCGACGACCAAATCAAAGCAGCCTTGCGCGCGGCCAAGGAAGTGGACGAGGCCGGAAATTGGGACGGCGATTTGTACCGCCTAATGGTCGCACTCGCCTCGACAGGTGCGAGGTTTTCACAGGTGGCGAGGATCAACAGGAAAGGCGCGTTCCGGCAGCAACGCATGGACCGGGTGAGCGGTACAGAGATGACCGATTACGTGATAATGGTCCCGGCAAGCCGCAAGGGCAGGGGTGGCAAAACCGAACTGGTAACTAAGCGAATTGTAGCCGCAGCCGACTTCGACATACTGACATCTGGAGCAGATACCGACCCAGACGGCCCGTTGTTGCAGCGATGGAAAAACGAGGAAATCTCGCCAACTGTTTGGAAGCGTGGCAGCCGTGCGGCCTGGTATCACGCTTCCGAAATCACCCGACCTTGGGGCCAAGTCGTGAAACGGGCCGGACTTCCGAACCACACCGTACCGTATGCCTTTCGCCATTCTTCTATCGTTCGGCAGCTTCAATCGGGATTGTCGGTGACGCTGGTCGCGGCGCTCCATGACACGTCCCCTGCGATGATCCAAAAACATTACGCCCGTTTCATCGCAGATGTCAGCGACGGCATCGTCGCCGCTACAACGCTGAGCGTTGCCGAATAGTAGGCGATAGGTGGAAAATTATCCCCCATCGCTCTTTGGCGATGGGGAGTGCAGATAGTGAACATTGTGATCGAAAAAAACTAAAAAGGGGTCTTTACAGCCTTCGAGCGCATCACCGACGATCTCCCAAGGCCCGCGAAAAACACTCGCGGCCCAACACGGAGACATCCTATGACAGCAGACAAGCAGGAACGAAAACGCGGCTCGCGAAGGCCAGCTATAGAGGCACGCGGAGCTCTTTCGGTAGATGAGGCAATCGATTACCTAAACGTGGGCCGAACCAAGATTTATGCGGAGATGCAATCCGGGCGACTGCCGTATCGGAAAATCGGCCGCAAGACCCTAATTCTCAAGGCCGATGCCGAGGCGTATCTGGAAGCATTACCCACGGGGCTTGGTTCGCCAGTCGGCAAACAGCCCCAGCAGGATGATCCATCCGCAGCCGAAACCCACACGTAAAGAAGCCCACCGCGATTGTGCACGGCGGGCCACAGCGTTCCGTCTTAACAGCCAAGGACACGCAGCACCGCACCGCGCAACGTGGCAAGGATGTACGATGCCAACCAACGACCATGAAACTTCCCGGCGTTCTAACTCGGAATGCACCGGGTTCGTGCCATCGGCGCGGGAAGCCGTGACCGTTGTGGAGGGTCTGCAATGACGGCTGCCGGTCGGAAGAAATCGGAAGCGGAAGCGGTACCGGAAAAGAAGGCCACCAACCACGCGACGTGGAAGTTTGAGCTTGAGAATACCATCAACGCCGATCCGCAGTGCGATGGTGAATGTCTGAAAATCGTGCGGGCATACCTCGACTTCATGGGGTCGGCCGATACCTGCCCATATCGGTCGCTGATTGAACTGCGGGTCGCTACCCGCTTGGCCAAGGGCACGATTATCAGCCGCCGAAAGAAGCTGGTCAAACTTGGCTATTTTACCCCAGCTGGCGTCACCAGCGACGGTGTGCAGCGATATCGGATTGTGAACGCCAGAGAAAATCACGTCCTAGAACATCAAACCGCCTTCCGTGAGTATCTTCGCGAGCGTGACGCCGAGGAGAAGGAAATGGAGCGCCGGAAGCGAAAGACCAAGGCGGCCGCATCGTCGCCCTCGCTATGCGGCAGCGCCCGAGATGACGGTTTAGGGGGTCCACGGCGTAAACCCCTAAATGACGTTAGGGGGGTCACGGCGTGTACGGACAGGGGTCCACGGCGTGAACCCAATTACGTGGAGCACTCCGTGGATAGTTTTAGTATGGAGAGAGGAGCTATCTCTCAGAGCGCTTCCTTTCCGACGTGTATTGATGTCGTCGTACCCCACGATTTTTTGATTGGTGACGAGATTTCCATCGGTGACGACGTGCTCGTCGAGGACGAAGTTTCCATCGAAGATGAACTCGACCTATGGCTTCCAAAACTTGTCGGGCGTGACAGCCGTCTCAAAAAGCAGGACGAAATTGAGCCTACAGCGAATGGAGGCCGCCATGACGCATGACCATCCTTGCCACCTTGTCCTGTTCCCGATGGTCAACCGGATCGGCAAAATCCGCCATGTCGCCGCGAAGATGCTCACAATGACCACGCGCCGGGAGGCCGAAATTTACTACAAGCAGGTCACGCACGGCATCCGCCGTCACTTCGACCACATTAACCTTTCCGAAGCCGAGCAGCGCGAGCAGATGAAGGTGTTTTGGGATGCGGTCTGGAATGAATGGTCGCGACAGCGCGGTCGGGTGTCCCGAAAACCGTGACAGGAAAATGCCCGAACCGGAGTATCATCGCCCTATGCCACCGCTTTCGAACCAACGCCATGAAGCTTTCTCCCGCCTCATCGCCAAGGGTGAAGCCGCGTCCAGAGCCTATTCCAACGCCTATGGCGTCTCTGGTCGAACGGCTGAGGTGAGCGCCCATAGATTGATGAGAAATGATGCAGTGCTCGACCGCATCGCAGAACTGCAGGGAGCGGCGGCCCAGCGGACAGTTAAAACGGTCGAAAGTTTGGTCAGCGACCTCGATGAAACCATTGCTTTCGCGAGGGAATGCCGAAATCCGGCGGCTATGGTGGCCGCCATCAACGCCCAAGCGCGGTTGCTTGGATTGGTGGTCGAACGGTCAGAGGTGAGCGTCCTGCATAGGCCCGCACCCTTGCCGACCAAAATCCTCGAATTAACCGAAGCGGAATGGACGGCGCAATTTTCCGCGAGCAGGCCGGGACCGAAGCCAGCGCTTGCCGGTGTCAAGCGCAATGAGGTGGAGACGCGAAAGGCGAATGGTGATGCCATCGCATGGGATGCCGAGACGGCCTCGATACGGCGCAGGGGAGTGATCGAACTTGACTGACACGCAAGCGGTCACCCGCGAGGGAATTGTTCCCGACCTGCGGAGGTTGGCCGACTTGGCTGAGGAACGTGGTGACAGGGTTTCCGCTGTCCGGGCGCTGAAGTACGCATGGCGCATCGAGCGCTTTTGCCCTGTTAATCCCGTCGCGCCTTCCATCGACCGCATCATTGAAGTTGGCGAGGCGATTGGCCCGCTCGCGCGCCGCTTCATTCCGGAAGATGCCGCAAGGGTCGCCGAGACCGTTGCTGATTTGCGTCAATGCCGCATGGAGCTGATCGCGGCCGAGCGACAAAACGCTACCTTGCACTGACACGGAGACGTGCTTCGTTCTCCACAGGGCCGGAACTAGACGGTTTAGAAATGCTATGCGTAGATTGCATTTCTTTCCAAGGGACCGATGGTTGAGGAATGCCGCACGCAATCAGCATCAAGTGCCTAAATGAAACGGCTGCGCCGATCTTCCGGCTTTGGCAGCAGGCTGGCCGCTTTGAGAATATCCCATCGATGCGTGAATTGGCGTATCCACCACACGTCACGCTGGCCGTCTTTCCGAACCTCGTGGGTGGCCTTGAAACGGTGCTTGATGATGTTTTCGCATCTCATTCCAAATTGCTTCTAACCTTCGAGAGCATCAGCTATTTCGAGAACGATGTTATCGTTCTGTGGGCAAAACCTCGTCCATGCAGCACTCTGCTGGCGCTTCATGCACAATTGCATCGGCATATCGATCCTACCGCGTGCCATGAGCACTACCGAAAAGAACGATGGGTTCCCCATTGCAGCCTGGCGACTAGGGTACCGAAGTCACAAGCCACCGCAGCTATCAGCTGGGCGAAACAGAAGCGGGAGGAATTTTCCGTCGAGTTTGATGCTGCTGACCTCGTCGTTTTTCCACCCGTTGCAATAGCGAAGGAATGCCTGTTGCTCTGAAACGAACGCTTGTGGGGCGAAGTGGTCGAGGATGGTCAACCTTCGGTCATTTTGCGGGCGCTAGTTTTCGCGCGGTTGTCTGCTGGCTATTCGAGGCGCAGGCGAAGAACAATCGTATGGTTTGTTCGACTGGCGACATAGGTTCTCAACTTTTGAGGCTAACTGTCTTCAACTTCAGTAACGCGTGTCAATTTCTCTCGCATCCATGTGTAATGCGGTGTATCATTTGCTCAAGGAAGCGATACACGAAAGAGGACGGATGCATTGAGCAACAGGGGAAACATCAAGGCGGTGGCCTATCTCCGGACCTCCAGCGCGGCCAATGTCGGGCAGGACAAGGACAGTGAGAGACGGCAGCGCGAGGCAATCAACGCCTTCGCCCATTCAGCCGGTTACGAGATCGTGGACACCTACTATGACGCCGCCGTTTCTGGTGCCGACGCGGTGACCGCGAGGCCGGGCTTCTCGGCAATGCTGGAACGGCTGCTATCGAATGGGGTGCGAACGATCCTCGTCGAGACGGCCAGCCGCTTTGCCCGCGACCTCATCGTGCAGGAAACCGGCCACGAGATGCTGAGAGCGCGTGGCATCGATCTAATCGCCGTCGACAGCCCGGACAGTTTCGTTGCAGACACGCCAACCGCCCGGCTTATCCGGCAGGTGCTCGGCGCGGTCTCCGAATTCGAGAAGGCCATGCTGGTCGAGAAGCTGCGCGGTGCCCGTGAGCGCAAGCGCCGCGAGACCGGCAAGAAGGTCGGCGGACGGAAGAACTATGCCGAGATCGAAGGCGGTTCAGAGATGATCGCGCTGGCAAGGAAGCTTCACCGCTATCCAGTCAATGGCAAGCGACGCTCGCTGAACGAGATAGCGGATGCGCTGGAGAAGAAAGGTTACGTTTCCAGCACCGGAACCCGATACACCCGAGCAGCGATCACCCGGATGCTCGAACGGAAGCCGGAGGTCGAGTAGGAGGCGGGCGGCCCCCTCCGGGGTCTTCCGACTGGCGGGGGTGGGGCGGCATGCAGGAGCCCCGTTGGAGCGGCTAGAACAAGCCCTAGAGCGATATACGTTCCCGTGTGAAGACCGGTGGTAAGTGAACCCCGCCTAGATGTGTACTGATCGCAGACCCCACCAAGCAGCGCTTGCAGATGAAGGCTACCGGCCAGCGGCGGCCTTGCTATCCTGTTCGGCCTTGGCCGCCGCTGCCGCCTTTGCCTGCGCTTCCTTTATCGCCCATTCCTTTTCCATCTCGATGTAGGCCGGATCATCCTTGCATAGCTCAAGCCATGCTTGACCCCCGGACCCATACTTGCCAAATGGATTGTCGCAGCCCACGGCGTTTGGCTTATTCGGGATCAGATCATCAAACATGCTCGTGGTGGGCTTGGCCGTGGTCGGATCAAACCGGCTCTTGGGCGCAATCTGAGGCCAGAAAATCAGCGCCGCGCCAATCGCACACAACAGGATTGCAGCCGGGATAACCCATTTCCAGAAACGCCATGTCACATAGGCCACGCCAGCGGCTGCAAAGACCCCAAGCGCAGGCAGGAAACCGTCCCAAAACGTCATAATCGGTAACCTCTATTTTCCCGGGCAAAAAGCTTCCCGAACGCCTTGGATGAGCGAAGACGCGGCATAGTCGCGCTTTTCCGGATTGTTTCGGTAGAACCGCACGGTGACGTCGATCAGCTGGCCACCTGTTACGCCCGGGCGCATGCACGGCTGCATCCCTTGGGTGGCGCGGTAGGTCTCGTAGGCATCCGTGACACCTTCAATGTAACCCAAGCACAACATGCGCTCGACGTCCTTCGCAGACTGGCAAACTTGGTAAATTTCGTTGCCGGATTGGAACGTGACGATGTTGGTATCATATGCATAGGCCTGCGCGGTCATCATCGTTGCCGCCGCGGCGGCCATAAGCAGTTGTCTCATTTTCCCCTCGTGTACGGTTCAGATTGGCCAGCAGTGCAGCACATGCCAGTGCAGTTACTTTGCCGGTGCCTTCACGTTGCAAACGGCTCATCGATTGGGGACCACGCCCCAAGTGCGCCGCGCAATGACCCGAAGGAAAATCATAGACTTTCAGGGCTTGGGGCCTCCCCCTCCGGGCTTTCCCGTCGGCGGGGTGGGGGTGCAAATGGGTCCCCCGTGTTCCACAGATGATGCGACGGCCTCGTCTGCAATCGGCCCAATGTCGGCACTGCTCAAGCACACGCCCTCTGTGGGGGAGGGTGGAACCATCGCCATCGTCCTTCGCGACCGGCTTGCTGCATAGTGTGAATAGTCCGCGCTAAAGTTCAATCTCATCTTCTTCCGATGCGAAATCAAACCCGGTTGGTTCTGTGACGATGAACGAGCGTCCGGCGCGCTTTACGTTGCCCCTTACCTTGACCGACTTATACTCACGGTGTGCCTGAGTAGCCTTGTCATATTCAGCTACTGGAAGGGCTACAACGACCTTTCTAAGAGCATCATCGATTGACGCATAAATGGTGACGCGGCCGCTCGGTTCACCTTCATCCCTTGCCAGTTTTACGACTGGCCCTTGGACGAGGTAGTCGTCTAGGGTATCGGTAGCCCTGAAAAGCCTTGCGGCCTCGGAGATGGCCGGAACCACATCTTTGCTGATTGTGATTTGCGATTGTTTATCGTTTGGCAAGGGTCTGTTTTGCGCCCATGCTACTGACACGCCTATCGATAATGGGTCGCCAACCTTAAACAATCGAGTGACGGCCTCACAGAGATTTGCGCTCACTCCCCCGGAGACCGCATCCTGAAAAGGTTGAAAGCTTCCGCTTGCAGATGCCTCTGCCGCTGCATCCACAGTTAAGCTGATTGACCTTGCAAGGGTTCGGATAACTTGCCGCTCGAACGGTTCTCCCGGAAATAGGTCGGTATCGCTGTAGGCATTTAACTGGGGGGCCACTGGGGACAACAGGGTAAGCACGTAGCTTCCGTGCTCTGTCTGCCCCAATCGTGCAGTCTCCATATATTCATTGGCCTGTTGAGGTTTGCGAGCGTGGAAGACCGGTCGCGGCTTCACCGTCGCGCAGGCAGCCGACATTAAGATTTCGCGGGCCTGCTCGAACAGCATAAGACCCTCATCAATTCGAATAGAACCGCCCGCCGCATCTGGCGATTTTGCAGCCAGCCGCACCACATCGAACCCGGAATTGAGAAGGTCTCTTATGATATCAAGTTGTGACCGCCCCTCGGCCAACTCTAGCTCACGCAAGACGCCGCTTAAAAGCGACACGAAGTCAGATGCGCGCTTGTAGGGGATTACCAGTTCGGCGTCTGGGTTTAGGTCGTTTATCCAGACAGAGAATTTGCCCGCTGTCTCGCTATATCGGGTCCAGCCCTTGGCGCGCAAATAGCCGATGACGCTGAGAGGGCTGAGCGACGATATTGCTTCTTGGTCGGTAACGAGCGCCTTCATGCCAGTTCTTCCGCATCGGTTACGCCAGCGAGGTCTTCCCCATTGCTTGCCCTTACCATCATCGCTTGCAAGGTTCGGGGGGAAAAAATATTGGTTCTGGGTAGATGCACGGTCCTTGTGGCCTGATTTAGAATTTCCGGCGCGCCTTTAAGCGACACCCAATAGGCGCAGTGCCTAAGCGCCAACTGTGCCTCGTCCTGAAGCAGCCAGTCGGGAAAGTCGTTGGGGACCAGAACCACAACTAGAATTCGGGGAGACGAAACACGCTCATCCCGTAAGTTGTCATATGTATCGATGTCTAGAGTATAGGACGTGTGCTCGCCTTTGGCGGCAGCATTCAAAAAACACTTCGCCTGGATATGAATTTGAGGCTTCGTGAATGTCGTTCCACGAACACGCGAGCTCACCCACCAGTCGATTTTATCGTTGTCGGGCTTAGGCGATGCAATCGAGCAACCTGCGACTGCCGCGACTGCCTGAATGTAGGCGCCTGAGTACGCCTCTTGGCGCGCGGTGATATCACTATAGGGCCTCTTCAGAGACGTCGATGACATTCGATTTTCCCCACGAACCAGTTGGCCGCTTGCGCAATTTTTACACGTGTTGGTCTTCATAAATAGCTAACGCTACACTTCGACGTCCAGCAAGATTTGCGATGCGGTCGCGCGGGTATAGGCACACGCGGACGAGGCGCGGATTGGCGGCAAGGCAACTTGCACCACGCATACCCTATGAGCATGTCTGCTAGAGAAAAGCCCACAGCAGGCCACTTGGGCCCCATGATGCCTTGCTCGTGTCCGCTTGGCTTCTGGTTTTTTGGGGAATGGTAGCTAAGGGGGCACGCCGACTTGAATGTTCGCCACCATTCACCGGAGATTTTGGGCACCGGATTTGGTCACTCTGCGATAACTTACTGAAAAATATACGTATTAATTTTCAGTTCACGCATTTGCAGGGCGTTGACGGGACCACGCTGGCGATTAAACCGAAAATAATACTGCATTGCGTGATCCTCCTTTCTCAAAAAAAAGGTTGCACGATCCAAATAACATTGCCCTCAAAAAGAGGCAAGTGAGCCGCAAGGACGCCGATATCCGCCATAAGCCGCTGGTCTAGATACCGTCGCCCGAGCTCTGGCTTGCGCCGTTCGACTGCTCCCCCTTCAAGCTGAGGACCGTCCCGGCGATCCACAGCAACTGGGTCTATTCGAAGCGACAACAAACACGAGATTAAGTCCGGGCACTGTGAAAATTTGGCACGCGATTTGCTTTCTGCCCGCGAGAATCGCTCGTCTTTTGCCGACGAGGCGTTGTCTTTCAATTTCGCCACATCTTGGCCGTTTCGATTGAGCTTGTATGCCTGAAAACGCTTCATTTGGCTTCCCGCCCCGCTTCCAAGGGTCAACTTTTGAGCAGATGGTTGAGAGTCACACGGAGAATTTCGGCCCTTTCGAAGCATGGCCCGCTAGCCCGGCAGGAAAATTTCTCTGGAAATCAGATACCCGATCTGACGGCACCGTGACGGTGGTCTCAGCGCAGTATTCGTCGCCGTGGCAGCTAAAAGCTGCGCCCGAAACTCCGGAGTGGCTATCGATTATTTTACCTCGCAGCGGTGCAGTCGTTGTAACGCTTGGCCGAAGAACAATCGAAGGCACGCCTGGTGGGATGCTCCTGGTGAACTCTCATGAGGCAGAGCGTTTTGACGTGAAGGGGGAACCCCATCTATCAGACGTGCTGCGACTGGATTGGAAAATGATTTCAAAGACCATCGCCGCGGTCTTTGAAATACCGTTTACCGGAGCGCTGGAGTTGTTGCCGGCGATGGATCTTTCCACCCAATCTGGCCAATTGATCGGCAAGGTGGTCCAAACCTTCGCCATTGGGATGCGCGACAATGGACTGCTGCTCCAATCGCCGGTCGCGATGTCGCACCTGACGGAAGTGCTGGCGGATCTGGTGGTGCGAACGATCCCGCATCGCTTCTCGGCGCTTTTGGACAAGAAGCCTTTGACGATTGCGCCTCGGCACGTTCGCCACGCAATCGACTTCATGCAGGCCAATATCGACCGGCCTATTGTAACGCAGACGGTGGCTGAGGCGGCCGGCGTTTCCATTCGCGCACTTGAAAACGGCTTCCGCGTTTTCAGGCAAACGACGCCGGCGGCCTATCTGCGCACGATGCGCTTGCAGGCGGTCCGTCAGGACCTGCTGGATCCGTCGAACCATCAATCGGTGAGAGAAATATGCCAGAGGTGGGGCTTCTCTCATTTCGGTCGCTTTTCCGCCATCTATCGAGCTGCCTACGGCGAGAATCCATCGGACACCAGGAAACGATCTTTTGTTGTTTGACTGGCGCTGCGATCCGGTGAATGCGCATAATTTAAAAGAGGATTCAGGTTTTAGGTCGACCCGGCCTAAAACCATCCTGTTCTAGGCGGCGTCCGCCAGGTCGAGGTTTGCGAACAAATGATCGAGGTTCAGGAAGCAAACCATGCCCTGTTCGAGGGGGATGATGCCGTGTGAGAAGGCAGGATCGAATGCGGCGCCCAGATCAGGCACAGGCTGGATCAGTTTCTCGCTGATCGACAGGATATCGGAGACCCGATCAACGACCAGGCCAACGATGTTTGTGCCGACCTCGGCGACGACGATGGCGCTGCGACTGGTATCGACGACACTGAGCACACCGAGCTTCGCTGCCAAGTTTATGACGGGAATGACCAAGCCACGCAGGTTCATCACGCCGAGAGCATGCGGCGGCGCATGGGGCAGCGGCGTTGCCGCTGCCCATCCCCGGATTTCCCGTATCACGGTCGTCCTGATGCAGAATTGCTGGTCGCCGAGGTGGAAGGCGATGATTTCCAGAGCCGTGCTTGAGCGCTGCTCGCCGGAATGCTGATCAGGCATCAAAAGTCCTCCCATTCTTTCACAGCTGCAGCTGTGGCCGTCCTGCTGCCGTAGGCGCTGGCGAGCCTATTTCCGAGCGCGCGGGCGGGCGAAGCCACCGGTCGGTTCGCGGAGACAGCTGCACGTGGCTGGGTGGCCGCGCCTTCAAGGCTGAAGCGGGCGACGAGATCGCGCAACTTGGCCGCCTCCTGGGCGAGGTTTGAGGCTGCCGCGGTCGATTGTTCCACCATCGCTGCGTTCTGCTGGGTGCTCTGGTCCATCGAATTGACCGCGGTGTTGATCTCGGCCAGCCCTGTCGACTGCTCCCGCGCCGAGGTGGCGATCGCGTTCATATGGCTGTTGACCTGCCCGATGAAGCCGCCGATCACGTTCAGCGCCTCGCCGGTTTCGCGCACCAGCCTGACGCCGCTTTCAACTTCCGTCGACGAATTCTGAATCAGCCCCTTGATCTCCTTGGCGGCCTGAGCGGAGCGCTGCGCCAGTTCACGCACCTCTTGGGCGACGACGGCAAAGCCTTTGCCGGCTTCGCCGGCACGGGCCGCCTCGACCCCGGCGTTGAGCGCCAGGAGATTGGTCTGGAAGGCGATCTCGTCGATGACACCGATAATGTTGGAGATCTGCTGCGAGCTCTCCTCAATGCGGCGCATGGCTTCTTCCGCATGAGAGACGACCTGGGCTGATTTCTGCGCACTCAGATTGGCCTCGGTGGCAATCGAACGCGCCTCTTCGGTTCGCTTCGTCGAAGAGCTGACATTGACGGTGATCTGATCGAGGGCCGCTGCCGTCTCCTCGAGCGAGGCCGCCTGCTGTTCGGTGCGCTTCGACAGATCCTCGGCGCTCTGGCCGATCTCCTGTATGCCGGTATCGATTGCGCCGGTCGCATGAGCAACAGCACGCAACGTGCCGGCGAGCTGGGCCACCGCCGCATTGAAGTCGGTGCGCAGGCTTTCAAAGTCGGAGGCGAAGGGCTCGGAAAGCTGGATCGACAAGTCGCCGCTCGCCAAATGCTTGAGACCTGCCCCAAGGCCTTCCGTCGCCTGCGTCATTTCCTCGGCGCGACGCTGGTCCGCATCGGCCTGGCGGCGGCGTTCCTCCTCGGACATGTTGCGATTGGCTTCGGCTTCTTGTTCCAGCTTCCGGTTGGTGAGCGCATTTACGCGAAAGACTTCGACTGCCGCTGCCATTTCGCCGATCTCGTCTCGACGCGAGATCTGGGCCACATCGACATCGAGCTCGCCTTGTGAGAGCCGCCGCATCGCAATCGTCATGGTCTGGATCGGTTTGGCGATGCTGAACATCAGGCCGATGGCCGAAGCAAGAAGGACAAGAACGACACCGGCACCAACGATCAGCGCAATCGAGTCGCCCCTTGCGACCGTCGCAGCCAATGCGGCTTTTGCTTCTTCGGTGAAATGGCGCGCATTCTTGATGGACGCCTCGGTTGCGACGCGGGCTTGATTCATCGTCTGTCCGATTTCATCGTTCGAAACGACAGCCAATGCGGCAGAGATGTCCGTCTGGCTCAGTGCCACCCCTGGTTTGTTCGCCATGGCGCCAGACAGCGCAGAGGCACGTTTGGCAATCAACGCTTCGTAGGCTCTGAGGGTGTTGCGGATATCGTTGAGAACATCGGGCTTCAGGGCAATGCTTATGGGTTGGGCGAGGCCATCCCAAGCCTGTTGGCTGGCGGTTTTGGCTCGATTGAGTGCCGCTTGCAATTCCTCACCAGATATCGCGAAATCGACATCGCGAGCGGCAACGCGCATTTCGGCGAGAGACAGAGAGGCCGTCTGGATACCGTTGAGGATGATCTGTTCCCGATCAACGGTTTGGTTCGCCAGGGCTATATCCCGCCCTGCCAGCTGTTGATTGACGATCATGCAAATGATGAGAAGGATTCCGACCGCCGACGATACGGCAAGCTTTGTTCGGACTCTGGCGTTCTTGAAGAAAAGCATATCAACTCCTTAAATTGCTGTAATATTCGCTTGCAGCCAAGCGCAAAGGATCGTCTTCCGCGGATGGCGAAAACCGGTGAATAGGCATTCATGCCTGTGAAATAGCGATGCTCTCGGCCAACGCTTGGGCGGCGTTGATCTCAGGTGGCCCTTCAATCGGGTGAAAATGAGCGCCTCTGTCGACGATGTCATTTCGCCGACATGTTCCCTCGCTCACGGGCCACCAGAAAGCTCCTAGTGGATCGCGTCTTTTGGCAACTGGAGCAAACCATTGTATTGGTTAATAAAATTTTGCGTGAAGAAATGCGCCAGCTTTAATCGACGCGAATTGGACAGGAGAGTGGAGACCAGGATAGCCAAGACACAGATCTTGTAAGGCAAACATCACGCGAACCAGAAGCTCGGCTGTCTTGGCTGAGGTGGTGATGGTGCTTCAAAGGGCTGGATTTAACACCGCGTCTACCCGCCAATTCCTCATTTATCCACTCAGCCCAGCGGCAGTCAGCTCCAGCCGCCGCGTTATCCCGATGCTCCTGAGAAAGGTCTCGTCGTGGCTGACGAGGAGCAGCGCCCCGTCATAAGCGCGCAGCGCGGCCTCGACCGCTGATATCGAGTCGATGTCGAGATTGTTGGTCGGCTCGTCGAGGATCAGGAGCGTCATCGTGACCAGAAGTGTCGCAATGGCTCACCATATCTGCACCAGAATTGGGCCGTTCAGAAGTCATTGGCGGCAAAGGTTACTTATTGCTCCAACCTTTTGCTGCAGGTCCGCAAGGGCTTTGGCAGTCAGTTCAGTGCCCAATTGTTTGTACGTCGTGATGTCGGCCATCTTCTCGGTCAAACAGGTGCAATAGGTTTGGATTTGCTGCTGGGTAATAGCTTGGTTGAGTGAGGCCTGCTTCTGAACGCACGCAAACTGGGTGTCAGCTATGAATGATTGTCGCGCTTCGCCACCGATTGCTTCATCGCGAGAGAACACAAACTCTCCGTAGGTAAAAAGGCCGGCGAAAATTGTGACAAAGAGCGCCGCGAACGTGATTGCCCCCCGAATGGCACTTGCGTTCGACTTAGCTTGCCCCCTTTTGAAAACGTTTCGTATGGCCGCAATCACAACAAATAATAGTGGTGCGGCGAGAACCTGCCCACCTAAAGCGCCAATCGTTTCCGCACTCCGAGTGTGGGCGTAGTTTGCTAGTTCAAAGCCTCGACCGTTGGCGACCTGAAGTAACAAGGTGACAGCGCTAACGCTAACGCCAATATTGGCGCTTCTCCAAAGGCTCCACTTTTGGGCTGCACGATGCCCGATCGCCTCTTCCATAGTCATGCCCTTCTCCTCCAAGCCGCGGCGGTGACTGTCATAGGTTGAATGCGTTATATCTTGCAAGTAGGGTATTGCTTTCGAACTAGCGACAGGAGGCCTTTTCATGGCGAAACGGGCTAGTGGAGCAATCGAGATTGAGCGAAGACTTGATGGCAGGCCGAAAGGCAAAATACCCCAGGGCAGCCGTCAGAGCGTCGCTGGCGGGAGGCACCGATGCTCCCCCCTAAAATCACTTAACCCCATCACCCGGTAACTCCAGCCGCTGCTCTATCCCGATACTCTCGAGAAACGTCTCGTCATGGCTGACCACCAGCAGCGCCCCGTCATAAGCGCGCAGCCCGGCCTCAACCGCAGCAATCGAGTCGATGTCGAGATGATTGGTCGGCTCGTCGAGGATCAGCAGCGGCGGCGGTGCTGAGCCCAGGACGCAGGCAAGGCCGGCGCGCAGCAATTGCCCGCCGCTGAGCGCCGAGACGGTCTGCAGCGCCGCATCCGCCCTGAACATGAAGCGGGCAAGGGCCGCCCGGCAAGTATTTTCATCGGAAAGCGGATTGATCCGGCGGAAATTGTCGCGGATCGAGGCCGAGGGGTCGAGCAGGCTGACCTTCTGATCGAGCATCGTGAAAGCGGTCATGACGGCGACGGTGCCGGCCCAGGGTTCCAGTTCGCCGGTGATGAGCGCCAGCAAGGTGGTCTTGCCCGAGCCGTTGGGGCCGGTGACGGCGATCCGTTCCGGCCCAGTCACGTCGAAGGAGAGATCGCGGATGACGGGATCACCCGGCTGGTAGCCCGATGTCACGTCATCCATCCTGAGCACGATCTTGCTGGCGGGCAGCCCGGTCGGCGGCAAGGTGACCGACAAGGGTTGCAGGATCTCGATCTTTTCGCGCGCCGCCTTTGCCTCTTCCAGCGCCTGGGCGCGCCGCCGTTCGGCAAGCCGCGCATTGTCGCCGCCCGTCGTTTCGCTCCGCTCCTTCATGCCACCGAGCATGATGCGCGGTATGCCGCCCTTGGCGGCCATCTTCCGCCCGGTACTGTCCCTGTGCGCCTGACGCTCCACCGTCGCCTGCGCCTTCCGCGCCACCTCGGCCACGCGTTTATCGGCTTCAGTGAGATCATGTTGTGCCGCCGCCAGCTCGAGCGCCTTGCGCTCGCGATAATGGCTCCAGTTGCCGCCATAGCGCGTGGCGCTGAGCGAGGTCAGTTCGACGATCGCATCGACGCTTTCAAGCAATTCCCGGTCATGGCTGACGATGATGGCGCCGGCCCGCCAGCCTGAAATCAGGCCGATCACCGCCTCGCGGCCATCGCGATCGAGATTGTTTGTGGGTTCGTCGAGCAGCAGGAAATCCGGCTCGGTGAAAACAAGCGCCGCAAGCCCGGCACGTGTGCGCTGCCCGCCGGAGAGTGCGGCAAGCGGGGTCTGCGCGGCCACGTCGAGGCCGGTGCGATTGAGCGCTGCGGCCATGCGCGCCTCCAGCGTCCAGTCGGCCGATGCCAGCTCGTCGGCCGTCGCCTCGCCGGCTTCGGCACGATGCAGAATAGCCAGCGCATCGGTGACGCCGAAGAGATCACCGACCGTCTCGTCAGACGCCACCTGAACGCTCTGCCGCAGCACGCCGAGGCTGCCGCTGACGGAAACCGTCCCCGAATGCGGTTGGATATCGCCGCAGACGAGCTTCAGCAGCGTCGTCTTGCCGACGCCGTTGCGCCCGACAAGACCGGTGCGCTCCGACCCGAAGCTGAGGTCGAGATTGGAAAAAAGCGGTCGCCCGTCAGGCGCGGACCATGAAATCTGGGAGAGGGTGATGGATGCAGGCATGGATATGGATTTCCTCGTTGGCAAGGCGAACTGGCGTTGCGATCGAGTTGAAATCCATTGCGGCACACATCCTGTTGAAATGATCGATGGCGGGGAATTTAGGGAAGAAAGGCAGAAGGTTCAAGGCAAAGAGTCAACTGACCGCCCGCTTTCCTTGGCGGGCTTCGTCAGGAGATTGCCCCTCACCCTCACCCTCTCCCCGTAAACGGGCGAGGGAACGTGCCCTGCGAGAGGGTGGTGGGGAACGGAAAGGTCGAGACACGTGGCCCGACCCCGGTCGGTGCCGGCAGGCGGATGAGGGCTTACGGCGCGCCGCAAACCTACCGCTTCAAACTCCCCAATATCCCGCGCACCAGCGCCCGGCCGACTTGGGTCGCCACCGTGCGCGCCACGCTCTTCATCGCCGCTTCCACCACCGTTTCGCGCTGGTAGCCGGAAGTCCTGCCACGCGATTGGCCGCGGCCCCGGTTGTCGTCGTCATTGCCGCCGCCGAAGCCCGGCAGGTTCCAGCCGGAGGTCGTGCCGCCCTGCTGCTGGGCCGCTTCTTCCTGCGCCCGCTTGGCGGCATCGGCATCCGCCGCCTTCTTCGCCCGCGCCGCCAGCAGCTCGAAAGCGGATTCGCGGTCGATATCCTCGTCATAGACGCCGAGAACCGGACTCCTGTCCATGATCTGCTGGCGCTCGGCATCCGTCACCGGGCCGACGCGGCCCGACGGCGGGCGGATCAGCGTGCGCTCGACGATCGACGGCGCGCCCTTGGCTTCCAACGTCGAGACCAGCGCTTCGCCAGTGCCGAGATTGGTGATGACGGTGGCGCAATCGAAGGCCGGGTTGGCGCGGAAGGTATCGGCCGCTGTCCTCACCGCCTTCTGCTCGCGCGGCGAATAGGCGCGCAACGCATGCTGCGCCCGGTTGCCGAGCTGGGCGAGCACCGTTTCCGGCACGTCGAGCGGATTCTGGGTGACGAAATAGACGCCGACGCCCTTGGAGCGGATCAGCCGCACCACCTGCTCGACGCGTTCGGTCAGCACCTTCGGCGCATCGTTGAAGAGCAGATGCGCCTCGTCGAAGAAGAAGACGAGCTTCGGCTTTTCCGGATCGCCCACCTCGGGCAGTTCCTCGAAGAGCTCCGAGAGCAGCCAGAGCAGGAAGGTGGCGTAGAGGCGCGGATTCATCATCAGCTTGTCGGCGGCGAGCACCGAGATCTGGCCATAGCCATTGTTGCTGGTGCGCATGATGTCGGTGATCTTCAGCGCCGGTTCGCCGAAGAAATGCTCGGCGCCCTGCTGTTCGAGAACGAGCAGCGCCCGCTGGATCGAGCCGACCGAGGCCCTGGAGATCAGGCCGTATTGGTTGGAAAGCTCGGTGGCGTTCTCGCCCATATAGTTGAGCAGCGAGGTGAAATCCTTGAGGTCGAGCAGCGGCAGCCCGGCCTGGTCGGCGATCTTGAAGGCGATGTTGATGACGCCTTCCTGCGGTTCGGAGGCATCCATCAGCCGGGCGAGCAGCAGCGGCCCCATCTCGGCGACCGTGGTGCGCACCCGGTGGCCTTTCTCGCCGAACAGATCCCAGAAGATCACCGGAAACTGGTCGAATTCATAATCGGTGAAACCGATCTGCTCGGCGCGTTTCGTCAGGAAATCCTTGGGCTCACCCTTGGCGGCGATGCCGGAAAGATCGCCCTTGATATCGGCCGCAAAGACCGGAACGCCGGCCCGCGAAAAGCCTTCGGCGAGCACCTGCAGCGTCACAGTCTTGCCGGTGCCGGTGGCGCCGGTGACGAGGCCGTGGCGGTTGCCGAACTTCAGGTCGAGATATTCCGGCTTGTTGATGCTGTCATCGGGATTGCGGCTCGCGCCGATGAAAATCTTGCCTTCCTCGATCATTCGGAATGCTCCCTTCGGGCTTTGCCGCCATTTATGTCAGAAGGCTCGGTGTTCTCTCCCGCCGCCTTCATCGAACTATCGTTTCCCTGTTATAAGCAGGGAGATGGATGCGGACAACTGTTTGCATTGAAAGCAAAACCGGACAAAGTGCCCCCCGCGGAGAGGCCGGCTTGAGTTGCTGTGGAATTTCCATTAACGTTGACGTTAACGTCAAAATAACAGGAGGCTGACGATGAATGAAATTGTGACCCAGATCGCCGATCGCGTGGGTATTGCGCCCGACTTGGCCGAAAAGGCGCTCGGCATGATGCTCGGCTTCCTGCAGCGCGAGGCTGCCGATGGTCCGGTCGCCAAGATGATCGAAGCGATCCCCGGCGGCGCCGATCTCGTCGCCCAGTTCAATGGGGCAGGTGCCGGCGGCGGCGGCCTGCTCGGCGGGCTGATGAGCTCGCTCGGCGGCGGCGGCATCATGGGCCTTGGCCAGCAGCTGATGGGCGAAGGCCTCGGCATGGGCGAGATCACCTCGCTTGCCAAGGAAACCATCGCCATCGCCAAGCAATATGCCGGCGAAGAGGTGGTCGACGAGGTCGTCGCTTCCGTCCCCGGCCTCAGCCAGTTCGTCTGAGACGGGAGATCGGCATGAGCCTCGCGTTGCCGCGGGGCTCATATTCTTGCGCCGGAAGCGCGCTGTCCACTGGCTGCCCTATGAACGGAAGGAGAGCAGATGACCGTCTGGCGCCCGTCGCAGCAGATCAGGGTGAAGGTGATCGGCCTTGCCTGGCGGAAAGACCAACTGCTCGCCGCCGAAGTGGAGGATGACAGTGGCCGTATCAGGGGCGTTCGCCCGCTCGGCGGCGCCATCGAATTCGGCGAGAGCCGCGAAGAGGCCCTGCACCGCGAATTCCAGGAGGAGCTCGAAACGGCGATCCGCGTCGTTGGCCCCTGGCATCTGCTTGAAAACATCTACGAGCATCATGGCGCGACCGGCCACGAATATATCTTCGCCGCCGATATCGAACTGGCCGATGAAAGCCTCTATGAGCGCGACGAAATCCGCTATTCCGAACTCGATGAGACGGCGGCGACGGCGCGCTGGTTCGGCCGCGACAGGCTGCGCGAGGCCGGCATCGATCTTTATCCGACAGGTCTCGAAAGACTGCTGTCGCGCTGGCGAGACTGAGCCTCATATCGCCAGTTTAGAGGACTGATATCCCGATCGCCAAACTTTGATCGCCAGTGCCCGCTTCCGGGGGGAACAATGAGGTCGTCCTGCTGTTTCTGTCGCATCGATGAAACCAGAAGGAATAGCATCATGCGCAGGTTTATTGCAGCAGCCTCGATCGCTCTCCTCAGCCTCTCCGCCCCGGTTCTTGCCCAGTCGAACATGGGCATGGATGCCAGCGGCCGGATCGACGGCACGCCGCCGCTCGGCACCGCGCCCGGAGCCGAAACGCAAAGCGGGCTGATAATCCCGCTCGACTCAATCGAAACCGGCAGCATCGACAATGAGCCAGTCAGCGGCCCCGTCGACTGGGCGCGCTGCCCGCCGCGCAAGGCGCGGGGAGCGCTGGCCACCGAAGGCGGCAACAGCGGCGCCTCGGTCAGCGCCGCATGCCGTGACGAGGGAAATCAGTAATATCAGGGGAGGGCGCTATTTGCCGTCCTTCTTGTCGTGATGCAGAATGACGCCGAGTTCATGCCACTCCCGCCTGTCGCGCTGGATCAGTTCGTCGGCTGAGGCAGGTCCCATGCTGCCCGGCGCGTAAGCGTCGGGCACGCTCTGATCCCTAGCCCAGATATCGAGGAAGGGCTGCACCGCCGCCCATCCTGCCTCGATGCCGTCGGCACGCTGGAACAGCGTCTGGTCGCCGATGAAGAGATCGTAGAGCAGTGATTCATAGCCGGTCGTCTTGGCGATATCGAATTTGTCCGCATAGCGGAAATCAAGGGAGACCGGCACGGTATCGACGGAAAGCCCCGGCGACTTGATCGAGATTTCCATGCTCATGCCTTCGTCCGGCTGCACCTGGATCACCAGCCGGTTCGGCGGCAGGCGGCGCTTGACGTCGGTCTCGCGAAACTGCGCGAAGGGAACCGGCTGAAAGGTGATGACGATCTCGGTGTCGCGCGCCGTCAGCGCCTTGCCGGTTCTCAGATAGAAGGGCACGCCGGCCCAGCGCCAGGTATCGGCATAGAGCTTCAGTGCCACGAAGGTCTCGGTCCTGCTGTCGGGCGAAACGTCCTTGGTGTCGCGATAGGCCGGAAGTTCAGCACCATTGAGCGGACCTGCGGCATAGGCGCCGCGCACGCCATGCGTCTTGGCCTCCTCCGGCGTGTAGATGCGCAGCGCCTTCAGCACCTTGCTCTTCTCGTTACGGATCGCTTCGGCATCGAAGCTGTTCGGCGGCTCCATGGCGATCATCGCCAGCAGCTGGAAGAGATGGTTCGGCACCATGTCGCGCAGCGCGCCGGTTGCGTCGTAGAATTTGCCGCGGCTGCCGACATCGACGATCTCGGCGGCGGTGATCTGCACATGATCGATATAGCGGCTGTTCCACAAAGACTCGATCATCATATTGGCGAAGCGCGCCGTCATCAGGTTCTGCACCGTCTCCTTGCCGAGGAAATGGTCGAGCCGGTAGACTTGGCTTTCTTCAATCTGGGCGAGGATCTGCGCATTCAGCGCCTGCGCCGAGGCGAGATCGGTCCCGAACGGCTTCTCGATGGCGACGCGGCGGAAAATGCCGTCGCTTTCATCGGTCAGCCCGTGAGCGGCGAGCTTCTCGACGATCGTGCCGAAAAAGGATGGCGGTACCGCGAGATAGAAGGCGGCATTGGCATTCGGCCCCAGCCGCTTGCCGATCTCGACGAAAATATCGTCCTTGGTGAAATCCCCGGACGTATAGGAAATGCGCCGGCGCAGGCTTTCCCATGCTTCGTCCTTGACCCTCGGCTCTTCGCCGCTGAGATGGTTGAGGAACTGGTCGAGCCGCCCGCGCAGGAATTCGTCGTCACCCGGCTCGATGCCGATGCCGAGAATGTGGAGATCGTCGCCGACGAGGCGGCTGCGCGTCAGATTGATGATCGCCGGCACCAGCAGGCGGCGCGTCAGGTCGCCCGTCGCGCCGAAGATGACCAGGGTGACCGGCGGGGTGGGGGCAGCGTCCATGTGTCATCTCCTTGCAATTTGCGGCCGACTATAATGCGTGCCGGTTTCGCCGCAACATAGGCGGCGAGGGGTAACAGGCATTTGACATCCTCTGGCGTGCGCCCGAGGTCGGTTACGCTTTGACCGCCACCATGAAAATCCTCGGAAACCTGAGCAGCACCCGGCCATCCGAAAGCTTGGGATAGGCCTGTTCCACCCGCTTGAGGTAATCGGCCAGGAAGGCCTCGCGATGCTGCTCGCCGGCATGGGCGAGATAGGGCATCAACCCGGTTCCCTTCACCCATTCGACGATCGCGGCCGCATCGGCCATCGGGTGATTGTAGATGGTGTGCCAGATATCGACGCGCGAGGCTTTGGCGATCAGCCTGTCGTAATAGGCGGAGGGCGGCGGCAGCGCCTTTCGGCGGACGCTCTTCGCCTCGAAGGCGGCCTTCCATGGGCCGGCATGCGCCGTTTCCTCCATCGCCAGATGCGAGGGTTCGCCGAGATTGTCGGGCATCTGTACGGCGAGCACGCCGCCTGCGGAAAGCCCGTCCATCAGCCGGTCGAAAATGTCGATATGATCGGGCAGCCATTGGAAGACGGCATTGGCAAACAGCAGGTCGGCCGGTTCCGTGGGCTGCCAGCTGCCGAGATCGGCCTCGACGAAATCAGTGCCTGGAAGCCGCTTGCGGGCCGCCTCCAGCATGTTCATGTCGCTGTCGAGGCCGGAGACGCCGGACGCTCCGTAACGCTCGATGATCAGTTCGGTGGAATTGCCGGGTCCGCAGCCGAGATCGACGGCGTGGCGAAGGCTTTGCAGCGGCACCTGCGCCAGAAGGTCACGCGCCGGTCGCGTGCGCTCGTCCTCGAATTTCACATATTGATGGGCGGACCATGCCATGGCGTTCACTCCTGCTGTATCTGTGTAAGGCGCCTGCCGACCTTCATTCAGCCGACACAAGTATCTTGTCCACGCGCCTTCCGTCGAGATCGACGACTTCGAAGCGCCACCCATCTCTCGTGAAGCTCTCGCCCAGTTCCGGCAGATGTTTCAGCTCTTCCAGCACCAGGCCGGCCACAGTCTGATATTCCAGATCGTCATCGAGCTTGAGGTTTAGGAATTCAGCGAACTCGTCAATCGGCGTCCAGCCCGACACGAGATAGGAACCGTCGTCTCGACGAGCGATGGCCTGTTCATCGACAGGTCCCTCCTGGAGAGCCCCCATGATCGCTTCCAAAATGTCGCCTGACGAAACAACTCCCTCGAAATGGCCGTACTCGTCGAAAACCAGCACCATGTGAACGGGCGATTTCCGGATTGCCTCAATAACGTTGATGGCCGTTGAAAGGTCTGAAACCACCGGGACATCGTGTGTCAGAGCCTTGATATCGGCGCTGCCGTGTTCGGACATCGAGTCGTAGAAGTCCTTGACCGGAAGAATGCCAATCACCTCGTCCGAACTGCCTTTTCGAACGGGCAACCGCGACCGTTTCGTCCTGTGCAGCTGGGTCCGAATTTCCTCGAGGCTGTCGTCAATATCAATGATTTCGACGTCTCGCCGGGGCGTCATAAGCGCTCGGGCGGTGCGGTCCGCCAGCCGCATGACGCCTGATATCATCGCAGACTCTTCGCTTTCAATCACGCCAGCCGACTGCGCCTCGGCCAGTACGGTTTTGATCTCTGCGTCGGAGACATTGTCGCCGCCTTTTCCCGACTGGCCCAGGAGCTTCAGCACCAGATTTCCGGAGGCGTTCAGAAGCCACACGAGGGGCAACGCAATTTTTGAAAGCACCGCCATGGCGGGTGCGACCTTGGCCGCAACCGCCTCGGGTTCTCGCAATGCGATCTGCTTTGGAACAAGTTCGCCGATGATCAAGGAAAGATATGTGATTGCCACGACGACCGAACCGACGCCGATGGCATCAGCGGCCGTCGAGGACAACCCTTGTGCTTCCAGCCATCCGCTCAGCCGGCCCCCGAGCGTGGCGCCTGAGAAAGCGCCCGAGAGAACACCGACCAGCGTGATGCCGATCTGCACCGTGGAGAGAAAACGTCCGGGGTTTTCAGCGAGTTTGATCGCTTGAGCGGCACCCTTGCTCCCATTGTCGGAGAGAACCTTTAGGCGGGCCGTTCGCGAAGACACAACGGCCAGCTCCGACATGGCGAGCACACCATTCAGGATGGTGAGAAATGCCACAATTCCAATTTCCAGAAACACAGGGACCCTATTCGTTGAGGTTGTCATACCGCATTCATCAGGCGAAGCGGCGAGGTATTCGAAGGGACGCTACTATAGACGCATCACCTGTCGTCTTTCCATCATCGTGTTACATCGGTGTAGGTTCCATCCGTTTTCAGAATTCGGTGAGTGGCAACCCCGACCCATGGGGAAAGGGCCGAATCCAGTCGAAAGACATCAGCGACCATAAGCGGTCGTCGTCATGAGGGACCGCTCCTTGTGAAGTGGAAGTCATAGGTCGTCGGGAAAAGCGGGCCGGCATGCGGCCGCCCGTCATGCTCGATGATGTGGAAAGCGGCTGCTCGCTGCGGGAGCCTGAGGTGCCCAGGGCAAGGAGGAGGTCATCGCGCCATCTACAGTGGTCGCCAGCGTCCTCGGCCGGGAGATCCCGGTTGGAACGGGCGGAGCTTGTACTGGATGGGTCGCTGTCAGGCATGGCGCAATTTTGGCGGTGAAACGATTCCGGCGCAAGAGGCGCCGGACGAAAATCCTTATAGCGTCTTGATATGACAGTTTTGAAAATAGCGGCAGCGCCGCGTTCCGGTTGAGAATTTCAGGGGAATTTTCGTGTTTCTACAGCGATGGAGGAACAACCGCTTTGGCGTATTATGCAAGTGCCTTGGCATCTCTCGTCAGTGATCGGGGGCCAAACGAGCCCTAGATGATCTCATCACAAAGAGAGGTCGAGATGATTGACAAGAAAACCGCACTCGTTACAGGCGCATCCTCCGGAATGGGCAAGGCGATCGCCAAGCGTCTGCTCGTCGATGGCTACAGAGTCTACGTCGCCGCCCGCCAGGTCGAGAAGATGGAAGACCTTGTACGGCTCGGCGCTACGCCCTTGCGCATGGACATATCGAGGGAAGGTGAGATCAAAGCCGCTGTTGAAACGATTCTGGCGGAAGTCGGCACTATCGACGTGCTGGTCAACAATGCCGGCTTCGGGCTCTACGGTCCGGCTGAGGAGATCGGTATCGACGAGGCCCGCTACCAGTTCGAGGTGAATGTGTTCGGCCTGGCGCGGCTGACGCAGCTTCTGCTTCCAGCGATGCGTGGGAAGGGCGCCGGCACGATCGTCAACATCACCTCCATGGGCGGCAAGATTTACACTCTGCTCGGCGCTTGGTACCACGCCACCAAACATGCGCTGGAAGGTTGGTCGGACTGCCTGCGGCTGGAGCTTGCCCCGTTCGGGATCCGAGTCGTGATTGTCGAACCCGGCCTGATCGAAACGGGATTTGGCGACGTCGTTGCCGACGGACTCATCAAGCGTTCGGGGAAGGGGCCCTATGCCGAGGTGACGCAGGCGGTTGCCAAGTCGACGCGCGAAGCTTACGGCCATGGCCGCGGCACCGATCCCGATGTGATCGCCGACATCGTCTCCAAGGCGGTCAAAGCGAAAAAACCGCGCACGCGCTACGTCGCCGGCAAGTATGCGAAGCCGATGATCATGATTCGCAACTGGTTCGGCGATCGCATATTCGACCGCGTGATCATGAGCCAGATGCGATAGGGGAGGCAGCCATGAGTGGAGCGCCGGCAGATCGGTGCAAGATACCGCGGGCTTTCTGGCTCGCGGTCGAGCATATCGGTGTGCCGCCCGCGGCGCTGCTGCGGCAGGCGCGCCTGCCGGCGACTTTGCACCTGAATGGCCAGGGTCTGGTCAGCACGGCGCAGTTCTTCGCCCTCTGGCGGGCGCTGGAGGAACTGACGGCGGATCCGGGCCTCGGGATCAAACTGGTTGAATCGGCGGAAACCGCCGTGCACCCGCCCTCCAGCCTCGCGGCCTTCCATGCCCGCGACTATCGGGACGGGTTGTCGCGATTAGCCCGGTTCAAGCGGCTTTGCACCCCGGAGCAATTGCACTTTTCCGAGCAAAGCGGGGAATGCACGATCAAGGTCGAGTGGCTCTACGCCACCGAACCGGAGCCGGCAGTCGCCGTCGATGTAGACTTCGCCACGCTGGTCGAACTCGGCCGGCGCGGTACCGGGCAAAGGCTGACGCCGGTTCGCGTGGAATTCCAGCGCGCCGGTCCGCAGCGCGACGCGCATCGATCCTATTTTGGATGCCCCATCCGCTATGGACAATCCCGCAACGCCCTGATTCTCAAATCCGCCGATCTCGGCCGGCCTTTCCTCGGGCACAATCCGGAACTGCTCGAACTCCTCACGCCCGCCCTTGCCTCAGCACTTGGCGAAATCCAGGCGCGCAGTGCAATCCGCGAGCAGGTCAAGATCGTTCTGAAGAGAAGCCTGGCGAGCGGCCGGCCGGAACTGTCCGATGTGGCCTTCGACCTGGGCATGAGTGAGCGCACACTGCAGCGCCGGATCACCGATGAGGGCTCGACCTTCCGGGAGTTGCTCGTCGAAGCACGTCAGGAATTGGGGAGGCAATTGCTCTCCGATCCCTCAGCCGGGATTGACGAGGTCGCGTGCCTGCTCGGCTATCAGGATACAAGCTCCTTCTATCGCGCTTTTCGGGATTGGGAAGGCGTGACGCCCAACCAGTGGCGGGAACGCAACCTGGGACACCTCGGACGCCGGGTGATTGCCGGCGTCTCCGTGCATTAGATCCATCACGCCGCCAGGATCGTAATCCCGTAAGCATTGGCGGCGGCCGTCATGCGGGCGATGGTCTCAGTCGAAGGGCTGGCCTTCGGGGGTTCGGTCGCGCCCTCCGCTTCGATGAACTCGGCCATCTCACGATCAACGATCGCGGAAAACACCACCGGGACGGTTCCGCGGTTGGCATAGCCATGCACCATGAAGGGCGGGATGGTGACGATGTCGCCGGCACTGGCCTCGATCTCTTCCGGGCCGCTGTCGCTCAGGCGCCAGATCGTCAGACGTCCCTCGCGGATGCGGAACACTTCAGGGCTCGCATGCGCATGTTTCGGCGTCCGGCTGCCTGATGGCACAGTGACGTCGAAGATATTCAGCCAGGTTCCGCTGATTCTAAGCCGCCGCTCGACCCGGTCGCCGAGAACGAAAAACCGCTTCGCCTCGTCACTGCCATGCATTTTCACAAATGAGTTGGACATCATGTCTCTTTCTTTTTCTTCCAGGGCTTTTTCTTGCGGGCGCAGCCGTTAAACCTCTACGCCGCTTTTGACAACCACACTGTTGTCTGGGGCAACATTGCCAAGCGCCTTCAACGCGGCGCTTCGGTCGCCGAAGCGATGAACGTACGGCTCCGTTGCCGAGAGTTCAGTGCAGCTCGTGCGCCTGGAGCAATTCCAGGAAAAGTGCGAACCGGTTTTCCGTCCGGAATTGCGCAAAAACAAAAGGATAGAGCGGTTCTGCGCTTCCGTTAAAAGCTGAACCGCTCTAGCCATCACGAGTAGTCGGCGCTGATATCGGTACGGCGGGTCGTTTCCGCAAGGCCCGAAAATGCCGCACCAGCTGTGCGGAAATGACTGAAGCCGGAGGGTTTCGAGTCTGCCTGTCTGTAATACCGCCGACACAGAAGGGGCGCATAGAACGCGGCGGCCGTTCTTGACCGTTCTTCCATTTTCACATTGATCATTCCAATTGATGGAGCGCATCCATGTCTTCTCTTCCCGTCGTCGGCGCCGCCATGACGCTCGATGAAGTCGAGCTTCACCGCGACTGGCTTTTCGAAAAATCCCGCGATCTCGAATTGCAGAGCTTCATCGATGCCGAGGTTCTCAACGGCGACTGGGCGCCGCTTGCCGCCCGCACCAGGCGGCTTCTCGACGGCCACAGCGGCCGCCTCGGCATTCACGGCCCGTTCTGGGGCTTCACCATCGCCTCGGAAGATCCCGATATCCGCGCCATCGTCACAAGGCGCCTGCTGCAGGGTCTCGATGTCTGCGCCGCCATCGGCGCCACCCATATGGTCATCCACAGCCCCTACACCTCCTGGTCTTACAACAATCTCGACGACAATGCCGGCGCCCGCGAAGCCTTGGTCGAGCGCACGCACATGACCCTGCGCGACGCCGTCCGGCGCGCCGAGGATATCGGCTGCACCATGGTCATCGAGAACATCGAGGATAAGGATCCGCATATTCGCGTGGCGCTGGCCGAAAGCTTCCACTCGCCCGCGGTCGCCGTCTCGATCGATACCGGGCACGCCCATTATGCCCATGGCTATACCGGTGCTCCGCCGGTCGATTACTACGTCAAGGCCGCCGGCAATCGCCTGCAGCATGTCCACCTGCAGGATGCCGACGGATACGCCGATCGCCACTGGAGCCTCGGCGAAGGCTCGATCCACTGGCACGCCGTCTTTAGGGCACTTGCCAAGCTCGACAGCAATCCGCGCCTCATCATCGAGATCAAGGACAAGTCGAAGATCCCGGCTTCATCAGCTTTTCTCGCCTCGATCGGCGTAGCTCAATAGGGTCTTGTTGCTCGTCCCGCCCTCCCTGAGTCCGGTGCTCGTCACGGGCGGGGAGGGTGGAATTCCCTCATGAAAACCGGGTAATCACGCTGATTCCGGTGGCCTCAGCCTTGTCGAGCGCCATCAGCGCCGGCACGGCCTCTTCGAGGCTGACCCGCCGTCCGATCAGTTTTTGCGGCGCGATCTTGCCGGCCGAAAGCATCGACAGCATGGCGTCGTAACGCCAGGCCTGCATGCCGTGGCTACCGTAGATTTCCAGCTCGTGGCCGATCACCTGCGCCATTGGAATCTGCGGTGTCGCCTGTTCACCGAGCATCAGCCCCACCTGCACATGCCGTCCGCGCCGGCGCAGGTTCTTGATCGAGTTGAAGCAGGTGACAGGATGGCCGAGCGCGTCGATCGAGACATGCGCGCCGCCCTTGGTGATTTCGCGCACCGCCTCCGCCACGTCGGCGACGCCTGCTGCATTGACCGTCGCCACCGCCCCGCAGTCGCGCGCAAAGGCGAGCTTCTCCTCGGATATGTCGATGCCGATCGCATTCGCCCCGAGGGCGGTGGCGATCATGATCGCCGACAGGCCGACGCCGCCGCAGCCATGCACGGCGATCCATTCGCCGGGCCCGGTGCGGGCCTGGTCGGCGACGGCGCGAAACGAGGTGGCGAAGCGGCAGCCGAGGCTTGCGGCCGTCGCATCGTCGATCGTATCGGGCAGGTGCACCAGATTGGTGTCGGCATAATCGATCGCCACATATTCGGCGAAGGAGCCCCAATGGGTGAAGCCCGGCTGGAACTGGTTGGGGCAGACCTGCTGGTTGCCGGAATGGCATTCGCTGCAATGGCCGCAGCCGGAAACGAAAGGCACTGTCACCCGGTCGCCGACCTTGAAACGCATCACGCCGCGGCCGGTGGCGACGATGCGCCCGGCAAGCTCGTGTCCCGGCACATGCGGCAGGCGGATATCGGGATCGTGTCCCATCCAGCCGTGCCAGTCGCTGCGGCAGAGCCCGCTTGCGCCGACCGCTATGACAACGCCGTCCTCGGTCGGCGTCGGATCGGGCAGGGTGCGGATTTCGGGCGCCTGTTCGAAGGCTTCGTAGAACATGGCTTTCATCGGCGTCTTCCCTTGCTGCGTATCCGCTGTTGCACCCCATCATCGCATGCTGCAGCCAACCATTCCAACATTCCATTCCATCATTTTTGCTGATGCACCCATCGATGAAGCCGCTGTTGCTGCGCACGAATATTGCGGCATGATCGCATCCTTCGGCATTTTCTTGCTTCCGTGTTTCCGAGCGGGATTTGTCCTTGACCCGGCTTGCCGCGGAGGTTTTTGCTTTGCCGGCTTTATAGGGAGGGCAGCATGGCCGTCGATACATCACCCCGTTCAACCACCTGGACCCATGTCGATGGAGAATGGCTCCCCGGCAATCCGCCGCTGATCGGGCCGACCTCGCATGCCATGTGGCTGGGTTCCACGGTCTTCGACGGCGCCCGCTGGTTCGATGGTATCGCGCCGGATCTCGACCTGCACTGCCAGCGCATCAACCGCTCGGCGCTGGCCATGGGCCTGAAGCCGGTGAAGTCGGCCGAGGAGATCGCCGCACTCGCCTGGGAAGGCGTTGCGAAATTCGATGGCGCCACGGCGATCTACATCAAGCCGATGTATTGGGGCGAACATGGTTCGCCCGGCAGCGTCGTTTCCGTCGATGCGGAATCGACCCGCTTCGCGCTCTGCCTGTTCGAAGCGCCGATGGGCGGCCATGGCGGCACCAGCCTGACCGTTTCGCCCTATCGCCGCCCGTCGCCGGAAACGGCGATGACCGAGGCGAAGACCGGCTCGCTCTATCCGAACAGCGGCCGCATGATCGCCGAGGCGCGCAGCCGCGGTTTCGACAATGCGCTGGTGCGCGACCTGAACGGCAACGTCGTCGAAACCGCCTCATCGAACGTCTTCATGGTGCGCGACGGCGTGGTGATGACGCCGGCCGCCAACCGCACCTTCCTCGCCGGCATCACCCGCGCGCGGGTCATCGGCCTGCTGCGCCAGGCCGGTTTCGACGTCGTGGAAGCAGCGCTCTCCGTCGAGGATTTCCTCGCAGCCGACGAGATCTTCACCACCGGCAACTACTCCAAAGTCGTCGGCGTCACCCGCCTCGACGACCGCAATTTTCAGGAAGGCCCGTTCACCCGCAAGGCGCTCGAGCTTTATATGGACTGGGCCTACGGCCGCAGCGAAAGCGAGGAGTGAGCAGCGGTTCGGCGCAGCCGAAGCAATCGATCCAGTGAATCGATTGCAGCTGCGAACGCCCGGAGCGCAAGCGTAGGGCAGGGGCGGTCGCCTCCAGCAAAATCCGAGTCTGCGTCCGCCCCTCATCCAGCTGCCGCCACCTTCTCCCCGCGGGGAGAAGGGGCATGCCGCGACCTCTCCGTTCCCCACAGACCTCTCGCATGGTACGTCCCGTTTGCGGGGAGAGGGTTAGGGTGAGGGGCAATTTTCTGGCTGTGAGGGCAGCCTATAGTCCCGATGTCTGCCCCTCACGTCATCCACTTCCGATGCTCGGCAAATCTCTCCACCAAGAGATCGATGAACAGCCGCACCTTCGTCGGCAGGTGGCTGCGGTTGGGATAGACCGCGTTGATGTTGAATTCCACCGGCCGGTAGTCCGGCATGATCTTCACCAGCCGCCCTTCGGCGATGTCGTCGAACACCACGAAGCTCGGCGCTAGGAAGATGCCCCGCCCGCTCAGCGTCAGGAAGCGCAGCATCTCGGCGCTGTTGGAGACGACGTTGCCGGCGATCTTGACGCTCTCCGGGTTGCCCGCGCCATCCTCGAAGCGCCATTCGTCGCCATAGGGATAATAGGCATATTGCAGGCAATTGTGCTCCGCGACCTCCGCCGGCTTCTTCGGCATCGGATGACTCTCGAAATAGGCCGGCGAGCAAACGAGCATATGGCGCCAGGGCGTCAGCTTGCGGGCAACGAGCGAGGAATCCGGCGGCGGTACGGTGCGCATCACCAGGTCGTAGCCATCCTCGATCATGTCGACCATCCGCTCGCCGACACTGAAATCGAGTGAGATCGACGGATAGAGCTCCATATATTCGCTGACGACGGGCAGCAGGAAACGCACGATGGCACTGCTGGTATAGACCCTCAGCGTGCCGCGCGGCGTCGAGCTCAGCGCGCCGGCCGTCCGGTCCGCCTCCTCAAGTTCGGCCAGGATCTGCGACGAGCGTTCGTAGTAATATTTGCCGGTTTCGGTCAGGCTGACCTTGCGTGTCGTGCGGTTGAGCAGTCGCACGCCGAGCCGATCCTCCAGCGATTGCACGTGATTGCCGACCATGGTGACCGACATGTTGAGCCGGCGCGCCGCGGCGGAAAAACCGCCGCATTCCACCACCCGGCCAAAGACTGTGAGGCTTGTCAGCCGATCCATATTGCCCTCGGATTATCCGCTGAGAGTTGATGATCCTTCCCGATTTAAACAGATTATCAAAATAAATGTCAGGGCGCATTTTTCTTCGCATCGAACATGGCCTCTCACAGAGGAGGCCAACGGTGAAGGAGAATGACGATGGTCGAGTTACCCCAGAGGCAAGTTTTCGAAACTTCCAGGCAGGCCGAGCAGATCCTGGCCGAGGAAGCTGCCAGGACGCCCACTGCCGAGGCGCCGCCCATGCCGGCCGCCGAAGCACCGGTCGCGGCTGATTCCGGAAAGACTGGCCGAGGGATCGTCAAGCGCGCCGTCCTTGCCGCCGCGCTGCTTGCCGGCGTCGCTTTCGCCGGCGATTTCGGCTACCGCTACTGGACGGTCGGCCGCTTCATCGAATCCACCGACGATGCCTATGTGAAGGCCGATTACACCACTGTCGCCCCGAAGGTCGCCGGCTATATCAGGCAAGTGCTGGTCAGCGACAATGACCAGGTCAAAGCCGGTCAGGTTCTCGCCCGCATCGATGACCGTGACTTCCAGGCTGCCCTGTCGCAGGCGAGAGCCGATGTGAAGGCGGCCGAAGCCGCCATCACCAATATCGATGCCCAGATCGCCTTGCAGCAGTCGGTGATCGAGCAGGCGAGGGCAACGATCGACGCCTCGCAGGCCTCGCTGGATTTTGCCGTGTCGGACGCCGCCCGCTCGGCCCGCCTGATCACCAACGGCGCCGGCACGCAGTCCCGTGCCGAGCAGACCCTGTCGGCCAGGGAACAGGCCGCTGCCGCCGTCGAGCGCGACCGGGCAGCCCTCGTCGCGGCTCAGAACAAGGTGCCGGTGCTGCAAACCCAGCGCGAACAGTCGGCTGCCCAGCGCGATCGCGCCGCCGCCGCCGCCCAGCAGGCGGAGCTCAACCTCTCCTATACGGACATCGTCGCCGCCGTCGACGGCACGGTCGGCGCCCGCTCGATCCGCGTCGGCCAATATGTCACCTCCGGCACCCAGCTGATGGCGGTCGTGCCGCTGCATGCGGTCTATGTCGTCGCCAATTTCAAGGAAACGCAGCTGACCTATATCAGCCCCGGCCAGCCGGTCGAGATCAAGGTCGACAGCTTTCCCGACATCTCGATCAAGGGTCATGTCGACAGCGTTTCGCCGGCAAGCGGCCTGGAATTCTCGCTGCTGCCGCCGGATAATGCCACCGGCAACTTCACCAAGATCGTCCAGCGCATCCCGGTCAAGATCGTCATCGACGACGAGCCTCTGAGCGGCCTGTTGCGTTCGGGCATGTCGGTCGAGCCCGAAATCGATACCAAGGCTGCCCAGACCCAAGCTGCCGAAACCAAGCCTGCCCAAGCCAGGGCTGGCCAGGTCTCCGGGGCAGCCGAAGAAGGATGATCCAGCCACGAAGGTTGATCCTTCTCTTCTCCGCCGAATGATCCCGATCATTCCTGAATGATCTCGATCATTCCCCGAACGATCACCCGAACCCCGTCATGAGAAAGTTTCCCGCGAGAGCTGGAAGGAGATAAGCCATGGCCACTCTTCAGATCGCCGCAAACGGCAATGCGCTTGCGCGCCCCGCCGCCGCAGCACCCGTGGCGCCTGCCGCCATGAGCCCGCTGCGCATGTGGGCAGCCGTTGTCGGCTCGACACTCGGCGCCTTCATGGCCGTCCTCAACATCCAGATCGTCAATGCCTCGCTCGCCGATATCCAGGGCGCGATCGGCGCCGGCACCGATGACGGCGGCTGGATCTCGACGTCCTATCTGATCGCCGAGATCGTCGTCATCCCCTTGAGCGCCTGGCTGGCGCGCGTCTTCTCGGTCCGCAACTATCTGCTGACCAACGCCATCCTCTTCCTCGTCTTCTCCGTCGCCTGCGCCTTCGCGGCCAATTTGCAGCAGATGATCATCCTGCGCGCCATACAGGGCTTTTCCGGCGGCGTGCTGATCCCGATGGCCTTCACCATCATCATCACGCTGCTGCCCAAGGCCAAGCAGCCGATCGGTCTTGCGCTCTTTGCCCTGTCGGCCACCTTCGCGCCGGCGATCGGCCCGACGATCGGCGGTTACCTCACCGAGAACTGGGGCTGGGAACATATCTTCTACGTCAACCTGGTGCCCGGTGCGCTGATGGTCGGCCTGCTCTGGGCCTCGCTCGACCGCGCGCCGATGAACCTGAAGCTGCTCGCCAAGGGTGACTGGCCTGGTATCATCACCATGGCGATCGGCCTCGCAGCCCTGCAGACCGTGCTGGAAGAGGGCAACAAGGAAGACTGGTTCGGCTCCGATTTCATAGTCCGCCTGTCGGTCATCGCCGCCGTCTCGCTGACGCTGTTCCTGATCATCGAGCTGAAGACCGCCACTCCGCTGCTGAACCTCCGCCTGCTGGTCCGCCGCAATTTCGGTTTCGGCATCGTCGCCAATTTCCTGCTCGGCATTGCGCTTTACGGCTCGGTCTTCGTGCTGCCGATCTATCTGACCCGCATCCAGGGCTATAATTCCGAGCAGATCGGCATGGTTCTCGCCTGGACGGGCATCCCACAGCTGCTGCTGATCCCCCTGGTGCCGCGCTTGATGAAACGTTTCGACGTGCGCCTGCTGATCGTCGTCGGCTTTGCCCTCTTCGCCGCTTCGAACTTCATGAACGTGCACATGACCGGCGATTATGCGAGCGACCAGCTCTTCTGGCCGAACATCGTCCGCGCCATCGGCCAGGCGCTGGTCTTCACGCCGCTTTCGGCAATCGCCACAGCAGGCATCGAGCAGGAGAATGCCGGTTCTGCTTCTGCACTCTTCAACATGATGCGCAATCTCGGCGGCGCCGTCGGCATCGCCTCGCTGCAGACCTTCCTGTCGAAGCGCGAACAGTTCCACTCGAACATCCTGACCAATTCGGTCTCGGTCTTCGAGGAGGCCACCCGCGATCGCATCGCGGGGCTGACCGGCTACTTCATGAGCCATGGGGTCAGCGATCAGGCGCTCGCCAGCCACAAGGCCGTCGTCGCCATCGCACTCAAGATACGCAAGCAGGCCAATATCATGGCCTTCAGCGACACCTTCTTCCTGCTCGGCGTGGCGCTTGTGGTCGCCCTGCTGGCAAGCCTGCTTCTCAGAAAACCCGGTCAACTCTCCGGCGGCGGCGCTCACTAGCGCTCCGCCTTCCCTTAAGGAGGAGAAAGCCATGACATCAGCGATCTATGCTCCCGATACCGACAGGCTGCAAACGAAGATCGCCGGCCATGCCGTCAGCGCCGCGGCGCTGCTGTCGATCATCGAATGGCTTTCCGGCGATGAATGCCACGCGCTCGACGAAGCCGGCCTCGTCTCCGGCCTCGGCCGCAGGCTCCAGGCGCTCGGCCTGCCTATCGACCGGTTGACCCTGCATCTGATGACGCTGCATCCCGAGTTTATCGGCCGCACCATCGCCTGGGCGCCGGGCGAGCCGGTTGAGATCCACGACCGAGAACACGGCGCCCGCGTCGCCATCGCCAATACGCCGCTGCGCAAGGTCATGGAGACCCGGGAGCCGCTGGTCGTCGATACCGGCGAAAGCGTGCATGGCCGCTGGCAGCATATCGATGTCTTCGCCGATCGCGGCCTGATGCAGCTCGTCATCGCGCCGCTCTGCAACGTCGACGGCCCGGTCAGCGCCGCCGTCTTCGGCACCAGGCGGCCTGGCGGCTTCACCGCCCCCGAGCGTCAGGTGATCGAGCGCATCCTGCCGGCGCTGCGCAACACCAGCGAGCTGCGCATTCTGCGCCAGGTCGAGCTCAGCCTGCTCGATACCTATATCGGCCCGCTGACGGCAAGCCGCATCCTGGCCGGCCGCATCCGCCGCGACGAGATCGAATCGATGGAGGCGGCACTGCTGCTCTGCGATCTGCGCGGCTTTACCGAACTGTCGAACCGTCTGCCCGGCAGCACCGTGCTCGGCCTGCTCAATGCCTATTTCGACAGGATCGTGCCGGCCATCACCCGCGAAGGCGGCGAGGTGCTGAAGTTCATGGGCGATGGCGTGCTTGCCTTCTTCCCGGGTTACGATGCCGCCCATTCCTGCGGCGCCGCCCTGGCATCGGCCCGCGCCATCCTCGAGGAGATCGACCATTTCCAATATGAGGGCATCGGCGTGAAGGCCGGCATTGCCCTGCATTACGGCGAGGTCAGCTACGGCAATGTCGGCTCCGGCCGCCGCCTCGACTTCACCCTGATCGGCGGCGACGTCAATCTTGTCAGCCGCATCCAGACCGCCTGCAGCGAGTTGGGAGAGGCCTTGCTGATGTCGGCACCGTTCCGTCAGGAGGCCGGGGCAGGGGATGTAGTGTCCGCCGGAGCGCACAGGCTGAAGGGTTTTGCGGATCCGGTGGAGCTGTTCACGATCGTGCGGTAGGTGCGAACCCAGCCCGGAGATACTGCGCCCCAACGCCCCACTTGCATAAAATGCATGGCAGCTCTGCCCGAAACGGTTTCGTCTTCCCCCATCTTTTCGCCATAGTGGCGCCGAAATTCCGTAAGTGGGAGGAGAGGCTTATGACGGTGCTGTTCGACGAACAAGGCGAGATCATCCGCGAACTGGGTGTTGCCGCCGACATCGACCCTGAGCACGAGATCGAACGGCGGACCGCGTTCCTCAAGGATTATCTCGTCGCCTCGGGCATGCGCGGCTACGTCCTCGGCATCAGCGGCGGCGTCGATTCGCTGACGGCGGCGCTGCTGGCTCAGAAGGCGGTGCGCGAGCTGCGGGACAGCGGCCACACCGCCGAATTCATCGCCGTGCGCCTGCCCTACGGCGTCCAGGCAGATGAGGCCGATGCGGTGAGGGCGCTGGAAACGATCGGCGCCGACCGCTCGATGGTGGTCAACATCAAGGAGCCGGCCGATGCGATGCTTGCCGCCGCGCTAAATGGCGGCCTCGCCTTCGCCGATGCCGGCCGGCAGGATTTCATCCTCGGCAACATCAAGGCCCGTCAGCGGATGATCGCCCAGTTCGCCCTGGCCGGCGCCCTTGGTGGCCTCGTCATCGGCACCGATCACGCGGCCGAGGCGGTCATGGGCTTCTTCACCAAGTTCGGCGATGGCGCCGCCGATATCCTGCCGCTCGCCGGCCTCAACAAGCGCCGCGTCCGTCTGCTGGCAAAGCGCCTCGGCGCCCCGGACGAGCTGGTGTTCAAGGTGCCGACGGCCGATCTCGAGAGCGAGCGCCCACTGCGCCCCGATGAAGAAGCCTATGGCGTCAGCTATGACGAGATCGACGATTTCCTCGAAGGCAGGCCGGTCGGCGAGATCGCCCGCCGCCGCATCCTCGCCGCCTATCGTGCCACCGGCCACAAGCGTGCCCTGCCGGTCGCCGTCAACGCCGTCTGATACCCCTCGGTGTCGCGGTGTGGCCGACCTCGTGTTTACGGCCTGACCGGCGAGCCGGTCCGTCCTGATGTGGCGAGATAGGCGTGTGGCGCAAAATAGACGCCGTCGGCATCGAAGGCCTCGAGATCTTCGGCCTGCAGCGCCTCGCGCACCTTCGGTCGAGCCGCCACGCGGGCCATGAAGCCGTGCAGTGCCGGCCATTGCTTGAGATCGATGTTGGTCCAAGGCGACCAGTTCAGGCAGACGAAGAGATAGGCATCCGCCACCGTAAACGCATCGCCGGTGAGATAGGGTCCGGCAAAACGGCCGTTCAGCCAGGCGAGTCGCTTCGATATCAGCGCGCGGATCTCCTCGTGAACGCTGGAATAAATCGGATTGAAGAGCAACACCATCGGCTTGTGCAGCTCGGCAGTGATGAAGTTGAGATAGGATTGCACCTCGTTGCGGCGGATGTTGCCGACCTCAGGCAACAGGGCTGCTCCTTCGGGCACGCTGTCGGCGAGGAACTGTACGATCGCCGGCCCCTCGGTCAACACCTTGCCATCGTCGAGCATCAGCGCCGGCACATAGCCGTTGCCGTTGATGGCTAGATAATCCTCGCCGTTGCTCGTCCGATGGGTCTGCCGGTCGACCTGGACGAGTTCGATATCGAGCCCCAGCTCCCGGCAGATGATGTGCGGCGAAAGCGAACAGGCCGCGGCGTGCATATAGAGTTTCATTGCGGTTTCCTCTCCTTGGGGAGGCAGGTGATGCCGCCCGCCGATAGCGTTGAACATTTGTACTGTTTCGCATAAAATAAACTTCGTCAAGAATTTAATGCGAAACGGTACAAAATATGAAGGACGAGAAGAAGCGCGGCCGCCCGAGGGGCTTCGACCCCAAGGCGGCGCTTGGCAAGGCGCGGGATGTGTTCTGGGACAGGGGTTTTGCCGCCGCCTCGCTCGACAATCTGAGCGCTGCGACCAACCTCAACCGCCCGAGCCTCTACGGCGCCTTCGGTGACAAGGAGGATCTCTATCTCGATACGCTGGAGGGGTATCGGCAGGACGGCATGGACGTGCTGATTGAGGCGCTCGACCCGTCACTGCCGCTTCGCGACAATATCGCCCGCGTCTATGCGGGTGCGCTGGCGATCTATCTGCACGGTGAAACCGCCGCCCGCGGCTGCCTGCTGATCGGCACGGCATCGGCCGAAGCGGTCCAGCATGAGCGGGTCCGCGAAGTGCTCGGCCGCAGCCTCAACGATTTCGACGACGAGATCGAAAAGCGCATGCGCCTTGCCGTGGAAAGGGGCGAGCTTCCCCGAAGCGCCGATCCGCAGATGCTTGCAAGGCTCGCCTCCGCCGTCATGCATTCGCTCGCCGTCCGCGCCCGCGCCGGCGACAGCCGCGAGACGCTGGAAGCGATCGCCCGGTCAGGCATCGAGATGATCTGCGGGAGCGCGCCTTAGCCGGATGTCTGCCGATCCCGCGGCCGCACTACCCAGGCATAGGCAGCGCCGGCGACAAGCAGCACGGAGGTGCCGAGGAAAACCGCCCGCATGCCGATATGGCCGCCGACGAAGCCGCCAAGGATGGGACCGGCGACCTGGCCGACATATTGCGAGGAGATGGAAAGCCCGAGAATGCTGCCGGCCGCACTGTCCGGCACGCTGTGGCGGATGACGGCGGCGATGCAGGGCAGAAGCCCGCCAAGTGCTGCGCCCATCAGAAAACGCAGGATGATCAGCTGCCAGGAGCTGGTGACGAAGGCCTGTGGGATCAACAGCAGCCCGGCGACGGCGAGGGCGCCTGAAATCACCGGCCAATGGCCGATCCTGTCTGCAAGCTTGCCGAGCCACGAGGCCGAGAGAATGCTGCCGAGGGCGGCGGCCGACATGACGACGCCCGATACGATCGTCACCTGGGCTTCTACGGCCACCAGCTGCGCGACATAGACGGTGATGATCGGCTCGATCGACATATTGGCAAACATCAACAGCATGCCGGTTGCCAGCATGGCGACGACAGGCCGCTTGTCGGCAATGGATTTCCAGCCGCCGCTGGCCTTGGCTGCCTGCTTGCGGGCCGGCGATTTCTCCTCCTTGATCAGCAAGGCCGTGGCGAGAAAGGCGAGGAAGATCATGCCGCCGGCGGCGAGAAACGTGCCGCGGATGCCGATGATCGGCGGGAGCGCCCCGCCGAGCAGCGGCCCGACGAGATTGCCGGCCATGATGCCGGAGGAGAGCACGCCGAGCGCCCAGGCCGAACGGTCCTTCGGCGTCTGCGTCGCCACCAGCACCATAGAGCCGGAGGAGTACCCGCCGGCAAGCCCGACGAAGAGGCGCAGCGCCACCAACTGCCAGACATTGCCGGCCATGCCCATCAGCGCGATCGCCACCGTCATGCCGAGACTGGCGCGCACCAGCATCAGCTTGCGGCCATAGATATCGCCGAGCCGCCCCCAGAGCGGCGCGACGAGGGCGGCGGCAAAGAAGGTGGCGCCATAGGCGATGCCCGACCATTGCACGATCGCCGCATGGTCGCTGACACCGAGTTCCTCGACATAGAGCGGCAGAAAGGGAAGCAGCAGCGTCATCGCCACGATCGTGGTGAAGGAGCCGATCAGCGAGATCACCAGGTTGCGCTTCCAGTAGATCGAGCCCGGCCTGGCGCTGGCAGCTTCCAATTGTGTATCGGTCATTCTTTCGGCCTCGGCATTGATCGCACGGCGAAGTTCCGCCCGCCCGATGAAACGATGTACCCCTTGCCGCGGCGAGGAGATCGACGCGGGTGAAACTGTCCTGAGATCGAGCTTTTCGAGGTCGAGCGCACGGGCCTGGCGGAGCATGCGCTCGTCGTTCCAGGGCGGGCACGCGCTGATATAACCGCCTTGTCGCCCGTCCTTCAAGACGGCGTTTGCGCATCGGTGGCCTGTCTTTGGGAAATTATCGCCGTAAGCTGGACCCGTTCCGGCAAAAGTGTTAGAACGTGACCGATTGCATGATGCAATCAGTTAAGCCGAGGAGATTGCCATGAGCGACATGCGCACATCCCGAGAACAGACCGTCCGTCATCTCTACGCCGCCTATCTCGACGACCGCAAGGATATGGTCGGCGCCATCTTGACGGAGGATTTCACCTTCTCCAGTCCGCGCGACGACCACATCGACCGAGCGACGTATTTCGAGCGCTGCTGGCCGAAGGAGCCGGTCTTCCGCGACTTTCACATCGAATTCCTGGCGATTGACGGCGACGAGGCGGTCGTCCGCTACCGCGCCGAAAAATTGGACGGCGGCAGCTTCCGCAACATCGAGAGCTTTCGCTTCCGTGGCGACAAGATCGCCTCCGTGGATGTCTATTTCGGCCGGAATCTGTAACCCCTTTTACAGGATCCGCATCGCCGACGTGCCGATGATGATCATCGAGACAGCCACCATCAACGGCCGCACCGGCAGCCTCTTGACCAGGATCGCGCCGAAGGGGGCAGCGATGACACCGCCGATGATCAGGCCGATCGCCGAATCGAGCTCCGACCAGCCGAGCGTCAGGACGAAGGTCAGGGAAATCGTCAGCGTCACTGCGAATTCGGTGAAGTTGGTCGAGCCGATCACCCGCTTCAGGTCATGGCCGCGGCTGACGAGCGAACTGGTGACGATCGGCCCCCATCCGCCGCCGCCGATCGCATCGAGCAGGCCACCGAAAAGCCCGACCGGCGGCACGATCCAGTCGCGAACATCCCGCTTCGGCGGCGGCCGGAAGGCTTTGTAGAGAATCACCAGCCCGATCACGATCAGATAGGCCGACACGAAAGGCTCGATCGCCTTGCCGTCGACATTGGCAAGCAGATAGGCCCCCATCGCACCGCCGAGCATGCCGGCCGGGGCGAGCCGCGCCACCAGGCGCCAGTCGACATTGCGATGATAGGCATGTGAGAGGCCCGAGGCGGCGGTCGTGAACATTTCCGCCACATGCGTCATCGCGCTGGCATTGGCCACCGGTACCCCGAAGGCGAGAAGGCTCGTCGTCGACAGCACGCCGAAGGCCATGCCGAGCGCGCCATCGACGACCTGCGCGCAGAAGCCCACGACGATGAAGAAGAAAAAATCCGATGTCATGCGGTCCCCTCAGGCGAACGGTAGTATCAGAACAAACGACGCGGGGAAAAAAGTTCCGGTCTCAGGCGGCCAATCCTCTCAGGCGATAGGTTCGCGCTGCTTCAGCCGGATGATCTTGAAGAAGCCGTTCGGAAAGACCGGCAGGATTTCGGCAGCGTCAAAATCGCCGCGGCGCTCGGCCCAGGCGATGATGCGGTGGATACGGAAGGCAGAGGACCAGCCGATATGACGCACCAGCGGCGCCACCGCCGTCTCGATCGCGCCCTGCAGGCCGGCGCCGTCGCCAAGCTTGCTGGCAAGGATGATCTCGCCGCCCGGCCGCAGCACCCTTGCGCATTCGTCAAGCGCACGTTCGGGCTCGGGGATGAGCGTGATGACGAAAGGCAGGCAGACCGCATCGAAAGACCGGTCGGCATAGCTCAGCGCATGCGCATCCATCACATCGAGCGCCTGCACATGCTGCAGGTTTTCGCGTTTCGCCTTTTCGCGCGCCCGCACGATCATATGTTCGGAAATGTCGATGCCGGTCACCCGGCAGCGGCGCGGGTAGTGCCCGAGCGTCAGGCCGGTGCCGACGCCGATCTCCAGAATATCGGTGCCGGCCGCGGCGGCCAGCGCCGCCAGCTTGCGGTGGCCATCGCGCAGGATGCCGCGATAGACCCGGTCATAGACCGGCGCCCAGCGCTGATAGATTTTCTGCTGATCGTCCGCCCGGTTGCGAAGCTCTGACATGCCGACACCTCCCCAGCAAGTCCAGCAAAAGTGCACAGCGGTTTTGCGTTCGGAATTGCTTAAAACAAAAGATTTGGAGCGGTTGCGCGCTTCCATGAAAAAGCTGATCCGCTCGAAAGCCCAGCCTTTCAACTCCCAAGGGTAGGCTTCGGTTCCCGAGGAATGTGACGCAGGTCACAAATAGCCATGGTGGATCACCCGCAGCAGACTATTTTGCCGGCATCAGCCCGAGCTGTTTGGCATCTAGCTCGCTGCCGATCTCGACGGTTTTCTTTTGCTTGTCGTAGACGCAGATCTGGGCAATCAGCCCCTTGGCACCCTTCGGTTTGCCCGTCACCAGGGCGAGTCCGTAATGCGAGCTGCCGAAGGGATCGACAGTGGCGCTGGGCTTTTCGATCGTGACCGCTGCCTTCTTGCTTTTGGCTTCGACGTCGGCAGCAAGCTGCTTCCAGGCATCGTCGGAGGAGGCATGCGCCGCAGCTGGGAGCGAAAGTAGCACGGCGGCAGCGAGAAGCTGGATTATATTCCTGTTCATATCGGTCTCCGTTGATCTCCGTCACAGGCGAAGCGGTTTTCGCGGCGCGCAACCCGGGCGATTTGCCCGCGCGACTAAAGCCCCGTAACTGAGGCAAATTTTCCTCCGGCCGGTCGTTTTTTGATATTTCGCCGGTTGCCTCTCCCCCTTTCCCCTCCTATGTTCCGCCACACCTGCCGATGACGCAATCTATTGCCAAGAGGAGATCTGACATGGCTTTCGAATTGCCTGAACTTCCCTATGATTACGAAGCGCTTGCTCCCTTCATGTCGAAGGAAACGCTGGAGTTCCACCACGACAAGCACCACAAGGCCTATGTCGACAACGGCAACAAGCTCGCCGCCGAAGCCGGTCTTTCGGATCTCTCGCTCGAAGACGTCGTCAAGAAGTCTTTCGGCACCAATGCCGGCCTCTTCAACAACGCGGCCCAGCACTACAACCACATCCATTTCTGGAAGTGGATGAAGAAGGGCGGCGGCGGCAACAAGCTGCCGGGCAAGCTCGAAGCGGCCTTCACCTCCGATCTCGGCGGCTACGACAAGTTCAAGGCCGATTTCGCCAATGCCGGCGCCACCCAGTTCGGCTCCGGCTGGGCCTGGGTTTCCGTCAAGAACGGCAAGCTCGAGATCTCCAAGACCCCGAACGGCGAAAATCCGCTGGTTCACGGCGCCACCCCGATCCTCGGCGTCGACGTCTGGGAGCATTCCTACTACATCGACTATCGCAACGCCCGCCCGAAATATCTCGAAGCTTTCGTCGATAGCCTGATCAACTGGGACTACGTCCTGGAACGCTACGAAGAAGCCACGAAGTAAGCGGCACCGGACTCGCCGCCATGGTGGCGATGTCGCCCGCCTCTTAGAATTCAGCACCCGGCGTCTCAGGCGCCGGGTGTTTTGTTTTCACACAAAGCCGTCACATCCCTGTCACCGACCGCTCCTAATCACGCCCCCATGTCGTCTTCCGATTCTCCCCTGTTCCGCTTCGGCATCATCGCCGATCCGCAATATGCGGCGATCGCGCCGCATGTGGCCATGGATCGCCACTATGCCAACAGCCTCGCCAAGGTCGCCGAGGCGATCGAGACATTCAACGGTGAGGAACTGAGCTTCGTCATGACGCTCGGCGATGTCATCGACCGCAGCTTTTCAAGCTTCGACGATATCCTGCCGGTCTATCGGAAGCTCCGGCATGAGGCGCTCTTCCTGCTCGGCAATCATGATTTCTCGGTTTCGGCGGGGCATCTCTCCGAAGTTGCCGCGCGTCTCGGCATGCCGTCGCCCTATCACAGCTTCTTGCGCCACGGCTGGCGCTTCATCGTGCTCGACGGCAACGAGGTCAGTATCTTCGCGCCGCCCGAAGGCCATCCTCATCGCGCGTTGGCCGCCGAGATGCTGGCGGAGCTGCAGGCCAAGGGCGCGGCGAATGCCCATCGCTGGAATGCCGCGCTGAGCGACGAGCAGTTTGCCTGGCTCGGCGATGAAATCGCAAAAGCGGCCGCGGCCGGCGAGAAGGTAATCGTCATGAATCACTATCCGGTGCATCCGCCGAGCGAGCATGGCATGTGGGACAGCGAACGCATCGTCGCGCTGCTCGCCTCACGCAGCAATGTCATTGCCTATCTCAACGGCCACGACCATGTCGGCAATTACGGCATGGCCGGCGCCTGCCACTTCGTCAATTTCAAGGGCGTGGTCGACACTGAGACCAAAAACGCTTTCGCGATCGTCGAGGTCCATCCCGACCGCCTCGAAATCCGCGGCTTCGGCCGGGAAGAGAGCCGCGCGCTGGCTTATTAGGTTGCTCGCTACTGTTTGATTCACGCGAGCAGCTGCCCCTCACCCTATAACCTTACCGGGGTCGAGACACGTGGCTCGATCCAGGCAGAGGTGCCGGCAGGCGGATGAGGGGCTGGTCTCGCCAACCTCATGGCCGGAATGTTAGGTGACACTGACGCCTGCTCGTACCTCAAACGCCGCGCCTCAGGCAGGAACAGCCTTCTCCGTCCAGCCGCTCGTCCACAATTCCCGCAGCCCATCGCCGTCGCCCTTGAAGTAATCCTCGCTCGGCGCGCAGCGTTCCACCCGGTCGCTGCGGAAATTGCGGATCGCCTGGCGCAGTTCGCACCAGGCGACGATATTGGCGGTCTGCGAATAATAGATCAGTGCGATCGGCCGGATCGTCCTTTCGCTGGCGCGGCCGAGTTCGTCGCGGTAGCCGAGCATCAGCTTGCGTTCGTCGCGGATCGCCCGGCGCACGATCGCCAGGTCCAAGCCGGCCGGCTGCGCGATCGAGCCCCAGGCATAGAGCGCCTTGTTGTCCATCGCCTGGCGCAGCGGGGCGGGCACCGCGCCTGAAATCTTCCGGTTGACCCGGCGCGCCGCCTGTTTCAGTTCCTCGTCCGCCGTCCGGTCGAGCAGCGCCAGCGACAGCACGATCGCCTCCATCTCCTCGATCGAGAACATTAAGGGCGGCAGGTCGAAGCCCGGTCGCATGATGTAGCCGATGCCGCGCCCGCCTTCGATCGGCACCCGCATCGCCTGGAGTGCGGCGATGTCGCGATAGATCGAGCGCGCGGTCACTTCGAGCGTCTCGGCCATGTCAGCCGCCGTTATCGGCTTTCTTGCCAGCCGGAGGATCTGAATGATCTCGAAAAGCCGCGAGGCCTTGCGCATTTAACCTCTCCCATCCGCCACGCTCCTGACAGTACACTGTCAGTTGGGTTCCCGTATAGAGCCGCCTATCAGATTGAAATCAATCAGGGTCTTTGAAAACGGCCCGCAGAAATTCAAGGCGGTAACTGACATGAACTACCATGAAAACCTCTGGCTTTTCTTCACCCTTCTGTTCGGCATCATCATCGTGCCGGGCATGGACATGCTCTTCGTGCTCGCCAATTCGCTGACTGGCGGCGTCAAGCGTGGGCTGGCGGCAACCGGCGGCATCATGGCCGGGGGTGCGGTACATTCGGCCTATGGCGCGGCCGGCGTCGGCGTGCTCGTCACCATGCTGCCCCAGCTTTTCAACGTGCTGCTCTTTGCCGGCGTGGCCTACATGATCTGGATCGGGATTTCGCTGATCCGCAGCTCGATCACCGTCGAGGCGGTCGGGCCGGGAACGGCGCGCTCCGGCTGGCGCGCCTTCCGCCAGGGGGCCGTCACCTGTTTGGTCAACCCGAAGGCCTATATCTTCATGTTTGCCGTCTACCCGCAGTTCCTGAGACCGGAATATGGTCCGCTCTGGATACAGGGGCTGATCATGGGCGTCATGACTGTCGTCACCCAGTTCGCCATCTACGGCACACTGGCGATGACGGCCGGCCGCAGCCGCGACCTGCTCGTCGCCAACCCTGACGTCACGGCCTTTGTCGGCCGCTTCGCCGGACTGCTGCTGGTTGCGGTCTCCGCCTTCAGCCTCTGGCAGGGGTGGAAAAGCGCTTGAGCCGCTGCGGCCTATCACATTGTTTTTATGATGATCCGGCAAAACGTGACTGCCCGGACGCATGGATTTTGGCATGCTCCCGGTGCAGATTGGCCTTCGGCCACCCTGGCCGAGGAGAAATGGAGAGGAATATGAATTGGAAAGCAGTAGCTGCGGCCCTGGCGATGGCCGGCATGGCCGCCGGTTCGGTGACCGCCGCCGACGGCACTCATGATTCGCGCGTTGCGTTGATGAAGCAGATCGGCGGTTCGGCGGGGGCCTTGGCAGCCATCGCCAAGGGCACCAAGCCCTATGACGCCGAGGCAGTGAAGGCGGCGCTGACGACGATCGCCGCAACTGCCAAGGTCTTCCCCGACCAGTTCAAGCCGGGCACGGACACGAATGACGAAGGCGCGAGCCCGAAAATCTGGGAAAACATGGACGACTTCAAGGCGCGCGCCGCCAAGCTCTCCAGCGACGCTGAAACCGCGCTGGCTCAGCTTCCGGCCGATCCTGCGGCCGTCGGCGCCACGATGAACACGCTCGGCGCCAATTGCGGCGGCTGTCACAAGGCCTATCGCCTCAGCAAGTGAGCGATAGGCCATTTTCATCTGGATACAGGATCCGCGCCGGCCTTGTCGCCGGCGCGGATCGCCTTATTCTCCGCCTGCGCAGATCGATCGGGGGATCGATCGACGCGGAAATCTCGGCAAAAGGGGAGGCGGCGCATGGTCCGCAGGTTCATCCGGTTATTGCTCTGTCTGATCGGCGTCGCCGTCCTCGGCGGAGGCGCCTTCTATCTCGTCACCGCACCCGATCCGCTGCCGGAAAGCCATTGGGCCAATCTCGGCGCGCCTGATACGGCAAACGGTGAGATGGTCTTCTGGGCGGGCGGCTGCGTCAGCTGTCATGCCGCACCCGGTTCCGAAGGTGATGCCAAGCTGACACTGTCAGGCGGCCTGGCGCTGAAGAGCCCTTTCGGAACCTTCCACGTGCCGAACATCTCACCCGATGAAAAGGCCGGTATCGGCGGCTGGACGCTTGCCGAGTTCGGCAATGCCATGAAGCGCGGCGTCGGCCCGGGCGGTCAGCATCTCTACCCATCCTTTCCCTATGCCTCCTATTCCCGGATGAGCGACAAGGACGTCAACGATATCTACGCCTTCCTGAAAACCCTGCCGAAGAGCGCAAACGTCGCGCCGCCGCATGAGCTGCCGTTCCCCTTCAATATCCGGCTTGCGCTCGGCGGCTGGAAATTCCTCTATTTCAACGACCAGCCGCGCGTGGCGCTGGCAAAGAGCGACGACAAGATCAAGCGCGGGCAATATCTCGTCGAAGGTCCCGGTCATTGCGGCGAATGCCATACGCCGCGCGATGCGCTCGGCGGCTTTACGGCGGATCAATGGCTTGCCGGCGCTCCCAATCCGGAAGGCAAGGGCCGCATACCCGATATCACGCCGGCCTCCAAGAGCATCGGCGGCTGGAGCGAGGCCGATATCGCCAGCTATCTCGAAACCGGCTTCACGCCCGATTTCGATTCCGTCGGCGGCTCGATGGTCGATGTGCAGCAGAACATCGCCCATCTCCCGGCCGCCGACCGTGAGGCAATCGCCGCCTATCTGAAGGCCGTGCCGGGGCGTTAGTGGTGGGGCGAAGTCACTGCGGCCTGCAGTTGATAATATCTTTCTACGGGATATCGCTTTGCCCGGCGGCGGCAGCGCTTTCCGCTTCGATATGTCGGTGCTAAACGGCGACGTTTGTATTTCAAGGACATATCATGAAAAGATTGCTTCGCCTGCTGCTGACGATCGCACTTGCGGTCGTGATTTTCACCGGTTTCCGCTGGTATCGCTATATCACCAACACCGACAGCCCCTATGATGAAATCGGCATCACGCTCAACAATGCCATGCCCGGCCCGATCAACAGCTGGGGCTGCGCCAAGCTGAAAATCACCTTTGCCGGTTCCCTGCCGCCATACGGCTGCGCCGCCGTTGACGGGACCCAGTGGAAATAACGGTGCCAACCGGGCGAGGGCTTTCGCGCGTTCACTTGGTTGCTTGGCGCCTTCGGAAGATCCCATGCTCTGTCTACAGGGAGGTGGGACCCGGCATGAGATCATAGGGATGGCGCCAGCCAGCCATGTTTCTGATCCGATCTTTCCAAGCTGCAATAGCCGGAAAGGCGCTGTGATCGATCCCGGTTTCCTCCGGCATGAAGACGTAGCCCGCCAAAGAGAGGTCTGCGATCGTCAGCCGGTCGCCAACCACGAAGGCCCGACGCGCCAGATGTTCGTCGACGATTGCGTAGGCAGCTTTAGCCCTCAGTCTTAAAAACTCGACGACTGGCGTCTCGCCGCACTTCTGCAGGCCATACATGAACCTCAACGTCGCGTAATAGCTCGTGAATTTGTGGTTATCGAAAAGAATCCAACGCATGATGTCTCGTCGTTCTTCGGCTGTCTGCGCCCCGAAGTGCCCAGTCACCTCCGACAAATAGTCAAGGATGATCCCCGATTGGCTGATCTTCGTTTGCCCATGTTCGAGCACAGGGGCTTCGCCCTGCTCGTTTATGGTCTTTCGCCATTCTTCGGTGCGCGTTTCGCCGCCCAGATAGTCAACGAAAGTGCTCTCCCACTCGATGCCGGCAAGTGCGAAGAAGAGCGCGACCTTGTAACAGTTCCCCGAGAGAGCAAAGCAATGTAGCTTGAAATCTGGCATGAAAGCTCCTCATGCAATTCGATAATTGTCGGTAGGCTGAAACCGGTTCCTGCATAAACCCGGCGGGCGCCTCGTGCCTGCCAGCCTTGAAGCGCGTCGCAATCTTTCAGATTCGTTCGTCGCGCTTTAGGGCTTTTTGTTAATGCATCCCGTTATCGCAACACCGCTCGCACCATGCCCGACGCGCTTCAGGCGATCGACTGCATGTAGCGCATGCCGGTTACCGGACGCGGGGTGAAATCCAGCTGTTCGTAGAAGCGGTGCGCCAGCACGTTTCCGGTCGCAGCACTGACGGAGAGGTAGCCGCAGCCGGCTTTGCGGGCGGTTTCGCGCGCCCGGTCGACGAGCAACTGGCCGGTGCCGTGACCGCGATGGCCGTCGCGCACGAACAGATGGTGCAGGTCCATGCCGCGCTTGCCTTCCTGCGCCCTGTAGAGCGGCACGAGAATGGCGTATCCGATCAGCCCTTCGGCGGTCTCGGCCACGAGCGCATGGATCCAGGGCAGCGGACCGAAGAGGTCGCGCTCCAGTTGCTCCGGCGTTGTCGCAGCCGCATCGCCATGATGGGCGGCGAGCAGGGCGATCATCTCGTTGAGCTCGGGCAGGTCGCGCGGCTTGGCGGCGCGGATCGTTACCACCGATGGGCGCATCAGTGAAATTTCGCTGTCTTCGATTTCGGTCATGGTCTTCGCGTCCTTTGATATTCTGCCGTCAGGACGCTGCCGATACAACAAAGCCGCCTGACGGCGGCTTGTTGACAATATGATCTTGTCCGGCCGCCCTTTACAGGTACAGCCAAAAATACGAGCGGCTCTGGTGCGCGTTTTTGATCATGGGCCATAGATCGTCGGAAACGCGGCCTTTGTCAATGGCGGATTAAGCCGCGCATTCGCTTTCATTAGAAAATGCTGTGAGGGGCTCGCGCGGCCATGATCGCATCGAATGTCGCGAGAAGGAGCGGTGCTGAACGACATCATCGGCATTGAGCTCTGGCTTCACGCTTGATACTATACCCCCCTATGCTATATGAGAACCCACCATGTCCCACACCACCCTGCAGAAAAAGAAGCTCGTCGCCCGCATCAGCCGCCTGAAAGGGCAGATGGAGGCGGTCGAGCGTGCGCTCGAGGCTGAGCGCCCCTGCGGCGAAATTCTGCAGCTGCTCGCCTCGATCCGTGGCGCGCTGACCGGGTTGACCGGCGAGGTGCTCGACGACCACTTGCGCGAACATGTGCTGAATGCCGCCAATGATGCGGCGAGGGCCGAGGCGGTCGAGGAAATATCGGAAGTCTTGAGAATCTATATTCGCTGAATGCCGTGAAGAAGGAGCCTGTAATGCGTGCCGGAATCGACAAGGCTGGAATGGACGCCCTGGAACACGACCATGTCTTCCTCGGCGCCGATCACACGCGCAATGAGCGGCGCATCTGGCTGGTGATCGCGCTGACGGCGGTGATGATGGTGGCGGAAATCGCCGCCGGCACCGTCTACGGCTCCATGGCCCTTGTTGCCGACGGCTGGCACATGTCGACCCATGCCAGTGCGCTGCTGATTTCGGCGCTCGCCTATCTCTTCGCCCGTCGGCAGGCGCGCAATCCGCGCTTCACCTTCGGCACCGGCAAGCTCGGCGATCTCGCCGGCTTTGCCAGCGCCATCGTCCTTGCCCTGATTGCCCTGCTGATGGCCTGCGAAAGCCTGCTGCGCCTTTCTAACCCCGTGCCGATCGGTTTTGCCCAGGCGATTGCCGTTGCGGTCATCGGCCTTGCCGTCAACCTCGCCAGCGCCTGGCTGCTCGCCGGCGGCGGCCATGCCGCGCATGGCCATCATATGCACGCGCATGGCCAGCATGCGCACCATGGCCACCATCATCACGCTCACGGCCACCACGGACATGGCGATCACGGGCGCCATGGACATGGCGACCACGCCCACCACACAAAGACTGGCGACAACAATATCCGCGCCGCCTACCTGCACGTCATCGCCGATGCCCTGACCTCCGTGCTCGCCATCGCGGCGCTGACGCTCGGCAGCCTTTACGGCTGGCTCTGGCTCGATCCCATCATGGGCATTGTCGGCGGGTTGGTCATCGCCAACTGGTCATGGAGCCTGATGAAATCCTCGGGCGGCGTCCTTCTCGACGTCGTCCCCGAAGGCGAGACGCTGCCGGCCGAAATCCGCGGCGCCATCGAGACCGAGGACGACCGGATCACCGATCTGCATGTCTGGCAGGTCGGCCCCGGCCATCATGCGGCAATCGTCGCCGTCCTCACCTCGCAGCCGCGCGACCCGGCTTTCTACAAGGGCAGGCTTTCGGGCCTGGAGGAATTGTCCCATGTGACGGTCGAGGTCACCCGCGCCGCGTGACCAGTGCGGACGATAGAGGTCGCTCGGCGGGCGAAGAAGTCGCCGCGTTGACGACAAGTCGCCGCAATCGCTCCTTAGCTCTGTCCTCCCACCCGCCGGAGGATTTCATGGATCTCAGTTTGACCCGCCGCATGCTGCTCGGCTCGGCCCTTTGCCTGCCTGCGATGGGCCTGCCCGCGCTGGTGCTTCCCGCCAATGCCGAGGAGGGGACCAAGGAGGAGAATACCGAGAAGGGCGACGACGACATCCAGCACCGCCTTGCTGCGCTCGAAAAACGCACCGGCGGCCGTCTCGGCGTTTCGGTGCTCGACACTGAAACGAGCATCTCCTTCGGCTATCGCGGCAGCGAGGCCTTTCCGATGTGCAGCTCCTTCAAGGCGCTGGCAGCAGGTTTCGTGCTGGCCCGTGTCGACAAGGGCGAGGAGAAGCTCGACCGGCGGGTGACTTATGGCAAGGACAAACTCGTCGACTATTCGCCGCTCAGCGAAAAACATGCGGGCACCGACGGCATGACCGTTGCTGAACTCTGCGAGGCGGCGGTGAGCGTCAGCGACAATACCGCCGGCAACCTGCTGCTCGAAAGTTTTGGCGGGCCGGCAGGACTGACCGATTGGCTGCGCTCGATCGGCGATGGCACCACGCGTCTCGACCGCACCGAACCGACGCTGAACGAGGGCAGGAAGGGCGATCCGCGCGACACGACGACCCCGGAGGCGATGCTCGACACGCTCGGCAACCTGACGCTCGGCTCGGTGCTTGCCGAGGCTTCCTGCGACCGGCTGATCGCCTGGCTGGTGGCCAGCACCACAGGCAAGGAACGGCTGCGGGCCGGCCTGCCCCAGGATTGGAAGGTCGGTGACAAGACCGGCACCGGCCCGAACGGCTCTCTCGGCGATATCGCCGTCATCTGGCCCCCGGATCGCGGCCCGATCGTCGCCGCCGTCTATATCGCCGAGGCGACCGCACCGGTGACGGAACTCAACCCGGTCTTCGCCGAAGTCGGCCGCATGATCGTCGAGATGGTGTGAATCGGGAGAAAGCTGACGCGGGTTTCCCGCGAGTTGTATGAAATCCTGAAACCAGCCCCTCATCCGCTTGCCGGCATCCTCTCCCCGTAAACGGGGCGAAGAGACCATGCCGCGCCGCCTTCCTCAACCTCGAGGCCGCGTTTGGCACGTCCCTTCTCCCCGCGAGCGGGGGTCCGAAGGACGGGTCGAGACGAGGGGCTCGACCCCGGTAAGGTTGGGGTGAGGGGCAAGCCACAGGCAGTGAGGGGCTGCCATGGGCGCGAACCGAAGAGCCTTGGGCCATCAAGGCAGCGTGTAGGCGATCACGTAGTCGCCGGGCTTCGTGCCGACCGAGCCGTGGCCGCCGGCGACCATGACGACATATTGTTTGTTGTCATCAGCCATATAGGTCATCGGCGTCGCCTGGCCGCCGGCGGGAAGCCGTCCCTGCCAGAGCTGCCGCCCACTCGTCACGTCGTAAGCGCGCAGATAGTTGTCGACCGCAGCCCCGAGGAAGGCGACGCCGCCCTTGGTCAGCATCGGCCCGCCGATGCCCGGCACGCCCACCTTGAAGGGCAGGGGCAGCGGCGTCATGTCGTGCACGGTGCCGTTCTTGTGCATATAGGCGATCTTGCCTGTGCGCAGGTCGACGCCGGCGACATAGCCCCAGGGCGGCGCCTGGCAGGGGATTTTGAGCAGCCCGAGGAAGGGACCCATGAAGACGCCGTAGGGCGCGCCGTCATTGCGGTTGAGTCCCTGTTCGCTGCCCTTCTCGTCCTGGCCCCTCGGCGGAATGTCGGCCGCCGGCACCAGGCGCGAGGTGAAGGCGAGATAGGTCGGCATGCCGAACATGATCTGCCGCTCCGGATCCACCGCCACCGAGCCCCAGTTGAAGGTGCCGAAATTGCCGGGATAGACGATCGTGCCTTTGAGCGAAGGCGGGGTGTAGCGGCCCTCGTAGCGATAACGGCGGAAGTCGATGCGGCAGGCGAGCTGGTCGAACAGCGACACGCCCCACATGTCCTTTTCCTGAAGCGGCTCGGGCGAGAAGGTGAGATCGGAGATCGGTTGCGTCGGCGAGGTATGATCGCCGGCCACGGCGCCGCCCGGCGCCGGGATTTCCTTGACCGGAATGATCGGCTCGCCGGTCCGCCGGTCGAGCACATAGATATCGCCCTGCTTGGTCGGGCCGACCAGGGCGGGAACGGTCGTGCCGTCCTGCTTCGTCAGATCGATCAGAACGGGCTGTGCCGGCACGTCCATGTCCCAGAGATCGTGGTGCACGGTCTGGCGCACCCAGCGCAGCTGGCCGGTGGCGATATCGAGCGCGACGATCGAGGAGGAGAATTTCTCGACATTGTCGCTGCGGTTGATGCCGAGCTGATCGGGCACCTGGTTGCCGAGCGGGAGGTAGACCATGCCGAGCGCCTCGTCGACGCTGAAGACCGACCAGCTGTTCGGCGAATTGGTGGTATAGGTCTGCCCTTCGGTGAGCGGCGTCGTCACGTCGGGATTGCCGGAATCCCAGTTCCAGATGAGCGCGCCGGTATTGATGTCGAAGGCGCGGATGACGCCGGACTGCTCCTGGGTGGAGTAGTTGTCGTTGACCGCGCCGCCGATGATGATCTTGCCCGCCACCGCGACCGGCGGCGAGGTGGAATAATAATAGCCGGCCGGGTTGTAGCGCATGCCGGCTTCCAGATGCAGCACGCCCTGATTGGCAAAGCTGGTGCAGATCTTCCCGTCCGCCGCATCGAGCGCGATCAGCCGGGCGTCGGATGTCGGCAGGTAGACGCGCTCGGCGCAGGGCTGGCCGGCGGCAACGGCGGGATCGGCATAATAGGTGACGCCGCGGCAGGTCTGATGCTGCCGGTCGGGGTTCATGCCGGAGTTGGCGTCGTACTTCCATTTCTCCTTGCCGGTCTTGGCGTCGAGCGCGATCGCCCAATTATGCGGCGTGCAGAGATAGAGCGTGTCCTTCACCTTGAGCGGCGTTACCTGATAGGTCGTCTCGCCGACATCCTCCGGCCGCTTGACGTCGCCGGTCTGGTATCGCCACACCTCCTTGAGGGTGGAGACGTTTTCGGCGGTGATCTGGTCGAGCGGCGAATAGCGCTGGCCGAAGGGCGTGCGGCCGTATTGATGCCATTCGCCGTCCGGCACGCTGCCGCCGAAGGCGGGGCTGGCGGCGACCTTGTCGGTCGGCAGATCGCCGGCAAGATCGTGCGGATCTGTGGTCATCGAATAGAGGGCGACGAGAATGGCGAAGATGACGGGTATGGCGAGCGGCAAGGGATTGGCGCCGTAAGTGAAGCCGGTCGGGCTGCGCAGGCCGAGCGGCCGGCGGATCCAGGGCGTCAGCAGCCAGAGCCCGAGCAGGATGATCATTCCGCCGCGCGGCCCCAACTGCCACCAGTCGAAGCCGACCTCCCACACCGCCCAGCCGAGCGCGGTGACAACAAGCACCGCATAGACCCAGAGCGCCACCGCCTTGCGCATCAGCAGCAGCCCGGCGGTGATCAGGAACATCAGCCCGGCGAACAGATAGAAGACGCTGCCGCCGAGCGTGACGAGCCACAGCCCGCCGCCGCCGAGGGCCAGCCCGATGATGATGAAGAAGATGGAGGTGATGACGATCGCCATAAGGCTGTATCTCCCGCTGAGGTTCGCCGGGTGAGGGATCGGCGGAAAAGTCCCGCCGATCAGCCAGATAGCGCGAAGGAGATGCCTTTCAACGGCCACAATTGCCGCAGGCTGTCGTCACGTTTTGGATACCCTGAACTGGGCTTGATGCTGGTTGTGAGGAGATGACGACGCCTGTTACGTCCCGCAGAAGGTCGCGAGCACCCGTTCGTCCGGCTTCGGCGGTGCCCGATAGGCGGCAAAGCCCGGCTGATCCTCATAGGGTTTTGAAAGCACGGTCAGCAGCGCCTCGAACAGCGAGAAATCGCCGTTCTCGACCGCGGCCTCGATCGCCTGCTCGACCCGGTGATTGCGTGGAATGAAGGCCGGATTGACGCTGCGCATGGCAATGGCGCGCACGGTGGCCGTCTGCGGATCGCGCGACAGCCGCTCGCGCCACTGCGCAAGCCAGGCGCCGCAGGCCTCCGGTTCGCGGAAACTCGCCGCAAAACCCGGCTCTGCCGCGTCATCGCCGGCAAGATCCGACAGCCGCCGGAAGGTCAGGGTGAAATCGGCGGCCTGCGTCTGCATCAGCGACAGCAGTGCCTGCACCAGTTCGAGATCGCCGTCCTCTTGCCCGGCAAGGCCGATCTTCTCTCGCATGCCGGCCAGCCAATGCGCCTGGAACCGTTCGCCATAATTCTTGATCACCACATTCGCCTTGTCGACGGCGCTGTCGGGATTGACGTCGATCAGCGACAGCAGTGTCTCGCCGAGCCTTGCGAGGTTCCATTGGCCGATGCCCGGCTGGTTGGCATAGGCATAACGCCCGTGCTGGTCGATCGACGAGAAGACGGTCGCCGGGTCATAGGTATCCATGAAGGCGCAGGGGCCGAAATCGATGGTCTCGCCGGAGACGGTCATATTGTCGGTATTCATCACGCCATGGATAAATCCGACATGCAGCCAGCGGGCGATCAACGCCGCCTGGCGCTCGGAGACCGCATCGAAAAGCGCGAGATAGGGGTTCTCGGCCTCTTTCAGCGCCGGATAATGCCGGTCGATCACATAGTCGGCCAGCGCCCGCACGCCGTCGGTGTCGCCCCTGGCCGCGAAATACTGGAAGGTGCCGACACGGATATGGCTGGCTGCGACGCGGGTGAAGACCGCCCCCGGCAGCACCTCTTCGCGATAGACCGGCTCGCCTGTCGTCACCGCCGCCAGCGCCCGCGTGGCGGGTATGTCGAGCGCAAACATCGCCTCGCTGATGATATATTCCCTGAGCACCGGCCCGATTGCCGCCCGGCCGTCGCCGCGACGCGAAAAAGGCGTCGGGCCCGCACCCTTCAGCTGGATGTCGTAGCGCTTGCCGTTGCGGTCGATCACCTCGCCGAGAAGGATCGCCCGCCCGTCGCCGAGCTGCGGCGAGAAGCCGCCGAACTGATGCCCGGCATAGGCCATGGCCAGCGGTTCGGCCCCTTCGGGCAGGAGATTGCCGGAAAAGATCGCCGCACCGTCGCGGCGCAGGGCCTCGACGTCAAGCCCGAGCTCGGCGGCGAGCGGCTCGTTCAGCTTGATCAGCCAGGGCTCCGCCACCGGCGTCGGCGCCTGCGGCGCAAAGAAGTGCTGAGGCAAGCCGACATAGCTGTTGTCGAACGGAAAGGCCGCACCGGGCCGGTTTGTCTGCAGGGCGGAGGTCATCACTCATAGGTAGGGCTGGGATGCATGCCGCGCAAGCCGGGAGATGAAGACCTTCACGAAGAGCGGACGAATGCAAGGAATCGTGATCTGCCTTTACCTCTCGTCAAAGCAGCTTTGCCATAAAGGACATAGCGCCGCCATGATCGCCGGCGTATAGCAAATCGTCTCCCCTTGGCCTTGCGCCATGTCATCTCCGCGGCCCAGCTGCTTCGTGTGCTCCGCCGCGCCACCGCGAGTGATTCCGGACGATGTCGGATCAGATTTACCAGGCGCCGATGGTTCGGCGCGCCGCGCCCAATTTCCGGGTGATCGCGATGATTGTCGCGAGTGCGATGCTGATGGAAAATATCGATGCGACCGTGCTGGCGACGGCGCTGCCCACCATGGCGCGCGATTTCGCCGTCAGCGCGCCGGCCATGTCGATCGCACTCACCTCCTATCTCCTGAGCCTGGCGATCTTCATTCCGGCAAGCGGCCGGATGGCCGACAGTTTCGGCTCGCGCACCGTCTTCCGCGCCGCCATCGCCGTCTTCGTCGCCGGCTCCATCCTTTGTGCGCTCGCGCCGACGCTGTCCTTCCTGGTGCTGGCGCGGCTGCTGCAGGGCATGGGTGGCGCGATGATGATGCCGGTCGGGCGCCTGGTGCTGATGCGCAGCGTCGACCGCAAGGATATGGTCAGCGCCATGTCATGGCTGCTGGTGCCGGCGCTGATCGGCCCGATCATCGGTCCGCCGCTCGGCGGCTTCATCGTCACCTATCTCGACTGGCGCTGGATCTTCTATATCAACGTGCCGGTCGGCATCATCGGCATGATCTTCGTCTCGATCTACATTGACGAGGTGAAGGGCAAGGCCAGCGGTCCCTTCGATACGATCGGCTTCATCCTCTCCGGAATCTCGCTCGGCTCGCTGCTCTTCGGCTTCGAAATGTCGAGCCATGAAGGCGAGGGCGCCTTCTCGATCTTCCTGATCGCCCTTGGCCTCATCTTCGGCATCGCCTATCTCAAGCATGCCCGCAAACACCCGTCGCCGATCATGGATTTCTCGCTGATGAAGGTGCCGAGCTTCGGCACGTCAGTCATCGCCGGTTCGTTGACGCGCATCACGCAAGGGGCGCAGCCCTTCCTGCTGCCGCTGCTTTTCCAGATCGGCTTCGGCCTGTCTGCCGCCGCGGCCGGCCAGATCGTCATCGCCACCGCGATCGGCGCGCTCGCCATGAAGCCGATGGCGAAGTTCGTCTTCAGCCGGCTGGGCTTCCGCCGCAGCCTCGTCCTCAACGGCATCTTCGGCACGATTGGCTATGGCCTCTGCGCCGCCTTCCGGCCGGACTGGCCGATGCCGCTGATCTTCGTCGTCCTGGTGCTCAGCGCCTTCTTCCTGTCGTTCCAGTTCACCGCCTATAACACCATTGCCTATGACGAGATCGACAAGGAGCGGATGAGCTCGGCCACCAGCTTCTACACCACCTTCCAGCAGCTGATGCTGTCGCTCGGCATCTGCATCGGCGCCTTGGCGCTGCACGGCTCCATGGCCCTGTCAGGCGCCGAAACGCCTGCTCTCGGCGATTTTTCGGCCGCATTCGTCGTCGTCACGATCATCTCGATCACCGCGACCTTCTGGAACCTGCGCTTCTCCCCGACCGCCGGCGAGGAGATCAGCGGCTACAAGGCCAAACCGTCGAAAGGCGCCGCCAAAGGCTGACGCCGGCTTTCCCTTCGTCAGAAGCCGACCGGCGCCCGCAGCCGCCTGCGTCGCGAGGACCGGCCCTCGCGCCAGTCCGCCTCAAGCCCATAGGTCACCTGGCCGTCGAAGCCGCCGAAGGCGAGATCGCTATCGCGCAGCGCCACCTCCACGGCCGCCTCAGGCTCGGGGCGCCTGTGCCGTCCCGTGATCGCAAGCCACAGATCGTGCCAGCCGTGCTCCCGTGTCACCACTCCCATCATCGTCCATCCAATCGTCATTCTCTCCTCCCTCTCAGGTCGTCACGCCGCCTGCGGCAGGCATGCCTCGCAGATCGCTGCAACATGGCGGTGGTCGGTGCCGCAGCAGCCGCCGAGCACGCGCACCGCGGGCATGCGGCCGAGCAGTTTGCGGTAGCGGCGGCCGAGATCTGCGGGATCGCCGGCATCCAGCGTCTCGCTATTGTCCAGCTGCTCGTGGCTCATGGTCGAGGCATTGGCGCGGATGCCGGAAATGCGCTTCACCCAGGCGCTTTCGGGATCGAGCGCGGCTTCGAAATGCGTCGGATGCGCGCAGTTGATCATGTAATAGGCCGGCGCCCCGCCGGTGGCCGCATCCGTCGTCTCGATGGCGTCCTGAATGCTGCGGCCCGTCACCAGCCGGCCATCCGTCTCCAGCGTGAAGGAGATGGCCGAGGGCATGCCGAGCGCCTGTGCCGCCCGCGCCACGCCGATCGCCTCGTCGATATTGGTCAGCGTAAAAGCGCTGACCATATCGGCCTCCGTGCCGGCGAAAGCCGCGATCTGGAAGGCGTGGTAGTCCTCCGCCTCGGCCGCATCCATGATGCCCGCCTTATAACCGTCACCGCGCGGGCCGATCGCGCCGCTGATGACGATCTGCTGCTCCGGCCGCTCATAGGCGCTGCGCAAGCCGACGAGCAGGTCGACGGCCTCCTCGTTGACCGCCTTCAAGGCTTCGCTGGTATAGCCGAGCTTCTGCCCCCAGTCCGGATTGGCCCGCCATGTGGCAGTGTCGAGCACGAAGCCTGTGCCGTGGCGCCGTGCGATATCGAGGTAGCGGCGATAGTAATTCCGCATGCGCTGCCGCCCCTCTTCGGAAGAAAGCAATATGAAGGCGGCAAAATGCGGAAGTTCGATCCCTTCGTGAAAGATCAACGTCGTTTCCATGCCGCCATCGGTAATGAAGGTGCCGCCTTTGAGTTGCGGCAAACCGTTTCTGTACTTTGCCATTGTGAAGTCTCTCCCTCGCAGCGCCAGAAACGGCTGCTGTCGATCAATGATGTTCTGACGCTTATTCGGCTGCCAAACTAGGCGACTTGAGGTATACTCCAGGCGGTTTTGGTTTTTGCCGATGGATATCAATTGCTTGCTTCACTCGATGCTGCCGGGGCGATGGCAGATCTGAATATGCGGCGCTGAAAACCGTACCGCCGGTACAGGAGCCAGGGCAGGAGGGGACATGCGAAAGGGCGAGGAAACGCGGACCCGCATCCTCGATGTGGCCGAAGCGGCGGTCTTGCAGAAGGGTTTCGGCGGCACCTCCATCGAGGAGCTGATCGCCGAGACCGGCATCACCAAGAGCGGCTTCTTCTATCATTTCCGGGACAAGAACGAGCTCGCCAAGGCGCTGCTCAACCGCTACATCGAAAATGACGAGCGCATCTACGATGAGATCTTCAGCCGCGCGCGCGATCTGGTCGACGATCCGCTGCAATCCTTCCTGCTCGGTCTGAAGCTGCTGTCCGAACTGCTCTCCGACCTGCCGAACGGCCATCCCGGCTGCCTCGTGGCGACCGTCTGCTACTACGAGCGGTTGTTCGACCGCGAGATACAGGAGACCAATCGGAATGCGGTGCTTGCATGGCGGCGCCGTTTCGGCCGCATGCTGCGGGAGATCATGGCCATCTATCCGCCGCGCGAACCCGTCAATGTCGACCAGCTCGCCGACATGGTGTCCTCCGTCCTGGAAGGCGGCATCGTCCTGTCGAAGACGCTGAAGGAGCCGAACACGCTGGCCGAACAGGTGCTGATGCTGCGCACCTTCGTGAAGATGCTCTTTCTGCCGGTGGTGGAAATGCCGAGGGCGTCGGGCGGTTCAACTTTTCTTGGAAGCGCAGAACCGCACTGACTTTTTGAGGCCCCTCAGTCCTTGCCTTCCAGCGCCGCTGCCAATTCGGCGAGCTTGCGCACGGTATTGAGATTGCGCGAGGTTGCGGGCTTCAGCGCCGACAGTTTCAGCTTCGAGCGGCCGGATCCATTGGGATAATGCACATAGATTTCCCGGCCGGCGAGCTTGGCCTCCTCGCCATCGGGCGCCACCATCTTTTCCAGCGCATCACCGGGTGCCTTTTCGGGCAGGAAGTGGACGAGCAGGAAGTTCGGCTTGGCCTCGGGAAAGGGGGCGTCGGCAGCGATCTTGTCGAGTTCTTTGCGGCTGCGCACCATCACCCCTGGCCGCTTGCCCATCTTTTTGCCGAGCGCTTCGTCGAGCCGCTCCTCCACCGTCTTTTCCGCCTCGTCCGAGCGGAAAAGCACGTTGCCGCTCTGGATGTAGGTCTTCACCTCGGTAAAGCCGAGGCCTTCGCAGACTGCCTTCAGCTCGGCCATCGGCAGAGAGCTGGTGCCGCCGACATTGACGGCGCGGAGTAGGGCGACATAGACGGGCATTTCTCTCTCCCTGGCCTCTGTGACGCCCCACCCAACCCTTACATCTTCCCCGCAACCTTGATCGCAAACGCATACTCGAAGGCGATCTCTTCCAGCCGCTGGAAGCGGCCCGAAGCGCCGCCATGGCCGGCGTCCATATTCGTCTTGAGCAGGATCGGCGCGTCGCCGGTCGTCTTATCGCGCAGCTTCGCCACCCATTTGGCCGGCTCCCAATAGGTGACGCGCGGGTCCGTCAGGCCGCCGAGCGCCAGAACCGGCGGGTAGGCTTTCGCACCGACATTGTCATAGGGCGAGTAGGAGGCGATCTGCTCGTATTCTTCCTTGCTGTCGATCGGGTTGCCCCATTCCGGCCACTCGGGCGGGGTGAGCGGCAGCGTATCGTCCAGCATGGTGTTGAGCACGTCGACGAAGGGAACGGCGGCAATGATGCCGGCGAACTTCTCCGGCGCCATATTGGCAACCGCGCCCATCAGCATGCCGCCGGCCGATCCGCCCTCGGCGATGATCTTCGCGTAAGAGGTGAACTTCTGTTGATTCAGATAATCGGCCGCGGCGACGAAGTCCTTGAAGGTATTCGTCTTCTTGTCCATCTTGCCGTCTTCGTACCAGGCAAACCCCTTGTCCTTGCCGCCGCGGATATGGGCGATGGCATAGACGAAGCCGCGGTCGGCGAGCGACAGGCAATTGGTGTTGAAGCCGGCCGGAATGGTGATGCCGTAGGCGCCGTAGCCGTAGAGAAGGCAGGGTGCCGTGCCGTCGAGGGGGGTATCCCGGCGATAGAGCAGGGTGACCGGCACCTTCTCGCCATCCCAGGCCGGGGCGAAGACGCGGCGGGTGATGTAGTCGTCGGGATTGTGGCCGGACGGCACCTCCTGCGTCTTCAACAGCGTGCGTTCGCGCGTCACCATGTTGTAGTCGTAGAGCTGCGACGGTGTCGTCATCGAGGAATAGGAGAAGCGGATGATATCCGTGTCGTATTCGGCTGCACCCTGCAGCCCCAGCGAATAGGCTTCCTCGGCAAAGGCGATCGCATGCTCCTCGCCGGTCGCCCGGTCGCGGATCATGATCTGCGGCAGCCCGTCCTTGCGCTCCAGCCAGAGGAGATGGCGGGCATAGGCCATGTGGCTGATGATGAGCGTGCCGGGCTTGTGCGGCACCACTTCGCGCCAGTTTTCCTTGCCCGGCTTAGCAACCGGCGCTTCCATGATCTTGAAATCCTTGGCGCCGCCGTCATTGGTCAGGATGTAGAAGACGTCGCCGCCCTCGGTCAGCGAATATTCGATGCCTTCCTCGCGCGCCGCCACCAGCTTCGGCTCGGCGGTCAGGTCCTTGGTCGACAGCAGCCGGTATTCGCTGGTCTCGTGGTCGTGAATGTCGACATAGATGAAATCGTCGAGCAGCGAGCCGCCGACGCCCATGAAGAAGCCGGCATCCGGCTCTTCATAGACCAGCCGGTCTTCCGACTGCGGCTGGCCGAGAATGTGGTGGAATACCTTCGACGGCCGGTGGTTCTCGTCCAGCGCCGAATAGAAGAAGCTCTTGCCGTCGGGCGCCCAGACGCCGCCGCCGCCGGTATTCTCGATCCGGTCGGCAAGGTCCTCGCCGGTTGCGAGATCGCGGACCTGCAGCGTGAAGAATTCCGAGCCCTTGTCGTCATAGCCCCAGATGCCGCGGCTGTGGTCGCTCGTATGGTCGAGACCGGCGAGGCGGAAATAGGCCTTGCCGGCGGCCTCCTTGTCGCCGTCGAGCAGCACGGTGCGGATCGTCTCGTCGGCGACATTGCCGTCGCGGGCGATGCGGAAATAGCGCGGCTGTTCGCCGCCGGTGACATAAAAGGTGCCGTAGGCATAGGCGCCGTCCTTCATCGGCACCGAGCTGTCGTCCTCCTTGATGCGGCCGCGCATTTCGGAAAACAGCACCTTCTGCAGCGGCTTGGTGTCTTCCATCGCTGCGTTCATATAGGCGTTTTCGGCTTCCAGATGCCGGCGGATCTCGGGGTCGAGGATCGACGGATCCTTGAACATCGCCTGCCAGTTGTCGGCGCGCAGCCAGGCATAATCGTCCGTGCGGGTAATGCCGTGGCGCATATCGGAGATCGGCTTCTTCGGTGCGGCAGGCGGTGTCGGCAGACTTTTGAAAACGGACAAGGAATGGCTCCGGTGGGAATGTCGGGTTGGCAAGAGATAGAGGCGCACCGGCCCCGGATCAAGCGGCAAGGATGCGCCAAGGGTCGAGGTGCCCTTCCACAGGCAAGGAGGGCGCTCTGCCCGCCTTGCCTTGATGTCACCACAATATTTAAGAAAGTCCGCTCTCGTTGCGCGAAATTTGCACGTGCCAAGCCTCCGGCAAGCCGTCGGTGGCAGGGTGAAGAATGGACAACAGTAAGGGATTTTCTCCACAATGCCGAAACGTCTGCTCCTGTTTGTATCCCTCGCAAGCCTTGCTGCCCCCGCCTTCGCCGTCGATCCCGCCATCAAGAAGCAGCTGGAAAAACTCGATCCCTCGACCCGGCTGGAACAGAGCTGCGACACCGAGGCGATGAGCCGCATCAACAAGGACAGCACCGGCTTCAAGCCCGACAAGGTCATCGCCTATACGTTCAAGGACCCGATCCCCGGCGACAATTCGCTGCAGGCGCCGGGCGCGGTCTTCCGCAGCAAGGGCGACTGGTATCATCTCTCCTACAATTGCATCACCGGTCCGCAGCATATCAACGTGCGCGAGCTCAACTACGAGATCGGCGAGAAGGTGCCGCGCGAGAAGTGGGACAAGTATTATCTTTACGATTGATGCGGCTCCGTCCGCCCAAACGGGTGCGGTGACATCCGGCCACATGGCGCCGGGCAAACCCAACCGTTAGAACTGCCGGATCGAATCGTAGAAATCCACAATATGAACCGCATCCTGCTCGCTTCGGCGTTCCTACTGGCCAACATGTCCGCGGCATTGGCGGATGAAGTGCCGCCAACGCTGCCTGCCGCCGTTGGACCGGCCTCGGCCGTAATCAGCCCGGCCCCGAAGGCGCCGGCGCCAAAGCTCGTCGAGCCGCATCTGCATATCGCCCGCTCCAATCTTGCCGGCCACGCCCGCATTGCGCTGACCTTTGATGCCTGCATGGGCCAGGCGGACGAGCGCATCCTGTCGACGCTGGTGCGGGAACGCATCCCGGCGACGATCTTCGTCACCGCCCGCTGGCTGAAGCGCAATCCCGCTGCCGTCGCCGTGTTCCTGCAGAATCCCGATCTCTTCGAACTCGAAAACCATGGCGAGAACCATATTCCGGCCGTCGACACGCCGACGCTGATCTATGGCATCGCTTCCGCCGGATCACCGCAGGCGGTGCGGCAGGAAGTTGAAGGCGGCGCTGCCGCCATGGTCGCGGCCGGCATTCCGGCGCCGCACTGGTTCCGCGGCTCGACCGCCAAATACGATCTTTCCGCCATCGGCGAGATCCGCGCCATGGGTTATCGCATTGCCGGTTATTCGGTGAACGGCGACGGCGGCTCGCTGCTGGGAGCCGCGATCACCGAAAGGCGCATCGCTTCGGCCAGGGATGGCGATGTCGTCATCTCCCACGTCAACCAGCCGACCCATGCGGCCGGCGAGGGGGTGGCCAAGGCGTTGGTCGATCTGAAGGCCAAGGGGACCGAGTTCGTCCGCCTCGAGGACGTCGAGGACACTGGCGACGACAAGACGACGGAGTGATTTTGCGGCTGAAGGTATGCCAGGGGGGCGCCCACGCCACGACAGTCAATATGAGACCTTACCTCAGCTCCTTGCCCACCCGCACCACATCCTCTCCAAAACGGCGCAAACCCGGTCCGTCCCTGTCGAGCGCGAAATCCTCGAACCAGTCGCGCTGCATGCCGGCCAGCATGGCGCCGATCATCTGCGCGGCGAGATAGGAAAAGGTGATGCCGTTGCCGCCGTAGCCATAGGCGGCGAACACATGCGGCGTCTCCGGCACCGGGCCGATCAGCGGCAGGCCGTCGACCGTCTCACCGAAGGTGCCGCTCCAGGCGTGTTCCACCCGCGTATCCGCCTTCGGCCACAGCCGCTTCATCTTCTCCCGGATCGCCGTGATCTTGGCCGGCAGCTTGCGGTCGCGCGTCTGCGCGTCGATCGTCTCGTCATCCTCGCCGCCGGCGACGATGCGATTGTCCGCGGTCGTCCGCATGTAGAGATAGGGGTGGCTGTCCTCCCAGATCAGCGCCCTGTCGCGCCAGAAATGTGCCGGGTCCTGCGGCACGGTGGCGAGCGCCCAGCTCGAACTCGACCGATGCAGCTTCGGCATGTCGAGGCCCGGCATCGAATAGCCGGTCGCCAGCACGACATGCCGCGTCTCGATCAGATGGCCTCCATCCGTCTCCATCGTGACGTGATCGCCTTCGCTGTGAAGTGCCGTCACGGAAGCGTTGACCAGCCGCGCGCCGCGCCGTATCGCCATCTCCAGCAGCGCCCAGGTGAGAAGCAACGGATCGCATTCCGCCGAGCCCGGCGAATAGATCGCGCCATCCCGGTCGAGTTCGAATTGGGTGAAGAGATCGGGATGTTCGAGATAGACGCCGGGCAGGCCGGCCCGGCGGCGAAGCTGGCGCTCCTCCAGGAGATTGCGTGCGCCTTCCTGATTGGCGGCGAGATAGAGCGTGTTGCGCGGCCGGAAGCCGCAGGCAATCCCATTGGTGGCGATCAGCTTGGAAAGGCCGGCCACCGCGGCACCGCTGCGGCGGTAGATGCCGGCCGCGCGCTCGAAGCCATAATAATCCTCGAGCTCGGTGAGCGTGCTGTCGATTTCCCATTGCAGCATCGCCGTGCTCGCCGCGGTGCTGCCGAAACCGGGCTGCTCCCGGTCGATGACAACAACGGAAAAACCGCGCGCCGTCAGATGTTCGGCAACCAATGCGCCGGTGATGCCGCCGCCGATCACCGCGACGTCGGTGGAAAAGCTCTGCGCGATCGGCCGCCATTCCGGTCGTATGCCGCTTTTCCCCCAGAGAGAACGGCCGCTGACCATCTGGTCGTGATCGGATTCGGCAAGATCGAGATCAGCTGCCACGAACGTCCCCCCGGTTGATCATTTCGGCAATTGCGGCTGCGGTTTTTCCTCGATCAGCAGTTCGTCGATAACAGTCATGACGATCAGCGACAGCGGCAGCGCCAGCATGGCGCCGACGGCACCCCACATCCATGTCCAGAACAGGATGGCGAGAAAAACGACGAAGGGATTGATTTCCAACCGCCGCCCCATCACTGCGGGAAAGATCAGGTTCTCCATGAGGAGATGCACCGTGAAGAAGGCCGCGGCCGGCATCAGGCCGATGAGAAAGCCATCATGGGTGAGGATGCCGGCGACCGCGACGGCAAGCGTCATCAGCGTGATGCCAAGGTAAGGGATGAAGCTCGAGAGGAAGGCGAAGAAGCCCCAGAGCACCGGGGCAGACAGCCCGCCGGCATAGGCGATAACGGTCATGACGACGCCGAGCCCGACATAGATCAGCGAGGCCGTCGCGAAATAGAAGCCGAGCACCTGCTCGACAGCGTTGATGACGCGGATGGCTGCCAGCCGTTGCGTGCGGGTGCGGAAGGTCATGATGATCGTTTTGCGTAGGTTGACCCGACCAGCGAGGAAGAACAGCAGCGCCGCAAAGAATATCATCCCCTGCACCAGCGCCGGCGTCAGGCTGCTCGTCACCACATGCAGCACGTTGCCAGTGTTTTCGAGCAGTGCACCGATCGACATCGACCCGCTTTCGAATGTCGCTGGCGTAATATGCAGCCATCTGATGCGCTCGAGATAAGGCATGACGCGGTTGATGGTTCGCTCGGCGAAGGCCGGGCCTTCATTGGCAAACGTCATCAGCGGGTCGGCGAGCGAGTTGATAAGCAGGAAGATCACCAGCGCCACGCCGCTCGACAGCATGAAGGCGTTGGCAAGCCGCGGCACGCCCATCTTGCTGAGCTTTTCCGCCGCCATGCCGAGGATCATGCCGACGACGACGGCGAGCGTGATCGGAATGAGGATGAGCGACATCAGGTAGACGGCGGCAAGGAAGAGAATGCCGAAGATGCCGATGATCGCCCAGGCCATGGTGACATCGAGCCCGTCCTTTTCCAGACGGTGCAGCGGCGGCGGCGGCAGCTCTTCCGCGGCTTCCTTCAGCGACTGTGCCCAGGCGCTGGTGTGGCGTTCGCCGATTGCGATCTTCTTTGCTTGTTTGCGGATGCCATTGGCGATGCCCATGCGGTGAGGTCCCCGAAGCCCCATTGCTTCCTCACGGAAACGCGCTGACAGGGTTCCGGTTCCGTGACGGGACTGACCATCCGATACGCTGCATGCCGCATGTCTTTGCGTCGACGGCATTGCTCCATGGCGCAAGCCTCTTCAACCGTTATGGCTGACCCGACGCGACCTGGAAATTATGCCGAAAGCGTCAGGCCGATGCCCCAGGGATCCTTGAGGAATACGCCGCCGTCGCGCTTCTCGCTCTTGATCTCCAGTGCATCGAGCTTGGAGACTGCCGCATCCAGCGTCGCCTTGTCATTGAAGCGGACCTTGTAGTCCGAAAGCCCGGTCATGTTGCCGGCGCGCGCCGTGGCGCCGCGGCTGTTCCAGATATTGGCGGCGAGATGGTGATGGTAGCCGCCGGTCGCAAAGAAGCTCGCGCCGGGATAACGCGCCATCAGCTTGAGGCCGAGAACGTCGTGGTAGAAGGCGTCGGCCTGCGGGATGTCGCCGACCTGCAGATGCAGGTGGCCGATCGCCGTCCCCGCAGCCATGCCGTCCCAGCGCTCATCTGGCGCACTGTTGTAGAGCGCCTGGAGGTCGAGGCGCAGCGTCGCCATCTCCACCATGCCATCCTGGTGGAACTTCCATTGTTCGTGCGGCCGGTCGGCATAGATCTCGATGCCATTGCCTTCGGGATCGGACAGATAGATCGCCTCGCTGACGAGATGATCCGAGGCGCCGTCGAGCACGACATTATTGTGTGCCGCATGGCGCAGCCAGCGTGCGAGTTCGACCCGGTTCGGCACCAGGAAGGCGGTGTGGAAAAGGCCGGCGGCATTGCGGGGCGCGATCGCAGCATCTTTTGCCGTGGTCAGCGTCAGCAACGGCAGATCGCCGACACCCAGCACTTCGCCGCTCGCCGTCTTCTCGATCACCTTCAGGCCGAGCATCGATTGATAGAAGCCGGACACCAGGCCGAGGTCGGTCACGACGAGATGCGACTGATCGATATAGGCAGGCCGCGTCAGCGCATAGGAAGTTTCGCTCGTCATGGATGACTCTCCTGGAGAATTGGCCCGTGAAAGGGAAGGCGTACCGGCTGTGGCGGCAAACACGCCGCCCGTGGCAAGCTCAAGGAAGTTTCGCCGGTTCATTCGTCTTTATCTCCCTGGCTGCCGTACTTGACCCCTATATGGCGCATTCCGATTGTTCACAGAAGACCCGTTTTTGACGATGAAGCGTTGAGCAGATGTTGACGATGGCTTGCGCCCACTTGATTGCGATCAATGCGCTCATATCTTCTTTAGAGGAAGCTTATATATCTCAGTCATGGAGGGAAGCCATGTACAGGAAGATCATCGTAGCGATCGCGCTCGGCGGTATCGAAAAGGGAGAAAAGATCCTCCGCAAGGCCGCGTCCTTGCTCGATGACGGCGGCGAGATCATCGCGCTTAACGTCATCGAAGATGTGCCGAGCTATGTCGCGATCGAACTGCCGGCCAATATGGTCGAGGACGCCATGCAGGACAGCCGCGACAAGCTGCAAGCGCTGCTCGCGACCACCGGCGTCACGGCAACCGTCGAGATCCGCAACGGTCCACCTGCCAAAGCCATCATCTCGACCGCCGAAAGCCACGGCGCCGATCTCATCATCGTCGCCTCGCACGTTCCGGACTTTTCCAACTACTTCATCGGCGCCACTGCCGATCGGGTCGTGCGCCATGCCAAATGCTCGGTGCTGGTCGACCGGCAGAAGATTTGATCCTGGGCCACTGCCTGTTCGGCGTGTCGTGCGTCGGCCGCAGTCCTTGTCCGCGTACCATCAAAGGCAGCGCAGACTGCCTGCCTGGCTGTCACGAAGATTTACCGCCGGTGCGCTTTGCCGCAGTTGCGCCTCCACCCGTTCGATGCGACGATTGCAACCGGGGTATGAAACGGATTGGCGTGCATGGCCGAGTTCAACGGCATTCGCTGGGCTTACGACAGATATGAACTGATCGCCGACGGTATCGTCCACGGCGTCGGTCTCGTGCTGGCGCTGATCGGCGCCACCGTCCTGATTTTCTACGCCACGGTCTGGAGCTCCTACGGCGCGCTCGCCGCCGCCTGGATCTATGGCGTCGGGCTGGTGCTGACGCTGGCCATTTCCTTTTCCTACAACGCCTGGCCGGTCTCGCGTACGAAATGGTACCTGCGCCGCTTCGACCATTCGGCGATCTTCCTGCTGATCGCCGCCACCTACACGCCCTTCCTCGAACGCGGCGCCGACGATCCACTGCTCCTCTTCATGCTGGTCGCGATCTGGCTGTTCGCCGCTATCGGCATTATCCTGAAATGCGTCTTTCCCGGGCGCTACGACCGCCTCGCCATCCTGCTTTATCTCGCCATGGGCTGGAGCGGCGTGCTGGTGGCCGGACCTGTCGCCGCGCGCATTCCCTCGGCCTCGATGCTGCTGATCGTCATCGGCGGCGTCATCTATTCGCTCGGCGTCATCTTCCATGTCTGGGAGAAGCTGCGCTTCCAGAACGCCATCTGGCACGGTTTCGTCGTCACCGCTGCGGCGGTGCATTATTCGGCCGTCTTCACCTGTTTCAGCCTGCCGGCGCCGGGTGTCTGAACGACGGCCGTTTACATCTGTCGGGGTCGGGCGTATGCCGCCTTGGCAGACAATGTGAACCTGAGCATCATGACAGACGCTGTCCTCCTCCGCGACGCCACCGAAGCCGATCTTTCCGCCATCCGCGATATCTACAATCACGCCGTCGAGCACACGACGGCAATCTGGAACGACACGCTGGTCGATCTTGAAAATCGGCTGGAATGGTTCAAGGCGCGCAAGGCGCGCGGCTTTCCCGTCATCGTTGCCGAGATGGCGGGCAAGGTCGCGGGTTACGCCTCCTATGGTGACTGGCGGGCCTTCGACGGTTACCGCCACACGGTGGAGCATTCCGTCTATGTCGACAAGGATTGCCGCGGTGCCGGCATCGGCGAGCGCCTGATGCGGGAACTGATCGCACGTGCCGCGGCCGCCAATATCCATGTGATGATCGCCGGCATCGAGGCTGAGAACACCGCCTCGATCAGGCTGCACGAAAAGCTCGGTTTCCGCATCGCCGGCAGATTTTCCGAGGTCGGCACCAAGTTCGGCCGCTGGCTGGACCTTACCTGCATGGAGCTTCGCTTGCCTCTGGAGTCGTCCGGCAACCCATTGTGAAGGGCGCTTGCCATCTTTTTATTGTAGTCTGAGCTGTGTAAGAAAGTGGAAGAAGCCTGCTTCGCCGGAGGCGGCTTCAGAATGTCACGGAGGTGAACAGTTCAATGGCAATGCACAGATCGTCGCTCGGTCTCCTTGCCCTCATTCTACTGGCATTTCCGCCGGTTGCAGCACGCGCCGCCGATTGCGGCAGCCTGGCATCGCCAAAGCTCGACTGGCAGGAATGCACCAAGAAGAACCTGATGCTGCAGGGCAGTGATCTCGAAGGCGCCAATCTCTTCGGCACCGATTTCTCGCTGACCGATCTCGCCGGCGCCAACGTCAAATCCGCCAATCTCGAGAAGGCGACCTTGGTGCGCGCCTCGCTCGAGGGCGCCCATGCCGAAGGCGCCAACTTCGCCAAGATCGAGGCCTATCGCGCCAGCTTCGCCAATATCATCGCCGAAGGCGCTTCCTTTGCCGGCGCCGAGTTGCAGCGGGCCAATTTCGCCGGCGCCCGGCTTGCCGGCGCAAGCTTCGAAAAGGCCGAACTCGGCCGCGCCGATTTCGACAAGGCCGTGCTGACGGGGACGAAATTCTCTTTCGCCAATCTCTCCCGCGCCGATCTCTCCGGCGCGGCCCTCGAAGGCCCGGCGATGTTCGAACGCGCCTTCATGTTCTTGACCCGCATCGAAGGTCTCGACCTCTCGGCCGCAACCGGGCTCGAACAGGCGCAGATCGACCTTGCCTGCGGCGATGCCTCGACCAAGCTGCCGGCCGGCCTCTCCGCCCCGACAAGCTGGCCCTGTCCCGCCGACCACGAGTGATGGGTCCTTACCGCTCTACGCCGCGTCCGTGATGTAGAGGTAGAATTCCATCATGCCGCCATCGGGGCTGCCTGTTTTGGCGAATGTTTCCCGCCTCCGGTGCACCCGCTCCGCAACGCGCCGCGAGGGAGTGTTGTCGGGCCTGACGATGGAGACGATGCGCGCAAGACTAAAGGTATCAAGCGCGTGGTCCCGGCATGCGGTGGCTGCCTCGACCGCATAGCCCTTGCCCCAATGGTCGCGCCACAGATGATAGCCGATCTCAGGTTCCAGCCCCGCAGACGTTTCCTGCATCGTTATGCCGCAATCTCCGAGCAACGCGCCGCTCTGCCGGTCCGTCACCGCCCAGAGGCCGAAACCGTGACTGGCATAACTGTCGAAGGCGAGCCTCTGAAACCAGAGCGCGGTTTCGTCGAAACTCTTGATGCCGGGGTAATAACGCATGGATTCGGCATCGCTGAAAATGCGGTGGAGAAACGGCAGGTCGGCAGGCGTGATCTCCCGCAGCACCAGCCGATCGGTCTTCAGGATATCTCCCGCCATTGGCTTCTCCTGGGACTGCCGGTCCGTCGATAGCGTGAACGACACAGAAGATCAGCGGCTCATTGCATCCGGACGAGCCGCTTGCCGATGGCGCGGCTCAGCACTTACTTTCCGGGTTCGAACACCATGGAATGGCCGTTGATGCAGTAGCGCAGGCCGGTCGGCGGCGGGCCGTCGGGAAAGACGTGGCCGAGATGGGCCTCGCAGGCGCCGCAGCGGATTTCGGTGCGCACCATGCCAAAGGTCGTGTCGCGATGTTCGGTCACCGCATCGGGCGAGACTGCCTCGAAATAGCTTGGCCAGCCGCAGCCGGCATCGAATTTGGTGTCGGAGCGGAAAAGCGGGGCATTGCAGCCGACGCAGCGGTAAAGCCCTGTCTCGAAGGAATCCCAATAGGGGCCGGTGAAGGCGCGTTCGGTGCCGTGCTGGCGCGTGATGCGGTATTGCTCAGGCGTGAGCTGCTCTTTCCATTCGGCATCGGTCTTGTGGATCTTGGCGGTGGTTGCAGTTTCGGACATGCCATGCTCCTTTCGCCGAGGGGCGGTTCCGTTTCGCGCAAAATGTGGTGCGCCGTCACCGATTCATCAAGTCTTGGGCACCATCCTGCCCAATTCGCCGTGTACCGCTTTTGGGGGAGGACGCTTGCTCTTACATCCGTTAGGGGTTTTCTGTTAGGGTTAATGTTACGTGCATTGGGGAATCACTGGTGTTTGAAGCAGCAATCGTCCTGCTCTACGGCCTCGTCGCCGTGGCCGCCATGGCGGTCACGCTTTTGGAAGGCTGGGCCAACCATGACGGCTTGACGCTCCATCGTCTCGCCGGCCTCTTCGCCTGCCTGCTCTGGCCGCTGACGCTTCTGGTCTTCGTCCTGCACGGCTGCGTCTCCCGGCTGCTGACGCGTCTTTCCCGGCCGACGGCCTGATCGACGGCCCGGCCGACGGCCTGATCGACGGCCCGGTCTGCGGTCTGAACCGCTTCGAACACACCTGCAGCTTTGCCTGCGGCCGAAATCGCTTGAGGCGCCCTCCCGTTTCGCCTAAGTCATGAAGACAGGCCGGTTTTCGCTGGCATTTCGTTTCTTTTGCGGTTGGGGAGGAGACATGGCCGATGTCACGGCTCTGACATTTCTGGCCCTGTGTCTCCCGCTCGCCGGCGCTCTTGCCGCCCCCTTCGTCATCCGCATGCTCGGTGCCAACGGGGCCTGGCTTCTGGCGATCGCGCCCCTGCTCGCCTTCCTGCATTTCCTGCGTTTCGTCCCGCAGATCGCGCGCGGCCAGGTCGTCACCGGCGGGTATGCCTGGGTACCGAGCTATCATCTCTCCTTCTCCTGGTTCCTCGACGGCCTGTCGCTGGCTTTCGCGCTGCTGATCACCGGCATCGGCACCCTGATCGTGCTTTACGCCGGCGGCTATCTCAAGGGACACAAGGATCAGGGCCGCTTCTTCTCCTTCATCTTTCTCTTCATGGGCGCGATGCTCGGCCTCGTCGTTTCCGACAGTTTCCTGATGCTCTTCATCTTCTGGGAACTGACATCGATCACCTCCTTCCTGCTGATCGGTTTCGATCACGAGCGGGAAGCGGCTCGCCGCGCCGCCCTGCAGGCGCTTGTTGTGACCGGCGGGGGAGGGCTCTGCCTGTTGGCCGGCCTGCTGCTGCTCTGGAACATCACAGGCGTCACGCAGATGTCTGAGCTCACAGGCTTCGGCGATGTCGTGCGCGAAAGTCCGCTCTATCTCGCCGCCCTCATCCTGGTCCTGGGCGGTGCCTTCACCAAGTCGGCGCAGTTTCCCTTTCATTTCTGGCTGCCGAACGCCATGGAGGCGCCGACGCCGGTTTCGGCCTACCTGCATTCGGCCACCATGGTGAAAGCCGGCGTCTATCTCTTGATGCGGCTCAATCCCGTCATGGGGGCGACGGCTGCCTGGGAAATCCTTCTGCCCTTCTTCGGCGGGCTGACGCTGGTGGTCGGCACCACGCTCGCCATCCGCCAGACAGACCTGAAGCTCAAGCTTGCCTATACCACCGTCTCATCGCTCGGGCTGCTGGTCATGCTGATCGGCTTCGGCTCGGAACATGCGGTGGAGGCGGCGGCCCTCTATCTGGTGGCGCATTCGCTGTTCAAGGGCGCGCTCTTCATGGTCGCCGGCATCATCGATCACGAGACCGGCACACGCGATATCACCAGGCTCCGCGGCCTGATGCGGGCGATGCCGCTGACTTGGATCATTGCGCTCGCGGCGGCTTTCTCCATGGCCGGCCTGCCGCCCTTCTTCGGCTTCCTCGCCAAGGAGGAGATCTATACCGCCCTTATCGGCGGCGACATCCGCGCGCTGACCTTCACCGCCATAACCGTCTTCGGCAATGCGCTGATGTTCGCGATCGCCTTCGCCGTGGCGCTGAAGCCCTTCCTCGGCCAGCCGGTGGAGACGCCGAAACATCCGCACGAAGCGCCCGTCCTGCTCTGGCTCGGCCCGGCCGTTCTCGCCATCCTCGGCCTGCTCGCGGCGGTCTTTTCGACTTTCACCCATGCCGTTCTGTCCTCGCCGATATCAGCCGCCATCCGCCAGACCCCTGTGGAAATCGACATTTCGCTGACGCCGCATCTCGGCCTGCCTTTGGCACTCTCCGCTCTGACCGTGCTCGTCGGCATCGGCGTCTACTGGCAGCTCGCGCCCGCCCGCTCGGCGATGGCCGTCCTCCTGCGTGCGGCCGGGCGCGGGCCGGATCACGGTTTCGACCTCGCCATATCCGGCCTTGTCCGCTTCGCCGCCCGCGCCATGCGTGTGCTCCAGCCGGGGCGGCTCGAGATCTATGTCACCTGCACTTTCCTCTGCGTTGCCGCCATCCTCATCGTCCCGCTTGTCGTCTATGGCGAACTGCCGCGTCTTCCCGCCTGGCCGGCCGATGTCAGGCTGCATGAATGGGCGGTCTTCCTGATCGCCGCCTTCGGCCTTGCCGCCGTGCTCGTCGCCCGCGACCGGCTGACGGCGATCGTCTCGCTCGGCATCCAGGGTTTCGCCGTCGCCATCATCTTCCTGCTGTTTGGTGCGCCGGATCTCGCCTTCACCCAGTTCATGGTCGAAACGCTGTCGGTGGTCATCCTCGCCCTCGTCATGACCAGGCTTCGCCTCTCGCCCGCCGACCGGCGCCCGCTCGGCCGCAGGCTCTTCGACGGTGCGCTTGCGCTCGTCTGCGGCCTCGGCTTCGCGCTTCTGCTGATGCGGGCGACCGAGGCGCCGTTCAACGACGCGCTGACGGTCTTCTTCAACGCCTATTCGAAATCGATTGCCCACGGCGCCAATGTCGTCAACGTCATCATCGTCGATTTCCGCGGCACCGACACGCTCGGCGAAATCGCCGTCGTCGCCGTCACCGGCCTCGCCATATTGGCGCTGATCCGTATCCGCGCCGGCAGTGAGCGCAAGCTTGCCGCCAATGATCCCGGGGTGGAGGGCTGATCCGATGAACACCCTGATCTTCCGCACCGTCGCCCCGTTCCTCACCGCGCTGATGCTGCTGTTTTCCGTCTTCGTGCTGCTGCGCGGCCACAACGAGCCGGGCGGCGGCTTCATCGGCGGGCTGATCGCCGCCTCGGGACTGGCGATCTACGGCATTGCCAGCGGCGTTGCCGCCGTTCGCCGGGCGCTGTTCTTCCATCCGCTGTCGATTGCCGGCTTCGGCCTGCTGCTGTCGACCCTTGCCGGCCTTCTCTCCATCCTCTTTGCCGTTCCCTTCATGACCGGCCTCTGGATCTATCCGAACCTCTTCGGTCTCGAAGTGCCGCTGTCGAGCGTCATGCTCTTCGATGTCGGCGTCTATCTCGTCGTGCTCGGCGCCATCACCTCGATCGCGCTGGCATTGGAAGAAAAGGAGGTGGGATGATGGAGCCGCTTCTTTCGATCCTCGTCGGCCTGTTCTTCGCCGCCGCCATCTATCTCTTGTTGTCGAAATTCTCGATCCGCATCGTGCTCGGCATCGCCATCCTCGGCAATGCCGTCAACCTGCTGCTCTTCACCGGTGGCCGGCTGACGCGCGGGGTGCCGCCGATCATTCCGGCGGGTCTCGAAACCTTGCCCGTAGGTGCGGCCAACCCGCTGCCGCAGGCCCTCATCCTGACGGCGATCGTCATCTCCTTCTCCTTCCTCGCCTTCCTGCTGGTGCTGACCTATCGCGCCTATCAGGACCTCGGCACCGACGACACCAACGACATGCGCGCCGCCGAGCCCGACGACCGGCCGCTGCCGCCATTGGGGTATTGAGGCGGATGCTGGTGCGGATGCTTGCCCCATGGCAAACCCTTTCTCGCGGTAGTGGAGGCGTCACCTGATGGCCGCCCCAACCACCGTCGATCTCTCCGATGCCCTGATCGCCGCCCCGGTGCCGCTCGCCCATTGGCTCGCCATCCTGCCGGTCGCCCATTGCATCACGCTCGGTGCGGTTCTGCTGATGCTCCGTGGCTATCCACGTGTGCAGGCCTGGCTTGCCATATCAGGGCTTGCGGGCCTGGCGCTGATCGATGCGGCGCTGCTCGCCAAGGTCGCAGCCGAAGGGCCGCTGACCATGGTCATGGGGCGCTGGCTGCCGCCCTTCGGCATCGCCTTCACCGTCGATCTCTTCGGTGCGCTGATGACCTTCACAGCAGCTCTTGCGGCGCTCGCCGGCGGCATCTATGCGCTGGCCGATATCGGTCAGAGCGGCCGGCGGTACGGGTTCTTCCCGCTGCTCATGCTGCTGATGGGCGGCGTCACCGGCGCCTTTCTCACAGGCGATATCTTCAATCTCTATGTCTGGTTCGAGGTGCTGCTGATCTCTTCCTTCGGGCTGATCATCCTCGGCTCCGAACGTGAACAGATCGACGGCGCGCTGAAATATGCGGTGCTCAATCTCATCGCCACGACGCTGTTCCTGATCGGCGTCGGCATTCTCTATGCTGCCTTCGGCACGCTCAACATGGCCGATATCGCCGCAAGAGCGAGGGATTTGCGCGGCACCGCACCGCTGATGACGCTGGCGAGCCTCTTCCTGCTCGCCTTCGGTATGAAGGCGGCCGCCTTCCCGGTGAATTTCTGGCTGCCCGCCGCCTATCATACGCCGCGCATCGTGGTCTCCGCGCTGTTTGCCGGCCTGCTCACCAAGGTCGGCATCTACGCGCTGATACGGGTGATCGTCATGCTGCTGCCGGTGGAACGCGCGGAACTGAGTCCGCTGATCGCGCTCACCGCTGCCGCTACCATTGTCGTCGGCGCTCTCGGCGCTCTTGCCGAAAACGATATCCGCAGGCTGTTCGGCTATGTCGTCATATCGGGCATCGGCAACATGCTCGCCGGCGTCGCTCTCGGCGGCGTCAGCGGCCTTGGCGGCATCAGCGGCGCGGTCTTCTATGCGCTCCATTCCATGGTGCTGATGACCGCACTTTATCTTGCCGCCGGCGAGATCGCCCGGCGCGGCGGCGGCTTTTCACTGTCAGCCCTCGGCGGGCTCTACCGGCAAAGCGGCGGCTTCACCGCGCTCTCCCTGGTGCTCTTCCTGGCTGCCTGCGGCTTGCCGCCCTTTTCCGGCTTCTGGCCGAAAGTCATGCTCGTCAAGGCCTCGCTCGATAGCGGCGCCTGGTGGCTGGCGGCGGCGATTCTCGTCGGCGGTTTTTTGACGACGATCGCCTTCGGCCGCCTCTTCCTGCTCGTCTATTGGCGCCCGGCGGCGATGGTGCTCGCTCCGTCGAGAGCGAACTGGCGCACCGGCCTGCCGCTCGCCGCGCTGACGGCGCTGGTCATCGGCTTCGGCATCCTGCCGGAGCGGCTGCTGGCGCTGTCGCAATCGGCGGCCGCCGGCCTTGTCGAACCAGGGGCCTATCTTCATTCGGTCTTCCCGGGAGGCGCGCGGTGATCGCCTTCCTCTTCAACCTGCTGCTGGCCATTGCCTGGGTCGCCGTCACCGGCAGCGCCTCGCTGCACAATCTCGTCTTCGGCTTCCTGCTTGGGGCCCTGGCGCTGGTCGTCATCCGCGACTCTTTCGGCGGCAAGGGGGGGCATATCCCTCGCATCGGCCCGCTGCTCTCGCTCGCCGCTTTGTTCCTGAAGGAATTGTCGCTGTCGGCCTGGAAGGTCACGGTCACCGTGCTCTCGCCCGATATGAAGCTGAAGCCCGGCATCTTCGCCTTCCCTTTGACGGTGACGAGCGATTTCGAGATCACCTTGCTCGCAAACCTCATCACCCTGACGCCCGGCACGCTTTCGGTCGACGTCTCCACAGATCGCCGCACGCTCTATGTCCACGCGCTCGATTGTTCCGATGCGGAGGCGAGCAAGCGTGACATCGCCAACGGTTTTGAACGCAAGATCATGGAGGCCTTCCGGTGATCACACCTGCCGCCATCGTCGCGGTCGCATCCTCGGCCGCACTCATCATCCTCGGCCTGGCGCTGATTCTGACGGTCTGGCGCGTCGTCGCCGGGCCGACATTGCCGGATCGTATCCTGGCGCTCGACATGCTGACCGGCATCGCCATCGGTTTCATCAGCGTCATCGCGGTCAAAACCGGCTTTTCGCTCTATATCGATATCGCCATCTCGCTCGGTCTCGTTGGCTTCCTGGCGACGGTCGCCTTCGCCCGATTCGTGCTGTCGCGCGGCAACATCAAATCGCCGCCTTCCGCAGCTGCAGCAAAGGGTGGCGGGAATAAGCGCCGGGCAGGGGGCAAGACGCGATGATGGATTATCTCGTGGCTGCGATCACCGCTGCGTTGCTGATTGCCGGTGCGTTCTTTGCGCTGGCGGCGGCGATCGGCCTGATCAGATTGCCCGATCTCTACATGCGCATGCACTCGGCCTCGAAGGCCGGTACGGTCGGCTCAGGCCTGCTGCTGCTTGCCGCCGGCCTCTATTCGCAAGATCTGGCGATTCTCGCCCGCGCCATTGCCGGCTTCGTCTTCTTCCTGCTGACGGCGCCGGTGTCTGCCCATCTGCTTGCCAGAGCTGCCCATCATTCGGGATATGATCTGGCTGCACTCTCGGTTCGTGACGATATGCCGGATCGCTGAGCCTGTGCTGTTTGGCGACTTTACCAGATTTATGCAAAACTTATGCACAGGAAGCTGTGAGTAAAGCTTGCCGGAAAGCCCTTCAATTCTTCATCTGTCATTTTTTCTCAAGAAAAACGACAAATAATAATTGGCCTTTTGGCCAAACGATGGTATTTGAAAATGCAAGTAGAGTTCTGATTGTGAATTGCAATCGTACTGCTTCCAAGTCCCTCAGTTTTGATTTTTAATGTCTAAACTGAGGCCGTCGCGTGGAGCATGACGTAGTGGTTTCCAGTCAGGCAGTATAAGAATAGGTATCGGTCTTCGGAATCTAGGGGTGGATTTCGCGTTTTTCGAAACAGAAGGTCGCTTCCTGTACTTTTGCTGTTCGCTTCTACGAGGCGGGTCTTTGACGTGTCAGTCAAAGACCGTTTGAGCATGCTAACAGGAGAAAGAATATGACGGATATAGCGACCGGCAATGCGCCGGAGCTGCTTGTGGAACTGACGGCCGACATCGTCGCGGCTTATGTCAGCAACCATGTTGTACCGGTCAGCGACTTGGCCAATCTGATTTCCGACGTGCATTCGGCACTGAGCAACACGTCCGTTCCGCAGCCTGCTGCGGCGATCGTCGAAAAGCAGAAGCCTGCAGTTTCTGTCCGCAAGTCCGTACAGGACGAGCAGATCACGTGTTTGGAATGCGGCGGCAACTTCAAGTCCCTCAAGCGTCACCTGATGACGCATCACAGCCTCTCGCCGGAAGAATACCGCGAGAAGTGGGACCTGCCGACCGATTACCCGATGGTAGCGCCCGCCTATGCCGAAGCGCGTTCGCGCCTGGCAAAGGAAATGGGCCTGGGTCAGCGCCGCAAGCGCGGCCGCGGCTGAGCTTTTTCGAAAGCGTCGACGACAAGAGCCGGGCCTAGTGCCCGGCTTTTCAATTTGTGGAACTTCGCTCTCGACACGGCGTCATGCCATTGCTGTCCGGTTCGCGCAGGCGCGGCATCACCTTCGCCCCGTTTACGGGGGCCGAAGGATGGGTCGAGACCCTGTGGCTCGAACCCGGTAGGTTAGAGTGAGGGGCCGGTCTCATGTTTTTGTGTGCCGTTTCAAGGCGAGGAAAATAATCTTTCCAGTATTTCGAGCCTGCGCAAATGATTCGTGCGGATGTCCAGAGAGCGTGCGCGATCCCGTCTTATGCTTTGCCGGCGGACTTAGAATGTATTCCTATACTATGAGAAAGTGTGAATATACTGGATTCACCAGAGCGGGCGCTTGCGAATCCACCGCCTGTTTGCTTCAAAGCCGATCGGCCATGATCGCGTTCAAGCCGCGACGCGGACTTTCGCCTCTTCGCGGATCCGGTTCACCATCGAGCGCAGTCCGTTCGAGCGCTGCGATGATAGGTTCTCCACCAGCCCGATCTTCGAGAAAATCTCGAAGGCATCGAGCCCGGCAATTTCGGATGCCGGCTTGCCGGAATAGGTGGCCAGCACGATGGCGACGAGACCGCGCACGATATGGGCGTCGGAATCACCCTCGAAACTCATGACCGGGTTGTCGGGATCGCCTGTCGTATGCGTCACCAGCCAGACCTGGCTGGCGCAGCCCATCACCTTGTTCTCGGAGGTGCGCTTCTCCTCGGCCAGGTCGGGCAGCGCCTTGCCGAGTTCGATGACATAGCGGTAGCGGTCTTCCCAATCGTCCAGGAAAGCGAAGTCGTCGATGATCTGGTCGAGGGATGCCATGGAGAAGCCTTTCACTGTTAAAGCAGTTCCAGCAAAAGTGCGCAGCGGTTTTGCGTCCGGAATGCGTGAGGAAATGCTCTAGATGTGCATATAGGTGAAAGACCGGCAGTTTTGAACCACTAAAGCAATTCCAGGAAAAGTGTGAAGCGGTTTTCCCAGGCAAAGCGCGAAGCGGTTTTGCCGGGAATTGCGCAGACCGGAGCAATTCCAGGAAAAGTGTGAAGCGGTTTTCCCAGGCAAAGCGCGAAGCGGTTTGGCCAGGAATTGCGCAAACAATAGAAAAAACGCCGTGAGGGATGGGCATCCTCACGACGCAGCAACATGCTGAATTAAACAGGGCAGGCACGTCAGGCATGGGGCATCTCCGCGTCATGCGGACCACCGATGCAAGCTGTAAAACCGAAAGGCACTGCGGGCGGGTGCCCGCGAAATTTCGTCAGATCGCCGGCTTTGGCGTCGGCAGCGGAATCGCGCCCGTTACCACCGTCTCGGCTGCGGCATCATCCTCGACGGGCGGGCGGTAAGGCATCGGCTGGTTGAGCGCGGCCTTTGCCTCGCGCACCTTTTCCTGGATGGTGGGTGCTGCCAGCGAAGGCATGTTGAGTGCGACCGGCGTCTGCGGTTCGCCAAGCTTAGCGGTCGCCGGCGCCTCGTCCTTGAACTGGCTGTCGAGAAGTTCATAGGCGACGCGGGCGCCCTCGCGGGCCCGGTAACCGAGTGCGGTGAGGGTTTCGCCGCCCTTGGCGCAGACCTCGGGTTTTTCCGAGCACATGCCGGTGAGATAGTCATAGGCGCCGCTGGCCGCGGTGAAGGCGTCAGAAAGCTGCAATTGCGGGCCGCTGGCGAACTTGTCGGAACTCTCCGTGCTGAAGACGGAGAGAAGCACGAGCACAAGGCCAAACCAGAAGGATCCTTTGATCAGAAACCACATTGTCGTTGCCCATCCTGTTTCCCGTCCGGTTCTTGTCGCCGAATCAGGCCGGTTGTCCGGTGTGTTTTCACCCTACCGCCAAGTTGCGAATGCCGCTTTTCGAAACTCACGCGCATTTGCGGCAAATTTAGTTCAAATTTTAGCGAACGGCATTTGAGGGACATTTTAGTCGAATGCGAGCGATCGGCGTTAAGCATCAGGGCAGGACCTCCTTGCAATTGCAGGGCTTTTGCCGGCTCGCCTTGCCACAGGAGTTAACGCAATGCTGAAATATGAGGAAAATCCGTCGCTTACCTGCTATTAACCACAAAAGGCAAAGACGCTTCCAGATGCCTCAAAACGGGAAATTCGGTCGTTTCAGGCTGTGAACTGCGCTTTTGCCTTATCCTTTCTTTAAGTCGCCAAGGCCTATTGTCCGGATCGATAGACAGCCTTTTGGGCGGGTATTGCGTGCGTGTATTGAGTAACATTGGCGGCTGGGTGACGGCCCTCGTAGACCGGGCAGCGACAAGCTGGCTCTCCCGGACCGGGGGCGGTGAAGCCGTGCGTCAACGCGAGCTCGCGATCCTGCGCCGCCTCGTGCTGTTCTCGTCGGTCGCTCTTGTCGCCGCGCCCATCGGTCTTTCGGCGGTCACCAGTCCGGCTGTCGCGCTGCCGGCCGGTGTCGCCATGGTCTGCGCCGCCTTTCTCTTTTCCGCCGTCGGCAGCATCGCGCTCGCCCGTCAGGGTTCGTCCGCCGGTATCGCCACGCAGTCGGCCGAGGATTTCTTCCTTGCCGCCACTCCCGGCCTCGTCTTCTTCCTCGACCCGCACGGCAGTGTGGCGACCGTCGGCGGCCGCGACCGGCGCGATTTCCTCGCCTGGATGCGCGATCCCAAGGGCAGGGGCTTTCTGGAGCAGGTGCATGTCTCCGACCGCATTCTTTTCCTGCAGGCGCTCGATGACATGCGCCGGGGCGAGGATGCGGCAAGCGTCGATCTGCGCCTCGATCGGCCCTCGGTCTCGCGCGATCAGCGCCAGTTCGCTTATCTCAGAATGGACATGACGGCCCGGCGCGATGCCGACGGCGAACTTGCCGCCATCATTGCCCAGCTGCGCGATGTCTCCGTCGAGCAGCAGCTGCGTGACGAAGCCCAGAACCGCGCGGCCGATGCCGAATCGGCAAACGACGCCAAATCGCGCTTCCTCGCCGCCGTCAGCCATGAGCTGCGCACGCCGCTGAACGCCATTCTCGGTTTTTCCGATATCCTGATCGGCGAATATTTCGGCAAGTTCGAAAACGACCGCCAGCGCGAATATGTCGGTCTGGTCCGCGAATCCGGCGCGCATCTGCTGTCCGTCGTCAACACCATGCTCGACATGAGCAAGATCGAAGCCGGTCGCTATGAGCTGATCCTCGAAGCCTTCGATATTTCGAGCTCCGTCAAATCTTGCGAATCGATGCTGGCATTGCAGGCCAAGACCAAAGGCCTCACGCTGACCAGCCGTATCCAGCGCGGCCTCGGCGAGATCGTCGCCGATCAGCGCGCCATCCAGCAGATCCTCATCAATCTCGTCGGCAATGCCATAAAGTTCACCGAGGCCGGCGGCGTCGTCTCGGTCGATGCGGCGGCGCGCGACGGCATCCTCAAGCTGACGGTCAGCGATACCGGCATCGGCATCCCGGCCGACAAGCTGGCCTCGCTCGGCCAGCCCTTCGTCCAGATCCAGAACGACTATACCCGCCGGTTCGAAGGCTCCGGCCTCGGCCTTTCCCTGGTCAAGGGACTGGTGGCGCTGCATGGCGGACATTTCGCCATCGCCAGCCAGCCGGGCGAAGGCACGATTATCACCATCGAGATCGCGGTGGACGGCTCGGGCGCCAAACACGCCGAAGACGCCGGCCATGGTGCGACTGTCGAGTTTCCGCCGCGGCTGAAGGGCGCGGTCAATACAGGTGCAGAACTGGAAGAGGGGCGCTTCGATGGCCGCGCGCAAGCGAAAATCGCCTAAGGGAAAAAGGGGACGGCAGCAGCCGGGCCTACTGATGTCAGGCGCCGCCGCCCTCGGCGGGCTCAGCCTGCAGGGCGCATCCGCGCTCGGCGGCGTGATCGGCCGCAATCCGTCGGTCGCCGGCGGCACGATCACCTTCGTCGTTATCTTCTCCTTCGTCGCCGCCAATGCGCTCTGGTATCAGCCGGGTCTGCATCCGCACCCGATCTTCCGCACCCGCGATCCCCAATCTCCAGCCGTGCTCGGCGCCCGCCGCCTGGCCGAGGATCAACAGGGCGACGTCACCACCTTCCGGATCGAACGGCCGGAGGATGCCGCCACCACCAACGCGACGCCAGCGCCGGCGGCACCCGGTCAGCAGCCGAGCCAGCTCGTCATGGAGATCCAGCAGCAGCTGGTGCGCCGCGGCCTCTATAACGGCACCCCCGACGGCATCATCGGTCCGCGCACCAGTGCGGCCATCCTCTTCTTCGAGGAGACCGTCGGCATGGCCCAGACCGGCGATCCGACGCCGGAGGTGCTGGCGGCGCTGAAGACCGATGCATCAGGCCCTTCGACCGTGCCCGCCGAAAAGCCGGCCGAGGATGTGAGCTCGAAGGCGGCGGCGGAAGACCCGGTGGCAGCCGCGATCCGCAGCGCCGAAAAGACGGTCAAAACGTCTCCATCGGCCGCAAAGCAGGTTCCCTCTGGCGGACTCACCAATGTCGATCTGGTGCTGAAGATCCAAAAGGGCCTTTCCAACATGGCCTATGCCAATGTCGGCGTCGACGGCGTCGCCGGCGAGCAGACCCGCGCAGCCATCCGGCATTTCCAGAAGCACTACAACCTGCCCGAAAACGGCGAGCCGACCGAGGCGGTGCTGAAGAAGCTCAAGGAAATTGGCGCGATCTAGCGGCTCCGCAGTTACCGAGCGGGCCTTCTCTCTACAACCTAAGTCTAAGGTGCGGCCGCTGTTTGCAACTTGTTAACCATGTTGCCTGAAGCTTTTCTGATTGAGGCGGGGGAGCGTCGGCATGCATGCGCTGAAGGCGATAGACGATCTGGCCGGAGAACCGGCGGTCGAAGCGGAAGGCCCTGATCCCGAGGCGTTGCGCCATATCCTGCTGCGCCTTGCCGAAGAGGCTTCCACCCTTGGCATCGATCTCGTCGATATCGCCGGCGCCATACAGGATATGGCGGGAATGTCGGCTCGGCATGCCTCCGCCTTCGATGATGTCACCCGTACCGCGCTTTCGATCGCCGAGACCAACCGCTCGGTCGCCGTATCGTTGCGCGAAACCGACCGCACGGCGGCAGAGGCTCGTCACATGTTGAAGGAATCGGCCGACCGTCTGACGGGCTCGGTCGCCGAGATCGGCCACATGGTTCAGTCCTCGAACGAGATCGGCACTGAGATCGCCGGCTTCTCCAAGTCGCTTGCCGATGTCGACAACATCGCCGAGGAGATCAGTACCATCGCCCGCCAGACCAACCTGCTGGCGCTGAACGCCGCGATCGAGGCGGCGCGCGCCGGCGATGCCGGCAAGGGTTTTGCGGTCGTTGCCGCCGAGGTCCGGGCGCTGTCGCTGCAGACATCGAAGGCGACCGGCTCCATCCAGCAGACGCTCGACGAACTGCGTGTGAAGATCGACCGGCTGTCGGCCGTCGGCAGCGATGCGCGCGACAGTGCGGCCGGTGTGCGCGACAAGTCGGAGGCGATGCGCGGGGCCTTCGAAAGCATGGAACATGTCATCACCCGCATCCTCGACAGTTCGACTGTCATGGCCAACACCACTGAGGCTGTCGATCTGCAATGCGCCGGCTTCGTCGGGAAACTCGGCGAGATGTCGGCCGAGGTCGCCGGTTCGAATGTCAGGTTGCAGCAGGCGGCAAAACGCGTCGACAGCGTCGTCGGCCTCTCGGAAACCCTGATCCAGCTGACGGCGAGCGCCGGCGTCAAGACCGCCGACAGCCGTTGGATCGAGGAGGCGCAGTCGGTGGCGAGGCAGATTTCCGCCGCCTTCGAACGCGCCGTTGCCGAGGGACAGATCGGGCTCGATGCTCTGTTCGACCGGCGTTATCGGCCGATACCGGGCTCGGATCCGGCCCAGGTGATGGCCGCCTTCACGGAACTCACCGATCGCCTGCTGCCACCGATCCAGGAACCCGCGGCAGCTTCGGACGAGCGTATCGCCTTCTGCGCGGCAATCGACGAGAACGGCTATCTGCCGACCCACAACCGCAAATTCTCGCAGCCGCAGCGCCCCGGCGACGTCGTCTGGAACACCGCCAATTGCCGCAATCGCCGTATTTTTGCCGATCGCGTCGGCCTTGCCGCCGGCCGCAGCACCGCGCCCTTCCTCGTCCAGACCTATCGGCGTGACATGGGCGGCGGCAATTTCGTGATGATGAAGGATATCTCCGCTCCGATCACCGTCCGCGGACGGCATTGGGGTGGATTGCGGCTCGCAGTCAAAGTCTGACCCTCGTCAAACCCTGACTCCATGGGTCAAACACTGACCCTGCATTGCCGCCGCCGGCGCGCCGGTCTATACCGCGCCGATGAGATTACGCGCCGACATCTTCGTTTCCGCCCTCCTGCGTCGCGTCTTCGCTAGCGGCGATTTTGCCGCCGTCGAGAAAAAGGGGGCGGAGGAGGCGGGTGCGATCTTCATCCGCCAGCATTTTCGCGACGGCCTGGAAACGCTCTATGCGCCGGCGCCGCAGACCGCCTTCGACGAAGGCCAGGCCGGCGACCGGCTGTTCGAGATCCGCCTGTTGCGAGCCGAGCCGGAAGCGGTGCGCGCCATGCTGGAGCGTGAACGCAGGTTCGATCCCGATCTCTGGATCGTCGAGCTGGAGGCGGAGGAATTGGGAGACGTGATCCCGCTTGCCAAGGACGGCTGACAGCCGCCCCCTCGTCGGCTCAGCGATACCGCCGTCCCATGACGCGCATGTCGCGTTGCGGCGGCGTCTGGCGGATGAAGCGGTGGTTCGGCGTTTCCTGAGGGGGCGTCACATTCGGCGCCTCCGGCTTATAGGTGTAGCGATCGGCGCGCCGCCAGGCGTCCACACGGTCGTGGCATTCTTCCGGATCAAGTGCATCGAGCACCATCCAGCCGCGTGTGACGTTGTGCTGCTGTTCGGCAAGATGCGGATAGAGCCTTTCGAGCACGAAGACGGCATCAAGAAAACCCATGCCGAGGCTGGTCAGCGTCGTGGCGAGCTGTTGGCCGGAAAGATCAAGCATGATGCGCTCGGCAAGCCAGCGGCTGGCGGACAGCGCATCGGCAAGGGCTGTTGCGAAATGCGCCGCCTCGCGGGAGCGGGCGAAGCGCACCAGCAACGCCTCCTGAATGTCGGTGAGCGTGCGCAGGCCGAGCCTGTCCTCGTCGGCACGGCCGAGATGACCGGCAAGCCCGAGAAGGCGCTCGCGCAACGCCTCTTCGTTGGCCACCCGCTGTTCCTCCAGCGCATCCGCCTCATTGGTTTCGGTGGGCGTCGGCGAAAGCGGGACTGCCGGCGATTCCGTGATCGGCGCCGAGGCGGCGGCCGATCGCGGCTGGGTCTGGCGCAGCGCCACCAGCGCATCGATGACCTTCGGCGAGAGTGAATCGCGGCTGACGATCGCCTTGACATGCGCAGCACCCTGCATGCGCGCGATGGTGATCAGCGTATCGTCGGCAATTGCCTTTGAGGCGGCAAGAAAAGGGGCGGCGATCTCGATCGGCTGATTGCCGATGAACAGCGCCACGGCGGCCGGCATGTTCTCGCATTGGGACAGGGCTGCGACCGCCTGGCGCTTGGCCTCGTCGGAGGAGGCTTGGAACAGCGGCATGAAAAGCTCGGCAAATTGGCGCAGTTCGGACCGTGTCGGATGCGACAGGTTCTCAAAACTGCTGACAGTCGCCATCAATACCACGTCCTTTTTCCTGACGGCCAAGGGGCCTTCTAGGTCTCGAAACCGGTCACGCACAACAATACCCCGAAAACGCAGAATAAGGGGACCACAGGCCGATATGCGCTGGCGGAACGCATGTCGGGCCATACGGTTATGAATAAATCCTACACCGGTACGGTTAATGCATGCTGAAGATTTTATTAAAATGTAACAGAAATATACACGCAACGCGTGTCGCGGCACGGTTGGCCGGCAATATCAGAACGCGCGGTTTGAAAGGGCGTTGGGCCGCCTGCGTATCGCCGCTGTGATTGCGGAAAAGTTCAGGCGATCCTGTGATCGCGCAGCGCGTGCAGCAGCTTTTCGCGGCTGTCGTAACCGGCTTGATAGAGGTCGAGTGCGGTGGATGCCGCAAACTGCGCCTCGACGCTTCTGATGTCGATGCGCCGTTCCGCGCACCAGTCGTCGAGCGCACTGCGCAGCACGTCGAGATCATCAGGCGAGAAAGAAGAATTCACCAGCAAAGACACCGCTTGCACTCCGCATTCCGGCAAGAGCGTGGATGATCCGCGATCGATCGGGGCCCGGAAACGTATGATCGATGAGAGCAACAATACGCGCATCTCAGTCGCTCGCAATTAAATATTTTCATGAAGCATTTTTGCAACACCGCCTTTTTCCGCGCGTGTAAGCTTGCCGCCTCAATGCCAACTATATGAATTGTTTCTAATTTTACGCGTCGATCTCCAACCCGGTCTTTCCGTGGGCGGCGTGAAACCAAATCAACTCTTCGCGCGTTACAGAGGAAGTGAGGTGAACTGTGTTTGGCATCCGCCGAATATTAGTAAACTGTTAACTGTCATCTGTCTCAATTCGGATAGGAACGACGCGATTTGAGTGTTTGGATCGTTGAAACTCCGCATCACGGTATTTCAATCAGGTGCCGTGGGAAAGGCGCGAATGCCCTCGGTCCGGTCATCCCGGTTCCGCAGGACGCGCCGGCCCGCACATTGGCGGGCAGGGTGAAATCCATCGCAAGTTCATCCGTCTCGGGCAGTGCATGGAGACGAGAATGGCAATAGTAGTCGCATTGGCGGATCGGCGGCCGCGGGCGCCGCGTCGTCCGGACAAAGAGCCCCGCGAAGCCAAGATCCTCTGGTTCACCGGCGTTCGCTACGAGCGCTTGGCCGAGAGCCCGAAACATCGTCCGGCGCCCGCGCCGCGCGTCAACAAGAAGTAACCGCTTGTTCAACCTCAGCGAGCGGTGAATTGCTCGCAGCCGGCTTCCGTGAGAAAGTTGCGCGCGGCCTCATTAAAGCTCGCCTGCGGCGCCAGCGTCCGCAGCACGGCATAGCCGTCCGTCCGTGCCATTTCCACCAGGATCGCCTGCTGCAATTCCTGCGGCAGGTTCTTGCGCAGGTCCGTCAACTGGATCGGACCGCCGGCCAGCACATCGAGCGCCCCGCCGACCGACGTCCTGTCGTTCATGCTGAAGACCTCATTGGAGGCGCTGTCATAGATCGCGATCGACCAGAAGGGCACATTGCCCTTGGCGGTGAAATGCACCGGCCCATCTTCGATGTCGAAGGAGCAGACAGCGGTGCGCACGAAGGGGTCGCCATTGGCAAGGCCGGCCTCGTCATACCGGTCGGCGAGCAGATAGAAATTGTTGAGATCGCCCTCCGCCTCCACGCGGGTCGCCGCATCCCTGCCGGTGAAATGCGGCAGTGACAGGATGATGACGAGATGCAGCAGCGCTGCGCCGAAAAGACCGGTGAGGATAGCGAAGAATATCCTAAGCATTGCCGCATCCGGTCTTGGTGAGCTTCGGCATGGCGAGGTCGATCACGCCGGAGCTGCCGGCGGTCGGGGTGTCGAACAGCGTCAGCACCAGCCGGAAGGTGCCGGCTTCCGGCAAGGCCAGCCAGTTGCCCGGCTGCGCGACGGCGGAGATCTCGATCGAGAAGCTGCTGTCCGGCTGGCGAAGCACCGTCCAGGAATTCAGCGCCGAGGGATGTCCGGTCTTCACCGCCGCCGGATTGCCGCCATTGTCGGCGGTAAAGAGGGTCCAGAGCCGGGCAGGCGGCGTCTGCCCGCTGATGCGGTAGCGGCAGTTGGCATTCAGCCGGCCGCCCTCGTCGTCGACGCTCGCCGTAAAGGTCAGGCCCTCGGCGCTGCCATAGAGCAGCTTGCCGGCGCGCGCCCGGTGCGACTTGGCGTAAGGGTCGGCTTCGACCGTCTGCAGCGCCGGAAACGCCTCCCAGGCGCCGAGCTTGATCGCCCCGAAACCCTGCGTCGCATCCAGCGCATAAAGCGAAATCATGATCCCGCCGCCGAAGGCGACGATCAGCGTGATCGCGATAAAGAGGGGGAATCGAAACACGTCAAGACCTTGGAAACCATATCGGATGAAAGGGTTACCACTGATTCTGGCGGGGTGGAATGCCGCGCCGCGACATAGGCGCCGATTGATCCCCGGTTGGTGGTGGCAGCCGGATGAGGGGCAGGCACCGAAGATCTGCCGGGTCGAGGATTTCTGAATCTGCGCGTGATGCCGCCAACTACTCCGCGCTCGCCACCTTCGCAGGCGCGAGCGGAGCGGCATTCTTCAGCTTCTCGCCGAGCTTCTTGAGGATGTCGGTCGATTGAACCGAGAGCATGCGCGGCCGGATGAGCTGCGGCAAACCGTCCTGCGGCTTGGCGGCGGCGGTTTTGGCGAGGTCCTTTTCCGAGGGCAGGGGGTTTTCGATGCCGGGAATGGCGCGCAGCGTCACACCCTGATGGGCATAGTCCATAGCGCGCTTGAAGGTCATCGCCGGCAGCGAGCCACCGGTCATCTCGTTGGTCGATGTATAGTCGTCATTGCCGAACCAGACGGCGCAGGTGTAGTTGCCGGTGTAGCCCACGAACCAGGCGTCGCGATAGGCCTGCGTCGTACCGGTCTTGCCGGCGGTCACAATGCCGTTGTCGAGGGCTGCCTTGCGCGCCGTGCCGACATAGGGAACGCGCGACAGCATCTGGTTCATATAGGCGTCGGCCTGTTCGGAGAGCACACGTTTCGGCGCCGGCTCGTCGCGGTCGAAATCATAGAGCACGTCGCCGTCGTAATCGAGGATCTGGGTGATGCCGTGGCGGCGCGACTGGTAGCCGCCGGCCGGGAAGGTGGCATAGGCCGTCGCCTGGTCGAGCACCGTCACCTCGGAGGTGCCGATCGGGATGGTGACGTCGTCGCGGATCGGCGTTTCGACGCCGAGGTTCTTCGCCATCGCCCGGATCGGCTGAATGCCGAGTTTTTCCTTGGCGAGCCGCACCGGCACGGTGTTGATCGACTGGGCGATCGCGGTCTCGAGCGTGATGCGGCCGGCATAGCGGTTGGCATAATTATGCGGGCTCCAATTGCCCCAGGAGATCGGCGCGTCGACGATCGTCGTCTGCGGCGTCATCCCGCTCTCCATCGCCACCGAATAGGTGTAGACCTTGAAGGAGGAGCCCGGCTGGCGCAGTGCCCTGGTGGCGCGGTTGAACTGGCTCTCGCCATAATCCCGGCCGCCGACCATGGCGCGCACGGCGCCGCCGTTTTCGATCATCACCATGGCACCCTGCTTGGCGTGATAGGCCTCGCCATATTCGCGCAGCGACGTTTCGACCGAATCCTCGGCCGCCTGCTGGATGCCCATGTCGATCGTCGTGCGCACGATCAGCGAATGCTGGTGGAAACGCGGTGAAAGCCGCTGCACCTCGTCGAAAGCCCAGTCGAGGAAGAAGTCAGGCGATTCCACTTCGTTGCGGTCGACGACGGTCGCCGGATTGCGCCGGGCGGCGATCACCTGGCCTTCGGTCATCAGTCCGCTCTGCACCAGATTGGTCAGCACTTCGTTGGCGCGAGCACGCGCTGCCGGCAGGTTGACATGCGGCGCATATTTCGCCGGCGCCTTGAACAGGCCGGCAAGCATGGCGGATTCGGCAAGGTTCACATCGGTGATGTTTTTGCCGAAATAGAACTGTGCCGCCGCCGCGGCGCCAAACGTACCGCCGCCCATATAGGCCCGGTCGAGATAGGTGGAGAGGATTTCCTTCTTGGAAAGGTTCGCCTCGAGCCACAGCGCCAGGAAGGCCTCGGTGACCTTGCGGTCGATCGAGCGTTCGTTGGACAGGAACAGGTTCTTGGCGAGCTGCTGGGTCAGCGTCGAGCCGCCCTGGACGACCTCGCCGGCGCGCGCATTCTCGCTCATGGCCCGGAAGAGGCCGATGAAATCGATGCCGAAATGGTCGAAGAAGCGCCGGTCCTCGGTGGCGATCACCGATTTGATCAGCGAATCCGGCAGCTCGTCGATCGGCACGGAATTCTGGTGGATGACGCCGCGGTGGCCGATGACGTTGCCGTAGCGGTCGGTGAAGGTGACAGCGAAATCGCCGCGATTGCGCCAGTCCTCCTTGGTCGCCTCGAAGGCGGGCTGGGCGAGCAGCAGCATCAGCACCGAGCCGGCCGCCCCGAGCGTCAGCCCTTCGCCGGCAAGTTCGAAGACCATGCGCTTCCAGCCGCGCACGCGGAAGCGGCGGAAGAAGATGGTGATGTCTTCCCAGATCTCGGCGGCGCGGAAGCCGGCGTTCCAGACGGTCGAATCGATCCAGGAATCGATGCGCAACAGAATGTGACGGCTCTTCCTAGGCCGCTTGTCCGCCGCCCCGTTCGCCACTTTTCCGGGCTCGTTGTCTGGCCCGTTTTCTGGGTTGTCCGGATCCTGCACGTCCTGTATTCCCGCCTGATCGTGCTTCGGTCATCTCCGACGAAAGCGCAAGGCCCGCATATGGCCGCAAAGCTCTCCGATACCAGGAGAGAATTCTCCGAGTACCAGGAGTATATTGAAGAATTGATTGATTTTGCGGCTGATAACAAGAGAGATGCATGAGGGTCACGCGAATTTGCGGGCCGCTGTTGCAAGAAACGAACGATGAACGATCTGCCCTTCTGGAAGAGCAAGACGCTGGCCGAAATGACCGTCGCCGAGTGGGAAAGCCTCTGCGATGGCTGCGGCCTCTGTTGTCTCAACAAGATCGAGGAATGGGACAGCGGCGATATCTATTTCACCTCGGTGAGCTGCAAGCTGCTCGACGGCGAAAGCTGTCGCTGCTCCAGCTATGAGAACCGCTGGGACTTCGTGCCGGATTGTGTGCAGCTGACCAAGGAGAACGTGCCCGATATCGCCTGGCTGCCGCCCACCTGCGGCTACCGGCTGGTCAATGAAGGCCATGACCTCTACTGGTGGCACCCGCTCGTCTCCGGTGACCCGGAAACCGTTCATGCCGCCGGCATTTCCGCGCGAGGCCGCACGATCAGCGAAAACGAGATCGATATCGACGATCTCGAGGACTACGTCGTCGACTGGCCGCTGACCGTGGGTGAGGTAAAGGACGATGAGGAAGCCTGAGGCGGCCGGCGCTCCCGGCTTTCTGTTGCGGGGCGAGTGACGCATTCGCACTGCCGCCTCCCGCGCGACATATAAAATTGGCGCCGGCCGCTGCTTGATTATTGAAAAGTGAGACCCCACTTGCGGTGCGACCCGCTGGTCCGGGCCCCTCTGGCGAGAGCTTCGGCACTCTTGCGATGTCGGACCTCTTCTCCGACAACCAGTGCCGACAGGGGACTATCCTTGGATCTCTCTTTTTTGTTCGTCGAGTGGCTGGGAACGCCGCTCTGGATGTGGTCGAGCTTTTTCGCCCTCGTCATCGCCATTCTGTCGTTCGACCTCGGTATTCTTCATAAGCAGAACAAGGAAATCGGCGTCGGCGAAAGCGTCAGGCTTTCCGCCCTCTATATCGCGCTCGGCCTCGCCTTCGGTGGTTGGGTATGGTGGTATCTCGGATCCGAGGCGGGCCTTGCCTATCTGACCGGCTTCGTCGTCGAAAAGACGTTGGCCCTCGACAATGTCTTCGTCATTGCCCTGATCTTCTCCTTCTTTGCCGTGCCGCGCATCTACCAGCACCGGGTGCTCTTCTGGGGCATTCTGGGCGTCATCCTGTTGCGCGCCATCATGATCGGCGTCGGCGCCACGCTGGTCGCCGAATTCGCCTGGCTTCTCTATATCTTTGCCGCGTTCCTGATCGTCACCGGCATCAAGATGCTGTTCGTCAAGGAGGCCGAGCCTGATGTCTCGAAGAACGTCCTCGTCCGCTTCATGCGCAGCCGCTTTAACGTCACCGACGAACATCACGGCGAGCGGTTCTTCGTCAGAAAGGCAAACCCCAAAACGGGAAGGATGACCTGGTTCATCACTCCGCTCTTCATGGCGCTCGTGATGGTCGAAGTGGCAGACGTCATCTTCGCCGTGGATTCGGTGCCTGCGATCTTCGCGATCACCACCGATCCGTTCATCGTCTACACCTCGAACATCTTCGCGATTCTCGGCCTTCGCGCCCTCTATTTCGCGCTGGCGGCGATGATTCATCGCTTCCGCTATCTGAAGCCCGCGCTTGCCATCGTGCTGATCTTCATCGGCTCGAAGATCTTCCTCGCCGATCTGCTGGGCCTGGAAAAATTCCCGGCCGCGCTCTCGCTCAGCATCACTTTCACGATCATCGCCGCCGGCGTGGTCTGGAGCCTTCTCAAGACGCGGGATCCGCAGCAGCCCGCCTGAGCGGGCTCTGCACACGCAAACGCTAACAAAGGAAGGAACCGGATATGATTTCGAATTTCATCGGCTGGATTTTTGCCCTCCTCGTCGTCGGTCCGCTGCAGGCTGAGATACAGGAGCAGGCTGAGCGCGCCCGGCTTCCCGTGGAGATCGTCCGCCAGTCCCGGGCCTGCCTGACATCCCAGGGGCCGCAGCTCATCGAGCGCGCCGCCGGCGACTACGGCTGGGCGGCGGCCACAGTCGTCAGCATAGCGATCGGCTATACTGCGCCGGCAGAACTTCTCGACGGCAGCGACCCACAATGCGCAGCCCTTGCCAGCGCCCTGAAGGGAGCCGGCGAGGGTGCGTGACCGCGACCAGCTGAAAATGGACCGTGTGATTGATCACGACGGAAATAGACGACCGCGCGGTGTGGCCACCGCGCGGCTTCGGGAGATGCTGGAACTCGCCCGGGCGAAAGGCGGACTCTCCATCGGCGAGGCTCTGGAGGCGATGGGCCCGACCAGCATCGCCTTCACCATCCTGTTCCTGGCAATCCCGGCTCTAACCCCGATCCCCGGGCCGTTCGGAATGGTTTTCGGCACCGCGCTTGCGCTGGTCTCCCTCCAGATCGTCGCGGGTGGCCGGAAGGTCTGGTTGCCCGCTATCATCAGGGATCGCCGGGTTTCGTCCGTGGCGCTTGATCTTATCGTGGGTCACGCGGTCCCGGTGATCGCCCGGGTGGAAAAGCTCGTGCGCGCCGGCCGGCTGCAGGCCCTCACCGGCCGAACGGTACAGGCGCTTCTCGGCATTCCTGTCTTTCTGCTCGCCGTCGTGATCGCGCTGCCGATCCCCTTCGGCAATATTCTGCCGGTGTTGTCGCTGGTGGTGCTCGCCGTTGCCCTGATGGAGCGGGATGGTCTCGTCACCCTGATCGGACTGCTGCTCACATCGGCGACGATCGTCGCGACCGCCGCCTTGCTTTATTTTATCAAGGCGATGATCTTCACGGCCTCCTAGGCTGAATGGACAGGTACCGCGCCGAGGAAACGCCGCAACTCGGTCTCGACATAGGCAGCCACCGGCCCTTCGGCGCCAAAACCCCACCAGAGCAGCGAACCCTGCCATTGCGACAGCATCAGCCGGGCGATCGTCTCCGGCGCCTTCGCCGATCCGAAACATTGCGCGATATCAGCCATCAGCGCTGTTCCCCAGGCAGCACCCCGGGCGCGCAGCACCGGATCGCGGAAATCCTCGCGAAGCACCAGCAGTCCTTCGCCATAGGCGGCGGCATCGTCCCCGTAGTCCTGCGACAGGCCGACGAGCAACGCGACGGCGCCGTCCGGGGTTTTCGGCACGGTCCCGGCAAGTCGCGCCGTTTCCGCGTCAAGCCTGTCCCAGGCATAAAGCAATGCTGCGCGCAGCATCGCCGCCTTCGTTGCGAAACGCTGCACCAGCGTCGAGCCGGAAAGGCCGCTTGCTTTCGCCACCGCCGCAAAGGTCGTCGCATCCGGCCCCTGTGCCTGGATCAGCGCAAGCACCATGGCGAGAAGCTGTTCATCGGAAACTGTGCGGCGGCGCGGCATGAAATTCCTCTCGCATTCATGTTGAATGTAAACGATCATTCGTTTATATACAACCAACCCCGGAAACCCGGGGCGCTTTCCATTTCGGCGTGAGAGCCGTTTTAGCGTGGAGGATGGAGAAGTGACAGCGAACTTGCGGGAGAAAGTGGCGTTGGTGGCGGGAGCTACGCGCGGCGCCGGCCGGGGCATTGCGATGGAGCTCGGCGCCGCCGGCGCCACCGTCTATGTCACCGGGCGTACGACACGCGCGCAGCAATCCGAATATATGAGACCGGAGACGATCGAGGAGACGGCCGAGCTGGTGACCGCTGCCGGCGGCAAGGGCATTGCCGTGCAGGTGGACCACCTCGTCAATCAACAGGTCGAGGCGCTGGTCGCCCGCATTCGCGAGGAAGCCGGCCGGCTCGATATTCTCGTCAACGACATCTGGGGCTGCGAGAAGCTGTTCGAATGGGACAAATCAGTCTGGGAGCATTCGCTGGACAAGGGCCTGCACATGCTGCGGCTCGGCATCGAAACACATCTGATTACCGCCCACTACGCGCTGCCGCTGATGATCGAGCGGCCGGGTGGACTGCTGGTGGAAGTAACCGACGGAACGGCCGAATACAATGACACGCATTACCGGCTTTCGCCCTTCTACGATCTCGTCAAGACAGGCGTCACCCGCATGGCCTGGGCGCATGCGCAGGATCTGGCGAAACACGGCGCCACCGCCGTGTCGATCACACCCGGCTGGCTGCGCTCCGAAATGATGCTGGATGCCTACGGTGTGCGCGAGGAGAACTGGCGCGATGCGACGAAGATACAGCCGCATTTCGCCATTTCCGAAACCCCGCGTTTCCTCGGCCGCGCCGTTGCGGCGATTGCCGCCGATCCCGACCGCGGCCGCTGGAACGGCCAGTCGCTATCGAGTGGCGGCGTGGCGAAGACCTACGGCTTCGACGACATCGACGGTTCGCGGCCGGATTGCTGGCGCTACCTGGTGGAAGTGCAGGAGCCGGGCAGGCCGGCGGATGTGACGGGTTATCGCTAAAGCGAAACTGCGCGGGGTTTTGCGTCTGCAAAAGCCCGACCGATTCCAGGGAAACCGTCAACCGGTTTCCCTGGATTTTCGTAAAAACAAAAGGTCAGAGCGGTCTGCGCTTCAAAAGCGGAACCGCTCAGAGCCCGCCGGTTATCTTGCTGCGGCGAGCCGGGCTGCGTCGCGAAACGACACCAGCCGCTTCGCCTGTTCGTCCCACAGCACCAGTTTGACGCAGCGCAGGCTGTCCATGAGCGTGATGCGGCCGATATCGGCAAGCTCAGGATGGTCTCGCAGCACCTCCGGCAGCCGGTAGTAGGGCACCCGGCTCGACAGATGATGCACGTGGTGGATGCCGATATTGCCGGTGATCCAGCGCAGCACCGGCGGCAGGTCGTAATGCGAGGCACCGTGCAGGGCCGCATGCTGGAACTGCCAGTCCGGCTTCTTCGACCAATGTGTTTCCTCGAACTGGTGCTGGACGTAGAACAGCCAGACGCCGGCAGCGCCGGCCAGCAGCACGATCGGCAGATGCACCAGCAGAAAGGGGACGATCCCGACTGCCCAGATCAGCAGTGCGGCGGCCGCTGCGATGGCAAGATTGGTCGCCATGGTCGAGATCCAGGGCAGGGCGCCGGAGCGCATCATGCCGAAAGGCAGGCGCTGCTTGATGAGAAACAGCCATGCCGGTCCAATGCCGAACATCACGATCGGGTGCCGGTAGAGCCGGTAGCCGATCCGGCCCCAGCGCGACAGCGCGTTGTATTCGGCAATCGTCAGCGTCTCGATGTCGCCAACGCCGCGCTCGTCCAGGTTCCCGGCCGAGGCGTGGTGTTCTGCGTGCGCCCGACGCCAATAGTCGTAAGGCGTCAACGTCAGGATGCCGATCGTGCGTCCAACCCAGTCGTCGACGCCGCGACGGGCGAAAAACGAGCCGTGGCCGCAATCATGCTGGATCATGAACAGCCGGAGCAGGAAAGCGGCGGCGGGAACGACGAGGATGAGACCTGGCCAGAAGCTGTAATGAACCGCCGCCCATGCGGCGGCCCAGAACAGCGCGAAGGGGACGACCGTGACGGCAAGCTCGAAGGCGCTGCGTCCGGCCCGTGGCTGGCGATATTGGGCAAGGATCTTCAACCAGCCCTTCTCGGTGAAAAGGGCGGTTTGATCTTCGGATCGCTTCGGGTTTTCGTCAGGCTCGCCCGAAGGGGCAACCCGGATTTCCTCGCACTCGCTGCGGCGCGCAGATTCGATCACAGAATAGCGCCGTGAAAGGCAGCGACAGTCGAAAAGCCGAGTGCAATCACCACGGCTGAGCGAATGAGGAATAGCGGATAGTCGAAGCGGTACATGGTATGAAGAGGGGTCATTTTGTGTGGCACCTTCCGTTTTCTTTAAAACACGTTCATGCGTGATCCCGTCACGCCAGAGCGCGGCGTGCCCGAAAGGGCACGCTGTGACTTTGAATCTGCGCATAATCCTTCCGCAAATCGATCTTGATTTGCGCTGTTATGCGCCATCGATGATGAGAGCCCCGTCCAGGGCTCGAGACGAGCCCCTATTTTTTTGGAGCACTGCCCTGCGGGGCGGCTTTGGTCGCCGTCTTCATCTGGTTGGCGAATGTGCTTTCCACTTTCGCAGCTTGCTTGTCCTTTTTTGGCTTCCGGACCTCGCGATTGCTTCTTACCTGTCCTTTTGCCATGGATGAGTCTCCCTTTGGATCGACATTAAAAACCGCGGCCTGCGTGGTATTCGCCCCGCTTGTCGGTCGCGACTGGAGATCGCGGGATCGTCATGAGGGGCAACCCGACAACACCGGGCCGCAGGGATGGAATGAAAATGATGCCTGCTGAAACCGCATCGCAGTCTGGAGGCGGATGACCGGAGAGGTCACCGAAAGCCAAACCCGACGTTGAGACGGGACGTCACCATGCTTTCGCGATCGGGAAAATGGCGGGGCCGGAAAACCGGTCACCGCAAATGCCGCATCGGCCAAATCAGCGAGCCCTCTTCATAGAATAAAATTGAGGTGCCATTAAGGCCATCGCCGCAGGAAAGCCATATTTCCACAGGGCTTATTCATTTAATGGAAACAGCCGGATCAGCTTCGTTCTTTCCATCTCGGCCAGGCCTGATGCCGACATGATGCCGCGAGCCAAACAGAGTTCGATATCCCGCCCGATATCGAGTGGCACCCGCATGCCACCGGCCTTGAGAAGGCGGTCGGTCATCGACAGAAGCAGATCCACTTTCGCCTGGCAGCCGTCGATCTCAAGGAGCGCCACCCGGCGCTCCTTGTCGATGTCTGCAAGATCCTTGTCCTGCTGCCGTTGCTGGTAAGCTCCGAATTGCACCCATCCGAAATAGGCGGCCGCTGCGACTGAGATACAAAGCAAGAGGGTTTTCCGCACAATAATCCTTCGGAGCCGGGCGGCTGGCTAGCCGGCGGCACGTCTTTCGCGGGGCAATCCCTGTATCGCATATCGGTTACAGACAGGAGTTACCACTTTCGGCGGGGCCTTCGGCTTGCCGAAATGGTGTTCGAGCGCCCGTGAGAGCATGGCCGGCGAGGTGACGCCCTCTTGGAACAGCCTGATCAGCAGGATGGCCGCGACGTTGAAAACCCGTTCGTCATCGATCAGGATTCTGGCGTCGTAGCCGGCGTCGTCGAGCACGCCCTGAAGCATGTCGAGATCGGACGAGGTCAGATGCGGCTTTTCTGAGGTGGAAGACATCGGTCCTCCTTTCGTCGGGGCGAGGGTATAAAAACCCTCAGTCGGCAGCGCCCGTGCGATGGCTGCCGAAGGCGGGACCATGCGCCTTTCGCTGAGGCAACGCAACGGGAATCTTGCTGCGGATATCGCACCGGTTGATGGGCAGCCCGCACCGGTCAGGGTGCGGGCCGAGATGGTTATTCCGCCGCCTGATAGCTGGGTCTCCGGGCGGCCGATGTCCGCGGACCGGCGGCTGCAAGCAGGGTGATGGCGATGGCAAGCAACGCCACGAAGGCGATGCCGGCGACATAAGGGTCCCAGCCGAAATGCGGCGCGGCGCCGAAGACCGCCGAGGCGGCCGCAAGCACGATGCCGCCGCCGATCTGGAAGGAGGCAAAGAGCAGTCCCGAGGCGAGTCCAGCCTTGTCGTCCTCCACATCGGAAAGGGCCGCGACCTGCACCGAGGGGTAGGTCAGGGCGTAACCGAGGCCGAGCGGGATCTGCGAGAACAGAACGAGCAGGATCGGGTCGACATGTCCGAGCGCGGTCACCCAGAAGATGTAGCTGAAGGCTTGCAGGCCGACACCCACCGCCATCAGCCCGGTGGCGCCGCGATTTTGCGCGAGTGTGGCAAAACGTGGCGCCAGGAACATCACGAAGACGCCGCCAAGCGCAAAGCAGAAGCCGGTGGTGAAGGCCGACCAGCCTATGGCGTTCTGATAGTAGAGCGTCGCCAGGAACTGGAAGCCGACATAGGCGCCCTGGAAGAGGGCGGCAATCGCATTGGCATGCCGAAGCTTGGCCCGACGGAACATGCCGAGCGGCACCATCGGATCGGCATGGCGCGCTTCGACCGCGAGGAAGAGCAGGATCAGCACCAGCGACGCGATGAGCGAGCAACAGGTCGGGAAGGCCTGCCAGCCCGCTGCCGCAGCGTTGGTGATCCCGAAGACGAAGAGCAAGAGCCCGGGTGTGATGGTCAGCGCGCCGGCCCAGTCGAAGGCCGGCCGCGGTCCGGTTCTTTTCGGGTCGGCCGGCAGCACCAGCGGCGCAAGAAGGAGCGTCAGGATGGCGACCGGCGCGCCCATGACGAGCGTCGCCCGCCAGCTGAAGATCGTCGCAGCACCGCCGATCACCATGCCGAGCACGAAGCCGGCGGCGCCGGTGGAGGAGAAGACGCCGAGCGCTTTTGCCCGCGCCGTTCCCTCGCCGAAGACGGAGAGCAGCAGCGCCAGGGCGGCCGGCGCGGTGAAGGCGGCGGCAATGCCCTTGATCAACCGGGCGGCGATCAGTGTCGGGCCGCTGTCGACGAAGCCGCCGGCGATGCTGGCGGTGGCAAAAATTGCCAGCGACCAGAGGAAGACGCGGCGATGGCCGAAGACGTCGGCGACCCGGCCGCCGAGCAGCAGGAAGCCGCCATAGCCGAGCACATAGGCGCTGACGGCCCATTGCAGCGAGGTCGCCTCCATGCCGAGTTCGGCCTGGATGGCAGGCAGCGCGACGCCGATGGTGGAGACATCCATGGCGTCGAGAAAATTGGCGGCGCAGAGCAGCAGCAATGCCAGCCCTGCCCCGTTTCGCGATTTGGAAAGAGTCATCGAAATCGTTCCTTATTTGCTGCCGCCTCATCGGGGGAGGTTGCCGGGCGGCAGGGAACGAGAAAATGTACAGCTTCCTTTCCTATTGCAAATTGATAGTAGCCATGCCAGGTATTACTGGTGATGATGAATGATGCCACTCTTCGCAAGATCGACCTCAATCTGCTGCTGGCCTTTTCGGTGCTGATGCAGGAGCGCAATGTCAGCCGCGCCGCAGAGCGGCTGCTGCTTGGCCAGCCCGGTCTTTCGGCCGCTTTGCGGCGCCTGCGCGAGGCACTGGATGACGAATTGTTCGTGCGCGTCGGCCGCGGCCTGCAGCCGACGCCACGGGCCCTTTCCATCGCCCCGGCGATCGAGGATGCGCTGTCGGGCATCGAGCGTGCCATCCGCCCGCAGGCCGAATTCGATCCGGCCAGCTGGCAGGGCGAGTTCCGCATCGGCATGTGCGACAATCTCGAATCGGCCTTCTTCGGCCCGCTTGCCGCCCGTCTTCTCCAGCTCTCACCCGGCGCCCGGCTGATCGGCATCGCTTCCGACAAGCGCGATGCCGCGCGCCGGCTGGACGAGGGCGTCTTCGACTTCAGCGTCTCGGTGCACGAAGAGCCGGCCTCCTGGCACATCCGCGCGCCGCTGTTCGATCAGGCCTCGATCTGCATCTACGATGAAGCCCAGCTCCGGCTGAAGGCGCCGTTGAGCCTCAAGGATTTCGCCAATGTCGCCCATGTCACCGTTTCGTTCGAAGGCAATGCCGCGACCAGCATCGATAGCGCGCTGAGCCGCACTGGCCACGTCAGGCAGGTGGTGGCGACGGTGCCGCGTTTTTCCGCCTTGCCGACGGCGCTCAGGGCCATGCCGGCCATCGCCACGGTGCCGGAATCGATCGGTCGCTGCATGGCGCAATTGCATGGGCTGACGATCTGCCAGCCGCCGCTTTCCCTGCCGGCCGATCCCGTGACCATGCTCTATCGCCGCGTCGACCAGGCGGACGGCCGGGCGCGCTGGTTCCGCGGCCTGTTCCTTGACGTCGCCAGCGAGGCGCTCGAAGCCTCCGGCTGCCGCGTATCGATATCGAGAGCTGCGGCTTGACTCAGGGGTGATTGCATCGAGATTGTCGCCCCGGCCGCCGTCTATTCAATGACCGATTTGAACCACGTACAGAAGGCTGAAATTGATTTTTGGGGAGAAGCCCTGCAGATCAGAAAATAGCTCTCCTGTGCGAGAATCGCGATGTCCGAGAGCACGATCAGGTCGCCATTCTCGATTTCGCGGCGGCATAACTCGACCGGGCAAAGTGCCACGCCATGACCGGCAATGGCGGCGGTTGCGAGCAAATTGAAGTCTTGAAACACCGGCCCCTTTAGCGTTGGCGTCAACGGCACGCCCGCCTTGTCGAGCCACTGCGCCCAATGCGCTGTGGTCTCGTCGTGGAGCAGGTCTGCCGTTGCGATCTGTGTCGCGTGGTCGATGCTGCCCTTTCTTTCAAGATAGCGCGGACTGGCGACAGGTTGAGTGGCGCGGGAGAAAAGCTGGTGGCAAACGACGCCTTCGAAGGTGTCGGCGCCAAGCGTAATCAGTACATCGCAGCCGGTTTCACGCAGACGCTGTTCGGCCATGGCGTAGACCACCTTTATTGTGACATCCGAATGCCTCGCCAGGAAATCGCTGAGCGATGGTATCAGCCATCGCGTCGCGATGGACGGGATGCAGCCGACGGTGATCTCGGATCTCGTCCTGAGCTTCAATAATTCCGCTTCTGCGGAAATTCTTTCAAGACTACTCGATAGGGTTTCGGCAAAGCTTTTGGCCTCGGGTGCGAGCCGCACGCCGCGTTTTTCACGCAGAAACAAGGCACGTCCGAACCATTCCTCCAAATGACGGATCTGATGGCTGATCGCGGCATGCGTGACGCGCAATTCGTCGCCGGCGCGTGAGAAACTTGAAAGACGCGCTGCCGCTTCGAAGGCTCTCAATGCGCCGAATGGAAGTGTCATCTGTAAGTTTTCCTCAGCTATCCGATAGAAATCATCATTTGTCCGAATATGGAGATCACCAGTATGACTGCAGGAAGCGGATCTGAACAGTATCGCTGACGTGTCAAATTTTCTTACACCAGGAGAGCGGAATGTATGTGCGCAGCCTGAAGGATGTCGAAGCAACCGACTATTTTGTGGAATGGGGCAATGGGACGAGCCACCGTTTGCTGACGGAAAAGGACGGGATGGGGTTTACCGTTTGTCATACGATCGTGCGCGCCAACACCGTTTCGCTTCTCGAATACCGCCAGCATCTCGAAGCCTGCTATTGCATCGCCGGCGAGGGCGAGGTGGAGGATATGGACGGCACCGTCTTTCCGATCCGTCAAGGCGATATCTATGTGCTCGACAAGCATGACAAGCATCTGCTGCGCGGCGGCCGTGACCAGGATATGATCCTCGTCAGCGTCTTCAATCCGCCGCTCGAGGGATCCGAGCGCCATAATTTGAACGACCCCTCGGGATCGGCTTATTGAGATCAGCCTATAAGGGAAAATGCGCGGTTTTCTGACGGTCAGTCGGCTTGTTACAGCTCGCCTTTATGAAAATAGGCTTCGAGCCGGTAGCCGTCCGGGTCGATGATGAAGGCGGCGTAATAGAATTGTCCGTAATCCGGCCGGATCCCCGGTTCGCCATTATCCGTGCCGCCGGAGGCGACGGCCGCCGCGTGAAAGGCATCGACCGCAGCCTCGTTCGGGGCGACGAAGCAGAAATGCAGCCCGGATCGCAGATCGGCAACAACGGGGTGTTCGACCTGCATCACCCAGAGGCCGACCCTTTCCGGGCCGTAGCCGATCATCGTGTCGGAATTGGACAGCCGCTCATATCCGAGCGGCGCCAGCGCCGCGTCGTAGAAACGGCGGGCTCTTTCGATGTCTTTTACGCCGATGGAGACGTGATCGAACATGGACGCAAACTCCCTGACTTCCCTTGGTCTCCGAAGGACGGCTCATCCCTCAAGATGGCACGACGCCAACATCTTTCAACCGCGGTCCGAAGTCAACGAAAGGGCGTCGTTCAAAAAGGCTGGCGATCCGCTCGAGCGCCTTGGCGAAGAAATCGGCGCGCCGAATTGCCGCTGTTCAGCGCAAGCCCTGCGACGCTGTCACGTGATTTGGGGGAAGGGCGGAGTAGGGGCCGGATCCTAACGCCACGGATGAGCCGGCGGGGTGTCACGAGCGATCTGCGCAGCGTCGGATAGCCTGAGCCATTCCTTCCGGTATCCGATGTTGAGAAGATTGAAGGACAGCATGTCTCTCCCAGCCTGCGAACGGCTCGCGCCGTTCACGGCATGGTCCGCGTGCGTCGGAACGCTCGCGTGATAGACGGTCCACGAACGGGCGGGTTCGATCCGGCGGTCGCGTCCGATGTCCATGGCGTAGTGGCCGGCCGCGCCGCCCTTGTTGTTGCCGACAGCAAAGGCGTTCGGTCTTCCTTCGTCTTCATGACTGTTCACGATGTCAACCTTCCGTCATTCGGGCCGTGGCCAAACGTTGTCTCGATCAGTGTTGCGCCGCTGCCGGGCGATAGGTTTAGCGGTTCCAGGCTGTCTTCCGTCGTCACCCGCTCGTGACGTTCGTCGTCACTGCGGATGCGGTATTGCAGCACATTGCCTCTCGGAGGCAGCGTGGCGGTAATGCGGTATGTATCGGGGAGTTTGGAGGGAACGATGAAGAACCCGTCCTTCAACCGGACGGTCTGCCCCACCTTGAAGATATGTGTTGCTGCCTCGCGTCGGACGGGGCGTCCGTTGCGTTGCGGGTTGCGCGTAGCGGTCATGATTGCTGGTGATCCTGTTCGAGTGCGATTTCGAGATCTGACGGATGGATAGGCATCATCTGCAGCGTCGAACTCTGTGCGGCGATCGCCGGCAGGTGGATGAAAGCGCCGACGCGTCGCCAGGCAAGCCTGGAAACGCCATCGATCAATTCCTCGTCATAATCGACGCGATATTCCCCGGCTGGCTGTGTCCCGTCGAAACCTGGCAGGCGGAAAGGAGATGAAAAGCGGACGACGGTTTGTGTGGTGCGGCTTGTCACGGCTAAGGCCTCCGCAGGAATACGCCGATGCGTTTCCTGTATCGTTGAGATCCGAACCGGACGAACTCGGCGCTGCCGGTACATCCGCGGTCAGCGCCAAGCTCATTCCGGATCGAATACGCGAAATGCACGCCGGAACGACGTCATTATTCGCTATCGAGAATTCGGTGGTGTATGGCGGGTCGTAGGTCTCTGACACCGCGAAGCCAAGTCGGCCAAATCGACGAGACTTATCGTTACGCCTGGATTGCGTTTAAATCAAGATAAATTCGGATTTATCTATAAAAAACGCCAAATTAACTCCGCGGTCACGTAAATAAAATGGAGCGTAATGGCTCAAGAAATTCTATTCAATTCATAATTATTACAAAACATCCCGCCGAAATGATTTCCTGAATTTTTCAGCGTGAATAATATTTCTTGGCACTCCTATCAATCGAGTGCCACGGGTGCTATTTATGTGTTGCAGCCGCCATATGCGCCGGCAGCAGAAAGACCTCTATGAAATTCCGTTCACTTCACGACCGCGTCGTCATTCGACGTGCGGAAGGCGATGTCAAATCCAAGGGCGGGATCATCATTCCAGACGCCGCCAAGGAAAAGCCGCAGGAAGGCGACGTGGTCGCAGTCGGCCCGGGCCTGCGCGACAATAGCGGCACTCTCAACCCGCTCGACGTCAAGGTCGGTGATCGCATTCTGTTCGGAAAATGGTCGGGGGCAGAGGTCACGATCGAGGGCGAGATCCTTCTGATCATGAAGGAGACCGACATCATGGGCATCGTCGAAAAGATCGGAGTGGCCTCTCAAAAGGCCGCCTGATCGATCGCATTCCGATCCGTATCTCAAGACCGAACTGGACCAATATCATGTCTGCCAAGGAAATCAGATTCTCCACCGATGCGCGCGATCGCCTGTTGCGCGGCGTCGAATTGCTCAACAACGCCGTCAAGGTCACGCTTGGCCCCAAGGGCCGCAACGTCGTCATCGACAAGGCCTATGGCGCACCGCGCATCACCAAGGACGGCGTCACCGTCGCCAAGGAAGTCGAGCTCGCCGACAAGTTCGAGAACATGGGCGCGCAAATGGTGCGCGAGGTGGCGTCGAAGACCAATGATCTTGCCGGCGACGGCACGACGACGGCGACGGTGCTTGCGGCCTCCATCTTTCGTGAAGGCGCAAAGCTCGTCGCTGCCGGCATGAATCCCATGGATCTCAGGCGCGGCATCGATCTCGGCGTCGTTGCGGTGGTCAAGGAGATCCAGGCGCGGGCGAGGAAGGTCAAATCGTCAGGCGAGATCGCCCAGGTCGGCACCATTGCCGCCAATGGCGACGTCAGCGTCGGCGAGATGATCGCCAAGGCGATGGACAAGGTCGGCAATGAGGGCGTCATCACCGTTGAGGAGGCGCGCACCGCCGAGACCGAACTCGACGTCGTCGAGGGCATGCAGTTCGACCGCGGGTACCTCTCACCCTATTTCGTTACCAATGCCGAGAAGATGCGCGTGGAACTGGAGGACCCCTATATCCTCCTTCACGAGAAGAAACTCGGCAGCCTTCAGGCGATGCTGCCAATCCTGGAAGCCGTCGTGCAGACCGGCAAACCGCTTCTGCTCATCTCCGAGGATGTCGAAGGCGAGGCGTTGGCGACGCTGGTCGTCAACAAGCTGCGCGGCGGCCTGAAGGTCGCGGCCGTCAAGGCGCCGGGCTTCGGCGACCGCCGCAAGGCCATGCTGGAAGATATTGCCGTGCTGACATCAGGCCAGATGATTTCCGAGGATCTCGGCATCAAGCTCGAAAACGTCACGCTCGATATGCTCGGCCGCGCCAAGCGCGTGCTGATCGAGAAGGAGAGCACCACGATCATCGACGGTTCCGGCGAGAAAGCGGCCATCCAGGCGCGCATCCAGCAGATCAAGGCGCAGATCGAGGAGACCACCTCCGACTACGACAAGGAAAAGCTGCAGGAACGCCTGGCGAAACTGGCCGGCGGCGTCGCAGTCATCCGTGTCGGCGGTGCGACCGAGACGGAGGTCAAGGAAAAGAAGGACCGCATCGACGACGCGCTGAACGCGACCCGTGCGGCGGTCGAAGAGGGCATCGTGCCGGGCGGCGGCGTGGCACTGTTGCGCGCGAAGTCGGCGCTGACGGGTTTGACCGGCGACAACGCCGACGTGACGGCCGGCATCTCGATCGTGCTCAGGGCGCTTGAAGCCCCGATCCGGCAGATCGCCGACAATGCCGGGTTCGAAGGCTCCATCGTCGTCGGAAAACTCGCCGGCAGCAATGATCACAATCAGGGCTTCGACGCACAGACGGAGACCTATGTTGATATGATCGAGGCCGGCATCGTCGATCCGGCCAAGGTCGTACGCACCGCTCTGCAGGACGCCGGCTCGATTGCGGCGCTTCTGATCACCGCCGAGGTGATGATCGCCGACATTCCCGCAAGAGACTCTGCCCCTTCAGCCGGAAATGGCGGCATGGGCGATATGGGATACTGAGGCCAGCCTGAACCGGTCCGGCGTCGCCGGACGGCGCAACCCGAACAATAGACAGGGAGAATTCCAATGTCCGTGCAGAGCAGCAGCAAGACATCGATTACCCAGCGTTTCGACAATTACCAGCCATCCAAGACGCTTCTCGTCTGGGCCTGCGTCGTCACGGCGATCGCCACGATGATCATCGGCTTCAGCTGGGGAGGCTGGGTCACAGGCGGCACGTCAAGCAAAGCGGCCGCCGCCGCCGGCGATACCGCACGCGGAGAATTGGCGTCGGCCATTTGCGTCGAGCGGTTCAAGGCGGCGCCGGATGCGAGCGCTAAACTGATCGAGTTCAAAGCGCTTAACGACGGCTACAAGCAGCGTCAGTTTGTCGAAGCGGGCGGCTGGGCAACCATGCCTGGGCAGACCTCGTCCGACAGCCGAAGTGTTCAAGGCTGCGCCACTGCGCTTGCCGTCTGACGCCGTTTTTCTAGAGCGCTCCGATATATCTGCGGAGCGCTCCCACTGTTGAAGCAGGAAATGACCCATGATCCGCTTTGAAAAAAAGAGCGACCCGCAGCCAGCCGCAGACGACGCCGGCGGCGAAAGCCTCAAGAAAGTCCCTGAGGCATCAGCCGACGGGCAGAAAAAAGCCGCCAACGACAGCACACGTCGCCGCGCGCCGCGGGCGGCGGAAGATGACGACCGGCTTATCTGAGCATAGCGTCACACCGCGGTTGACGGCCTAACGATAATCCAGCCAGACCCCGCCGGCGTCGGCGGACCGCACGCAGTTTTCCACCCAGCGCACCCCTTCCAGCCCGGCATCGACATCGGGAAAGACAAGATCCTCAATGCCCGCCGGCGCGAGGCCGCGCGCTCTGTTGATGGCAAAGCCGAAGCGACGGTAGAGGTTCGCCCAGGCTTCGAAAAGGCCTTCCGGATGGCCGCCGCCGATGCGGTCGTCGATCCTGGCCTCGGGATAGAGATAGTCCATGCCGCGCTCGAGAATGCGGGCGGGTTCCCCCTGGATTTCGTAGGAGAGCTGGTTCGGCCGCTCATCCCACCATTCGATGCTGGCCTTCGAGCCGACGATGCGGATCTTCTGGCCGTGCATGGAGCCGGCATTGACGGCGCTCGACCAGATGGTGGCGATCGCGCCATTGTCGTATTCCATCAGGGTCACCGCATTGTCCTCCAGCGGCGCGCGGCTTTTGACGAAGCTCTGGCGGGTGCAGAGGAGGCGGCTGATCTTGAGGTGCGGCAGAATGACCTTGGCAATGTAGAGCGGATGGGTTCCGACGTCGCCGAGGACATAGCTGGGGCCCGCGAATTTCGGATCGACACGCCAGCGCGTCGACGGGTTCTGCTCCTCCACCGCAGCACTGTGGAAGCCGTGGGCAAATTGCAGGTTGACGATGCGGATCTCACCGAGATCGCCATTCCTGACCATGGCGCGCGCCTGCTCGATCATCTGATGGCCGGCATAGCCATAGGTCACGCCGACGATCCGACCGCGCGCTTTTGACAGCGCCTTCAACTCCTCGGCTTCGGCGATGGTAAAGCAGAGCGGCTTTTCGCAGATCACATGCAGATCATGTTCGAGAGCTGCCTTGCAGATCGCGAAATGGGTATTGTTGGGAGTTGCGATCGACACCGCTTCGATACCGTCGGCGCGTGCGGCTTCGGCGGCAAACATCGTCGCATAGTCCGGGTAGCTGCGGGCTGCGTCGAGCCCGAGATCTAGACCGAAGGCGCGCCCGCGCTCGGGATCGATATCGAAGGCACCCGCCGCAAGGGCAAAGACGTCGTCGCGATGCGCCGCCGAGCGATGAATATAGCCGATCTGGCTGCCTTTGCCGCCGCCGACCATGCCCCAGCGGATCGGCTTTCGCCTGTCATTCGTCATAGTGTTTTCCCTAAAAACCAACGGACCTGAGGTAATCGCGGCTTTGCTTCACATCGTCGAGGCTGCCGGCGACATTCCTCGGATCGCGCTCCTGCTCGACGGTGATGAAGCCGTGATAACCGATCTCCTCGAGCGTCCGCTTGACGGCGGGGTAGTCGATGACGCCGCGGCCGATCGGGCACATCACGCCCTGTCCGCAGGCCTCGAAGAAGCGGATCCTTTCACCGAGCACGCGGTCGAAGACGGCCTGGTCGATATCCTTGAAATGGACGTAGTCGAGCCGGTCGGCATAGCGGCGCAGCGTCTCCACCGGGTCCATGCCGGCATAATAAGTATGGCCGGTGTCGAGGCAGAAGCCGGCGACTGCCTGCGGAATGTCGGCCGCCACCCGCTCGATCTCGTCGGCGAATTCGATATAGCCGCCCGCATGCGGATGGATGACGGCGCGAACGCCGTATTTGCGCTGAGCAAGTTCGGCGATCGCCGTGATATTGGCGATCATCCCGGCCCAGGCCTTGTCGTCGAGGCGCGGCGCACGATCGGAATGGCCGGCGGCATAGTCTCGCTCGTCATGGCCCCAGTCCATGACCGTGAGATAGGGCGTCCTGAACCGCTGGCCCGCCACCTGTTCCGGCTGCGGCAGCCGGGTGATCACGGCGCAGATTTCGTCGGTCTGCCGCAGCAATGTCTCCCGGTTGTCGGGAGAGACCAGATCGTCGAAGATCGTGCCGGCGACGATGAACAGATTGCGTTCGGCAAGCGCCTTGGCGACCAGCGCATCGTCGAGCGGCACGTAGCCGTAGGGCCCGAGCTCAAGGCCGCCATAGCCGGCGGCGGCGGCCTCGTCGAAGACGCGCTCCCAGGCGGGAAGGTTCGGATTGCTGACGTCATCAACGCCCCAGCAGCAGGGGGCTGTCGTAATCGTGATGGTCACGGTTCTGTTCCTGATAGTGGTGATGCCGAGAGTCAGCCGCGTTTCCCGGGCCAGTATTTGTCGACATATTTCTGGATTTCGGCGAGCATGAAGCGGCCGGATTCATCGGCGCGGTCTTCCCAGCCGAAGACGCAGGCGGTGATGATGCCGTCGAAGCCGACAGCGGCGAGCGAGGAGAAGAACACATCCCAATTGATCTCGCCCTGGTACATATCCATGTGCTGATGGATCGTCACCTTGGCGCCCGGCGGGTTGATGATGTAGCGCAGCCCTGACGACGCCTTGTGATTATAGGTATCGGCCACATGCACATGGGCGATCAGCGGGCCGGCATCGCGGATCATCCGCGCCATGTCGTCACCGAAATAGAAGGTATGCGGCGCGCAATAGAGGAATTTGACGTTCTTCGAGCCGATAGTCTTCAGCATGTCGATCGCCGGATGCAGCGTTTCGCACCAGTCTTCCGGATGCGGTTCCATGTTGAGCGTGACACCCTCGCGCTCGAACACCGGAACGAGCTCTTCCATCGAGCGCCACCAGGCTGCCTCGCTGTGCTCGTGGGTGTGCATGCCGCCGCAGCAGTTGGAGCGCTGGCTGCGATCCGGTGACGGGCCGCGGCCGAATTCCGAGTTCATCGTATCGCAGCCCATTTCGGCCGCGATTTCGATCGCTTCCTTCCAGTAGCGCACCGCTGCCTGCCGCTCATCCTCATGCGGGCTCGCCCAGCGATACATCGGCAGCAGCGAGGCGAGCTGGACGCCATGATCCTTCAGCGCCGCCTTGAATTCCGCGATGCGTTCCTTGTGTGCCCGCGGGCGCACCCACCAGGGCAGGAAATCGTCACGCGGCGAAAGCTCGATATGCTCATAGCCGAGCTCCGCCGCCTTGCGGCAGAGGTCGTTGAGGTTGAGGTGACGGTGCATATGCGGGTCGAGTGCGATCTTCATCTGGTTCCTCCGTCATCCCCAGCCATCGCCGGCGGACGCTCCTTGATCTCGTTTCATGCTTCCGGTGCTCCTCCCGGATTGCCGCCACGATACTGCCGCGGCGCCTCGATATTCCAATGCTTCGATGATCAAATTTGATCATTGACCGTGCGAAGCGCGGATGCTCTGCTGTGTCAGCTTTGGGAGTGAATAAGCCTGTGACGAAGGTGACTTTGAAGGATGTGGCCCGGGAAGCCGGCGTCGGCACCGCGACGGTGGAGCGCGTCCTCAATAATCGCGGCGGCGTACGGCCGGAGACGGTGGAGAAGGTGTTTCTCGCGGCAAGACGGCTTGAATACCGGCAAAGCCTGCCGGTGGCCCATCGCGGCCTGATCCGGATCGAGGTGATCCTGGTTCGCCCGGAGACCAGCTTCTATTCGCGCCTGAACCGGGCGTTCGAGCGCATCGCCGCCTCGCTCGACGACAGCATCGTCGTTCACCGCACCTTCGTGCGCGAGAACGAGCCGGCGCAATTTGCCCGCTATATCGCCAACCCGACGGCCCGCCGGTCGGCGCTGATCGTGGTCGCGCCCGACCATGCCGATGTCGTCACCAGCGTGCGCAAGGCCGCAGAGCTCGGCATTCCCGTCGTCCAGATCATGACCCGTCCGGCCCCCGAACTGCCCTATGTCGGCATCGACAATTATGCCGCCGGCCGCACCGCCGCCCATTACATGTCGGGCATGCTGGCGCAGCGCCCCGGCTCCTTCGTCGCTCTCTGCCATAGCGGCGCCTATGAGAACCATAAGGAGCGAATCCGCGGCTTTTCCGCCTATCTCTCGGACCATGCTTCAAACGAGCATCGTTTCACCGAAGTCATGTTCGATCTCGACGACGAACACAATGCCATCGAACTGTTGCAAGCGGCGCTCAGGCGGGAGCCCGGCATCATCGGCGTCTATAGCGCCGGCGGCGACAACAAGGGCGTTGCCAGGGTTCTCGCGGCCAACAAGGCCGGGCGGCCCTTCTGGGTCGGCCACGAATTGACCGGGCAGACGCAGGACTATCTCCGTCGCGGTATCATGTCGATCGTGCTCGATCAGGCGCCGGAGGTCCAGGCGAGGCGCTCGATAGACCTTGCCCTGAACAGGCTTGGTCTCATCGAGGTGGAAGTCAGCGCCGAGCCAGTGCGCTTCCTGACGATCACGCGGGAAAATCTTTGAGGTGGATGTAATCGGCGTTTTGGGGCGCCGGCGCGCCGCTATTGCAACTGAGGCTTCTTGAGAAAGCTGTTGCGGTCGGCGGACTTGATGCGCAGCCAGGCTTCCCGGCCGTTCCTGAGGACCCGCATGGGGATCTCGGCGCCGGCAGGACCGCTGCTCCAGAGCTTGCGGTAGAAATCGGCCAGGCCGTCGACCTCCTCGTCGCGGATCTCCGAGATGATATCGCCCTGCCGCAGGCCCGCCTGGGCGGCCGGACCGCCTTCGGCCACGCTCATCACCACCACGCCGCCATTGCTCTCGGCGGAGAAGGCACCGAGCCAGGGCCGCGGCGGCTTGTTGACCTGGCCCCGGTTCAACAGATCGTCGAGGATCGGCGGTAAAAGGTCGATCGGCACGACCATGTTGATATCGGCGACCTCGTCGCCCTGGCTCATCTGCAGGCGAAGCGAACCGATGCCGAGAAGTTTGCCGTCCGAACCGATCAGGGCTGCGCCGCCCCATGAGGGGTGGGCCGGTGCGGTGAAAATCGCCTCGTCCAGCAGATATTCCCAGTAGCCGGCAAATTCCTGCCGGGCGACGATGTTTGCCTGGACGAATTCTCCGATCCCATCGGCGAGCACGACGGGATCGCCGGGCTTGGCCGTGGCCGCGTCGCCGAGATCCACCGCCGGCGCATTCAGCGGGCCAAGCGCCTGCACCAGGCCGAAGCCGCTCTCCTGATCGTAGGCAAGCGCATGCGCGGGAACGACGCGCCCGTCATGGGTCGTGAGCCATACTTCTTCAGCCTCGGTGATGAGATAACCGATGGTCAGCACCAGCCCGTTGTCGCGAATGACCACGCCGCTGCCCTCCCGGACAGTGCCCAGCGTCTGCGCTGTGAAGGCATCTTCCGGAATGGAGGAACGGACGGCCACGACTGACCGCAGAATCGGATCGATATTCATGCTTTTATCCCGATGGGCGCCGGAGCATTCTTCCTTGAATAGGTAAGAGAATGAACGGCGGGTGCAAGGCCGTATCGGACGGAATTTCGGCAGGCCAACGCTGATGCCTGCACCAATCAAGGTTTCACGGAGTGCCGAGACTATCTCGCATGGCCCCGGGCGGTTGAGCACGACCATATTGCCGCGGCGAGCATCCCATCACTCTCTTGAAAGCAGTGCTGAATGCGCTTTCGGATTCATAGCCGAGCGACAGGGCGACACCGGCGATTGCTTCAGCCGAGTTCGTCAATCGGTCACCTGCGAGAAGCATGCGCCAGCGCGTCAAATAATCCATTGGGGCAAGCCCGACCTTTTCCTTGAAGTGAAGAGCAAAACTCGACCGGGACATCGAGGCCCGTTCAGCCAGCGACTGCAAGGTCCACTTGCGGGCCGGATCGGCGTGCACCGCACCGATAGCCGCACCGATCCGCCGGTCGGCAAGCGCGAAAAGCCAGCCGACGCCGCGCGCATTCGGCGATGCGATATGGAGGCGCAATACCTGCATGAGCATGACATGAGCAAAATGCTCCGCCATCAGAAAGCCACCCGGCTGCTGGTCACGCAATTCGCGCGTCATCCGATCGAGACACCAGCGCAGCACGGCGGCATGATCGGAATCCTTCTTCACATGGACGATCGGCGGCAGGATTCCGAGAAGGATGTCCGAATTTCCTCCCGAAAAGGAAAAACGGCTGCCGATCAGGAAGAAATCGCCGCCGCCGCCGCAAGTTGCAATCCCATCGCGGGCGATCGAATAGATCGCATCGGACGGGATCGGTTCGAGAGTCGGATCGCTGGCGAGACGAAAGGCTCGGCGGCTCGTCAGCAGAAAGCAGTCGCTTTCCTCGAGGCGGACAGCTTCGGGGACGCCATCGACGCTCAGCCAGCACCCGCCTGATATCACCGCGTTGAACTTGATGCCATCAGGGGGCGGAAAATCGATCGCCCAAGCACCGCCAGCGTCAAGCCCCGCGGAAACATAGCTGCGCGGTTTGAGCAGTGCGAGAACATCGGATAATGGGTCCATGAAGAAATCCGGACGATGGCGAACAGATAATGGACTCTAGCGCATAGATCGTCTGGAGGCCGCGCCTTATTCTCGCAGCCGTCGTACCGAGCGACGGCAACACGGAACAAGGGTAATTATCATGAATGACAAACAAGTCCCCATCGGCTCCGGATTTGGAGCCCACACGACTGCCGACGAGGTTCTGGCCGGTCTCGATCTTTCCGGCAAGCGCGCCATCGTCACCGGTGGCCATTCCGGCCTCGGGCTCGAGACCACACGGGCTCTGGCGGGCGCGGGCGCTAAAGTGATCATCGGCGCAAGGAGCATCGAGGCGGCGCGCAGCGCGGTCGCCGGCATCGATGGCGTAGAGATTGATCGGATCGACCTTTCCGACCTCGAAAGCGTTCGCGTCTTTGCCGAGCGGTTCGTCGCGTCTGGCCGCAGCATCGATATGGTGATCAACAGCGCCGGCATCATGGCCTGCCCGGAAACGCGTGTCGGCGACGGATGGGAGGCACAGTTCGCGACCAACCATCTCGGCCATTTTGCCTTGGTCAATCGCCTTTGGCCGGCAATCTCGCGCGGCGCTCGCATCGTTTCGGTTTCCTCCGGTGGCCATCGCAACTCCGCCATACGATGGGAGGATATGCAATTCGAGACCGGTTACGACAAATGGCGGGCCTACGGCCAGTCGAAGACTGCCAACGCACTTTTCGCCGTGCATCTGGACAGGCTCGGGCGCGACAGCGGCATCCGCGCCTTCTCGCTGCACCCGGGCAAGATCTTTACCCCCTTGCAGCGCCATCTCGCAAAGGAGGAAATGGTCAGTGCCGGCTGGATCGATGCGGACGGCAATCCGATGGATCCGACGTTCAAGACGCCATCCCAGGGGGCCGCCACGCAGGTCTGGGCGGCGACCTCGCCGCAACTCGACGGTATGGGAGGCCTCTATTGCGAGGACTGCGATATCGCCATCCGCGCAACGGATGGAGAACCCGGCGGTGTCAGCGACCATGCAGCCGATGCCGAGGAGGCAGCGCGCCTATGGATCCTGTCGGCAAGGTTGACCGGCATTGACGCTTTCGCGACGGCCTGAAGCCATAGCTCGCGGCAAACCCTCGTCAATGCGTGCTGAAGACGCTGCCGATTGTCTTGCCGTCCTCGTGGCTCACCCGGGACTACTCGGGTGAAAGCCCGATCAACTCGATCCGCAGCGCCTCGCCGGGGGGATGTTGCCGGAAAAGAGATCCCGCGGTGGATGACGGCCGGTTGCTTTCTGGGAAACCAATGCTGACGTGCCAGATTGTATTTGCGCAAATAGCAGTCAAATCCGGCGACAATCCGTCATTAAAACGTATCAAGGAGTGCGAAAAAGCTGCGCCATACCGGCCAGCGTCGCTTCCCCAACTTGGCGCGCGACATTTTTCGTGACAGCGGCATTGTGCAACAATATACCGTCAATCTCATCAGGAATCAGACTGACACGGATCACGACATGAAAGACTGGCATCCCGATCTCAGCCGCAGCAGCAGTCCTCGTTATATGGCGATCGCCGACGTGATCGAACTGGATTTGCGCAGCGGGCATCTGGTGGTTGGGGACCGGCTGCCGCCGCAACGTGAACTCGCCAAGCGGCTGAATGTCGATTTCACGACGGTAGCCAGAGGTTATGTCGAGGCGCAGAAGCGCGGGCTGGTGGATTCGCATGTCGGCCGGGGCACCTTCGTCACCGGTGGCGCCGACAAGGAGCGCCAGGGTTTTGCGCCCGACGCCGCGCCCGATCCCCGCCGCGCCTCCGTCGTCGATTTCTCGATGAACATGCCGCCGGAGCCGGATGACCCGGAACTGATTGCCCGCATGCGCGAGGGCATGTCGGCAGTGGCGGCGAGCCTCATTCCGCTGCTGCGCTATCAGGGTTTCGGCGGCTCCAGCATGGACAAGGAGGCTGCAGCCTCCTGGCTCAGCCGTCGCGGGCTGGTGCCGTCGCAGGAGCGGATCTTCGTCACGCCAGGCGCCCATCCGGCCCTGCTGGCGATTTTTGGTCTGCTGGCAAAACCCGGCGAAACCGTGCTTTCGGAAGTCATCACCTATCCCGGCATGCGCTCGATCGCCGCCCAGCTGCGGCTCAATCTGACCGGCCTGCAGATGGACGAGGACGGTATCCTGCCCGACGCCTTTGCCGAGGCCTGCGAGAGATTGAAGCCGAAGGCGCTTTATCTCAATCCGACGCTGCAGAACCCGACGACCCTGACCATCCCGGTCAGGCGGCGCGAGGAAATCTGCGCCGTTGCCCGCAAATATCACGTGCCGATTGTCGAAGACGATGCCTACGGCTTCATTCCGCAGCAAGGTCCGGCGCCGCTCGCGGCAACAGCGCCTGATCTGACTTGGCATATTGGCGGACTGGCAAAATGCATCGGTGCGGGCCTGCGCCTTGCCTATGTCGTGGCGCCCGACAGCAAGGCCGTATGGCCCTTCGTCAGCGCCATGCGCGCCAACAATGTCATGGCCTCGCCGCTGACCGTGGCGCTCGCCACCCGCTGGATCGAGGATGGCACCGCCGATACGATCCTGCGCTTCATCCGTGCCGAAGCCGCCGCCCGCCAGCAGATGGTCGCCACCATCCTGCCTGCCGGCAGCTACCGCGCCGATCCGATCAGTTTCAACATCTGGCTGCCGCTTTCCAACGGCTGGACCCGCTCCACCTTCGGCAGCCATACCCGCTCCTCCGGCATCGGCGTCGTCGCAAGCGATGCCTTCACGGTGGAGGGCACGGCGCCCGAGGCGGTGCGCGTCTGCCTCGGCGGGCCGATCACCCGGGAGAAGTTGCAGGGCGCGCTGGAATTCATGGCCCATGCGCTGGAAGGCCCGCCCGAGATGGCGGCCTCGTTCTTCTGACGTTCAAGCGTTGCGGCCGAACCCACCGGGCGCATCCGAAAGCCGGAAGCGGTCACCCATCAAATCTGCCGCGACTCGAACCGTTCGGGATGGCCGAATGCGGCCGCCGCATTCGGTGCGCTCCCGTTATGGCGCCGCTTTGATCTCCATTTTCATGTTTGCCGTTGATCAGCCCCGGCCAGCCGGCAGGAAACCTGCGGCATTCTGACGAGTTGACTGGTAATGCATTTGCAATGTAACCATATTGAATGCATTCAATGTGCGGAATTGATGGAATCAATGTTCCGCGCCAGATAGGACGAGGTCATCATGGACACCGAATATCCGCCACTTCCTCCGATACAGACCGGCATCAGGGGACGCTGCCCGCGTTGCGGCGAGGGGCATATGTTCAAGGGCTTTCTGACGCTGCAGCCGCAATGCGAGGTCTGCGGCCTCGATTATTCCTTTGCCGATCCGGCTGACGGCCCGGCCTTCTTCGTCATCTGCTTCGCCTGCATTCCGAGCGTGCTGCTTGGCGTCTGGCTGGAGGTGGCCTTTTCGGCGCCGATCTGGGTGCAGCTTCTGGTCACCGGCCCCTTCATGCTCGCCACCTGCATTCCGCCGCTGCGGCCGCTGAAGGGCTGGCTGGTCGCCAGCCAGTATTTCTACAAGGCGGAGGAGGGCAAGCTCGCCTGAGACTTGTTCAGCGTCGCGCGCAGGCGCGGCGTTGCGAAATCGAGCAGCGCCCGCAATTTCAGCGGCACCAGCCCTTGCGCGGGATAGACGAGATGCACCGGCGCCGGCGGCGGTTCGAAATCCTGGAGCAGCGGCACCAGCAGGCCGGCCATCTCGGCGCGTGCGGCCTGGTAGGAGAGCACGCGGGTGATGCCGAGACCGGCGACGGCCGCATCGACCGCGGCTTCGGCGGTGTTGACGGCAAGCCGCGAATGGATCGGCACGGTGAGATCGCGTTTCCCTTCAGTGAAGGTCCAGCTCAGCGCCGAGGCCATGCCCTCGAAGGTGACGCAGTCATGCGCGGCGAGATCGCCTGGATGCCGGGGCAGGGCGTGCCGCAAGAGATAATCGGGGCTGGCATAGACCGTGCGGCGGATCGCGCCGAGCCTTGTGGCGATCAGGTTGCTGTCCGGCAGGTTGCCGATCCGGAGCGCCACGTCGATATGATCCTCGACGAGGTTCGACAGCCTGTCGCCGAGCATCAGCTGCAGATTGATATCGGGATAGGCTTTCAGGAAATCCACCACGACGGGCAGGACATGCAGCCGCCCGAAGACGATCGGCGCGGTCATCGTCAACTCGCCTTTCGGCGCACTGTATTCGCCGGCAGCAGTCCGTTCCGCTTCTTCCACCCGGTCGAGAATTTCCCGCGCCGCCTCGACATAGGAGCGGCCCGCTTCTGTCAGCGTGATCTTGCGGTTGCTCCTCTGCAGCAGCTGGGCGTTGAGATGGGCTTCCAGGTCCGAAACCTTGCGGCTGACGGTTGCGAGTGGGGATCGCAGATGCCGTGAGGCGGCCGACAGGCTGCCCTGTTCGACAACGGCGAGAAGCACGGTCATGGCGTCGAGGCGGTCCATCCTATCCTTCCATGAATTGGGAGTATGCCTTCCAGATTAGCATTCTACTGTAGTCAGATGGAAGGCAGTAAATTCGCCGCAGATGGTTTCGAAACGGCCATCGCTATCGCGTCCCGTCGATCAGGAAGACCAAAGGAACCATCATGAAACTCTACCATCACCCGCTTTCCGGCCATTCGCACCGGGCCCATTTGTTCCTGTCGCTGCTTGGCGTGCCCTATGAACTGGTCGAGGTCGACATGGCGGCGGGCGCCCACAAGGCGCCGGGTTTCCTGAAGCTCAATCCCTTTGGCCAGGTGCCGGTCCTTGACGACAATGGCACGGTCATTGCCGATTCCTCTGCCATTCTCGTCTATCTCGCACGCAAATACGGCCGCACTGACTGGCTGCCGGAAGAGGCGGTGGCCGCGGCGCGGATACAGAAATGGCTCTCGGTTGCGGCAGGCGAGATCGCCTACGGGCCATGTGCTGCACGCCTGGTCACCGTCTTCGGCGCCGACTTCCGCACCGACGAGGTGATCGCCCGGGCGCATCGCATTCTGGCGCTGATCGAGGCGGAACTCGACGGCCGCAATTTCCTGCTCGGCGGCAATCCCGTGATCGCGGACATCGCGCTCTACAGCTACATTGCCAATGCGCCGGAGGGCAATGTCGATATCTCGGCCTATCCAAACGTCCGTGCCTGGCTTGCGCGCATCGAGGCGCTGCCGGGCTTCGTCGGCTTTCGCAAGACCAAGATCGGCCTTGCCGCATAAGATCCTCCGGGGCGGATCACCGTCCCGGTTTCCCAAACCATGCCCGCAAGGAGACCCGTGATGCTGGAGCAGACAAGACAGGACGCGCCGTCACCCTGGCATGAAGGTGAACTCGCCATGCAGCGCAGCGTCGGCGTCGTCGAGCGCATGGACGGGCCGGGACGCAATTTCCTCCGCAAGGCGATGCCGGAGCAGCACCGCGCCTTCTTTCCGATGCTGCCCTTTATCGTGCTCGGCGCGGTCGATGCCAAGGGCGACGTCTGGGCGACGGTGCGGGCTGGGCACCCGGGTTTCTTGGTCTCGCCGGAGCCGGAGATCCTTGATGTCAGCCTGGCGCGCGACCCGGCCGATCCTGCCGACGCCGGCATGGAGGATGGCGATGCGATCGCGATGCTCGGCATCCAGCTCGAGACCCGGCGGCGCAATCGGCTGAACGGTGTGATCCGCAGGGCGGATGCCGGAACTTTCCACGTGCGCGTCGGCCAGAGTTTCGGCAATTGCCCGCAATATATCCAGCCTCGCTCTTCCGCCTTTGTCCGCGATCCCGATCTGGCCACAGCGATACCGCCGCTTCATTCCGGCCATCTCGACGATCGGGCGCGGCGGATGGTCGAGGGAGCCGATACGTTCTTTGTCGCCTCCTATGTCGATCGCAACAATGGTGAACGGCAGGTGGACGTGTCGCATCGCGGCGGCTACGCCGGCTTTATCGATGTCGGCGCCGATGGCGTGCTGACCATTCCCGATTTTCCCGGCAATCGGTTCTTCAACACGCTCGGCAATTTCCTCGTCAACCCGAAGGCGGGGTTGGCCTTCGTCGATTTCGCAACCGGCGACATGCTGCAGATGACGGGAAGAGCCGAGGTGCTTCTGGAGTCCCCTGAGATTACCGCCTTTCCACGGGCGGAACGGCTGTGGCGTTTCACCCCCGAAGCGGTCGTGCTTCGCCCGGATGCCCTGCCGCTGCGCTGGAGCCTGCCTCGCGACCTCTGAGGGGAAACACCGTTTCGTCCCACCTTGCCAATCATTGTACCGATCGGTACAATGATTGGCATTCAGTACCGGAGAGCTCCTTGTCCAGGAGAACCCCTTGTCCAGGAGAACCCCTTGTCCAGGAGAACCTATGTCCAGCCTCGTCCCGCCCTTCACCCTTGAGACCGCCACCCAGAAAGTCCGTCTCGCCGAGGACGGCTGGAACAGCCGTGATCCCGAGCGCGTCTCGCTTGTCTACACGCCGGACAGCCGCTGGCGGAACCGCGCCGAATTCATCACCGGCCGCGCCGAGATCGTCGCCTTCCTCACCCGCAAATGGGCAAAGGAGCTGGATTACCGGCTGATCAAGGAGATATGGGCCTTCACCGATCATCGCATCGCCGTGCGCTTTGCCTATGAATGGCATGACGACAGCGGCAACTGGTTCCGCTCCTATGGCAACGAGAACTGGGAGTTCGACGCCGCCGGCCTGATGCAGCGCCGCTTCGCCTGCATCAACGATCTGCCGATCCGGGAATTGGAACGCAAATATCATTGGCCGCTCGGCCGACGGCCGGACGACCATCCCGGCCTGAGCGAACTCGGTCTCTAAAGCGAACCAGGGAAGGCCGCGGGTGAAGACCGTCTACGAACGCGCCGACATCGTACCGCTGCTCGCCGAAATCTTCCGCGAGCTCGGCTATGAGGGCACGTCGCTCAGCCGCATCACCGAACGCACCGGCATCGGCAAGGGAAGCCTTTATCACTTCTTTCCCGGCGGCAAGGAGGAGATGGCGGGCGCCGTGCTCACCGAGGTCGATGCCTGGTTCGAATATGCGATCTATCGGCCGCTGAGAGAGGACGACGCCCATCAGGCGATCGCGGCGATGTGGGCGAATGTGAACGATTATTTCCGTTCCGGCCGCCGCATCTGCCTCGTCGGCGCCTTTGCGCTTGATGAGACCCGGGAACGGTTTTCAGCAGCGATCGGCAACTATTTCATCCGCTGGGTCGGCGCCTTGCGCTCGGCGCTGATGCGGGCTGGCTGTCCGGAGGAGGAGGCGCTGGCGCTCGCCGAGGAGGCCGTCGCGGGCATTCAAGGCGCGCTGGTGCTGTCGCGCGCGCTTGATGATACAGCAGTTTTCACCCGATCGCTGGAAACGCTGGCGAAACGGCTTGATGCTGTGATGTGATGAGTCAGGCCATCGGGACGTTGTGGCAACTGTGAAAATTCGCCCGGCCACGATTGACTGGCCGGGGCATTGATCGGGCGCGGGTGGCGCTCGAGCTTACGTCGGTATCGCTTTGCGTATATCAGCGTTGTTGTTGAGGCTGTTGGGCCGGGCGCGTATTTTCCCGTTCAGGGCGAATCTGGCGCCATTCGTTTTCCATCTGGTCGACAACGTGCTGGGGAATGGTGGTCGGGGCATTGGCAGGCATCTGCATCGGAAGTCTCCTCTTTTCGTGATAAGGCTTCAGGGCAAGAAGATGCATTGCACAAGACAAAAGGTGTGTAAATCAGTGGCTTAAACACTTTAAACGATTAAATAGATTTTAATCGATTAAGACGGTTTTAACCATGAAATTTATGGGAAGCGCGGAATGGTTGTCCACATGGATCGGGCCTTCTTTTTCGATACTGTGCGGCGCGAACTCTTCAAGGGAGAGCTGACGCAGCCTCAGGTAGTGGGCATCACGGCGATTCTCGACGCCTGGGAAAGGCGGTTTGCCGATGCCGACTGGCGCTGGCTCGCCTATATCCTCGCAACCGCTTATCACGAGACCGCCTACACGATGCAGCCGGTCCGGGAGACGCTGGCCGATAGCGATGGGCGCGCGGTCGAGATCCTGGAGACGGCCTTTGCCGCGGGCCGGCTTTCCTGGGTAAAGACGCCCTATTGGCGGCCGGATGAGGATGGCCGCAGCTGGCTCGGTCGCGGTCTGGTGCAACTCACCCATAAGCGGAATTATCAGGCGATGAGCGTGCTGACGGGCATCGACCTCGTTGCTGATCCCGACCGCGCGATGGAGATGGACGCGGCGGTGACGATCCTGATCGAAGGCATGCTGCAGGGCAGCTTTACCGGCCACAAGCTTGCCGATCACCTGAACGCGACGACCGCGGACTGGGTGAATGCGCGCCGCATCGTCAATGGTACCGACCGGGCGGAAAAGCTCGCAGCCTATGCCATGGCCTTCGATGCGGCGATACGTCCCGATGCTGCGCATGGCATGCGCGCGCGGTTGAAGGCCTGGGGCGCGCGTGTTATCGCCCGGCTGAGATCTGGAGCGCCGCGCGTCTGACAGGATGCGCCAAGGTCGCTGCATCATTTTGACAAATCTGACAGGAGCTTCCGCGTGATCCGCCATATCGTCTTCTTCACCGTGCAGGAGGAACATCTGCAGGAGGTGAGGGCCGGGCTTTCCATACTGACCGGCATTCCGCATGCGCGGCTTTTGGAAATCGGCACCAATGTGAAGACCGATCAGCTGGGCACCGAGATCGATCTCGTGGTCTACGGCGAATTCGACGACGAGGCGGCCCTTGCCGCCTACAAGGCCCATCCCGATTATCAGCTCTCGATCGATCGCGTGCGGCCGCTCCGGGAAAAGCGCATCGCCGCCGATTACGACAGCCGCACGGCGGTGACGCGGCCGCTCTGATTTCCCCAGGCAGCCGGCGGTCGATCTACATTTCGTTGAAATTTCAAGTAGATGAGAAGCCATCCGGATTCGCATCGCCCTGAATTTGACTCAACTTCTGAGCCACCGGATTCAATTTTCGAAAAGGCGACGGCAACCGATTCAAAAGATTCGCCAAAAGCGGCGGCCGTTTCATTGCCAGATCGCTGCAGCGGTGGCGTTGGGTGACGCGAAGGTGCTCTCGTCTCGATGTCGATCATAATCAAGACAGATTAAGAATGGCTGATTTTACGGGCCGGGCTCTCACGGAGCGACCGGACTCGGCTGCGATGCGTGGGCGCCGCGCACCAGCCCCATCAGCATCAATATGAAGCCCAGTGACAATGCCGCGAGAGCGGCGCAGGCAAAAAGCGCCGGGCCGGTGCCGGCGCGGTCGAGGATGGCGGTGAAGACGACGGGGGCGATGGCATTGGCGAGGTTTTGCGGCAGCGACAGCCGGGCCGATTGCAGGCCATATTCGCCCGGCGAGAACAGCGCCAGCGGTAGAAGCGCGCGGGCGACGGTCATGACGCCGGCGCCGAAGCCGTAGAGCAGCACGAAGGTGATGAGCAGCGGCGCCGACGGACTGGCGACCAGCATCGTCAGGAAACTGATCAGCATCAGCGCGATGCCCATGACCGCACTGAGCATGGGATTGCCGCGCCGGCCGAGCAGCATGTCGAGGAAACGCGCCGAGATGCCGAGGACGCCGCGCGCTGAGCCGAGTTGTAGCGCGAAGGCCGGTGAGGCGCCGGACTGGCGGAAGATTTCGAGCAGCGATGGCGAGATGCCGAAGGTGATGAAGGTCGTGATCGTCGTCGCCGCGGCAATCAGCAGGAACGCCTTGCGCCGCGCCGCCTTGGTGAGCGGTACCGGAGCGATTTCGGCCGTGCTGCCTTCGGCTTGCGCTACGATCGGTTTCGGCAGGGCGAAAAGATGCAGTGGCAGGCAGACGAAGAATTGCAGCGCCGCGCAGACGAGAAAGGTGAGCCGCCAGCCGACCGCCTCGTTGAGCAGGCTGAGGATCGGCCAGAAGATGGCGCTCGATAGTCCGGTGAACAGCATCAGGATGGCGATGACGCGTTTGCCGTTTACCCCTTCGCGCTCGACGACGGCGGTATAGGCCGGCGCCGACAGGCCGAACGCGCCGCCGATGCCGATGACGACCCAGGCGCTGGCATAGAGCACGATGCCGTTTGCGGCGGCAAGCAGCAGCAGGCCAAGCGCAAAGGTCAGCGACGCGGCCGAAAGCACGCGGGCTGCGCCGTAGCGGCCGAGCCAGCGGCCGGTCACGGGGCCGGCAATGGCGCTGACCATCATCATGATCGTCAGGCCGGCAAACGCCACCTCATTGGGCAGGCCGAGAGCGGGCGCCACGACGCGGCCCATGACGCCGAGCATGTCGAAAGTCGTGCCCCAGCCGATCAACTGGGTCACGGCAAGCACGGTGACCGTCTGCGCCGAGCGGAAGCGGGAGGATTTTGGCATTGGTGCGGAGCGGCCTGAAATGGGGAGCAGCAAGGACATAACAGTTTCAACCAGCCGGCGAAAGCGGCGATCGGCATTCCGCCGCGCCATCTGCGCCTTTCCCCGATCGGGCGAAAAGATGGAATGATGACATGAATGACACGAAACATCGGTACAATTTCAGGACGACCCGATGCGGGCTGAAGCGCGCGGACATCGGCCGGTCTATCCCGGCTGCCGTCGGCCGGAATCGGAACGGCGCGGCTGATTCGCAGACAATGGCTGTGGAGGGGGCTGCCGGCTCCGCGCCTTTGGGAGAGGTGATGAAGAATGGGTGGATCCCAAGGCCGGAGGGCATCATTTTCAAGCGTGGGCAAGGCCGTCGGAGCTTGCCGCGGCGGTGGTTTCCAGGTGCTGAAACCGGCTGTCCCGAACAGTCGAGAACAGTTCTAAACGCCCTGCATTACAGCGCATTCATTTGCCATTCAGGTCACGTGAGTACATATTCGGAACAAGTTGGCATTACCTTGAAAGCATAACACATGGCCTTTCCTCTGAGCGTCGCAGCATTGGCCGCCGGACTGGTGGTATCGGCGCCCTCATCGGACGCCACGAGCACCCTTGTCCTGCGCGTGGCAGGCGATTGCAGCGCCGCCGCAGCCCAGGTCGTCGAGCAGACGGGCGGCCAGCTCCTGTCCGTGCAACCGGTGGGCGATACCTGCATCATCACCGTTCTTGTACAGGGCAATGGGCAGCGTCCACGCAAAGTGACGGTAAAGGTTCCGATGTAAGCGGAATCGGCTTATTCAGGACATTGATGATTTCAAGCGGACGAAGGCGAACCGATGCGCATCCTGGTAGTCGAAGACGACGTTAATCTGAACCGGCAGCTGGCCGACACGCTGAAGGAGGCGGGCTATGTCGTCGACCAGGCGTTCGACGGCGAGGAGGGCCATTTCCTCGGCGACACCGAACCCTATGACGCCATCATCCTCGATATCGGCCTTCCGGAGATGGACGGGGTCACCGTTCTGGAAAAATGGCGCGGCGCCGGCCGCGGCGTGCCGGTGCTGATCCTGACGGCGCGAGACCGCTGGAGCGACAAGGTCGCCGGCATCGACGCCGGCGCCGACGACTACGTCACCAAGCCCTTCCATGTCGAGGAAGTGCTGGCCCGCATTCGGGCGCTGATCCGGCGTGCGGCCGGGCATTCCTCATCCGAGATCATCTGCGGCCCGGTGCGGCTCGATACCAAATCCTCGAAGGCGACGGTCAACGGCACGACGCTGAAGCTGACCTCGCACGAATATCGCCTGCTCGCCTATCTCATGCATCACATGGGCGAGGTCGTCTCGCGCACCGAGCTGGTCGAGCACATGTACGACCAGGATTTCGACCGCGATTCCAACACGATCGAAGTCTTCGTCGGCCGCCTGCGCAAGAAAATGGGCGTCGACCTGATCGAAACGGTGCGCGGTCTCGGCTACCGCATCCAAGCGCCGAAACATGCGAATTAAGTCGCTCACCGCACGTGTGTTGCTGCTGACCACAGTCTGGTCGACGGTGGCGCTCGTCGTGATCGGCCTGTTGATCTCCACCCTTTACCGCAAGAGCGCCGAACGCGGTTTTCAGGATCTGTTGCGGGCGCAGCTTTATAACGTCATCAATTCGGTGACGATCGGCGATCAGGGCGCGCTCAGCGGCAGCCCGCAGCTCGGCGATTTGCGATTTGCGCAGCCGAAGACCGGCTGGTACTGGGTGGTGGAACCGCTTGGCACCTATACGACGGCACCGCTGGTGTCGCCGTCACTCGGCTCTGCGCTCATTCCGGTTCCCTCGGTGGTCGAAGCGCCCTTCGACAAGAATTACGAGCGCTACTACCAGGTGACCGATGCCTCCGGAAACCGCGTGCAGGTGGCCGAAACCGAAGTCGTGCTCGATACCGACGGGCGCGCCGCGCGCGTCCGCGTCACCGGCAATGTCGATGTCGTCGAGGACGACGTGCGCACCTTTTCCCATAGCCTCTATCTGGCGCTTGCCGGTTTCGGCGTCGGCAGCCTGATCGTCAACGCGCTGGCCATTCTCTACGGCCTGAAGCCGCTCGACAAGGCACGCGCCGCACTGGAGCGCATCCGTGCCGGCGAGAGCGAGCAGCTGAAAGGCGACTTCCCGCGCGAGATCCTGCCGCTCGCCAACGAGGTGAATGCGCTGATCGACAGCAACCGCCGCATCGTCGAGCGGGCCCGTATGCAGGTCGGCAATCTCGCCCATTCGCTGAAAACGCCGATCGCCGTGCTCTTGAACGAGGCGCGCGTCTTGGAAAAATCCCATGGCGAGCTGGTGCGCAGCCAGGCGGAATCGATGCAGGGGCAGGTGCAGTCCTATCTCAATCGGGCCCGCATCGCCGCGCAGCGCGAATCCGTGCTCGCCCGCACCGATGCCGAGCCGGCGCTGGAGCGGCTGGTGCGCGTTATGCGCCGGCTGAACGTCGATACCGAATTCGATCTCGTCGTCTCGCCGCCGCATCTGGCCGTCGCCATGGAGCAGCAGGATCTCGAGGAGACTGTCGGCAATCTCCTGGAGAATGCGGCGCGTTTTGCCAAAAGCAGGGTGCGGCTTTCGGCCGTCGAGGCCGGCGACGACGTCAAGGGAGCGGAGGCCAGCGCACGCCGCCACTGGGTGGAGCTCGCCGTCGAGGATGACGGGCCGGGCCTGGAGCCGGACCAGATCCGCGAGGCCCTGAAGCGCGGCCGCAGGCTCGACGAGAGCAAGCCCGGAACCGGGCTCGGGCTTTCGATCGTCACCGAGATTTCCAGCGAGTATCAGGGACGGCTCGAGCTTTCCCGCGGCGAATGGGGTGGGTTGAAGGCGAAGCTTATCCTGCCCGGCATCACAAAGGATGTTGCATGAGCAACTACTTGATGTCACAAAGATACTGGCAAATGTATAGCATGCTTTGCCTTAATGCTGACACGGGGACGCTGCACTTCGATCGGCTGAAATTGACCCCTGATCGTGGTTCGACGCAATGATTTTACGCTCGCAAGGCATGATCGTTTCCGCTCTTCTCGTCGCCGTCGCGCTGTCCGGCTGCACGACGACGAAGAGCGCTGCTTCGCGCGGCATTTTTTCAGGCAAACCCCCGGCATCGGCCACCTTCATCACCGCGCTGCAGGGCGGCATCGTCGGCCGCAGCGGGGTGAACTTGAACGATAGCGACAAGCAGCGGGCGCTCGAGGCGGAATATCGGGCGCTGGAAGGCGCCGCCGTCGGCCAACCGGTGCTGTGGACAGGCAAGGATGTCACCGGCAAAGTCGTCGCGGCTGCACCCTATCAGGTCGGTTCGCAGAACTGCCGGCAATATACCCATACGCTGACCGTCGACGGCAAGGACACCGTGGCGCGAGGCGCTGCCTGCCGCAACGAGGACGGCAGCTGGTCGCCGCTCTGAATTGCGGCTTATAGCCTCAAATCTTCGTCATTCCGGCTTTGGTAGTTGGAATGAAGGCGCGCTTCACGTATTTGGGCCGGTATGCTGTTCTGGATTCTCGTTGCCGTTTTGACGGCAGTCGTCGCCGTCATCCTGCTCTACCCCCTTCTGCGCGGAGCGAAGGCGGCGGAGAATATCCGTGCGGGCGAGGCGGCAGTCTATCGCGACCAGCTGCGTGAACTCGACCGCGACCTCAGTGGCGGGCTGATCACCCCGGAGGAGGCAGACTACGCCAGGGCGGAAATCGGCCGCCGGCTGATCGCCGTCTCTGCCGACGAACCGGTTGAGACGCCGAAACCCCCACGGCATCACCGTTTCACCGAGGCCTTCGTCCTCCTGGTTCTGCCGGTTCTCGGGCTCTGTCTTTACTTGGCGACGGGCAGGCCGGACCTGCCCTCGCAGCCGCTGGAAGCGCGGCTGGAAAACCCCGGCAACGATGTGGCGGTGCTGATCACCAAGGCCGAACGGCACCTGGCCGAGAAGCCCGATGACGGCAAGGGCTGGGACGTGCTGGCGCCGATCTATTTCCGCACGATGCGCGTCAACGATGCGCAAGTGGCATACCGCAATGCCATCCGGCTTCTCGGCCCGAGCCCGGTGCGGCTCGACGGCCTTGCCGAGACGCTGATGGCGGTCTCCGACGGCGTGGTGACGGAGGAGGCGCGCCAGGTGCTGGAACAGTCGCTGACGCTGGAGCCTGACAATCCGCGCGCCCGCTTCTACATCGCTCTCAGCAGCGAGCAGGCGGGACGGCGCGACGAGGCGCGCCAGGCCTTCGAGGCGCTGGCGAAGCAATCGCCGCCCGATGCGCCCTGGCTGCCGCTGGTCAACCAACACATCGCCATGAATGGCGGCGCGCCGGTAGCTGTTAATCCGGGCGCCGATTCGGCTGCCCCGGGCAATCCCACGCAGCAGGATGTTGCAGCCGCCGAGATCATGAACGCCGGCGACCGGCAACAGATGATCCGCGGCATGGTCGAAAGCCTCGATGCCAAGCTCAGCGCGGATCCGAACAATTTCGAGGGATGGATGCGGCTCGTCCGCTCTTACGCCGTATTGAACGATAGGGATCGTGCTGCCGGCGCGCTGAAGCGCGGGCTTGCGGCCTTTCCGCCGGCCGGCGAGCAG